>CBDDKV010000002.1:5740000-6716079 GCA_965230395.1 Bacteroidales bacterium
TGCAAAAGGCACGCTGTCATTCCGAATAACCGGAACTCCAACCGCTTGTAAGCGCACGGTTTCAGGAACTATTTCACTCCCCTGTTCGGGGTGCTTTTCACCTTTCCCTCACGGTACTTGTTCACTATCGGTCTCTCAGGAGTATTTAGCCTTACCAGATGGTCCTGGCAGATTCAGACAGGATTCCTCGTGTCCCGCCCTACTCAGGATACTAATAACTCTATAAATAGTTACGTGTACAGGACTTTCACCTTCTTTGGCAAAACTTTCCAGAATGCTTCCACTTCTTATTTATATCGTATGTCTTAGTCCTACAACCCCGTAAAAGCCGAAACTCCTACGGTTTAGGCTGTTCCCCGTTCGATCGCCACTACTAGGGGAATCACTTTTGTTTTCTCTTCCTCCGCTTACTTAGATGTTTCAGTTCAGCGGGTTTGCCTCCTTTCGGATGGCTGGCCTTCAACCAGCCGGGTTGCCCCATTCGGAAATCTACGGATCATAGGTTATTTGCACCTCTCCATAGCTTATCGCAGCTTGTCACGTCCTTCTTCGCCTCTGAGAGCCTAGGCATCCACCGTACGCCCTTAATCACTTTCTTTTGTTCGCGTCAATAAATAACTTCTTTCCCAATATGTCAAAGAACTTTTTCTTTTCCGGTCAATATAGGCCGGAAAAAGAGCCACCTTTTCTAAAAAAGGTGGTAATATTTTAATTATGAAGAGAGTAAGAAGGCCAATGGACACTTCCTGACTTGCACAGGAAAACGTAAGCCAATTGCCCTAGAAAGGAGGTGTTCCAGCCACACCTTCCGGTACGGCTACCTTGTTACGACTTAGCCCCAGTTACCAGTTTTACCCTAGGCCGCTCCTTGCGGTTACAGACTTCAGGTACCCCCGGCTTCCATGGCTTGACGGGCGGTGTGTACAAGGCCCGGGAACGTATTCACCGCGCCATGGCTGATGCGCGATTACTAGCGATTCCAGCTTCATGGAGTCGAGTTGCAGACTCCAATCCGAACTGAGACCGGCTTTCGAGATTTGCATCCTGTTACCAGGTAGCTGCCCTCTGTACCGACCATTGTAACACGTGTGTAGCCCTGGACATAAGGGCCGTGCTGATTTGACGTCATCCCCACCTTCCTCTCGGTTTACACCGGCAGTTTCGTTAGAGTCCCCGGCATGACCCGCTGGCAACTAACGATAAGGGTTGCGCTCGTTATGGGACTTAACCCGACACCTCACGGCACGAGCTGACGACAACCATGCAGCACCTTGTAGGACGCCCCGAAGGGAGAATCGGTTTCCCGAAACGCCGTCCTGCATTTAAGCCCAGGTAAGGTTCCTCGCGTATCATCGAATTAAACCACATGTTCCACCGCTTGTGCGGGCCCCCGTCAATTCCTTTGAGTTTCACTCTTGCGAGCGTACTCCCCAGGTGGATCACTTAATGCTTTCGCTTGGTCGCTGACTATGTATCGCCAACAACGAGTGATCATCGTTTACGGCGTGGACTACCAGGGTATCTAATCCTGTTCGCTCCCCACGCTTTCGTGCCTCAGCGTCAGTTATAGTTTAGTAAGCTGCCTACGCAATCGGTGTTCTGTGTAATATCTAAGCATTTCACCGCTACATTACACATTCCGCCTACCTCAACTATACTCAAGAAAAGCAGTATCAATGGCAGTTTTACAGTTAAGCTGCAAGATTTCACCACTGACTTACCCTTCCGCCTACGCACCCTTTAAACCCAATAAATCCGGATAACGCTTGCATCCTCCGTATTACCGCGGCTGCTGGCACGGAGTTAGCCGATGCTTATTCGTACGGTACATTCAGATAACTACACGTAGCTATGGTTATTCCCGTATAAAAGCAGTTTACAACCCATAGGGCCGTCTTCCTGCACGCGGCATGGCTGGTTCAGGCTTGCGCCCATTGACCAATATTCCTCACTGCTGCCTCCCGTAGGAGTCTGGTCCGTGTCTCAGTACCAGTGTGGGGGGCTACCCTCTCAGGCCCCCTAGACATCGTTGGCTTGGTAGGCCGTTACCCTACCAACTACCTAATGTCACGCATGCCCATCCTTAACCGCTGATGCTTTAATGATATTATCAGGCGATAAAACCATATTATGGGGCATTAATCCGGATTTCTCCGGGCTATTCCCCTGTTAAGGGCAGGTTGCATACGCGTTACTCACCCGTGCGCCGGTCGTCGACTGGTGCAAGCACCATCGTTACCCCTCGACTTGCATGTGTTAGGCCTGCCGCTAGCGTTCATCCTGAGCCAGGATCAAACTCTTCATTGTAATATAAATCTTTAAATGTCTCTTGAACTGACTCACATACAGGGTTCATAACCCTGTTTACCCGCTGGCCTTCTCTCTTCACAATATTTTCAAAGAACTATCTTTTTTTTATTCCCGCCCCCGTCTAAACCATTTGTCTTTCGGTTCGTTCGAAAAGCGGCTGCAAATGTAAATGCTTTTTTTTTATCCTCCAAATCTTTTTTAAACTTTTTTTCTGTTTTAAAAATCTGCTCTCTGTTAAAATTTTGTTTCTTTTATATTAATAAATTACTATTAATAAGTAAAGACAGAAAACAACCAGAAGAATTTTCGTTTTTCGTGCAGCATTCCAAGAATCAGGATAAAACATTAATTGTAATCCCCCGAATCCTCAGGCTTTTACTGCGTAGCACACATTTGACAAAGAACGTTTGCTTGTTGAAAGCGGGTGCAAATGTATATGTTTTTATTTAATCTGCAATACAAAATTATTATTTTTTTGAGATGTTTTTAACAATTATTTGATTTTCAACCTATTTAAATTTAAAAAAAAGTTGATTATGATTTTTTATGACATCATATACTACAATTTTATGGTATATTCGCATATTAAATTAAAATTAAATGAACGACGCAATAGTAATAATCCCAACTTACAATGAAATAGAAAACATCGAGAAGATGATCAGAAAGGTTTTTTCTCTTCCCGATAAATTCCATTTATTAATTATTGATGATGGCTCTCCTGATGGAACGGCGAGTAAGGTAAAAGAACTTCAGAAGGAATATAAAGATAAATTACACATTATTGAGAGAGCAGGAAAACTTGGGTTGGGCACAGCTTATATAACAGGTTTTCATTGGTGTATAGATAATCACTATGAGTACATTTTTGAGATGGATGCCGATTTTTCGCATAATCCGGAAGATTTAAGCAAATTATATTCTGCTTGTAAAGATGGTGCAGATCTCTCTATTGGTTCTAGATATAAATCTGGTGTAAATGTTGTAAATTGGCCTATGGGAAGAGTATTAATGTCTTATTTTGCCTCTAAATATGTCCGATTTATAACAGGATTACCAATCCATGATACTACTGCTGGGTTTAAATGTTATAAAAAAAGAGTACTGGAAGCTATTGACCTGGATAAAATCAAATTTAAGGGGTATGCTTTTCAGATTGAAATGAAATTTACCGCCTGGAAAATGGGGTTCCAATTAAAAGAGGTACCTATTATTTTTACTGACAGACAGGAAGGAAAGTCTAAGATGTCCGGAGGAATTTTCAATGAAGCTTTCTGGGGAGTTATTAAATTGAAACTCTCAAGTTTTTTTAAAAAGTATAAAAAAGTAGAAAATGGGCAAACTAATAATTAAAAATGCCAAAATTGTTAATGAAGATAACATTTTTAAAGGTTGCTTAGTTGTTAATAATGGTATTATCGAAGAAATATCAGATTCTGTTGACGAGTCTGGCGCCATGCAAATAATAAACGCAGAAGGTTTGTATCTCTTTCCAGGGGTAATTGACGATCAGGTACATTTCCGCGAACCCGGACTGACACATAAAGCAGACATTTACACAGAATCTGCTGCTGCTGCTGCCGGAGGGGTTACCAGCTATATGGAAATGCCAAATTCCATCCCTCAGGCAACAAACCTTATTGAACTGGAGAAAAAATACCAGACCGCTTCAGAAAAGTCAGTGGTTAACTATTCTTTTTACCTGGGAGCTACAAATGATAATATTGATGAAATAAAAAAAATAACTCCTTCTGATGTATGCGGTGTAAAAGTTTTTATGGGCTCTTCTACAGGAAATATGCTCGTTGACAAGGAATATAGTTTACAAAAAATATTTGCAGAATCCCCAATCCTTATAGCTACTCATTGTGAAGACGAAGAAACAATAAAATCAAATACTTTATTGTATAAGCAAAAAATGGGAGAAGATATCCCTTTTTCATATCATCCCATAATACGGAGCGCTGAAGCCTGCTACAAATCTTCATCATTTGCCGCTGAACTAGCATCCAAATATGATTCTCAGCTTCATATTTTGCATTTATCCTCTGCAAAAGAACTCGGTCTTCTTGATGCTAACCCAAATGTTTCAGAAAAAAAAATAACCGGAGAAGTCTGCGTACACCATCTATGGTTCAACAGTGATGACTATTCCAAATTTGGTTCAAGAATAAAATGGAACCCAGCCATTAAAGCCCCGGAAGATCAGGATGCTTTATTTATGGGGTTGCTTAATAATAAACTGGATGTTGTTGCAACCGATCACGCCCCTCATACAATTGAAGAAAAAAACAATTCATACTTTAAAGCCCCATCGGGAGGACCGTTAGTACAGCACTCTCTTGTTGCAATGCTTGAATTTTATAAAAAAGGTAAAATTACACTTGAGAAAATCGCAAGAAAAATGTGCCATGCCCCTGCTGATTTATTTAGAATTAAACAAAGAGGATATATCAGGACTGGTTATCATGCCGATTTAGTCCTCGTCGATTTAAACAAGAAATGGGAAGTTAGCACGAATAATATATTATATAAATGTAAATGGTCTCCATTTGAAGGGACTGTTTTCAATTCGAGTGTGATTTATACAATTGTCAACGGAGAAGTTGTGTTCAACGAAGGCAGAATTTTGGAAAAAGCCGGACAACGACTAAAATTTAACCGGTAACGTTTCATCCGATATTCAAGTTAAGGCATGAATAGTTTTATCAGAAATTGCATTTTTATTACCGGTTTAGCGCTTCTTATCTGTTTCAGTTGCAATAGCCCTTCTTCGTCCAATAAAAGCATAGTTTACCTAAATGCAGATAGTGTTGCAGGGGATCTTATTGCAGATACAATTATTTATGACGTCATCATAAAAAACAGAGATAAAACAGACCTCTGGTCAAATGAGTCAATCAGAAAACTTAAACGTTCCGCCTTTATTGACAGTGTGTTTACCTCTGTATATGACGGTAAAACTAATGTTTATGATTTTTTCTCAGATAAGAAACTGACGATTCATGAAGTTAAACAACTTGAAAAAAGTGAGGGCTTCTCCAGAGATAACATTGGAAAAATACAGTTTTATGAATTATGGTATTACAATTCCAATCTGGTTATTATGCAAAAAAAGGTAGTCTGCATGGTACTGGGAATGGAACATTATTCGGAAAGTGGGGAGTTTAGAGGATATAAACCAGTCTTTAAAATGAACTTAAACTAAATATCTTTAGTAATCTGTATTTTTTTAAATATTTTCGTTCTTCAAAACAAACAAATATGCTTACAGTTGAAAAGATAGGTGGTTCTTCAATGTCCCGATTTGAGGAAGTTCTTTCTAATATTATTATTGGTGGTTCCGGTAAGAAAGAAAATTTCTTTAACAGAATCTTTGTGGTTTCTGCTTATGGAGGAGTGACAAACTGGTTATTGGAGCATAAAAAAACAGGAGAACCAGGTGTTTATGCAAAATTTGTTAATAACGAAGATTACAATACCGCTCTGGATATAGTCCTGGAAAAGCTTATTGAACTGAATAGAAATTATTCAGGAATTAAACTTGATATAGATGGGGCTGACGCATTTATAGCTTCAAGAGTAAGGCAGGCAAAAAATTACCTGAACAGTCTTGCCGATGTCCTTGCCACCGGTTATGTGCATAAAAACAATATCCTATTGGCCGCCAGAGAGATCCTTGCATCTATTGGAGAAGCCCACTCTGCTTTTAATTCAGTAAACATTCTTGAGAATAATGGCATACCATCGACATTTATTGACTTATGTGGTTTTAATGATTCCAACTTTCTTTCAATTGATGAAAGAATAAACAAAACGTTCAAGGGAGTTGAGTTTAACAAAACCATTCCTATTGTTACCGGCTATACTAAAGGTACTGAAGGGATAATGAGAGAATTCGACAGAGGTTACTCCGAAGTTACTTTTAGCAAAATTGCTGTTGACCTTGATGCCGATGAAGCTGTTATCCACAAAGAATTCCACCTCTCCTCTGCTGATCCTAATATTGTTGGCGTTGAGAAGTCGATCCCGGTTGGGCAGACAAACTATAATGTTGCCGATCAACTTGCCGACATTGGAATGGAAGCTATTCATCCGAAAGCTTCTAAACCATTAGAGATGTCCGGCATTAATATTCGTATTAAAAATACTTTTGAACCCAACCACCCCGGAACAGTAATTTCCAAGGATTATGTCTGTCTAGAATCAAGGGTAGAAATTATATCAGGAACAAATAAAGTTATTGCAATTGAGATTCACGATCCCTCAATGGTTGGCGAAGTTGGATTTGACCTCTCTATTATGGAAGTTTTCAGAAAACATAATGTAAGCTATATTCTGAAAGCTACTAATGCTAATAGTATCACCCAAGTGATTTGGTGCAAAGATATTAATGACTCACTTATTATTGACTTAAAGGAACGATTTTACGAAGTAACAGTGAAAGAAGCTGCTATAATTTGTGCTCTTGGAACAAATATTGCCCATCCGGGAATTATGGCTAAAGCAACATCTGCCCTTGCTGAAAATAACATCAATGTGGAAAGTCTTTCACAATCGCTGAAGCAAGTAAACATGCAATTCGTTATTAATCGCCCGGATTATGAAAAAGCTATTATTGCTTTGAACAATGCTCTTTGTGTAAAATAAAACCCTTGTAAAACATTCCACTTCAGAGACTGTATTTCTTAATCTGCTCTTTATCTAAATCGAATTGAAAAAGAAGCCCATATAATCCTATTAAAATCCACCATTACCTACTCTCGAAAATTTGTTGGATTTTATAGCATAATAATTTTCACTCAAAGAAAAGGTAATCATTACCGCATAAAACTAATTACCAGCTCCCAGTCTCTTGTGGTTCCAATTTGGTGAGATAATTATTACTCCCCTGTGTTCGTCATAACTTCCGGACAACCATCTGAACCGTATTCTGATTATGCTGCTCCAGAATCACTTCCTTTTGCACCAATACCCGATCAATTGTCTGTTTATCGTAGTACCTAATGGTTATCAATTCTAAATCTCCTTGTCTGGTAATTTTATAGTACTTTTTCAATTCTTCAACAACAAGAGGAATTCTCGTTTCATCGTTATTCACACAAATCCGGAAACTAACCGCCGTATTTTGCATCAGGTTTACCTTCAGGCTGTATTTGGCCAGTACACCAAAAATACGCTCAAGATTATCTTCCGCAATAAACGATAAATCCCGAGGGTGAATATTTATAAGAACCTGATCAATTTTAAAAATAAAGCTTGGAACCAGACGCTCGTATTGTACATCTTCTATAACAGTCCCTTCCTCTTTTGGATTTATAAACGATTTAACATAAAGCGGTATCTTTTCCTGCATTACAGGTTGAATTGTTTTGGGGTGAAGAACACTTGCTCCGTAAAAGGCAAGTTCAATAGCATCTGTATATGTTAGTTTATCCAGTTTTATGGTATCATCAAACCATTTGGGGTCTGCATTTAGTACTCCCGGAACATCTTTCCAGACAGTGACCGACTCCCCATTTATAAACGAAGCGATAAGAGCCGCTGTATAATCGGAACCTTCCCTTCCAAGAGTTGTTGTCAAGTTATTCCGGCTGGAACCAATGAACCCCTGTGTTACATACTTCACGCAGTCATCTTTAGCAAAAACCTGTTCTGCTCGTTTGGCAGATAATTCAAAATTGACATTAGCTTCCCGATAATTCTCATCTGTTTTTAATACCTGCCGAATATCAACCCACTTAGCTTCACATTTACTAAATTCAAGATAATTACAAATTATTGTTGTTGAAATCAATTCCCCAAATGAAACAACCTGATCGTATTCAAAATTAAAATTCATCGAAGGCTCGTTATTTAACTTTGCCTCCAACTGTCCGAATAGCTCTCGAACCTTCTGAAAAACTTTATGTTCTGCATGAAATAATTCCCGAATAATATTAAAGTGATAGTTACGGACTTCGTCTAATACTATATTAGTCGATTTCGTTTTCTCAAAATAGTTTTTTACGAGCTTTTCCATTGAATTCGTAGTCTTCCCCATTGCAGATACGACTATAACTAATGGCTCTTCATACATTTTCACTATTTCTGACAAGTTTTTTACCGCAGGGGCATCTTTTACTGAAGCGCCTCCAAACTTAAATACTTTCATCGTCCAAAAGATTTTTAACGAAAATAAGCTTTTATTTCAATAGACTTTATAAGAGAATAACTTCGTCGCCCTCTCTTCTTTTTTCGGTTCATGTCATTACCCTCCCGATATATCAGGATCTTGAGAACATTTTCACTTAGTTTACTTTGTTTTGACATCAGCGTCTTTAGCCTTCGGCGGAGTCAATAATGCGCTTTAAATTATCATTTAGCATTGATTGATTATACCAAACACTATTGATGCTTGGATATTACAATTCAAAACACGACTTTTGTGTGCTAAAATTTCGATGGTTTGAAACTCAAAGACATATATTTAAAATACCATACGCACCCACATTTTAAACTTCTGAAAAAAGCCATTACATCTGAGAATGAGTCCCGAATTTTGCTCAGTAGTTTAAGTGGGTCTTCAGCCCCAATGCTTGCTTCTGCATTACTGGATGATGATGAAGCGGTTCACTTTTTTATCTTTGATGATAAAGATACTGCCGCTTATTTTTACACTGACGTAAAAAAGGCGCTTCAAGACGAAGAAAACATACTTTTTTTCCCATCATCCTTTAAGCGTTCGGTTCAATATCATCAGCCTGACAACGGTAATATTATTTTAAGAACAAAAGTCCTTAACAAACTAAATCAGTTTTCAGACAAAAAAAGGTTATTGATCTTCACTCATCCTGAAGCTATAACTGAAAAGGTTGCCACAAAAGAAAAACTTGACGACAACACTCTTCAACTGCATGTAGGTGAAAAAATCGATATTGATTTTATTCATGAAGTTTTGGATGAATATGGTTTCGAACTTGTTGATTTTGTTTATGAACCCGGACAGTTTGCTTTACGTGGGGGCATTGTGGATATTTTTTCGTTTACAGCTGAACACCCCTATCGTATAGACTTTTTTGGGAGTGAAGTTGAATCTATCCGCTCATTCGACGTGGAATCCCAGTTATCAAAAATCCAGTTTCAGAAAATATCCATACTTCCCAATCTTGAAACCAGTAAATACGGAGGGGGCAGAATATCTGTTATTGAATCAGCAATTCCCGAAGCAAAAATATGGTGCAACGATATTGCCCTAATATCAAACAAAATAACTGAGATCTACTATAACACAAAGTTAAGCGGTGGAGATGAAGAAAAGAAAACCATGCTGCTTTTGGGCAGTGATTTTCTCTCCAACCTAAGCAAACATAAGGTAATAGAATTTGCACAAAAATCTTATTACCCCAATGCCACACAGTTCTCTTTCAATACCAAGTCACAACCTGCTTTTAAAAAGAACTTCAACCTCCTGGGGGATAACTTAAAAATGCATATTGCCCAGGGATATGACACCGTTGTTTGTTCGGATAATGAAAAGCAAATCGAACGTCTGCACGACATCTTTAAAGAAACTCATCAGGGAATAAATTTCACTGCAGGAAATAAGTCGGTTCATGCAGGTTTTATCGACGAAACCATTAAGCTTTGTTGTTTTACCGATCATGAAATATTTGACCGCTACCACAAATACCAGATACACGATTACCAGTCAAGTAAAGCCTCTTTGACACTAAAAGAGTTAAAAGACTTAAACCCGGGTGATTACGTTGTGCATATTGATCATGGAATAGGACGTTTTGGTGGATTAGAAAGGGTAGAACAAAACGGAAAAATCCAGGAAGCTATTAAACTTGTGTATAAAGACAATGATGTTATTTTTGTTAGTATCCACTCCCTGCACAGAATTTCAAAATATAAGGGTAAAGACGACTCTAGCCCTAAAATAAATAAACTTGGCTCCGGAGCCTGGCAAAAACTTAAGGCAAATACAAAAAGAAAGGTTAAGGATATTGCAAAGGAGCTTATTGCGCTTTATGCCAAACGAAAATCCCAGACCGGATTCAGTTTTTCTTCTGACAACTACCTTCAGGAAGAGCTTGAAGCATCATTTATTTATGAAGATACTCCGGATCAGAACAAAGCCACAGTTGCGGTAAAAAAAGACATGGAAAAAGGGATTCCTATGGACAGGCTTATTTGTGGCGATGTGGGTTTCGGAAAGACTGAAATAGCGGTCCGGGCAGCTTTTAAGGCTGTAAATGACAATAAGCAGGTCGCCATTTTGGTTCCGACAACAATTTTAGCTTTACAACATCACAGAACTTTTAAAGAACGGTTAAAAAACTTCCCTTGCAGCATTGATTATGTTTGCCGATTAAAAAAACCTTCAGATGTGAAAAAGTCGCTTAACCTGGCGTCTGAAGGAAAAATTGACATTCTTATTGGTACACACCGTATCATTGGGAAAGATGTAAAATTTAAGAACCTCGGGTTACTAATAATCGACGAAGAACAAAAATTCGGTGTAGCTGCAAAAGAAAAGCTAAAAGCCCTGAAAGTTAATGTTGATACCTTAACAATGACAGCAACACCTATTCCCCGGACACTTCAGTTTTCCTTAATGGGCGCAAGAGATTTATCTATCATTAATACCCCTCCCCCAAACCGGCACCCTATTGTTACAGAGTTACACACCTTCAATGAAGAAATAGTCCGGGAAGGTATTAATTATGAGGTATCAAGAGGAGGACAGGTGTTTTTTATTCACAACAGGGTTCAAAATATTTATGAGGTCGAAGCCCAGATAAAAAGAACCTGCCCAAACATCAAAACAATTGTCGGACATGGTCAGATGGAAGGGCCTAAACTGGAAAAAATAATGATCGACTTTATTAGTGGAGATTACGATGTTCTAATTGCCACTACAATAATCGAATCTGGCCTGGACGTTCCGAATGCAAATACTATTTATGTTAACAACGCACATAATTTCGGACTAAGTGATTTGCATCAGTTACGGGGGCGCGTAGGACGTTCGAACCGAAAGGCCTTCTGTTACCTTCTTGCCCCTCCGGTAACAATGCAAACACCTGAAGCCAGAAGAAGATTGCGTGCAATTGAAGAGTTTTCCGACCTGGGAAGTGGTTTCCATATTGCCCTTCAGGATCTGGATATTCGGGGGGCTGGAAATATGCTGGGAGGAGAACAAAGCGGTTTTATAGCAGACATTGGTTTTGAAACATATAACAAAATTCTTGATGAAGCCCTGCAGGAACTCAGAGAAACTGATTTTAAAGATCTGTTTGAAGAAGAAAAAGAGAAACCTACAGGTGAAAAAATAAGGTTTGTAAATGACTGCACTGTAGAAACAGATCTTGAAATTTACATTCCGGAAAGTTATATTGAGAATATCTCAGAACGCATAAGACTTTACAGGGAACTGGACAACTTCAAAAAGAATGACGAACTTGAAACTTTTGCCCTTAAACTCACCGACAGGTTCGGCCCACTGCCACAGGCTGTTAAGGATCTAATTAAAGTAGTGCGTCTCCGCTGGCTCGCTATGGATCTCGGGTTTGAAAAATTCATTCTTAAAAACAAAAAGATAATTCTGTACTTTGTCAGCAACCAGCAGTCCAGCTATTACCAATCACCTGAATTCTCAAACATACTTGGCTTCGTTCAAAAAAATCCGGGTAAATTCAGAATGAAAGAAGGACAAAACAAATTATCTCTTACAATCGACAATATTCCTGATATATACAGAGCATTTGAAATGCTGGAAAGCCTTGCATAAAATACATTTCATATGAACCTTATTATTGATATAGGAAATTCACGCACAAAAATTTCAGTCTTTGACAATGAAAAAGAGGTATTCAATACGTCTGAACCTTTCAGCAATTTCACGAATATTGAAATCATTCAAAAAAAGTACGATATTAAGCGATGTATTTTATCAGCAAGCGGTCATATTCCGGAAGGTTTTTGCAAAAAACTTGATCATTCATTCGATTATCTTTTAACGTTCGACCAGCGTACCCCCCTACCATTTGAATCTAATTACAAAACCCCTGAATCCATAGGACTCGACAGACTGGCTGGTATAGCCGGGGCCAATGTTCTTTTTAAAAGCGAAGATGTTCTCATAATTGATGCCGGAACGGCCATAACTTTTGACGTGAAAGATAAAAACGGTATCCATTTGGGGGGCAATATATCCCCAGGAATGCAAATGAGATTTAAAGCCCTGCATAATTTCACTGAAAAGCTTCCGTTAGTTAGAGCAAACAACGACGTTGGCCTTCTTGGTTTAACAACAAATGAAGCAATATTAGATGGTGTTGTGAACGGTATTATTTATGAAATGGAAGGCTATATGAACAGGCTCAGTGATAATTATGATAATTTAACAGTAATCCTTACCGGAGGAGATGCCCATTTTTTTGTAAATAAACTAAAAAAAACCATCTTTGTGGTTCGAAATTTGGTATGTACTGGACTTAATTCTATATTATTATACAATGTTGAGGAAAATTAAAGGGGGGATTCTTATAATTGGCTTACTTTCATTGAAAGTGGTTAGTGGACAGAACTATGTAAATTCACCATATACGCGCTACCTTATCGGGGATGTTATAAACACAGGTTTTGCTTATAATAAAGCATTAGGGGGCAGCTCAATAGCACTCAGGCCCCACAACCAGGTAAACTATCTTAACCCGGCTTCCTATACAGCGCAGGATACAAATTCTTTTTTGTTTCAGGTTGGTTTTACTGCAAGGTATGCTGAAATACAAACCGGTGTTGATTCTGATGTGTCAACTAATTCCAATATTGACTATCTGGCTATTGGTTTTCCGTTAACAAAATGGTGGAATATAAGTTTGGGTACTACACCTTTTTCCCGTGCTCAATATTTTTTCAGACAAGAAGACACCGTGAGTTACGGAGAAAAAATAACTTTTGACTATTCTGGGTTTGGCGGATTTAATGAATTTTATATCGGAAACTCTTTTGCCGTTCATGACTTCATTTCTGTCGGGTTCAACATGAGTTATCTTTTTGGTTCGCTCGAAAGAAAACAGGAATCTTACCTGACCGATCTTAGATATTACTCCGCTAAAATTGAAAACAAAACGGACTATATAGCCAGCGATTTTTACTTTAAAGCTGGTTTACAGGCATATCCCACCATCAAAGAAAAGCACAAAATAACGGTGGGTATAACTTACGACTTTGAATCCAACATTGATGTCAGACTAAAAGGCCGTACCCTCCGATATAATACCGCTGAAAGTTCCCGAACATTAGACTCTTTATACTTCAATGACGACACTCTTTCTCCGTTAAAGTTGCCAGGGAAACTTGGATTAGGGCTTGCCTATACCTATGACAACAAACTTACGGTAAACGCCGAATATATTACTCAGGATTGGACTGGCACAGATATTGTAACTTCTGGTTTTAAAGCTGGAAAATACGAAAGCTTTAGATTTGGAGTTGAATATAATCCGGTCAGTTTAGCAACCAGGACCCGGGTTAATTACTTCAAAAGGATCCATTACCGGGCAGGGGGCTTTTACACAAAGTCTTACCTTTATAACAGTAGTGGGAAAAACATTACCAGTTACGGAATGACCGCAGGCCTCGGTTTTCCATTAAAAAATGCCCGGAAACTATTTACAGGTACCAGTTTGAATATTGGCTACCAATACGGAGTAAGAGGAACAACAGAAGACGGATTAATTAAAGAGAACCATCATACTATAACAATTGGATTAATTTTACACGATTTCTGGTTCCTAAAACCAAAATATGATTAAAGTATCAGCTATGAAAAAGAAAGCAAATTTTATAACCGGGTTGGTAATTTTTACAGTTCTTACAACAAGTTTATATGCACAGCCAGGTAAAGAAAACGGTTCGAAGTACGGACATGGAGAAGATAGCATTCGTTGTATTACAAACCTCTCGCTGTATCGCGAGTATGCCCGCAGCAGAAACTATGATATGGCCAGTGGATACTGGAAAATTGTTTTTGATGAATGTCCTAGATCATCAAAAAACATCTACATAGATGGAGCAAAAATATATAAGTCATATCTTGGCAAGGAAAAAGACGCGGAAAGAAAAAGCCAGCTTTGTGACACCCTAATGTTAATTTACAATAAAAGAATTGAACATTTCGGACAAAAAGGATATGTGCGTGGACGACAAGGAGCTGACCTTTTAAAATATCGCCGTAATGAGGGCATTGAATTCGTAAAACAAGGTTACCAATATCTAAAAGAGGCTGTTGAACTGGAAGGTTTGAAAACTTCCAAAGCTGTTCTTCCTTTATTCCTATCTGCATCAATCACGCTTTTTAGCGAAGGGGAAGCTGACGCAAAACAGGTTATTGAAGATTATATGGCCGTTTCAAAAATTGCGGATGAAATGATTAGCAAAAAACCTTCAGACAGCAGACTGAAGGATCTTAAAGCAAGCCTTGATGCAAACTTTGTTAATGATGGTCCGGGAGACTGTGAGACCCTAATTAACTACTTTACAGAAGAACATAAAACTAAAAAAGAGGATGTTGACTTCCTAAGCATGTTAACCAGTCTTCTTCGCCAAAGGGAATGTACAGACTCTGAACTGTTTTTTGTTGCCTCAAAGGATCTGCACAGCCTTGCTCCGTCTTCTGAATCTGCACTGAATATAGCAATTCTTGCCCGGGATAAGGAAAAATACCCAGAAGCTATTGAGTACTTCAAGCAAGCAATAGAGCTGGAAGAAAACAAAGACAAAACTGCTGATTACTATTTTGGCATGGCAATAGCCTATCAGAAGTCAAATAACAAAAGTGCTGCACGAGAAGCTGCATTAAATGCAGCAGAAGCCAGGGAAGGATTTGGAGAACCTTATATTTTAATCGGACAGCTATATGCTGACAGCAAAAGTGCATGTGGATCCATAAGTCTTCCCAATGCAATTTTCTGGATTGCCGTAGACATGTTCAAAAAGGCAAAAACCGTTGATCCTTCGGTTGGTGAAAGAGTAAGCAAATTAATTTCAACATATAGTAAATATTACCCCAACAAAGAAGAAGCTTTCTTTCTTAATGTTACGGAAGGTTCAAAATATAAAATTGGATGCTGGATAAATGCAAGCACAACTGCCAGGTTCTAAGAAAATAAAAAAACTAATATACAGGATAATGCTGCTATTCTCTGGTAGCATTATCCTATTTTTAGTGTCGTGTAAAAATGATATTGACACTATCAACGCTTTTGCTGTTGGACCAGATCGCCCGACAGTTACATACACCAACGTTGCTTTTGAATATTCCGATTCAGCCAAACTTCAGGCTAGGCTAAACACAAAATTGGTTAATTATTTTCTTGAAAAAGAAGAACCGTACTACGAATTTCCCGAAGGAATTGAGGTTCTTTTTTATGATGAAGAGCAGAATTTACAATCTGTAATTACCTCAAAATATGCCACTTTTCTGGTAGACAAAGAGCTTTTTGAAGTAAGGGACAGTGTTGTCGCAAAAAACACGCAGGAACACCAGACATTGGAAACAGAACAAATGTTCTGGAACCGGAAAAAACAAATTATTTACTCGGAAGTTTTCACAAAAATTACAGATGAGGACGGAGTTCATTTTGGTCAAAACGGATTCGAAGCCTCTCAGGATTTTTCAAAATTCCGCCTAATAGGCTCTAAAGGTAAACTTAAAGTTAAAGATGAAGAACGCCCCTAAAATAAGTTTTGTTTTTGAAATATTCTGGCTGATTACATTTCTGTTTACATCAGGACTGGGGATTTTTAACAGTATTCAGCACACTTTTAGAGAAAACTATGTTTTCTTTATTATGAGCTTTTTGTCATTAATGTTATATCTTGCAAGAAGAAGCCTTCGCAAAAAGGACTCATAATATCCTTCATTTATACCTTATGAACGACAGTGGAATAATTATAATTACCCTCATCTTTAGTGCCTTCTTTTCCGGAATGGAAATTGCATTTATTTCTGCCAACAAACTCAGAATAGAGCTTGATAAAAAACAAGGGCGGTTATCTTCCAGGTTTGTCTCTATTTTCATAAAGAACCCTTCACAATACCTTACCACTATGTTGGTGGGAAACAACATTGCCCTGGTAATTTATGGTACCATTATGGCCCGGGTCCTTAAACCATTCATTAATCAGTTAACTACAAACGAAGTCGCCGTTTTAACTATTCAAACTATTATTTCAACGCTTGTTATACTGATTGCTGCAGAATTTCTACCAAAAATGGTATTTAGAAACGTTGCAAATAAATCGTTGAATATCCTTAGTTTGCCCGTTTTATTCTTTTATGGTGCTTTTTATCTGGTTACACTGTTAATTAATGGCCTTACTCAACTTATCCTGAAAGGTATTAAAGCTGATGACTTTTCGGAAAAAAGGGGTAATAACTTCTTTAATAAAATCGACCTTATATACTTTATTAACCAGTCAAATCCGCCGGAAGAAAGCGATGAACCGAAGGCCGACGAAATAAAGCTTTTTCAAAATGCACTCGACTTTAGTTCTGTTAAAGTAAGAGACTGCATGGTACCAAGGACTGAAATAATTGCAGTAGAGTTTAACACACCGATAGATGAACTCAGAAAAGAGTTTATTGACACAGGTCTTTCGAAAATACTCATTTACAAAGAGTCTATTGATAATATTGTTGGATATGTTACCTCGAAGAGCCTTTTTAATGCGATTAAACACGTTGAGCCAGCCACAATTGATATTTCGTTTATTCCTGAAGCTATGTCGGCTAACCGGTTATTAAAAAAGCTTATCCAGGACAAGAAGAGTATAGCTGTTGTTGTGGATGAGTTTGGAGGAGTATCAGGAATGATTACCATCGAAGATATTATTGAAGAAATCTTTGGGGAAATTGAGGATGAACATGACACTTCTGAATTAATTGAAAAGAAGATATCCGATACTGAATTTATATTATCGGGAAGGTTAGAAATAAACTACATTAATGAATCTTTTAATTTGGGCATACCCAAATCAGAGGATTACGAAACACTTGCCGGTTTTATACTTCACCACCATGAAAGTATTCCAAAATTGAATGAAAGAATTCAAATTGAACAATTTGAAATTAAAACGCTAAAAGTTTCAAACACAAAAGTTGAGCTAATTCACCTTAAAATAGTAAACTAAAAAAGAGAAAGTACTAATATTTGTAATATCAACCTCCAACACACGATTTTCAGGTAATTAACGTTTCTGCAATATGCTTGCATTAGTAAGTTTATGCACTATAGTGAAATATCTACTTTTTTTTCTTTTAAAAATCTTTAAATTGCTATATTCGTAGCCGATTTTGAAAAATGTATTAAAGTTTAAATAAATGGCGATCATACAGAAGATAAGAAACAGGGCCGGACTTTTAGTATCTGTAGTTATAGGTGCAGCACTTGTTGCATTTATCCTTGGCGATTTCCTTACTTCAGGAAATGTAAGCTTTAGCAGTTCAAAAAATAACATTGCTGAAGTAAACGGAAAAGGAATACCAATAGATAAATACCAAAGAAAACTAACAGACGTAGAAAACGTCAACAAGGTGCTTCGGAATGTATCTGCATTGGACGAGCAAACTTCAAATGCTATCAGAGAGCAGGTCTGGCAGGATATAATTAATGACGAAGTAATGGGCCGGGAATACGAGAAGCTTGGATTAAGCATTCATGGTGACGAACTTTCAGACCTTATAATTGGAGATAATCCACACATGGTAATTCAACAGTTATTTGGAGATCCACGTTCCGGAAGTTTCAACCCAATGGTTGTTAAAAACTTCTGGCAGAGGACCAGCCAACTTGAGGAGGCAAATAACGAGGTGGAAATTCGCGATTACCTGGAGGACATTATTGAAAGAGATGCAAAACTCCAAAAATACAACACTCTGCTTTCCAAAGGCTTATATGCAACAAATTTAGAAGCTAAACGAAGAAAAACAGACTTAAACAAAACGGTTGACTTTTCTTATGTTGTGAAGCGCTATTCTGAAATCCCTGACACAACAGTATCTGTATCTGATTCTGAATTAAAATCTTACTACAAAAAACACCAGGAAGAATATAAACAGGAAAAAACGAGGGACATTCGCTATGTAGTCTGGGATATTGTTCCAACTCAAAAAGATATTAAAGATGCAGAAAAATGGATAAATGAGTCTTTGAATGATATTAAGCCTTTAGATGCTGCGGCAACATGGCAATATATTAAATCAAATTCCGATTTACCTCCGAATGATAAAAACTATGTTCAGGGAGAGTTGCCAGAGACTATTGACGGATTTGCATTTTCTTCTGAAGAAGGTGCCATATATGGACCATACTTTGAAGACAATACCTATAAGGTTGCGAAACTTATCAAAATAGAATCTCTTCCAGATTCTGTAAAAGCCAGCCATATCCTTCTTAATGCTGACCAAAATAATTTCATGCAGCAAAAAGCTATTGCAGACAGCCTGATGGAATTAGTGGTAAACGGAGCCGACTTTGCCGAACTAGCCCGTAAACACTCTACCGATGGCTCAAAAGCTGATGGTGGAGACCTGGGATGGTTTAAAGAAGGACAAATGGTGAGACCTTTTAATGACTCATGTTTTTATGGCTCTGTTGGGGACATAAAAATGGTTTACTCTCAGTTTGGTATTCATATCGTAAAAATTGCCAACCAGTCAAGAGATGCGAAAAAAGTAAAAGTTGGCATTTTGACAAGAGAGGTAAGACCTGATGACGGTGAAGATGTTTACTTCTTAAAAGCAAATGAATTTGGGGGAAAAAACAGAACTGCAACACAATTTGACGATGCTATTAAAGCAGATCAGGCTTTAACATCCAGAGTTGCATCCAATATTCGAAAAAGCGATCAAAACATAACCGGACTTGAAAAGTCGAGAGAACTGATACGTTGGGCTTTTAAAGCAAAAGAAGGAGAAGTTACCCCTGAAGTATATCAGTTCGGGGACAAGTATATTGTAGCCATATTAGATAAAATACGGGATGACGAATATTCTCCTTTTGAAGATGTAAAAGAGACGATAAAAATTGCGGTAAGGAAAGAAAAACAAGGAGAGCAACTTAAAAGTGAACTTAAGGAATCAATGGCAGGGCTTACAGATATTAATGGCCTTGCTTCAAAGATTGGTACATCACCAAAAGTTGCGTCAAACATACGTTTTAGCTCTTACTCTATCCCTCAGCTTGGGGCGGAACCAAAGCTAATTGCAGCTGCTGTAAATCTTGAAAGTGGGGTACTCTCTCAGCCAATTGACGGACAAAACGGAGTATATATAATCCAGGTAGACAATATTAATAACCCCGAAATGACAGAAGATTTTAAGTTTGAAAAGAATTATCTGGAAAGGGGCTATGGTTCCAGAATTAATTTTAGTTCAGCCACTGTTTTAAAAGATCTTGCAGAAGTCGAAGACAACCGTCTTCCTTTCTTCTAATAAAATATTATAAAATTTATAGTCCCCGACAATCGATATTGTCGGGGATTTTTTTTCCACAAACTGGACCAATCATCAGAAGGATAAATCTACTAAGAAGGCTAACCCTGTTAAAATACCTAAGCCCTAATATGCCCGAGAACTATTATCATTATCTGGAAGCGTGGCCTTCATGTAAATTGTTCAAAATATCGCCTACTATATTGAATATTTTATAGCTTCGTGAAAAACCAACTATTGGCCCTCTTGATACATCTTATAAAAAAAACATTCATTCTGCTATCCCTTCTCAATGGTATTACTGCTGTGGGACAAGAGTATACAATATCAGGAGAAATTACAGATGAGGTATACTCAGAACCTTTAATTGGAGCCACGATAAGAGTAGACTCGTCAGGAAACGGAACTGTTGCCAACGAGCAAGGGTTCTATTACCTAAAATTGCCAAAAGGGAAACATATTTTAACAATCTCTTACATTGGCTATACATCTGTTAATAAAGAAATTAACATTTCTAAAAACAGTGTGGTAAATTTTAGGCTCTCAACCCATAGTGTATTAGGGGAAGAAATAATTGTTACATCAAAAAATATCAAAAAAAACATTGAGGGAGTTGAAACGGGCACAACCGAATTAAACATGAAAGAAATTAAAAAGCTCCCGGCATTACTCGGCGAGGCTGATTTCTTAAGAATTGTTAAGCTTACACCAGGTGTACAATCGGGAAGTGACGCAGATATGGGGTTTTATGTGAGAGGTGGCGGGGCAGACCAAAACCTAATTCTTCTCGACAATGTCCCCATCTATAACCCGTCACATGTATTGGGGATATTTTCTGTATTTAACTCCGATGCTATTAGAAGCACAAAATTAATAAAGTCGGGTATGCCCGCAAACTACGGAGGAAGGCTTTCATCCATACTTGATTTCAGTTCTCAAAACGGAAGTCTAACGAAAACACACCTAAATGGACATGTTGGCCTGATATCTTCAAAGATAAAAATAGAAGGTCCAATAATTAAGGACATGCTTTCTTTTAATGTTTCATTGCGCCGCTCTTATCTGGATGAAGTGGTAAAACCATTAATGAAACCAATAGTTCCCGGGAGCAGAATCTTCTATGAAAATACGAAGTATTATTTCTATGATATTAACTCAAAATTGCATTTTCGTCTAAACAAAAAAAACAGAATCAACATCACGTACTATCAAGGTAAAGACCAATATAAGCTCAGCAAGCTTCCCTCTGGCTTTGAAAATAGCATGAACTGGGGCAACAGACTTGGTTCTGCCATATGGAACCATAGCTTTAACCCAAACTGGAAAATATCAACAACTGTTGGATATAGCGAATATTACTTTGGGCTCAACGCTTATCAGGAGGGCATTGATATGGGCTTAAAGTCTGATGTTAAAGATTACCTTACAAAAACAGAGGTTATTAATGCACGTAAAAACAACCAGATAATAAAGTTTGGCTGGGAGTTTATCAATCATGTCTTTAGACCAAATAATATTGATGCTTCCACAGGAGATATTGAATTAAATTATGGTTCTAACAGGGAGCTCAATGCTTGTGAAGGTTCACTATTTTATAACCATGAATTCGACCTTCTGCATCGCATGAGGTTAAACATAGGTACACGCTACACCTATTACGCCCATATAGGCCCATATATTGAATTAAAAAAGAATCAACTGGATGAGATAACGGACACCACATTTCACAAAAAGAATGGTATAATTAAAACATATAATGCGCCTGAACCAAGAATATCATTAAGATACCTGCTGAATAAAAACTCTTCTGTAAAAGCCTCATTTACCCAGAATTATCAGTATATCCATATGGCTTCTTCGGCAGCGGTGACACTTCCAACCGATGTCTGGCTTCCTTCAACAGGAACTATCAGGCCACAGCGAAGTTCTCAGTACTCTTTAGGATATTTTAATAACTTCAATGACAATAAGTATATCAGCTCCATAAATATCTATTACAAAAACTATCATAACCAAATTGAATTGTTATATGGAATCCTGAACAATTACAACGACAATATTTTTGAAGAAAGCATGACTTTCGGTAGCGGCAGTTCTTACGGAGGCGAGTTATTCCTTCAAAAGGCCTATGGAAATTTTAATGGCTGGATTGGTTATACGCTTTCCTGGACTAACCGAAAATTTGACGAAATAAACCGGGGGAAAATTTATCCGGCAAAATATGACCGGAGACATGAAATTAAAATAATTGCAGCTTATGAATTCAGCAAGAAATGGATACTTTCCGGCACTTTCGTTTTTGCATCGGGAAATGCATTTACATTACCAGAGTATAAATACATTATTGAAGGTAACCTTATAAATGGTTTTGGAGAGAAGAACTCTTTCAGAATGCCGGCTTATCACCGGTTAGATTTATCTCTGACCTACATTGCTAAAAAAACAGAAAAGTTTGAATCTTCCTTTAATTTTTCCATTTTCAATATTTATAACAGGGCAAATCCATACTATGTTATCTTTAACGTAACAGGAAATGTTTATGAATATAACCTCAAAATTACCCCCAGTATGGTTTCCATATTGCCGATTATTCCCTCTGTAAGTTACAATTTTAGATTCTAATACGTATGCAAACAAAATCATTTTGTATTATTTCCGGTATTATGCTGTTCTTTTTGTCAGCATGTGAAAATGAACTGAAATTTGACATAAAAGAACATGAAAGTACACTTGTTGTTGAAGGGTGGATTGATCAAAACTCAGGGCCACAAATACTTTTAACCCTTAGTGCCCCGTATTTTAGTGAAATTGACTCCAGTAGTTTACGTAACTTTGCCGTTACAACCGCAAAAGTCAGTGTTTTCTCATCTAACAGTATCGAAGTTCTTACCCTTAAACCAAACAGCCAGTACTTCCCTCCTCTTCTCTATCGGGGGTTCGATCTAAAAGGTGAAACCGATACCGAATATAAACTTGAAATTAAATACAGAGGTAAAACTTATACGTCTTCCACAAGAATTCCCAATCTGGTAAAACCGGACAGTGTCTGGTTTGAAAGAAACGAAACGGACACAGCCGGAATAATCTGGGTAAAGATTAGTGACAACCCCAATGAAAAGAATTATTATCGTTTATTAACCAAAGTAAAAAATAAGGATGCAAGGTTCATTCCCGCATTTAATTCAATTTTTTCAGACGAACAATTCAACGGAAAAACATTAAACATTCCTGTTTCCAAAGGGAACACCAGTATTCTTGATATTGAAAACAGCCGGCTTTTTTCGGTTGGTGACACCATAGTTCTGAGGTTTTGCTCATTGGAAAAAGCGCATTATGATTTCTGGAATACGATTGGCACCCAAGCCATTACCTCTTCAAATCCTTATTCTGTCAGTAATGTTGATGTTCCTTCCAATATTGAAGGTGGAATTGGAATATGGGGAGGGTATGCTGTTAGTTATGACACTATTATTGCCAAATAAAAAGCCCTGATATTTTATCAGGGCTCTCTTTATTATTATGATATTATTTATTTCTAGTGACGCGTCACTTTATCGTTAATTTGACATTAGTATTCCATCGGTTCGATATCTACATCGTAATCCGCATTAATGTCCTTAATGAATTTATTTACTTCGTCAATAAGTTCACTAAATCCTTCTCCAAAATAAGTCTCAGCATCAACTTTGGATTCATCTGCAAATATAAAACGCACATCTAAGTCCCAGTAAGTATCCCAATAATCTGAATATTTAACCGGGAATAATTCTGCCTCCGCAATCATTTGGTTATTATCCGCATATACAACAACCAGGCGAGCGTTTTCATTCATAGCTTTGGCTAATTCTGTATAATACTGTTCTTTTTCATCATCGTACTTTTCTCCCAACTCCCTAGCTATAGGCGTAAGTGCTTTTATATCAATCATTCCTGCAACCTTAATATTCATAAGCTGGATATACGCATTACCTTTGAACAATATTTCTTCCATAACCGTTTCAGTCCATTCATTAAAAATCGAATCTCCGGTGAAAGGATGGATATACATAAACTCCTTATACTCTTCCATATTCGCCTCAATGTTGTCTATGTCCCAATTTCCTTCTGCATCCATATGGCCTTCAGTTAAAACTTTATCGTTGTGCTTGAATGAGCCCGTAAATCCAGCTTCGCTGTGTGGCTTATGATTCATTTTTACTGACCAGGAAAAATCATCAATTTTAAGTTCTGTTTCAAAGCTCTTAGGCATTCCATTCTCCTCAAACGAACCAGCATAATTATAAGAGGCTAATTCTTTATCATTGTATTTTAAAGACACCTTAAGTCCGGTTAGTAATTCCGGGTCTATATCTTCTTCTTCAAAATCAATAACCGGATCTACAAGTTTCATTGCAGAAAAGCCGTCTATTGTAATATTCGCAGTATTTGAATTATCTCCATCTTTACCTGGAAATTCAAGAACAACTGCATCGGCAAGGTCTGTTTTTTCCCAATCTTCAGTAGCCGGGTTCCATGAATACCTTCCAACTACTTCAGTCCATAATTCTGAGAAAGAGTTGGGTTCTTCTGATACAGATTTAAGTTCTCCGGTTAAGCCGGTTGCAGCTCCACTTTCGTTAAGATTTTCAATTAAACCCAACACTTTGGCGATCTCCGTTACCTGAGGTTCGTTTTCAAGACCTCCGGCGTTCTCTGAAAAGTTTACCATAACATCGATGGCTTCAGCGTCTTTAAGCTGATTCAGCTCACCAACCATCTCGATTCCGGAATCTTCCAGCTTAGTCTTGTTTTCTTCAACGGTGTTTTCAGAATAGCCTGCTTCGAAAGGATCACCACCTCCTGTTTCGCCTTGGTTTTTGTCTTCGTCTTCCTTACATCCGGTTAGCAGCACACCAAGCAGAGCTACCAAAATAAAAAGATTTCTTTTTTTCATAATTAAAAGGATTATTTATGGTCAATATTAAATTGATTTGATCAATCTTCTAGTAAAGACGAAAAAAAAAGATGAAGGTTGCGTAAAAAACAAAAACTACCCTAAAAGGGTAGTTTTTATCACCTTATTATTAAATAAAATGCCCTCTAAGAGAGCAGTTCTTTTACTTTAGCTGCAATTTCTTTTCCATCAGCCCTGCCTGCAAGTTCTTTCGTTGCCATTCCCATAACTTTCCCCATATCCTGCGGGGAAGAAGCTCCGACCTTTTCAACTATTACTTTCAACTCTTTAGTCAATTCTTCATCAGAAAGTTTTGCAGGCAAATAATTCTCCAAAATTTTTGCCTCAGAAGCTTCCTTTTCAACAAGGTCTTCCCTTCCCTGTTCTTTATATATTGCAGCCGAATCGTTTCGTTGTTTTACGAGTTTCTGAATTATTTTTAGCTCTTCTTCATCTGACAAAACAGCATCCACGCCTTTTTCTGTTCTCGCTAAAGTAAATGCTGTTTTAGCTGCACGTAAAGCCTCCAAAGCCACTTTATCTTTGGCTTTCATAGCGTTTTTCAGATCGGTTGTTATATTGTCAAGTAAACTCATGATTTTATTTATTAATTTGTGTAAAGTAAAGATACACGTTTATTCTCCTTAATCTACATTTTCATGTAGGTACCTGTTATTGTCACTAAGTTTCACACCCCCACTCTCGTCATCATCGCTTAATGAATATCGTGAAACATTTTTTTCTTCAGAATGCTTCTTATCCTCCAACTTTACATTTTTTCTTAGATATGCCGGCTGACTTTCCAACTCATCAATATTTGAAAGCTGTTGCCGGTGACTCAGGTTAAGTTCACGCATTTGTTCATAATTCCGCTTTATTGATTTCACCCTGTCGGCTGCCCGTTTTGCTTCAAAGGACTGCTCAAGTTTTGTTTCCTGTATGGAGTTTCCGTGCTTTTCTTCCCGGTTATTTACATCAAACTCAATTGTTCTCTGCGTAATAACATTGCTGTCTTTACGGGTTGAAAACTTTTTGTCCTTTACCTCAAAGCCTGTTTGCTCTTCTGCTTTATGCTGTTCTTCAAGGTTATATGTTTTTTCAAGCGGAACCTTATCCAGTTTTCGTTTGCGCATGTACAGTTCCGGAATACTGTTTGTCTCAAACCCGGTAGCAATAACGGTCACACAAAGAGATTCCCCAAGTTTTTCATCCACTCCGTTACCCCAGATAAGATCGGCTTCTTCTCCGGCACATGACTGGATGTAGTCTGTTATCTGACCGATTTCATCCATTGTAGCCTCTTCATCACCCGAGGTAATATTGATAAGTATATTTCTTGCCCCGGAGATATTATTATCATTCAGTAAAGGAGAATTTAATGCTTCCTGAACGGCCTCCATTGCCCGTGTTTCCCCTGTTGAGATAGCTGAACCCATTATTGCTACTCCGGAGTCGGTCATTACGGTTTCAACATCGGCAAAGTCGACATTTATATAACCATGAACGGTAATAATTTCGGCGATTCCTTTTGCTGCTGTTGATAAGACATCATCTGCACGGGAAAATGCCTCCGATATTTTAAGGTCTCCGTATATCTCCCTGATTTTTTCGTTGTTAATAACAAGCAGTGAATCGACATGTTTTTCAATTTCAGCAATGCCTTCCAATGCCTGGTTAACCCTCCGCTGCCCCTCATTTCTGAATGGAATGGTAACAATTGCAACCGTAAGTACTCCCATTTCTTTAGCGGCTTTGGCGATTACGGGTGCGGCCCCTGTTCCTGTTCCACCCCCCATTCCGGCAGTAATAAATATCATCTTCGTGTTATTGTCCAACACTTCTATCACATCATCGATATTTTCGATGGCAGCTTCACGTCCGATTGCTGGTTTATTTCCGGCCCCGCGTCCTTCAGTCAACGAAGAACCAAGCTGGATTTTCACCGGAACCGGGCTACTCGACAAAGCCTGTGCATCCGTATTGCAAATCACAAAATCAACATCTTTTATACCTTTGTGGTACATATGGTTAACGGCATTACTCCCGCCGCCTCCGACACCAAGAACTTTTATCATTGAAGAGCGGTTTAAAGGTATATCGAAATTCATTAAATCTTCCATTTTAATAATTTTTAGTTGTTAGTAATTTTTCAGAAGCTAACCTCTAATTGTTTCATTAATCTTCCATACTTGCCCCTTTTTCTTCAAAGATGTTTGTAAAACCACGTTTTATAACATCAATAAATTTTCCAGAGCCTCCTTTTGTTTCTGCCTCTTCCTCTTTCTCAACTTCCTCTTCCGGCGGCAACTCATCCAAGGTTACTTTTTCCTCTCTTTGTTCCTCTTTCGAAAGCTCCATCCCCTTCAGCAGTAACCCTACACTGGTTGAAAACATAGGTTGATTTAAGTCCCCTACGCTGTTTGTGGCAAGATATTCACTTGGATACCCCAACCGCACGTCCAATCCGGTACGAAACTTCACCAACTGAGGCAAATGCTTCAACATTGCCCCTCCACCTGTTAATACAATTCCGGCACTTAGTTTATCGAGGCAGCCCGAATTTTCAATCTCGAACATTACTGCATCAATAATTTCTTCCATACGGGATTGAATAATGTACGCCAGGCTTTTGAATGATATTTCCTTTGGCTCGCGCCCGCTTATTCCAGGAATTGTCACGACCTTATCTTCCGGAGCCAGATCCCCTAAAGCTGAGCCGAACTGGGTCTTTAATGCTTCTGCCTGTCTGTTCAGTATTGAACATCCTTCTTTTATGTCAAGGGTAACAACATTTCCCCCGAAAGGAATTACAGCTGTATGCCTAATTACCTCATCGTAATAAACGGCTACATCGGTTGTTCCTCCGCCGATATCCACAAGGGCAACCCCGGCTTCTCTTTCATCGTCGGTAAGAACTGCAGATGATGACGCTAAAGGTTCCAAAATCATTTGGTTTACTTTTAACCCACACCGGTTCACGCATTTTTCAATGTTTTTGGCTGAGGCAATTTCTCCAATCACAATATGAAAATTAGCTTCTAAACGGCGTCCTGACATACCAACAGGGTTTTTCACCCCTGTTTCATGATCCACAATAAAGTTCTGAGGTAAAACATGTATTATTTCCTCTCCCAAATCGATAGGTATTTTATGCATATCGGCTATGAGAGCATCTATGTCATCCCGTGTTATTTCATCACGTTCCGGACCGAGGTTCAGGTACCCCCGGTTTTTAACACTTTTAATGTGCTGACCGGCAATACCAACATATACGTCGTTAAAATTAATTCCTGCTTGTCTTTGAACTTCTTCAACAGTTGATTTTATGGCATTTACTGTTTCTTCTATATTCAGTACAACCCCCCGCTTAACTCCTGTAGATGGAGTTTTACTCATTCCCTTGATTTCTACTTTGCCATTCTCGTTTAACTCCCCAACAAGGGCAACAATTTTAGTTGTGCCAATGTCGATTGCTGCTATGTGTTTTCTTTCCTGCCTCATAATAGCTTATATTTTCGTACAAACAATTTGATCTTTATATTTTAAATTAATCTTCAGATATTGATTCCACCCTACATTATTCAACCCTTCCTTATAGAATACCCAAAGCTTTTTAAATTTCTTCTTATAATTTTCCTTTTTTCCCAACAGTATTAAATGTGGGCCTATCCTGGGAACTATTTCAAACTCACCATTTTTGTCCACATACATTTGAACTATCTGTGAATCCCAAAATTCGTCATGAGAAATAAACATGGCCATTTCATGTATTTCTCTCAGTTTTTCAGCCTTTCCATTATATTTCCGGTTGTATATATTTTCTATTGATTTATGGCTAAATGGTGTATTTATATTTCCGGTCACTACGAGGATATGGGGTGTAAAACGTTCTGACATTTTTATTACGCTCCCCTCACTATCGAGATAATAGCTCTTATTCCTCTTATCTATTATGCGAACCACTGGTTCCCTTTGCCAAAGCTCAATATTTATTTTTCCGTCAATGGTGGCATATACATTACACGCTTTTACCAACGAGTTTGCCAGTACCAGTTTTTCAATTTCATTTGTATTAATCCCCGATACAGGGCTTCCCAATGGCAATTTTTTGTTTTTGCTCAATATTTCAAGAACATCCCGCTTCTCTATAAAACGTTTGGAAAGGCTGTCTGCAATATTAATGTCTACACTATTGCACAACATACCATTCTGACGCTCGGAAACGAATCCGGAAATCAGGATAAAATAGAGTATAATACTACTCCATACTGCTATGTTCTTAAACTTCTTCACTTTTCTGCAAAATATCTTTTATTGGACCAACAAACTGGTCAATATCACCGGCACCAAGTGTCAGTAACACTTCAATATTTAATTCTTTTATTTTATAAAGCAAGTTTTCTTTTGAACAATGGTGCTTATCTTTCATAGAAATCTTGTCCAACAACCTCCTGGAAGTCACACCAGGCAAAGGTTTCTCCCGAGCCGGATAGATATCCAGTAAAATTAATTCATCCAGTTTTGACAGGCTCTCTGCAAACTCATCTTCAAAATCGCGTGTACGTGTATAAAGGTGGGGCTGGAAAATTCCTGTTATTTTCTTCCCGGGGTATAAATCTCTAATTGAACTGATCACAGCATCCAATTCTCTGGGATGATGAGCATAATCATCGATATAAGTATGCTTTTCACCAGCATGAATTAAATCGAACCGGCGGACTACCCCTTCCATTTCAATGAGGACTTCTTTTATCTTTTCTTCGCCTATCCCCAACACAAAGCATATTGAAACTGCAGCCAGGGTATTTTCGATATTTGTTTTGCCGGGTACTTTTAAGGAAAACCCTTCAAACTTTCCGTTTGGAGTATGAAGGTTAAATACATAAACTCCATTTTCCGCCCTTATTTCGGAAGCATAAATATCACTGGAGGGATCATCCAGCGCATATGTGAGCTTTCTTACCTGAGGGTTTACTTTTAAGTCCACTCCTTTCTTCAGAATTACCGTTCCTTCCTCATGATTATGAGAAATAAATTCAGTAAACGCATTCTCAATGTCAGAATAGTCCCTGTAGATGTCCATATGATCTGCATCGACCATTGTGACTAAGGAAATGAAAGGGTTCAAATGTAAAAAAGAGCGGTCAAACTCATCTGCTTCTGCAATTACCAGGTCTGAACTTCCTAACAAGAGATTTGAATTGAAGTTTTTGGAAATACCTCCAAGAAAAGCATTTACATCCAGTCCACATTCTCTCAAAAGATATGAAACAAAGGCTGAAACAGAGGTTTTTCCATGCGTTCCGGCAACTGCTATTCCTCTTCTGGAGTTAAATATCAGTCCCAGCACTTCTGCCCGTTTCATAACGGTAAATTTGTTTTTAATAAAAAAGCTTAGTTCTGAATGGTCTGAAGGAACTGCCGGAGTTCTGACAATAAGGGTATTATCTTTATCCAGATAGTCAACCGGAATTAATTTGACATCATCTTCAAAATGAATTTGCATCCCCTGATCGGCTAAATCATTAGTTAAAGGTGTTGCGGTTTTGTCATATCCACCTACCTTCTTCCCGTTTTCAAAGAAATATCTTGCCAGGGCACTCATTCCTATTCCACCGATGCCAAGAAAATAGACGCTATGTATATTATTAAAGTTCATTGAACCTGTTACTCGTATTTAGTTATCTGTAATTAATTTAAGGGCTTCGTCTACTATTGTTTTTGTAGCCTCTGGTTTCGCCAGCTTTAAAGCATTTCCGGCCAATTCCCCTAATGTTTTGTTATCCTGAATCAGCTTCAGAGATTCACCCATCAGTTTTTCTTCGGCTTCACTATCTTTTACCATCCTTGCCGCACCAGCATTCACCAGGGCCATTGCATTTTTTGTTTGATGATCTTCTGCCACATTTGGAGACGGAACCAGAACGGATGGCTTACCTACCAGGCAAAGCTCCGACAAGCTTAGTGCCCCGGCCCGGCTAATTATCAAATCTGATACATTATATGCCAAATCCATACGGGAGACAAAATCCATCATTTGTACATTTACCGGCAACCTGTCTTTTAACTGTTCTTTTAATCTGGCATAATAATACTTACCCGTTTGCCATAGGACCTCTACATTTGTTTTTGATAGAACATCAAGGTGCTTAACCATAGCCTGATTTAACGTCCCTGCCCCTAAACTGCCACCCATTATAAATAGTACCGGCGATTCGGTTTTTATATTAAAATGGTTTTTACCTTCTATTTTCTGTTCTTCCGATATTAGAATTTTTCTGACGGGGTTTCCCGTATTTATTATTTTTTCTGACGGGAAATATCTTTGCATATTCTCATAGGCGACACAAATTTTAGCGGCTTTTTTTGCCAGCATTTTATTTGTCACTCCGGCATATGAGTTTTGTTCCTGTAAGAGGCAAGGTATGTTCATCCCTGACGCGGCTTTTAATAATGGTGCAGATGCATATCCACCAACACCAATAGCTAAATCAGGGTTAAAATCTTTTATGATGGCCCTGGCCATTTTCTGACTTTTCAGGAAGTCGAGCAAAACTTTAACATTCTGAAATGTTATTTTTCTTTTTAGGCCCTGCACGGGTAACCCCACAATCTTATACCCGGCAGCAGGAACCCGCTCCATTTCCATCCTGCTATCTGCCCCAACAAAAAGAATTTCTGCATCAGGGTAGCGAAGTTTAATTTCATCTGCAATTGAGATCGCAGGAAAAATATGGCCTCCTGTCCCCCCTCCGCTTATTATTACTTTAATTTTCTTCTTATTCATTGTCTGGTTCAGTTGCTAATTCAGGTTTAGACTCATTTTCCACACTTCGGCTGACACTTAATATCATCCCCAGTGCTGTTGCTGTAAATAAGATCGATGTACCCCCCATTGAAATCAGGGGCAATGGTTGTCCGGTAACCGGGAACACCCCTACGGCGACAGCCATATTTACCATTGCCTGCATAACCAGCATCATAGCCAGTCCGAATGCAAGAAATGCCTGAAATGTTCGCGTACTTTTACTTACAATTTTTCCTGCCCTGTATAATAAATAGAGATATAAGAAGATTACCAGCAAGCCACCTAACAGTCCATACTCTTCTGCAATAATGGCAAAAATAAAATCGGAATACGGATGCGGAAGGAAATCTCTCTGGACACTATTCCCCGGTCCTTTTCCGATAATCCCACCGGTTGCTATGGCAATTTTTGACTGGTCTGACTGGTAATTTCCGTCGGAATCTTCATTTTCGACATAGTTAACCACCCTGTTTCGCCAGGTTCCCCATCTCCCTTCCCAATCGGAATTAAGGGCTACGAATATCAGACCTACAACAACAATTATAATTAATGTTGAAAAACCAAAGAGATAAATAAACCTGATTCTGCCGATAAACATCAAAATTATTGAGACCCCAAATAATATTACTGCCGTTGAAAGGTTTGCCGGCATTATTAATGCACATATAACCAAGACCGGGGCCACCAGAGGGAGAAAACCTTGTTTATATGACTTTATGCTGTCCTGACGTAATGATAACATCCGTGCCAGAAACATTATTAAAACTACCTTAGCTAAATCGGAAGTCTGAAATGTAACGCCAAGCCCGGGCACCCTTAACCATCGGGAAGCATCATTAATATTTGCCCCAAAAACGAGGGTAATGGCCAGTAACGGTACTGACAAATAAAACAATAACTGTGAAAGACGTGAGAAGTATTTGTATGGTACTAAATGAATAAAATAGATAGTCAGAAAGCCCAGAAACAGGAATAGTCCCTGTCGAAGAAGATAATACATTGCATTACCTCCCCGATATTGGTAGGCCAGTGTTTTGGTGGAACTAAACACTGTAAGCAGAGAAAATACCATTAATGCAAGTATCACCCCCCAAATTACCGAGTCTCCTTTAAAATATTTTTTTAATCTTTCTACCATCAGTTTAGTTATTAGTTTCCAGTCCTGTATAAAATCATCTGGTTGTTAGGTTAAGGTTCTAACCAAGATGCACTGATAACTATTTACCCTGTTTATAATTCCCTCACACATTCTTTAAACTGGTCACCACGATCTTCATAACTCTTAAACAAATCAAAGCTTGCACAAGCCGGAGAAAGCAATACAGAATCACCTTTTTCCCCTAATTTATAAGCTTTTGTAACGGCTTCTTTCATTGAACCTGCATCAATAATTTTCTCTACCTGTCCTTCGAATGCAGTATGGATTTTCTCGTTATCAACACCCAGACAAACAATTCCTTTTACTTTGTCTTTTACCAATGGTACCAGCGTCGAATAATCATTTCCCTTGTCTACTCCGCCAATAATCCAGATAGTAGGTGTTGTCATACATTCCAAAGCATACCAGGTTGAATTTACATTGGTGGCTTTCGAATCATTGATAAACTCTATTCCATGTACTTTTATGAACCTTTCCAAACGATGCTCAACACCCTTAAAATCGCGCAGGCACTCTCGGATCACTTCTTTTTTTATGTCTAAAATACGCGATGCTATGCTCGCCGCCATCGAATTATAAGTGTTATGCTTTCCTTTTATTGAGATATCGGATAATGGCATGCTCATTTTGTCTTCTTTGACTTTCACCACCATTTTTCCGTCTTCAATATGTGCCCCCTGCTGTACCTTTTTCTTTTGACTAAATTCCAGTTGTTTGGCCCGAAGAACGATCCTTTCCAGCTCTGAAATTGTTATTTCATCATCTGAACAATAAATAAAGTAGTCGTCTTCAGACAGATTTTGAGTAATTCTGAATTTAGAATCAACATAGTTCTGCATGTTATAACCGTACCGGTCCAGATGATCCGCTGTAATATTTAGAAGAATAGCGATATCCGGCTTGAACTTGTGCATACCATCCAGCTGAAAACTACTTAGTTCTATTACATAATATTCATAAGACTTTGTAGCGACCTGCATTGCAAAACTCTTCCCTACATTTCCGGCCATCCCGCAGTTTAAACCGGCACGTCGCAGCATATGATGCAACAGAGATGTTGTCGTTGTTTTTCCGTTACTTCCTGTAATACAAATCTTTTTTGCTTTGGTAAATCGTCCGGCGAATTCAATCTCGGAAATAATTGGAATTTCCTTTTTCATTAACAACTGAACGATTTCTGCTTTATCGCTGATACCCGGACTAATAATCACCTCATCAGCATTAAGTATGAGCCTTTCTGTGTGTTGCTCCTCTTCCCAGTCAATTTCGTAATTAAATAAAACTTCTTTGTAATGGGGTTTGATTGTACCCAGGTCAGTAACAAAAACGTCATAACCCTTGGTTTTAGCCAGAACAGCTGCACCTGTCCCGCTTTCACCAGCTCCGAGAATTACAATTCGTTTCTCCATAAGACTATCGTATTTTTAGTGTTACTATTGTGATTACTGCTAATAATATCCCCACAATCCAAAATCGGGTCACAATTTTTGGTTCGGGGTATCCTTTTTTCTGAAAATGATGATGCAGAGGGGACATCAGAAAGATCCTCCGGCCCTCACCATATTTCTTTTTTGTATATTTAAACCAACTCACCTGCATTACTACTGATAATGCTTCTACCAGAAATATTCCGCACAATATGGGTATCAGAAGTTCCTTTCTGATTAAGATGGCGTAAACAGCTATTATTCCTCCAATTGCCAAACTACCTGTATCTCCCATAAATACCTGTGCGGGGAAAGAGTTATACCACATAAAACCTATCATTGCCCCAATAAAGGCAGATATAAAAACAACCAATTCTCCTGTATGCGGGATGTACATGATATTCAGGTAATCTGCAAAAATCATATTACCAGAAACATAAGCCAGTATTCCAAGCGTTGTTCCGATTATCGCTGAACTTCCTGCTGCCAATCCATCCAGTCCATCGGTAAGATTTGCCCCATTAGAAACAGCCGTAACTATTAATATAACTGCTAACACAATGATTATCCATACATACTTTTTTCCTTTCTCTCCCAGAAAACATATCAGACTGGAATAATCAAATTCATTATTCTTGAAAAAAGGAACGTTCACCTTTGTTGATTTCACGTCTCTTGTCAAAACGGTTATTTCTCGTTCACCCTGCTCATCTTCAACAACCTGCATAACAGGGGTCCCATCTTCCCTTAACACTTTTTCGCGAACAACAACATCATCGCTGAAGTGTATAGTTAAGCCTACAATAAGCCCCAGCACAACCTGTCCCAGCATTTTGAATTTTCCTCTCAGCCCCTCTTTATTTTTCTTAAAAACTTTGATATAATCGTCAAGAAAACCGACAAAGCCCAGCCATACTGTCGTCAAAAGCATTAATATCACGTAAATATTTCCCAGGTCCCCAAATAATAGTACCGGAATAAGAATGGAGGAAAGAATAATAATCCCGCCCATTGTTGGCGTTCCTTTTTTTTGCATTTGCCCTTCCAGGCCCAGGTCACGGATTGATTCCCCGATTTGCTTTCTCTGCAGCATGTAAATAATCCGCTTTCCAAAAACTGTTGATATAATCAAGGATGTAATAATTGCCATCGCTGAACGAAACGATATATAATGAAAGATGCCCGCTCCCGGGAAATCCAGTTTTTCTAAACTCTCGAATAAATAATACAACATGCTATTGCGGATTAATCTGGTTCAACATTAAATTCTCTGCTATTACTTCTTTATCACTAAAGTGGGTTTTCACCCCCTTAATTTCCTGATAAGTCTCATGCCCCTTTCCTGCTACAAGCACAACATCACCCGGGACCGCCAACATACAGGCTGTTCGTATTGCTTCACGCCTGTCAGAAATTGTTACCACATTTCTTCTTAAGTGTACCCCAACCCCTTCAAGCATATCTTTAATTATGGCATCCGGTTCTTCATCTCTGGGGTTATCTGAGGTCAGAATTACTTTATTGCTTCCTTCCGAAGCAATCCTGGCCATTTCCGGCCTTTTTGTTTTATCTCTGTTGCCCCCTGCACCAACAACAGTAATCAACTGACCGGCCCCTCCCCGTATATGATTTATTGTTTCAATTACATTCTTAACAGCATCAGGGGTATGCGCATAATCAACAACTGCAACTACTCCATTGCCTGATTTTAAATATTCAAACCTGCCGTCAACAGTCTGGAGCGAACTTATATACTGCAACACCTCATTTTCTTCCTGCCCTAATAATAAGGCTACCGCATAAACTGCGAGTATATTGCTTGCATTAAACCGTCCAATTAGTTCTGTCCACAATTCTTTTCCATTAACATGCATTAGTGTTCCGTCAAAATGGCTTTCCAGCACCTTTCCTTTAAAATCAGAAAAGTGGCCCAGAGAAAAAGTCTTCTTTTTTGCCTGTGTGTTCTGAACCATTACGCCCGAACGCTTATCATCCTGATTAACAAGAGCGAAGGCTTTATCCGACAGATCATCAAAGAAAGATTTCTTTGCCTTAATGTATGCGTCAAAAGTTTTATGATAATCAAGATGATCGTGTGTAATATTTGTAAAAACGCCCCCATCGAAATCCAACCCTGCAATACGTTTTTGATCAACAGCATGAGAGCTCACTTCCATAAAAACATAATCACAGCCTTCCAGCACCATCTGGCTCATAAGCCTGTTTATACTTACCGGATCAGGAGTGGTATGGGTTGCTTCAATCGCATGCTCTCCAATCAGGTTTTGTACTGTTGAAAGCAACCCGGATTTATACCCCAGTTTTGTAAACAGACTGTGAAGCAGGGTTGCCACGGAGGTCTTCCCATTTGTTCCGGTTATTCCAACAAGCTTAAAATCTGATGATGGTTTTCCATAAAAATTGGATGACACTATTCCAAGCGCTTCGTGAGAATCAGATACCTGAATATATGTTGTCCCTTCCTGTATTTCAGTTGGTAGCTGTTCACATAGAATACAGGTTGTTCCTGCTTTAATCACCTGAGAAATATACTGGTGGCCATCATGCACTGTTCCCTTTAGGGCAACAAACATATCCCCATTTTTTGCTATCCTCGAATCAAAGACGATGCGTTCAACCTGCTGTTCAGCATCCCCCGTCAACTTAAAATCAATACCAGTTAATATGTCATTTAATTTTCTTTTCATCCTTCAATAAAGCTCATTTCCAGTGTTACTTTCTGACCTTTGCTTATTCGTGTTCCTGCGGGAATTGATTGCTTTCTGATACTTCCCCGGCCAACAACTTCCACCTCAACCCCCATATTTTCAAGCATATAAAGAGCATCTTTTAACCCCATTGAAACCAGGTTGGGCATGAGGTTATCCAACTTCCTTTTATTAGCCAGTTCTATGTGTTCTTCTTTTTTCTCTGTAATTACCCATTCCCCCACATTATTATCGACCAGTGTTTTAATTTTCAGCTGGTTCAATACAAACCGGGTTTCTTTTGTATATCCGTTTTTTGAATAAGGTATTTCCACGGTATGCTCTTGCCCCTGATTTATTGCTCTTTGAAGCGAAATACTCGTTGCATAAACCTTATTGGCTATTTCCTGAAATACCGGTCCCGCCACCTGGTTTCCATAATACACATTATTGGACGGGGCACTTATTACGGCAATACAGGAGTACTTTGGATTTGACGCAGGAAAATAACCGGCAAAGGAAGCCTGATAGCTTCTTTCCCCTTTATACCCCCCCACTTCGTTATATATTTGTGTTGTTCCTGTTTTACCAGCAATTTTAAACTGAGACGCTTTCAGGTTTGTTGCTGTTCCATGCTCAACAACACCTTCCAGTATTTTTTTTGCCTTTTTTATGGTTGATTTAGAACAAACCGATTCATTTATTACCACGGGAGGATAGGTTTTTACTATTTTTCCATGATTGCGGACTTCCTTTACAAATCGTGGTTTTACCATCTTTCCATCATTGGCTATGGCATTATAAAATGTCAACAGTTGAAGTGGGGTCACCCTTACTTCATAACCATATGCCATTTGAGCCAGGGAAACTCCCGACCATAACGGATCGCCCGGATAATTTATTTGAGGATCGCCTTCCCCCGGAATCTCAACCCCCAACTTTTCATTTAAAGACATTTTATACAATCTGTCAACAAACTGATGTGGCTTATTTTTGTACGCCTCGTTTATTATTTTTGCCATCCCAACATTTGAAGACTTCTCAAATACCTGTTGAACAGAAAGTTTTCCATAACCACCATACTTCCAGCTATCGTCTTTTATCTCAAATCTATCATTAGGATAGGGTTTATAGCGTCCTTTTCCAGTTTCTACTGAATCGTTCAAGTCAATTACTCCATCTTCAAGAGCTGTTATTAAGGCCGGCAGTTTAAATGTGGAACCAGGCTCTGTACTTGCCCCTACTGCGTAGTTGTATACCTCCCGATAATTATCGCCAACTTTGCTCAGATTTACTATGGACAATATATCCCCCGTTGAAACGTCCATTAAAACTACAGCTCCGTACTGAGCATTGTGCATTCTTAGCTGTTTCAACAAAGCCCTGTGCGCGACATCCTGCAAATCAACATTAATAGTTGTAACTACACTACTTCCATCCTCGGGTTCAACTTCATTTTCGCCATCAATCGGCATCCACACACCACCCGAAAGTTTTTGCATTTTCTTATAGCCTTCTTTCCCCTGCAGATAAAGATTATAGGCCCCTTCCAGTCCCACATCGTTATCGGTTTTGCTTTCAGTTTCATATCCGATTGTTCTTCTTGCCAGCTCGTTATGCGGCCTTACCCTTTGGGTCCGTGACACATAAATCACTCCCCCCTTGTACCTGCCCCTTCTGAATATCGGAAAGGTTTTTAGTTTTTTTAACTGTAGGTAGTTTACCTGCGTTTTTATCGGATAATAGCGTTCCCCCCGCCTACGGGCATTAATTAGTTCGCGCCGGTATTGCTCTTTCGAACGATCTTTAAACAGAGCCGACAGGCAATATGCCAGCGAGTCGATATTTTGATCGAATATTTCTTTTGTAACCGCCGGGGCCTTCATGTCCATGCGCACTTCGTAATATGGTATTGAACTGGCCAACAACCTCATATCTGAAGCAAGAATATCTCCCCGGTGAGAGGAAATACGGAAATTTTTTATTCTGGCCTCTTTTGCTGCTTTTCGCCATTTGTCCCCATCAATAAACTGAAGGAATACAACTTTTGAGGCAATTACAATTGCAAACACCAGAACAGCCAGGTAAATCAGGCCCACTCTCCATACTATGTCTTTCTTTATTGACATATTAGTCTCTTACTTCAATTTTATGTGGCGGCTCTTTGGGTTGTTTAAGCCCAAGGCCCCGTTGTTCTATAATATCTTCTAAAGTTGTTGGCTTACTGTGGTTCATTAATTCTGAAGCTGTTGTTATCTGCTCTGCCCTCAGGTTCTTCACTTCCTCTTTAACTGCCACTATCTTTCTTACCATCTTTTCAGCATGGTACCTGTTTCCGATATAGAGCATTGCAAGCAGCACCAGGAACAATATAAAGGGCAATTGCTTGGACAATGCTGTCCCCGCCAACACCCGGCCATCAATAACACCTTTAAAAGAAAATCCCTTTAACTCATCCCGTTCTACTTTGGAGTCAACAAATTCAATTTTCTCTTTTTTTCTGCCCAGCATGAGTTCTATATTTTTTCTGCTATTCTGAGTTTTGCACTTCTTGCCCTGTTGTTCACCTTCAGTTCTTCCTCTCCCGGAACTATCACCTTCCTGTTAACAGCCTTAAACACCTGCTTCTTCCCCCCGTACAAATCAATTGACTCATCAACAGTAAAAGCCCCGTCGCGCATAAAGTTTTTCACAATACGGTCTTCAATCGAGTGATAGCTAATCACAACCAACCTCCCGCCGGGCTTCAAGAACTGAAGGGTTTGTTCCAGCATTTCTTTCAGGTAATCAATTTCATGGTTCACCTCTATCCGAATTCCCTGATAGAGTTTAGCCAAAAACTGATGCTCCCCTCTCTTTGGCATCAGGCTTTCAACTGCCTCCATTAAATTCCGGGTTTCATCAATTGCTTCCTTTTCCCGATACTGCACTATACTTCTTGCAACCCTTCTTGCATTTTTCAATTCCCCATAATCTTTCAGCACCCTGAACAATTCCTGTTCTGAATATGTATTCAACAAGTCTTTTGCTGAAAAATCGGAATGCTGATTCATGCGCATATCAATTGTAGACCGAAACCGAAACGAAAAACCTCTTGCGGCAACATCAAAATGGTGAGAAGAAACCCCCAAATCTGCTAACAGTCCGTCAATTTTTTCAACACCGTGGTATTTCAAAAAATTCTTCAGGAACCTGAAATTGTGCCTTATAAAAACAAAACGCTCATCATCAGGAATATTCCCAAGAACATCCTCATCCTGATCTATCCCGAACAACTTCCCTTTTTCCAGGTGCTTCAATATTTCCCGCGAGTGCCCGCCCCCTCCGAAAGTTGCATCGACATAAACCCCGTCTGACTTAATGTCCAGCCCGTCTACACTTTCATTTAACAGTACTGGTTGGTGATATCCGGTCATTCTTCTGCCTCATCAGTTAATCCTTCTAAAAGTTTTTCTGCCATATCAGCGAATTCATCATCGCCCAGTTCAACCATATCGTATTTGTCTTTTGCCCACACCTCAATTTTTCCGGGCTGACCAGCCAAAACGATTTCTTTGTCCGCTCCGATTGTATCCAACAGCCTTTTAGGCATCAACAACCGATTATTAGCATCAGGCACCACCTCCGCAACCCCCTTAAAAAAAACCCTCAAAAATGTATTATGCTCTCGCTTGTAAGGGTTTAACTTCTTCTTTAGCATTTTAACCTGACAATCCCATTCATCTTCGGGATAGAGAACCAGACAACTTTCAAAGACATCTTTTTTCAACACAAACTTTGCAGGCAAAGATCCCGACATCTGCTTCAAAAAGCCAGACGGAAGCATCACTCTCCCCTTGGCGTCCAGCTTGCATATGTAATCTCCTACAAAAGTTGTCATTCAGCCCCTTATAATTTTTTGTAAAATTACAAAATAAAAACCACTTTGATCCATTTTGATCCACTTTTTCCCACTTTTGTTAATAACTTTTCCCCCAAATTGAACAAAGCTGCTCAACACACCATTAAAACACTGATTTTAAAATTATTAGTACAGGGGAGTTTTGTGGGAGAGAAGCTTTATTTAAAGGTTAATTTCACATTAAACATGTGTAAGAGAAAATCCTCATCACTTCATTGAAAAGCATAAAAAAACTTTATTTAATTAAGGACAAGAGCTTCTTTTTCTTGCGTATTTCAAATTGCGCCGTTTTGTTTAAAATGCCGAATAAGTGCAAACATCTATCTCCCTGTCTTTTGATTTGTAGAAATTATTTAGAGTCCGTCTATAAAGTCCATGTTACTCACGCATTTTATAATATTAAATGTGTTCGTGACCTTCGGTTCCGCATTGTTGCTCAACAATATAAACCCTCATCCCGACCTTCGGGACTGTGGTTTACCACCTCTTTTTATGTTTTCTAATATATCCGGCTTAACAACGGATACCTGTAAGCTAAGACTCAACAACTCCTCCTTTCAATAATTCCGGAACGCTGAAAAAATAAATGAACAGGAGCAAGGAACTTCAACATTAAAGTCCTTTAAAAAAGTAGCTTGTTTCAACATATTCGTTGGAAATTTGCTTTATAAAAAAAACAATCCGATTATGAAAGCATGCAAACATGAAAGATATGGGGCTCCCGATGTTCTCCAGATAAAAGATACTGATAAACCCTTCCCAAAAGACAATGAGGTATTGATTAGAGTCTTTGCAAGCACTGTTAACCGAACAGATTGCGCCAATCTCAGGGCGAAGCCTTTTATTATGCGGTTTGTTACCGGGTTGTTCAGCCCTGCTAAAAAAATTACAGGAACCGACTTTGCCGGAAAAATTGAAGCCGTCGGAAAAAATGTTAAATTATTTAAGCCAGACGATAAGGTTTTTGGCTTCAACGACATGGGGTTAAGATCACACGCCCAATATATGACATTGTCAGAAAAAGGACCCTTATCCACAATGCCGGCAAACATTAATTATGAACAAGCAGCCGCAAGCATCGAAGGTGCGCATTATGCACGTAACTTCATTAATAAAATTAACCTTAAAAGCGGACAAAAAGTTCTGGTAAACGGGGCATCCGGAGCAATTGGTTCTGCCGCTGTCCAGCTTCTCAAATATTACGGTGCTTATGTTACCGCTGTATGTAACACAAGAAATATTGAAACTGTAAAATCTATTGGTGCTAACGAAGTAATTGATTATTCCAAAGAAGATTTCACAAAAACCAGTAAGAGGTTCAATTACGTTTTCGATGCGGTAGGCAAAAGTACATTCAAAAAATGCAAACCGATTTTAGAAGATGGAGGAAGTTATATCTCCTCAGAATTAGGCCCCTTTGCCCAAAATCTTTTTTTCTCTGCGCTCACCCCTTTGTGGGGAAAGAAAAAAGTAAAATTCCCTTTTCCGGCTCATCCAAAAAAAAGTATTGACTTAGTAAATTTACTTTGCACAGAAGGAAAGTTTTGCCCGGTAATCGACAGAAAATACCCACTAGAAGACATCTCCAGTGCATACAGGTATGTTGAGACAGGGCTAAAATCGGGGAATGTTATTATCCTGATTAAGCATACCCCCACCTAATTATAGGCAAAAAAACCAAGCAAGTAAAAGAAACAACCTCAGCACACTGAACGGAAAATAAGTATAAAACCAGCCATTAAAATTTACACCCCAAAAACATAACATATCTCAAAAAAGAGCCGTATAAGGAGGAATATGATTCCGAATTATCGGAAGGGCATTATTTTTTCCATTGGGAAATGTTAACCTCTTCAGAACCTGAACGGAAAAAATAAAGTTAGATCGGCCAACAAAAACGAATAAAAACATTAACGGCAACTAAACGGCCCGGCAATCTAACTATGACAGATTTCATTCGGAAGACCCGCACCATATCTGTTAAAAATGGAGTATAACCGATATGGTCTTTTTGAATAAAAAAATATAAATTAAACCATAAAATGCTCGATCAAACAACCACCACTATCAGTGTAACCCTACCGGCTAATAGGGTTCAGCAAAAAAAAGAAAAAGCAAGAGCCAGTTCATTCTTAAGACATGTACATTACTTTAGAGGAATTGCCATATTAAACATTGTGCTGGCCCATACTTTAATTGTTCCCAAACAGTTTACAGGCACAGCCCAATCAAAATGGATGAACATTTTAAGTGAGGTTCTCTTTCATGACAGTACTTTGTATTTTCTGTTTATTTCCGGATTCCTGTTTTTCCATTTATCCTCACGCTTTGAATTAAAAAAATACTACAAAGGAAAGTTTTTGAATGTTCTTTTACCCTATATTCTTATTTCTTCAATTTTGGCTCTGGTTCAGTTTGGGCCACAACTATTAAATAATGAGTTAACACCGGCATTATTCATGCGCCGTTGCGTTGGGTCCCTTATTTTTGGAAGAATGCAGACTCAATTCTGGTATATTCCGTTCATAGCTGTAGTATTTTTGATCAGTCCGCTATTCTTAAAAATTCCAGAGAAGTATTTCAAGCACCTCTTTATTATTGCGATACTTTTACCTCTTCTTGGAACCAGAACGGGGGTTGAGATCAGCATATTTCAGTTTATATACTTTTTACCAGTTTATTTTATTGGAGTTTATGCTGCAAAAAACTACAATGCATTTATTAATTTTATCAACCGCCACTTCGGCGAATTCCTTTCGGCTGCAGTAGTAGCAACCATTTACCTTGTCTACATACAAGCTGAACCGTCCCAAATAAACAGTTATATAAATATAACAGAGTCTGTGTTTTATATCCAGAAAATGTCTTTTTGCCTTGTGATATTTAGATTACTCCATCAGTTTAAGGAAAGAAAAAGTACTGTTCTTGATAAGTTTGCCACATACAGTTTTGCTATTTACTTCCTGCATAAACTATTGGACATTACTGCTGTAAGAGAAAAAATCTATGAATTGTTTTCCTGGGAATATATAACAGCAACTATCGTTTATTCGGCTGTACTGTGTTTTGCTACTTTAGGTATTAGCATGTTGATAAAAGCCATCCTGAAAAACAGCTCCAGATATCTGATAGGTGTTTAATAAACGGTGCCCTTTTCTCATCATCCCAAAAACATTAAAAACCAACGCTCAGGAAGGCTATTGTTTAACAATTGCTATGTGATTTGCAATTTTGTCTACAAATGAAGGGTTCGTATTGCTTTTGCCAATACAAATCCTCAAATTTGACAAAAACAAACAATATGAAGGCTATTGTTAATTCCAGGTATGGCTCTCCTGATGTTTTCGTACTAAAAGACATTGAAAAACCTTCACCTAAAGATGATGAAGTACTTATAAAAGTACACGCCTCATGCATAAACTCCTGGGAGTGGGACATTCTTACCGGGAAACCATACATTTACAGAACACTTCATGGTTTATTCAAACCTAAACATAAAATTCTGGGTTGCGACATTTCAGGAAAAGTCGAAGCTATCGGCAAAAATATAAAACGGTTCAGACCTGGCGATGATGTTTACGGAGACCTGTCCGGTTATAGCTGGGGCGGGTTTGCTGAATACGTGTGCGCCAGTGAAAAATATTTGGCAAAAAAACCTGCACGGTTAAGCTTTGAAGAAGCAGCATCCGTTCCTCAGGCCGGGGTTTTGGCATTACAAGGTTTAAACAGCAAAGGGATTACCCCCGGTCAGAAAGTTCTGATTAATGGTGCCGGCGGTGGGGTCGGCTCTTTTGGCGTGCAACTGGCAAAACTATCCGGCGCAGAAGTCACCTGCGTTGACAGCGTTGAAAAACTTGGAATGCTTAATGTTCTGGGGGCTGATTATGTAATTGACTATACAAAAGAAGACTTCTCCAAAATCGGGAAACAATATGACCTGATTATTGACAATGTGGCATCCCGCTCTTTATCTGAATGTAGCAGGGCATTGAGTCCAAACGGACAATATATAATTATTGGAGGAAACACAGGAACTATTTTCAAAACGATGTTATTCGGCAAGTGGTTCCACCGCAAAACAGGAAAAAAGTTTAACCTGCTGCTCCACAAGCCAAACATAAAAGATCTGGACTATCTCAGTAATCTTTTTGACAATAAAAAAATAAAGCCTGTTATTGACAAATGTTACTCCTTGGAAGATGTTCCCGAAGCTTTCAGATATTATGGGGAAGGAAGGTTTAAAGGAAAAATTGTCATTTCTGTGCAAGAATAATTTGTTTTCCTCACTGCTTTCTTTCCAGTCCATATTGCTCCAACTGTTAGCATATTCGAAAAGGTTAACGACTTTTTTTCTAATTTTGTCTTTCATTATAAAATTGTGGCGAATATGACAGCGCAGGTTGCAGTGCGGATGAAAGAAGTGAACATCCGGAGAGTTTTCAGGGAAAAAAACCCAAAATTAGCCCGTTTAATTCCAGGATTTATTTACAAATACCTGGAACGGATCACCCACCAGAAAGATGTTAATGATTTTCTCAGACGTCATGGAGATAAAATGGACCTTGATTTTGTTAAAGCCTCAATTGAAGATTTTAATGTTACGATAGAGGTAGAAGGTGAAGAAAACCTACCAAAATCAGGAAGGTACATCTTTGCATCCAATCACCCACTTGGCGGATTTGACGGGCTGGTTCTTTTAAATGTTTTAAGCAAATTTTACCCCAGACTAAAGTTCCTTGTCAATGATATTCTTATGAACCTTTCAAATCTTCGCGGACTATTTATCCCTATTAATAAACATGGCCGGCTGGCAACTGAATCTGCCATGGAGATTGAGAAAGCTTACGAATCGGATGCCCAGATGCTTACTTTTCCTGCCGGACTCGTTTCCCGAAGAATTAAAGGACAGATTGTTGACCTGGAATGGCATAAAAGCTTTATTGTTAAAGCGAAAAAATACCATAGGGATATTGTTCCCGTGCATATGAGCGGAAGAAATTCAGAATTCTTTTACCGGCTCGGGTCCTTCAGGAAAGCACTGGGAATTAAAGCAAACCTTGAAATGCTCTACCTTGCCGACGAAACCTACCAGCATTACCACAAACACCTTGTGGTTAAAATAGGAAAACCCATTCCATGGCAGACCTTTGATAATTCAAAACGCCCAAACGAGTGGGCAAAATGGGTCAAAGAGCAGGCATATAAACTGGACGGGGTCGAAAGTATTCCTTTGTAATTTCAAAAAGTGCTTCAAACTTCAAAATACAACGACTACTGCTGTCCTGCCCCATTTTATTGGCGTTTTTGACGTAAGCCTGTTTTGTAATTTTTTTGTTCCGCACTTTAACTGGCTATTTAAACCAGCGTTCTTCAACAAAAAATCAATTGCATCCATAGTATGTAGGCTCCCCGTAATTTTATTAACATATTTTGGGAAGATGGTCAATTATAATAATGAACAAACATTAATTAAATTTTCGTACCTTTGCATTCCTTAAATTGAACGCTATTATTATGAAAGAGGTAGTACCTCCGATAGAAAGAAAACTGATTGAGCAGGAACTTACTCCTGATAAGTTATTACGAGAGACGAACAATGCTGGTAATGAACTATATGTAGTTACCCATCATGACTCTCCAAACACAATGCAGGAAATTGGAAGACTAAGGGAAATTACCTTCAGGGCTGCAAATGGTGGAACCGGTAAAGAAGTCGACATTGACCGGTACGACATAAAACCAAACCCCTACAAACAATTGATTGTCTGGGATCCACAGGAAAAAGAAATTTTGGGTGGATATCGGTTTATGTTGGGAACAGATATTGATGTCGATGAAGATGGCGTGCATATTGCTACTGCCAAGTTATTTAACTTTTCTGAAAATTTTATCAGGGAATATTTGCCTTCAACTATTGAGTTGGGCCGCTCATTTGTGCAACCACAATACCAGTCGACACAACGCGGAAAGAAAAGCCTTTATGCGCTGGATAACTTATGGGACGGCTTAGGGGCAATTTATGTAAACAACCAACAGTACAAGTATTTTTTCGGTAAAGTAACAATGTACACTACTTATAATCCCGAAGCAAGAAACCTCATCCTGTACTTTTTCAAAAAACACTTTTTTGATAAAAAAGCATTAATCACCCCAATCACCCCTCTGGACACCGGGATGGATGAAAATAAATTATCATCAATTTTAACTGCCGATAATTTTCAGGAGGACTTAAAAATACTTTCACAGGAAGTAAGGGCAAGAGGAGAGGTTATTCCCCCTCTGATTAATGCCTACATAAATCTTTCTCCCACACTTCAGTGTTTCGGTACAGTATTGAATGAAGGTTTTGGAGGTGTTGAAGAAACAGCTATCCTTTTAAAAGTTGACGATATGTATCCGGCAAAGACCGACAGGCATATTAATTCTTTTATTGAGTGGAAAAAAAACAGACCATAAATAAAAAAATTAAATAAACAGAAAACCCGGTTCAAATGAACCGGGTTTTTATTTATATACTATTCTTTGTATTTATATCTAATAAGCCCTACCTGCTTTCCCCTCCACGAAATTTATAAAAGACTGAGTCACAACCTTATTTCCACCAGGGGTTGGATAATCTCCTGTAAAATACCAATCCCCCTTATGATCGGGACAAGCAGAGTGAAGCCCTTCTATTGTTTGGTATACAATTTTCACTTCTGCTTTAATATCCGGAGTTTTCAGCATATCTGCAATTTTGGCGGAAATTTGCTCATCCGTAAAAGGCGCGTAAATCTCTTTTACATGGTTAACAATTTCTTCCTTTGGAAAATTTTCCTGTTCCTTTGATTTTTTATACACATCATTAATAATTGATTCCCGTCCGGTTTCTTTAAGAAGTTTTATAGCAGCCCGAAAAGCTATAAAATCGCCCAGACGCGCCATATCAATACCGTAACAATCAGGATAACGTATCTGAGGAGACGAAGAAACAACAACAATACGCACAGGCTTCAATCTGTCCAGAATACGGATTATACTATATTTTAAAGTTGTTCCCCGAACAATTGAATCGTCAATTACAACAAGGTTATCAACCCCTTTACGGATTGTCTTATAGGTTACGTCATAAACATGCCCAACAAGGTCATCGCGCCCTTCATCCTGAGCAATAAACGTCCGGAGTTTTATATCCTTAATCGCTACTTTTTCTACTCTTGGACGTAGTGATATTATTGCATCAATTTCGTCTTCACTTATTTCCTTACCCCCTTCCAGCAACCTCTTCTTAGCCTCCGTCTGCATGTAGGTTTCTATTCCGTTCACCATACCATAGAAAGCTGTTTCTGCGGTATTCGGTATAAAAGAAAAAACAGTATTCTCAAGATCTCCATTAACAGAACTAACAATAGCCGGCGTTAAAAGAGAGCCCAGTTTTTTTCTTTCGCGGTATATATCTTTATCACTCCCCCGTGAGAAGTAAATGCGTTCAAACGAACAGGACTTTCTTTCATAAGGACCACGAATATCCTCTATTTGTACATCTCCACTCTTTCTTACAACAAGCGCGGCACCCCGTTTTAATTCCTGGATTTCCTCATACGGAAGATTCATAACCGTCTGAATAACAGGTCGCTCAGATGCAGCAACAACTATCTCATCATCATAGTAATAGTATGCAGGACGAATGGCCCAGGGATCCCTCATCACAAAGGCATCTCCATGCCCAATTACCCCTGTAATTACATATCCCCCGTCCCACTTTTTACTTGATTCTTTCAGGACTCCGGCTATATCAATATTTTGTTCGATTTGTTTCGATATCTCCCTGTTTGATAATCCCTGTTTCTTAAAAATATTGAATTGACGTTGATTCTCTGCATCCAGGAAATGCCCCACATTTTCTAACATGGTCACTGTATCAATCTTGCCTCTTGGATGTTGCCCTAACTCGACCAAATGGTTAAAAATTTCATCAACATTAGTCAGGTTAAAGTTTCCAGACATTACCAGTGTCCTTGAACGCCAGTTGTTCTGTCTTACAACTGGGTGGGCATTTTCAATATTGTTCTTACCATAGGTGCCATAACGCAAATGCCCCAGAAGAATTTCGGAGGCAAAAGGAAGGTTATTTTTAACCCATGGTATATCTTTAATTAACCCGGCAGATCGTCCCTCCACCTCTGCAAAATTTTTCTTAATTGCCTGAAAAATATCATTTATTGCCGAAGACTGTACAGATCGGAGCCTGTTCAAATATTCCCTTCCCGGCTCCACCTCAAGCTTTATTCCTGCAACCCCAGCTCCATCCTGCCCTCTGTTATGCTGCTTCTCCATTAAAAGGTAAAGCTTGTTCAGGCCATAACGCCAGGTTCCGTATTTTAACTGATAATATTCAAGGGGTTTTCTTAAACGAATAAAGGCAATTCCACACTCATGCTTAATATCGTCACTCATTCCGTCTTCAAATTTGGGTAATTAATTCTCGTTTGAACAATAAATGAATCAGGGAACTTCCATTCAATCTGCTTCAGCACCTTCAAGGCATCTGACCTGTTCCTGAAATCACCTACATAGATCTTGTAAAAAGGATAATCAAATTCCTGATGTATCTTTATATCATTGAAATGTTCGCTAAAACTAGCTTTGGTATACTCGAACTCTTTTTTGGCATCAGGTCCCGAGTCAGAAAAAATCCGAATCCTAAACCCGGATATCCCTTTATTTTTACTATTCGACCACTGATGCCCTTCAACTATGGTTTTTAATCTTTCATCCTGAATAATCCGAACCTTACCGTGGTGGCCCTTTGAGTATTCAACCTTATCAAAAATACTGGTTATCTGCGAATAAGCACCTGTGGCCAAAGCTGATAATATACCCGTAATTACTATTGATAGAATCCTGTTCACGAGATGAGATTTAATGCGCTGTAAAATTAACTTTTTTTTTACATTGAGAAACCTGAAATGTAACTGTTTTAATTTTTGATTCTATTAATAGCAACACTTTAGCTTTTGGAAAAGCTGAAACCACACTGAGGCACTTTCAGTTGTATATCAAAAAAAGCCCCGGTTAAAAAAAGAGACATTCTTTTACCCTGTGTTAATTTTAAATAACTATTTTCCTGCTTTCGTCCAACTCAATCTTCTTTTTTATCATATAGCTTTTTGCTGTAACTACACCTTCAAACCGAACATCAACCTGTTGCCCCTTTTTCAGGTTCATAATGGTAAATGTTGCCCCCAAAATATTGTTCAGCCTTACTTTTACTGGCAGTTGATATACTTTTCTTTCTTTTCCTTTAATAACTATCTTCTCATCTACTACCAACTTCCCCAGATAATTTCCATTCAGGTAGACTTTCAGATCCATGTCTGTAATTTTTATCCTGTGAATGGTAGGATTATTTACAGGAACTCTAACATTAATCAACAGATACTTATCCTCAAACCCCTTTACTTTAACTTCATCAGGCTTACCCATTTCAATATTTTCAAAATTACCGCAAGAACCTACCAGTATTAGCAGAAGCAGCAAAGCAGGTAATTTTCCGAGTGTATTCTTTATCATCATAAATTTTTTAAAGAAATTCTTCTCAACCATTATGCCAAAGTAAATCAATATTCCTTACATATACTATAGAGCAAACCTCATAAAAAAGATCTATTTTAAAACTTTACCTGTAAAGGTTATACAGTAACAAACACACAGTTTTTTTGACTCAAAAACGTCCATTTCTGCATCTCTAAAAACAAAAAAAAGAACTGACTATCAATCCATTAACATTTTAAAAAGTTTATCTTCAGGTATTGATAGTCTTTCAATACTGATCCTTAGAAAAAACGAACCGACACGGTTTCGCTGAGTTTCTAAAAAAAGGCATTCGTAGTATCTGACCACACAGCAGACCTGAGAAGTTGAGAATAGAATCTGAAAGACGTAATTTACGACAAAATGCACCTATATGTTTGCAGATCAAGTATCAGGCACACATAAATTTCATAAAATGATCATGAAAATTTTAGGGAAATTAGTTCAACTGCCCCACATACCGCTCCCTTAAAGGTAATCGCCACATATCCTTAATAATCAGATAATTAAACAACACACCATATTGTATAAAAACCCATATTGCCCTGAAAACCGGCTTTTTAAACGGAACTTATTAACAGGATGGTGAAAACTTTTTGAACGTAATCTTCTTTAAATTAGAAGGTTTGTCTTATATTTAGTCGTGAAAACATTAATTATTAATCCTTATTATTATGAACAAAGCTGAATTAGTTACTGCGATGGCAGAAAAAAGCGGACTTACGAAGGCCAGCGCTGAAAAAGCTCTTAATGCTTTTATTGAAACAATTACCGACAGTATGAAAAAAGGTGAAAGAGTTGGCCTTGTTGGATTTGGTTCTTTTTCTGTAGCAGAAAGAAGTGCTCGTACAGGCCGCAACCCACAAACTGGTGCTGAAATTAAAATAGCCGCTAAAAAAGTCGTAAAGTATAAGCCGGGTGCAGACATGGTATTATAAAAAACTCTCTAAAACAGGGTTAGAGCTGTTCCTTTTCTCCGGAGCAGCTTTTTTTACATCCTTCATCAGGCAACCTTTCCCCTATCACCCACTAATCCTAACCTTTGCCCACAATAGACCGTTCGGAGCCAGAAAAACATTCCTGTTTGACAATACCCCCTACTCACTTCTTTTAATAAGGCTTAAGGCTTCACTCACATCTTCAACCGGAAATTTACATGTTTTATTCCGGCAGACATAAATTTTCGATTTCATCTCTTCAAATCTCCCTTTTAGCAGAGGCAAACTACTTTCTTTATTTGTACCGGAAATATTTGCATAAACAAACATCCTATCCAGCCCATCTCTGAGTTTTTGTGCATTCTTTCCTGTAAAAACGACCTCCGGCGGTTGAAACACAAATTCATTTAACAGCAAAGCCCAGTTAGAAAAAAATGAACCATGTTCGAGTAGGTTTGGATATACCTTCCGGAGCATATTTTCAGCAATAGAAAAATAATTCTGATTATCGAAATGCAAATACATCTTATATAGCAAATTAGCCATTACTGAATTGGACGAAGGTATAACATTATCCATTATTTCCGTTTTTGATGCGAACAATTCCTTTTCTGCCTTATTGAACAGGAACATTCCGGTATCATCATTATAAAAATTCTCTATTGTATAATCTACAATTTGTTTCGCAAGGAACAGCCAGTCTTCATCGAACGTAACTTCATAAAGTTCCAGAAAAGCCCGGGACAGCAAAGTATGATCATCAAGGAAACCCGGAACCCGACTTTCCCCTTTCTTGATAACCCTTACCACATTCCCTGAAGGTTTTACATAATTTGACCTAAAATGCTCCGCTGTAATTCGTGCTGTCTCTAAAAAACCAGGTTCTCCAAAAGCTCTGTAAGCACTAATATACGCGCTTATTACCAATGCATTCCATGATGTTATTATTTTGGTATCGGTTACAGGACGTATTCTTTTTTGGCGTTCTTCTAAAAGCCGCTTCGAAGATTTTTCTATTATTTCATTGACCTCCTTTATATTCTTTTGTTCCCTCTCAGCTAACTCACTCAATGGCATTCTATTATATAAAACATTCACTCCCTTTTCCCAATTCCCGGAGTGTGTGCAGGAAAAAAAGTCCGCAAATAAATTTATGTTATCCCCTAAAACCTTTTCCAACTCCTCGTAAGTCCATACATAATACTTTCCTTCCTCCCCTTCACTATCGGCATCCACAGCAGCATAGAAACCACCTGACTTACTTTTAAGTTCTCTCTCAATAAAAGCCAGGGTTTCAAACACTACCTGCTTAAACCTCTCTTCTTTAAATAACTTATACCCGTCAGAATAGACGAAGACAAGCTGTGCATTATCGTAAAGCATTTTTTCAAAGTGGGGAACCCTCCAGTAACTATCGGTAGAATACCTGGCAAACCCTCCTCCTATCTGATCGTATATGCCACCGGAGGCCATCTTTTCTAATGTTGTTTTTAAATACCGGTAAATATCCTCATCGTTTGTATAATAATAGTATTGTAATAAAAAGCTCAGTCCGTTTGGCATAGGAAATTTCGGGGCCCCTTTACTTCCACCCCAATGAATATCCATAGATTTCTTCCACTCCTTCACCATTTTTAACAAACCAGCTGAATCAAAACTTTCCTGATAATGCTCCACCTGAATTAAAGCTTGCCGTTCCACTCCCTTTTTTACCTGTTGGGCAAAATCCAGAATTTTTGGTTTCTCGTGGATATATAAATCGTATACTTTTTCCAAAACCTGAATCCATGTTTCTTTTGGAAAATAAGTCCCTCCAAATACCGGAAGTCCATCAGGAAGGGCAATACAGTTCAAAGGCCATCCCCCCTGCTTTCCCATAAGGTGTAACGAATCCATATAAACATTATCGACATCCGGGCGTTCTTCCCGGTCAACTTTAACACTGACAAAAAACTCATTCATCACTTTTGCAACTTCTTCATCTTCAAAACATTCTCTTTCCATCACATGGCACCAGTGACATGCCGAATAACCAATACTTACTATCAATAGCTTGTTCTCTTCCTCAGCCTTCTTAAAAGCCTCTTCGCCCCACGGATACCAGTTTACAGGATTATGCGCATGTTGCAATAGATAAGGGCTTGTTTCTTTTATTAATTTATTTGTATATTTTTTTTCCATGTCATACTATTTTCCAACCCGATCAAAATTCACTTTTATTCGAGTTATACCTATTACCAAAACAAATACCGGAATAAATAGTTAGTAAGCCGTTTCTTTTAATTGTATTTACCAAAAGAAAACCAAGTATTTATTAGAGAAGTGGAGAAAACTCGTTTAATGAGCCAATTTTATCACTTTATGCCGCAATATTAAATCTACATAGTCTTTGCAAGAAAACTCCAAATTACTCACAAAAATAAAATATTCAATGATGTTCGTGAACTAAAGGTTCTGCGTTACTCTTGTTTTGAAAACAGTCATTCCGAAGCTTCGGGACTCCTTAATTTTCAAAACTTCGAACCGACTAAAAGGAGCTCATGAACACCTATAAAAATAAATCAGCTTGTGAATAAAGCCTTGTCTTTGAAGCCTTCTTGAGAAAGACTTTCAAAATGCACAGTTTTCTTGCAGCCACTACATAGCATTAACAACCAAGTTTTCAAAGGTCTTAAATTGGATTGGTTTCACCTTCTATGTGTTGTGTTCTTACATTAATTAACCCGAAAATTGGCTATACAGAACCCCACATTGCTCCGGTTCATGCCATTACCCTCCCAATAACCCGGGAGTATGAGAATGTTTCACTTGGTTCACTTCGTTTTAATATGAACAATGTGGGTCAAAATGATGACAAAGGATATTTTTTATTATACCTGTTGCGGAATAACAACAAAAAACAATACGGACTTTACCATTAAATGCAGTTTTTTTTATATAATTGTTTAGCGAGGGAATTAGGATGTAAAAACAGTTGTTTTTTACCAGGGTGAAAATTTTCCATTTACAAAAACATAAAACTTGACAAGGTCTGGAAAGAACCACTAAAAAGTTTTTCAATCGGGCAACAACCAAAGAGGCCTGAATTAATGCTAAACTTTCCGGACAGTCATAAACTTTTAAAGAAATGAATAATTTAAGTAAAATATTACTTATTCTGCTTGTTGCATTACTATGGATAAAACACTCGAAAGCACAAGAAAGTGATTCGGTCACCAAAAAAAAGGATATTGAACACTACCAAACACTTGATGCATCTTATATAGTAGGGGCACAGTTATTTAACGATAACTTTATTTACAATCCGGGGTATTCAGTCAGCACCAGTTTTGGTGTGTTCATTGACGACAAAGTAGTCGTAGGCCTGGGGACTGGCTTTAGAAGTTTCGAAACAGAAAATTTTGTACCTGTATATGCAGAAGTGATTGGCTTCAAAAAAGACAAAAGCAGTACGCCTTTAATTAAAATGCAACTGGGATACTCTATCGGATGGGACGACAGAGCAACCAAAATTGAAGGGTATAATTTTAAAGGTGGGTTAATCATTGGGGCCGGAATGGGACGAAAAATAAAAATTAATAAAAAGGTTTCCATCCTTTTTCAATGGACTTATCAACACCAATTTGCAAAAATGGAATTCGACATTTATAACTCCACAGATTACAGTGAAGTACTAAATTATGACATGATTGCCATCTCACTGGGACTTATCAGACACTAAAAATGAGAAGATACCATAATATATTCCTAATTCTTTGTTTGCTTAACCTGATATTCGTAAAAGCGAAAGCACAGGATATCGTTATTAACGAGCTGATATACTCGAACAAGACAGTTATTACAGACTCCGACGGAGATACCCCGGATTATATTGAATTATACAACCGGGGAAATGAGACCGTCAACCTTTTGGGGTACAAATTAACGGATGACAAGGATGATATTGACGATTTCGGAATTGAAGCAAACTATGATTCCCTGTGGGCTTTACCCGACGTCAACCTTGCACCAGGACAATTTTTACTCGTATTTGCTTCGGGTAAAGACCGGCATACCCCCTCCGATCTGCATACAGATTTTCGCTTATCCCTAATGAAGGATTCCCTGTTCCTTGTTAATCCGGATTATCAAATTATCGATCAGGTTGATGCCCGGTGTGTTCCTTCTGATAAATCATTTGGCCGAAAACCAGATGGGTCAGATTTTAAAACAGTAATGGCCCCATCTCCGGGAAAAAGCAACAACCTGTCAGAAGCTTTCACCATCAACTTCCAGACAGACTCGCTGGCAGCGAATTATAAAAGCGGCTTTTATGCAGAACCAATCTCGTTAAACTTTTCAAAGTTACACGCACAAAATACAATCAGATACACACTCGACGGAGACATACCCGATGAAGAATCCCCGGTAATGGACGGCACCCCGATTGAGCTAAAAGATATCACCTCTAATAAGAATCGTTTTGCAAATAAAGTAAAAGAGTTTGAGCCCGGAAATAAAATCTTTAAGGCTAATATTGTCCGTGCAGTGGTATACAGCAATGGGTGCCCTGCCAGCAATGAAATATCCAATGTATATTTTATCAGTAAAAATATTGTCAATAAGTACAATAATGTCCCTGTGGTTTCTTTGATTACAGAAAAGGACAACCTATTTGACGATGATATTGGCATATATGTGTATGGAAATAACAACAACTACAGCCAAAGAGGAAAATCATGGGAAAGGTTAACCCATATAGAAATATTTGATAAAGATAAAAACCTGATTATTGAACAGGACGGAGGTATCAGAATAAGTGGAAAAGGCTCCCGTGCCGGAGCCCAAAAACCGCTTCGACTATATGCCCGTGAAAAATATGGAGAAGAATATTTTGAGTATCCGTTTTTTGAGCAGAAACCGGAACTGACCCAATTTAAAACCCTTTTGCTACGTTCTATCAGGGGGCTGTCAGGCTCCTTAATAAAAGACGAAGTAACCCAGGTTGTTGTTCAGGATATGAAATTTGATTATTCAGGTGCACAATCAGTAGCCGTTTTTTTAAATGGCGAATACTGGGGAATATACAGTTTAAGGGAACGATTTGACGAAGGATATATTGAGAACAATTTCAACATCAAAGATGCCGAAGCAGATATTATAAGTCACAACCTTCAGGATATAAGCCTTGAAGAAGGAACCCTGGATAACTATACGAAACTTACGGACTTCATAGAGAATGCAGATCCTTCGTCTGAGGATTTCTTCAATGAGGTATCGGAATATATTGATATCCCCGGAATTATTGACTACTATATCGCCGAAATGTATTTTGCCAACTACGATTTTCCTCATAATAATATTAAAATATGGCGGTTAACAGACGAAGGTGCAAAATGGCGGTTTTACTTTTTCGATTGCGATGCCTGCATGATAAACCTTAAATACGATTTATTGTCTGAATACAGCAATGATGTTGATTTATTGCAAAAACATGAAGACTGGTGCACCTTTATTTTCAGAAAGCTTATCCAAAACAATCAATTTCGCCATCAGTTCTCATCGGCTTTTTATTATCACTTGCAAAACACATTTAACCCACAAAAGGTCATTAGTGTAATTGATGAGCTTGAGAAATTGTATGAGCCCCTTGTTGGAGAGCACACATACAGGTGGAATCAACCCCGGGATTTTACGAAATGGAAAAACAATGTTGAAATGCTAAAGATTTTTGCCATGCAAAGACCGGTCTTTCAATCTGAACAGTTAATAGAGAACTTTGGAAACCCTTATAGAATTTATCCAAATCCAAGTAATGGTTTAATCACTATCCTTCGCAATATTGATTACCGGGAAAACTTAAACGTTCAAATTCTTTCTGTTTCCGGAGAAATTATATACACATATAAACTATCAAAAGATCAAAACGATCTGTCGATTGATCTTCCGCTGGAAAAAGGAATTTATATTGTAAAAACCAGCAGTTCAATGTACAACCATAGCACAAAACTTATCATTCAATGAGAAAAAACAACATAACGTTAATTTGCCTCTGTCTGGTTTTGCTGTTATTCCGGTTGTCTGTGAAATCGCAGGAATACAGAACAGAACTGGGTTTTCCGATAAAGTCTTTTAATGATTTGTCTCTTAAAGGTGAACTTCAGGTCCGTTTTTTAGATGACGGAGAAATATATTACTCTGAAAGTATGGCAACCATTATGCTGGACTATGACCTTAATAAGAGGTTCGAAATCGGATGTTCATTTCGTTTAAAGTCAGAGCGGGACATAAGTGAAGATAGTGAAAGCCGCTCATTCTCACAGGAAGAAAACACAAGAGTAACAGCAGACTTTACTTATAAAAGCAAATATTTCGATGATATCAGGATTAAAAATAAACTTCGCTATCAGGCTAGTGATTTTGAACAAGGAATAAACAAAAGTTATTTAAGAAACAAGTTGCTGCTGGAATGTAAGATTGCAAAAGAATTTACCCCTTATTCAGGCCTCGAGTTTATTTACAGGCTTGAAGACAAAGAAATGAAGAGTATACGGTTTCATGTTGGAAGTTCTGTTGAACTATTCAAACGAAAGTTCTCAAGCTATCTTATAATTGAGAACGAAAGAAAATCGGAAGAATTTGACCTAAATTATATATTGGGAATAAAGGTTTCTATTTGAGGTCAACCTTTAAAAGGTAGCAGGTATCAAAACTTTCAACAAATAGGCTAACGGGCAAGAAGAACTTTTCTTCAAAATTCCGTGAAATATTAAAACATTTCCTATCCTTTACCTGAACACTAAAACAAGGGGTTATTGCGTTCTAATATTGATAAATAGAGATTTAAATTCTACACTTTTGATTTTTAAATGCTCTAATTATTAAGTAAATTAATAAAATATTTATAGGTTAGAAATAAGTTTGATACCTGGAGCAATAATTTTTTTCACAAAAACCAATTCATCAATCTTATAAACCTCAAAATTTCGTGTATTAATCAAGTTAGATAAATCATGGTTGTAATAAAGATTAAAGGTCAGGCAGATACTCCGCATGTGATTCTTGATGCAGATAAAAGTGAATTTGAAATATCAGGAAAATCAATGCCCGAAGATGTTAATGCTTTCTTTGAACCAATAATGGGATGGCTTGAGGAATATAAAGAATCACCAAACCCAAACACTGACTTCTTATTTAAAATGAACTACTTTAACTCAGCCTCAGCCAAATATTTTCATGACATTATGAAAATTCTTGAAGCTATTTACCTGAAAGGAGCTTCTGTAAAAGTAATCTGGTTCCACGATGAAGATGATGAAGCAATGGAGGAAGCCGGGGAAGAACTCAGAGATATGGTAAAGCTTCCTTTTTCATTACAGTCGAATTAGCGCTTTGTCATTATTTCATATTTTTTGCAAATCGCAAATAAGATCGGTGTTTTAGTAGTAAAAAGTCATTTTTCCCTGAAAGTTCATTAAGTGTTAATAAAGTAATATTGACCCTTAACAATGTTTTTCGAAATAATCAACTACCTTAGCACCCTTCATTTTTAAATAATTCCTGCATGAAAGGCTTCCTGTTCCATCTTGTATTTATAGGTTCTGTATCACTTTTCCTGTCGTGTAAAAGTTCGGAAAACAAAAACGAAACAACCAAAATTGAGAAAGAACCAACAAACGCAGCAAACTACAAAATCGATGAAAACGCCTTTTTTCAGGCAGCCCTGAATGGGGAAATCGTTATGGTTAAAAGCGCGGTTAAGAAAGGAACAGATGTTAACATTACAGACAATGAAGGAAGGACTGCATTAATGCTTGCCTCATTTAACGGACACTCTGAAATTGTAAGGTTTTTAATTGAAAAAAAAGCCGACATTAACTATCTGGACAAAACCAACAGAACCGCTTTGATGTACGCGTCAACAGGGCCTTTTAATGCCACAGTAGAACTACTCATTAAAGCCGGGGCTGAAATTAATGTGACTGACAATGTTGAACAATGGACAGCAATAATGTTTGCAGCTGCTGAAGGACAGTTCGAAGTAGTTAAAACACTTGTAGAACATGGTGCCGATCTTTCTATGGTTGATAAAGATGGAGAATCTGCTTACAATTTTGCAGTAAGTAATGGTCATGAAGAAGTTGCAAAACTGCTAAAAGAATAACAAAAAATACGATTTCATTCCCAAACCCCTGGTTGCAATTTTTAATAAACTGGTTTTACAATTCTTGAACCTTATAGAAGAAATCAGTTAATTATAGAACATTGCATACTGTGTTTCTTTAACCTGAATTCAATTAATCAATTCAGCGTATATTTACATAAACATTTCACTCCTTTCAGAATAAACGTATGATCTCCGAGCCAAACTTCATACTAGAATTCATACCGGATTTAGGCATTTACAGGGCTACCTGCAGGGGCTATATTACGGTCTCAGGTTTTATGAGAAGACTTGATAGTTCCAGATTGTGGAATTTACCTGAAGATCTTCAATTAGTAATAGATTATCGTAAATCGAAATTTATGGATTTTACTTTTTCCAATATACAGAAAACTGTTTTAACCACTGCAGAAATGCTAAAAAGGTTTCGTTCTGTGCGTGTTGCAATTATTCATAGCAATCCAACAGACCAGGCACGTAGTGTTTTATTTACAAACATGCTAAAACATTGCCCAAACTTTCACTATAAGATATTTGTAACCTATAAAGGTGCATTAGACTGGCTTTGTAAAAGCCCATTCATTATACTAAATTGAAAAACAGAATCACAATCCTGAAACTGTGATTCTGTCTGGTGAAACCTTATTTACTTTCTTTTAATACCATGTCTATCGTTATAGCACTGGATATTACAGCAATTTTACTTGCTTCATTCGAATAAACCGGCTCAATTTGCACATTGTATTTATCTGCAGTGGTAAAAATCTCTTTCATAGCTCCTGCCCATTTCTTGCTAATGGTACCTATTTGCTTTTCCCCGGAATCTTTAATCACAAACTCCCAGGCTTTCCAATCTCCGGTTATTACTGCAATTAGTTGTTCTGAGTTATTAAAAATCCTGAATGTAGGCTTAAAGAGCTTGAACTTTTGAGCAATCGTACCAACTATATTACCATTTGGATCGCTGATGGTAATCTTGGACATAAAGAAAGTCCAGCCCCGGGATATTGTTGCCAGCAATACTTCGTTTGCGTCTCTTATCTCAAGTTTAAACGGCAACATTGCTTTATTTAACAGCAAACGCAAGATTTTCTGTCCTCCGGTAAGTTTTTGTCTCACCGAACCAATTTCATCTCCTTTGTCATTAAATACCTTGTAACTGTTTTCAAATTTTAAAAAATTTACTTTCTCATCAATAAAATAACTGTTTGAATCAAAAAAATTCATACTCGTGGGTTTTAATTGTTGCTTACTCTTATGGATTTTCAGTTCCTCCCCGATTTTTTAAACTGGTGTCCGGACACCAGAAACACGAATAATATACGAGGCGCGAAAGGAAAAGTTCTACTGCAAGGCAAATATAACAAACTAATAATTAACAGGTTTACAAAACAAAGAAACCCCGCAGCTTTTGCGGGGTTTAAGATTTTCAGATAAGAAAGTTTTTTTACTCAGCTACTATTTTTTTCTGATTTTTTTCACCCAGTTACCTTCGCTGCTTTCTACCCTTAAAATGTAAATACCGCTGTTTAAATCCCCCGTGTTTATTTCAACCTCTCCGGGCTCATTTAGCTTTCCTGTATAATAAAGTTGTCCGGATACTGAATATAAAGAATAGCTACCACTATTGTACCCATGGCTCAGATAAAGCTTATCGACTACCGGATTAGGATATAGCATTACACTAAACTCCCCTTCTTCTTTTACGATAGGCGTTATTTCACTTACAATCACATCAGACAGGTATTCCGGAATGGTGCTTCCGCAATCTCCTTCATGAACAATGACATTTCTGAAATATGAATTATTTACGCCACTTCCGTCATTATCATTCACAAAGAAAACCCTATCGAAAGAGCCGGTATAGAAACTTCCGACCGGAATGCTGTAATGCACCCAATCCGAACCGGAATAGTTATCATAATTTGTTGTTCCCCAGTTTTGGGTTCCATGCACTTTAAAGGTTGCATTAGCATCAATTGTATTATCTGTATCAAATCCTATTCCATGTATTTCACCTTCGGCAGTACTCCTAAAGTCAAACTCAATTACTGTATTTGAAGTTACCGTGTAATTGTATGAAATATATTTCCAGGTATTATTTTCAAGGAACAAGGTATTATTTCCTTCCTGAACACTATAATCTCCATCAACATCCTGACTACTGTATGGCTGAACCGAAGTAAACTCTATAGTCGGACATTGAGGCCCTGCAACTCTTCCTGCAACCGTTACAGCATCAATAGCCATATCACTTCGGTAACTGGTTGAGGTTGTTCCGTTAAACCGAACTTTGACCGTCGCCGAGGAGGGCAAGTCAAGTTTTACCTCAGTCCACTGATTTCCCTGATTTCCTGATAATGACCACGCTTCTGTCCAGGTTTGTCCTCCATCGGTACTTGTTTCAACAACCAATTCTCCCATAGACGAGCCATACATATGGTAAGAAAATGTTAGTTCCGGATTTGTTAAAGCGGTTACATCGAAACAAGGGGTTGCAACAATGGCATTCTTATTTGGATAGCCATCACCATTTCCCGAAGACTCAATATATAAATAATATGTTCCCTCAACAGCTGAAGACGGTCCGGTGCTGGAAGATGGCGTTCCGTTTGCATCAACAGTCCAGTCCAAATCATCACTATTATCCTGAGCCCAGTTTCCTATACCATTTTCAAAACCCTGGTTATATGGAAAAGACGAGATTACCGTACCACATGAACCTCCTCCGCTTGAAGTGGTCACTGAAATACTTGCTGCATCAGAAATATTTCCGGCTGCGTCCTTGGCTTCGACTTCTACTGTATAATCTGTTGAAGGAGTAAGTCCTGAAAAAGAGTAATCTGTTGTTGTTGGTGTACCGCTAAGGGTTCCGTTGATATAAACATTATATCCGGTTACACCAACATTATCTGTTGAAGCGGTCCAGCTAATATCAAAACCAACCGATGTTATATTTGATGAACTCAAATTGGTTGGTATTGTTGGAGCTTCTGTATCACTACTACTTCCTCCTGTAAATGGTTTTCCGGTATACACTCCGCGTCCATGCGTTGCAACCAGAACAGTCCCGTCGCTGTCTCTGTACTGAAGCATGTCACATCTTACATTTGCAAGGCCTGTATTTGTTACTACCCACTTAGGAGATGTAACATTGATATTCTCTGTTGACCAAACCCCTAGCTCTGTAGCCACTATTACTTCATTCCTATTTTTAGGGTTGTAAAGTACCCAGCGAACAGGTATGTCTGGTAAATTTCCTTCCCTGTTCGACCATGAACTACCGCCGTTTCGGGTTTCCCAAACAGACTTTATCCCATAGTTCGAATATGTTATTATTATCTGATCATCGTTTGAACCAATATCAATACTAGATATATATGCATTTCCAGGCAATGAGCCCGTTCCGATTTCCGTTACAGAAGGTGTTCCGTTTGCATTATCCACACGAAATATTTTCGATCCGCCTTCCCCTCTGTTGGTTCCAGTTCCAATAAAAATCCGGTTATTCGTATATGGAGATGCCTTAAACGCAGATGCCCTGAATCCTGCAAGACCGGCAGAAATTACGTTTGCTGAAGGAGAACCTGTCATCCTGGATATACGATAATACTGATTTTCATTTGCTGCTGCATACAAAATCTTTGCGTTATCATCGTACTCACTGGGGTTTATAAACCTTCCTCTGTCAGAATCCCGCAAAATAGTACCGAATGAGCCTCCTCCATTTGTTGAACGGTAATAGTTATTATAAACATAAGAAGTAACCTGATAGTTACCGTTTTTCTGGTCAATATGACAAAAAGCTCCGTCTCCACCTGTAACTTCGTCTGTAGAATTTATTCCGGAAGCTGTAAATTTATGCGAACCATTGTCCTGGGCACCGGCTAACATATAATTACTTCCACTTGTATTTTCCTGATCTGCTGCATAAAACTGAGTTACATTATACCCATTGTTTCTTGCCTCAAATGAAGGATTGGAAGCATTACCTACATTAGATGAATAAAAAACTCCCCCGTCATTACCGAAAATTGCTTCATTATTATCTACGGGGCTAAACTGTATCGCATGCTGATCGGCATGGACGTATGCATCACACCTACCTGTCCAGTAAGATATTAACCCCCAACTACTTCCACCATTGGTTGATTTATAAAGATCAATACCTCCAACAATAACGATATTTGAATTATTCGGATGTACAGCCAGAATTAAATCATACCATGCCTGCCCACGTGTAAAGTCATCAGAACTGTTACTGCACGATTGAGTCTTATATCTTGGTATAGTAACATTAGACCAGCTTGATCCTCCATTCGTTGTTTTTTTAAACCATCTAATTACCCTACTATTGGAAGCTATTGCATATACGGTGTTAGGATCAGAAGGTGAAACTGCCAATTCAATCCTTTCTCCGTTTGTTTCCGGTGTAACATCTGTCCACGAAGCTCCATCGTTTGTCGATTTTCGTACTTCACCAGTTGAAAAAACACCTTTACTTGCATAAATAGTATTGTTCGAAGCTACCTCAATATCGGCAAATCGCCCGGAATATAATTTACTCCATGTTGCCCCTCCGTCGGTTGAGCGAAACAATCCGTTTCTTGTTGCAGCCAGAACTGTTCCCTTGGAAGTAACAGCCACTTTTTGAACATAATAAAAATCTTCTTTGTCAGTACTGCCCAACTGAGACCAGGTTGTCCCTCCGTCAGTTGTCTTCCAGATACCGGCTCCCCTAACAGCATCTGCGTTGTAAAAACCTTCCCCGGTTCCAACATAAAATACTTTTGTGTCATTCGGGTCATAAGCAATTGAGCTAATAGCAAGATTTGCCCAGAAATCATCTATATTTTTCCATACAGACGAACCTGAGGTTATGTTATTGTTATACCATAAGCCCCCTGCTACTCCACCTGCCCAGACCTTTTTACCTGTTGCATCATTTGGATCGAACATTAAAGCGCGGGTTCTTCCACCAACGTTGTTTGGCCCCCTTTCTATCCAGTTCACAGCACTGGCAGCCTTCAACCTTGGTTGACTTTTTATTTGTTTAAATACAGTTAATGCCCTTGAAACTGGAACCACATCTGAAGATGGATCTTTTGTCATTTCAAAATTCTGGATAACAGCTAAGTCCGGCCTGTCATACTTAGCTATTCCTTCTACTTCATCCAGTGTAGCTCCTTTGTATTTCCTGTATTGCTCCTCCTGACCAAACAAGGTTCTGTCTTGTGACAGTTTTTTCCAGGTTAGTTGTACTACAGTGCCTGTAAACATTATTGCTACAGAAACTGCAAAAATTAGTTTTCGTGTTTGTTTTGATTTTCTCATAGATAAGTTTTATATAGGTTATAGGAAATTGGATCCGGTGCATATACATCATACATAATAAATGTGGGGACACATCTATACTTAAAGCTGTATTGCATTTTAATCCAATTTAGGTTAAATACAGAATAAGGTGTTTCTCATATTAAAGGCCACTAAAGAAACTAAATGTTTAAGGAGTTTAACACCCTTATAACATGCAGCAATCTAAAAAGTTGCGGCAATATATAAAAAAATCGTCATACAAAAACGACCAAACCTTTAAACAAAACCATTTTCAAGGGGTATTTCAAAATAAAACACACAATCAACCCCTTATCACAAAAGAAAAAGGGGGCAACAGAAATAAATTATATTTTTTTAAAAAAAACATCACAAAAAAAACACCCCACCTCAAAAATCAAAAAAAACAACCTACTTCACCTATAACCCAGTCATCTTATATCTAAACAATACATTATTTACAAATTCTAATTCATCCGAAATATCGACCCCCTGCTTTTCCAGCTCAAACAGCCCTGACTTATAACTTATAAAAGCCTCCTCCGCATTCTTCCGGTCTCCCAATCTTAAATAAATAATTCCAAGCTCTTTGTCCAAATCAATTAAATTGATAAGCCCTACCCCTTTTGCTCTCTTTATCATACCCAAAGCCTTCAAATTAGATTCTTTATCATTTGAAATAACCCTGCAGAGTTTAGACAATAACAAATAATCCCGTTCTGTTGCAATATTATTTTCAAGAACCCGGTTTGCTAACTCCAGAGAATAACCATAATTCATTAAGTTATACTCCTGCCAGGCTGAATAGCTGATCACGTCTGATATACGTGCAGTATATTCTTTATCCGTTATCAATTCATCTTCATTCAATTGAGACATGTAACTATTTGACACCTTTTTCGCTTTTACTTTTTGTTCACTGGAATAATTTGCCCCAACAGCATCAATTATATCCCCGGACAAAAAATATGTTGCTATTCCTATATCCACAGCATCTTCAAGATAATAGTTGGTATTATATTTTTTATTGCTGTTTATCATTGCTGCAGAAGAGGCCACTGCTGCCACAGTACCAAGTATTTCTGCTGTTTTTTGGCTTTTTTCCGCCCTTTTCAGGTTCAACAGATTATGTTCCAGCACAATATGAGAAATTGCCTGTGCAAGGATTTCAATCAACTCTTTCTCACTCTTAGTTTGTGCTATTAATCCAGTTGTTAACACCAAAAAGCCATTATCAAAAGAAAACCAGTCCGTTTCATATGATTTTATAATAATTACACCAAAATTAGCCGAAGCTGGTTTTACTAATTTCTCCGGGTGAATTTTTGCAATCAGTTGATATAAATAATCATAAAGGACCTCATCATCATAAATCAGATTATTTCCCTCTGCCTGAAAAAGATAATCAAGAGCATCGTTATACAATTGTTCTCTTTTGCTTTCGTCCCAACCTGACTTTGCAATATCTGCTCCGCGGTTATTAAACCAGGCTTCTTCCCAAAAACCCAACTCCGATGTAAGCTCTATCTTATTTTCATTTACATACCGGTAACCATCAACTCCTTCAATTAAATATTGTTTGAGTTCAGGCGACACCGTGCGACAACCATAAACTTTAACCTTACTCCCTTTCCCATAAGGCTCAACCCGCTTTAAAGCAACCCCTTCCAATACAACCTGAGAATAAGCTGAAGTAGTAAACAATAATATTAAAATCCCAATAAAAAAATTCCGCTTCATATTTTCTGTCATTATTATCGTTAAACAAGTTTTATATAGTAATTTCAACCTAAGTATTCGTGAAAAGTTTTGACACATCAAAAAAACGGTCATGCCAGAATAAAAACCCTGAGAAATTTTCAAAATCAATTTTAAACAACCTCTAAATCAATTAGCAAACCACCAAGCTATTAATAAGTTTTGCAAGCAGTGTCGATATAAACTTTTACGCCCCTATTTTCTCTCCCATTAAAATAGATGTTTCCATACCATTTGCTGTATTTTCAAGAATATCCTTATCTATACTTACTTTGTCTTTATCAATTAACATCAGGATTGATGAGCCTCCAAAAGCAAAATATCCCATCTCATCTCCTTTTTTCACATTCGAACCAGACTCATATGTTTCAATAATACTCCCAACCATTGTAGCCCCAACAGGGCTAATTAAAACATCTCCTTTATCCCTAGTGGTAAGTATGGTGTATTCCCTTTTATTTTCGCAAAAAACCTTTGCAAAATTTTGTGTTATGGCGTATGGCGATACCGAAAAGTATTTACCCGATATTTTGTATGGGGCGGAAGCAACACCATCATATGGAAAATGAAACCGGTGATAATCATTAGGAGCCAAGCGGACAATAATTAAAGAAGCATTTTCATATTTATGAGCAAGCTGTTTGCTGTTTAAGAAATCTTTCAATGTAAATGCATTCCCTTTAACAAAAAAGTTGCGTAAATCACTAACATTTTCAAATGCAAGTATCTTTCCATCGGCAGGAGATACAAGTCCATTTTCAATCTTTCTTGCTTCCGGCTTTAATTTCCTGTAGAAAAAATCATTAAATGAAACAAACTCAGCAACAGATTTTATTGACTCTTCCATATTAATATGATATCCTTCAACGAAAGATTGTATTTTTTTCCTTGAATTGCTTTTACTCATTAACCTCCCGTAAAAAGAAGACAAAAACTTTCTCTTAACCAGCATGTTGAGAGGCAACTTACCAAGGGGATTATGGTATAAAAACTTCAAAAAGCTTTCTCCTGGCGGGTTTTCCTGTATTATTTTATTTGTTTTCCGGTCGATATACTTAATTCCCTGCATTTATAAGTTGTTTATTTCCCCACGATGGTAGGATGTAATTGAAGCATAAAAGTATTTTTTTATTGAAAGCAGAACAAGAAAGGCCTCCTTTTTATTGCTGAATTTTCATCCATGCCGTCAAATTATAAAACAGAATCGCAATTCCTTAAAACGATTCTTTTGTAAGTAAAGGTACTTTGCTGTTTTACGATAAGCCCTTTTTTTATAATTTTACTTCAGTCGGATCAACACAGTCTACTCTGGAGTTTTTTAATTCTTCCAGAATAACCGGGCAACGATTTGTTTGCTTTGGAATGCCTGCCTTGAAAGAGTATTATTCCTTTTCGCCAAAGCAGCATCAAAGTAATTACATGATCTGCGTCATCTTTCGCTGATATTTTTGTATGCCAATCCTGCGAGTCAATATTCCAGAGAACAACCCGTGTATTTTTCCGGTTTATTTTCTATTTGTAAAATTAAAAATGTCCGTTTGTTATTTTTAGGAATTTCTTGCGATAAAAAATGTTCTACCTGTAACCTATCCGGTATAAAAGGAATAAAGATATTTACTCCATCAATTCGGGTTTTCATTTCAAATTCGCCAGACATCCCCCCTGTCAATATAGATTGCCATATAAAATCATGGGAATATTTCCAAATTGTTCTCTTTTCGGGTTTGATTGAAACAATTAACGAAAAGGTAAACGGACCGTATGATTTATTCTTAGAATTACTGATCCAATAGTTTTAAATTATGATAAATAAGTTCTATTCCACCATAGTCTCCATGTCCGGGAATTACAATTTTTGCATTTGAAAATTTAGCAAGTACTTTATTTAAAGTTTTTGGATATTCATCTATATCCCCATCCCCTGTAAAGCCAATATTTTTGTATTCCGTTCCCTTAAGGGTACAACCCGCCCACAAAAGTTGTTCCGATGGTATCCAAACAATAATATTGTCAAGTGAATGAGCCGCTCCCAAATAATAGCATTCTATTTTTGTATTTCCCAACTTCAATTGCAAAGAATCTTTAAAGCCGATATCCGGCATTGGCAGTCCCTTACTTTTTGCTATTTCCATAGTTAACTGATTTGCATAAGACTTAATCTTTTGATCCCTGATATACTCTAAACCACCAATGCAGTCTTCATGCCAATGATTTGGAATAAAACCAACAACTTTCTTTTTTAAGGAATCTTCAATCCAGGAAATAAGTTTTTCTGTTTGTTCATTATTCCAGGGAGTATCGAAAACGAAAGCTTCCATTTTTTCGATATAAACAAATCCGTTTGCTGAAATACGCCCCCACTTTTCCATTATCTTATATGACACATGCATATAAACATTTTCTGATACCTGAACGACTTCTACATCATCTGATATTCGGGTTACCCCACCAGGCTGCTGAGAAAATCCGGAATACCAAAGACCAATTGTTATTATTAAAAACAAATACTTCATTGCCATCATTATATTAGTTTATGAATGTATACCTCAAGCATTATTCCTCCATGGAAACAAAATCGAAAAAGATTACCCTGAAAACCAAAAGGTTCCGGACAGGCTATTCTTCTACCAGCCCTAAATCGATGAAAATATCTTGAACCATGTCCATTCTCCTCTTTCCCGAAATGTCATTAACATCATCTGCAAAAATATTTAATGCGAAAGCGTAAGAATTATCATTTGTTTCAAGAAAACCTACGTACCACCCAATATAATAACCACCGGCAATCTCACCAGTACCGGTTTTACCATATATCGAATAATTGCCTTTTCCTTTATGAGGGAATATCTTCTTTGTGAGAACCTGGGCCTCCTTTGAAACACCTTTACAATCCTTGTTCAGAATATCTTTAATGAAACCTACTTGTTCCAGGGACGATATTTTCAATTGTCCATTATACCAAAAAGCACCATTACCCGGGACTACATTCTTATTGCCATAATTAAGTTTATTCAGATATTCAATTATATTATTGTTGCCTATTCGAGTTCCCAGCTCCTTAAAATACCAGTTAACCGAATAATTTAAGGCTGATTTCAGATTATGATCCCTAAACCAGTTTTTAAAAAAAGCATCTTTCTTCATCCATCCGGGCATGGGGTATTTCAGGCTATCGTATTTTATTGTATAAAATTCATCCCTGGCAATCCCCATATCAAGGGCAATAAGAGAACTAACAACTTTGAATGTTGAAAATGTTGGATAACGGGTCTTGCTTACGGAATCGTTAAAAGTATAATAGCTGTTCTGTTTAAAATTATATAAAACAAATGAACCTTGATACGAAGCTAAACTTTGTTCTATTCTTTTTTTTGAGCCGGAAGAACTTATAAAACTAACTTTACTCTGATAGACAAATCCGGTAATAATAAAAATTACAATAACTGCTAATATTGCAAAAAGGCTACCTCTTCTTTTCTCGTTTACATCAGGTTTACCAATTATGTGTTTAATTCTCGTGAGCAGCTCATTATTGCTACGTTTAGCAGCAACAACCAAACTCGAATCAGGCAGTTGCAATTCACTTAATTTCAATAAAGCATTAGCGTAACACTTTTCTGATATACTTGTATCAACAACAATTTTATCACAGATCATTTCGCGTTGCCTCCTTATGCTTTTCGAAATCTGCCAGACTCCCGGATGATAAAAAAACAGCACCTCTATTACATTTTGAAAAAGATTAAACAAATAATCATTGCGCAGATTATGAGCCAATTCATGAATAAGAACACACTTAATTTCTTCGTTTGACAAGCCGGTTGTCAACCTTAATGGAAACAGAATAACCGGCTTTATGAAACCAAATGAAAACGGACTATTTACAAACGGGCTAAATAAAATGTCTACATGTCTTTTAAGGTTCACTTTCACCGATAATTCTCTTAACGTAAGTTCCCATTTTTTTGAGCGGACATTATGCTTACTATTCTCAATGCTTTTCAAGGTATAATACCCCTGAAACTTTCTAAACATGAAAAAAACACGCCCATTACCCAAATGCCCCCTATAACTCCGGCTACCCGATAAAGCAACAACCTGAATTTGGCGAAGCTCGTTTTAAAGCGTTCTGCTACACTTCCTGTGTCAACTATTTCTTCCTTAAACCAATTTTCAACCAGTAGTTTTTTTAATGTAAACTCGTTTATGCTTTCTGATGGCTCAAGTAACAATTTATTATTCTGACTACTAAGTAACAGAAAGGTTATGATAAAGGAAAACAGAATTACAACGAGGCAGATTAGTCCTGCGGTATACTTCTGTTTCATATTCAGTTTTCTTGTTATCAGCAAAAAGTAAAAATAGATAAATGCTATTGTTCCTACCTGCCATAACGAATGGATTATAGTTATACCAAGATGCAGAATTGTATATGTGTTGAATAACTCCATTAGAAGTTTAAAGGTTTCTCAAATAGTTTTTAATTTCTGTCAAATCCTCTTCAGTATCTTTCTGATTCCCCAAAGCCTGCAATACCAGTTTCATTGCCGATTTTCCTGATGTAGTCTTTGTGTATTTGTTTAATAAGAATTTTTGAATTTCATCTTCCGGAATATTTGAACTATACAAATGTCCTTTTCCTTTAGGTTCCCTCGACAAAATGCCCTTTTCATACATTAGTTGCATTATTTTCAAGGTCGTAGTGTACCCCACATTGTCAATTTTATTTTGCTCTTCGTTGATTGTCTTTACTGTTGCCGAACCATAATTCCAAAGTATCAGAAGTATCTCTAACTCTTTAGCTGTTAACTTATCTATTTGCCCTCTCATTTTTACTACGAATATTTCGTACCAAATATACATCACTGCGCCAAAACCTGCAAATTTTAGTACGAATATTTCGTATTTAATTTCGATTATGAATATTCTGCTCCGTTCGCAAAAGGTTTCATGCTTCTAAACAAATTGAGAAGAAAACTCTAATGTTTTAACACATTTTTTTATTAACCGAATTGAAAAGAAACCGATTTTTAATATTGAGAAAAATGTTTCCGTACCAAGGAGTAGTCTAAAGCTTTAACAGACTTACTGAATGAGGATTATGCTCAATCGAATATTAGGTATTCAAATCAGAAACCCGGTCCGCATATTCAAATCCCAATGCACTAATGGATATTTTATCATTAACATTGATATAAAGAAGTTCCATATCTTCAAGCTTGTCCACCATCGGTTCAAGTTCTTTTTTCTTAAGGCCAACATCTCTTCCCTGTTTCCTAAAGCTTATGGGATATTCAGTCTTTACAGCATATAAGATTTTACGCTGCTTTTTACTCAACGCTTTTATAAAATAACTTTTTCTATGGGAACAAACTTTTGGGAGGTTGTTGTGAAGGTGATTGAAAAGCAAACCGATTTAAAATTAAAAGAGTATTTAACAATTATTATCAAACGATTACAAATTCTCTGAAATTAGTTTTATCCATTACTTTTTCATGTGCGTTGTAAGCATCTACAAAAGTTTTAGGAAGTCTTACTTTTTTCTTTGCTTCCATTTGAATTTATATCCAGTTAATTGTCCTGAAATATCCTCTACTAAATCAATCCCTTCCTTCTTCATCCTCTCCCCTGTAATCGATATAAATGATTTCTTTTCCTCCATACCACTTTTTAGATACTTTTCCTCCATACCACTTTTTAGATACTCCCATAATAATTGATTCCAGTTTCTCTTTGTGAGTTTTAGATATGTGATTGGTCATGCTAATACTATTTTACATGGTCTTTTACCACTTCTTTTTTATCTGGCTTCCAAGATTAAAAAAGCAGATATGTGATTTGTGTTTTTAATTAAGTGATTTGTGCTCAATTTACCACCCAATACTATGGATATTTGTAATGTGATTAAATGATAAACAAATAGTAAAAACCTTAAATCATTAAAAGATGAAACAAGTAGCATTAATTACGGGAGCATCGTCAGGAATGGGAAAAGAGTTTGCAAAAATTCATACATCAAAAGGGGGGAGATTTAGTAATTGTCGCACGTAGCAAAGACAAGTTGGAAAGATTAAAAACAGAACTTGAGTTGCAATATGACATGGAAGTTATGGTTATCTCAAAAGATCTCGGATTACCGGAAGCTCCAAAAGAAATAGTATATACCGATAAGCTCAGGTTAGTAACATTCAATCATCTGTCCTGAGTCAATTTCGGTTATACGCAAATTGTGTTTATCTCTCTTAAAACCAACTTCACCTTAACATAAAGCCAAGCCTATATTAATTATTTAAATAAATCAAAAAAATGAAAAAAATATTTTTAGCTGTATTGCTTACAATAAGTATTCTGTTTGCAAATGCAAAAGAATGGGAACAAAAAGTAGTGTTAATTACCGGAACAGCTTCTGGAATTGGTAAAGCAACTGCGGAACTGCTAATAAGTGAAGGGCACGTAGTTTATGGCGGTGATATTCAGCATGATAAAAACCTGTATCTCGAAAAAATTGGAGGATATTCATTAAAAATGGATGTTACCAAAGAAGATGAAGTAAAAACTGCTGTTGAAAAAATTATAAAAGAGCAAGGACGTATTGATGTATTAATGAATAATGCAGGTTACGGTCAATACGGGCCCGTTGAAGAAGTTACCATGGAGGACGCTTTTGCCCAATTTGATGTAAATATGTTTGGGGTGGCACGTGTAACTAAGGCAGTATTGCCCCATATGCGAAATCAAAAGTCAGGCACTATTATTAATATTTCTTCCATGGGTGGTAAGATATATACACCTCTTGGAGCATGGTATCATGCCACAAAACATGCCATAGAAGGATGGAGTGACTGTTTACGCTTGGAAGTAGCAGAATTTGGAATCAATGTGGTTATTATTGAACCAGGATTAATTAACACTGGTTTTTACGATGTTTTTGCAGAAAAACTGGAACCCTACACAAAAAACACAGCATATGGCCATATTATGGAACCAATGTTAAAAGGCGATTTACCTAAAATGTCTGAACCTAATGTGGTTGCGAAAGTAATAAACAAAGCTATAAATAAAAGGAAGCCAAAAACCAGATATGTAAAAGGTAAAATGGCAAAAATGGCTATTAGTTATCGGGGTTTATTTGGTGACAGAGCATACGATAAAATGATACAAAGATCTTTAAGATAAAGATTCTATCTGAAGTTTAATTTTAACAGAAAACATATCAAGGAGGCAAGATAATGCCTTAATAAAGAATTGCACCTATTTACAAACAAACTAATCAATCCACAATTATTCACTAACTAAAACTAATTAAAAATGAAATTTAACAGATTATTTCACGTAGCATTTGTTTCTGCATTTGTGTTTTTTTCTTGTTCAGATGACAATGATGTAACACCAAATACAGAACAACAGTTTTTTAATAAATCAAAAATTGATAATAATGCGACTGTGCTTTTTGAAGCCACATATAAAAGCACTGACACAGAAGGATTTGGAATGAATCCAGATGATATTTTAGAAGGTACAGTTTTAATTCCGGAACAAGGAAGACGGGTTAATGTTTCTTTTGAGGGTACCACAACCGGTATATTAAACGGTACAATAAGAGGGACGGACTTTTTAACACGTTTACCAAATGGAAGAACTTTGGTCGATATCGAATCAGTAATTACTCTTAGTAATAAAGAAACAATAGGATTTAGAGTAATTGGTGAAACAACACCCATTGAAGGTTCAGATATATCAAAGGTTCATGTGATAGGGCAAAGATTAGAACTCACTTCTAATTATAGTGATTTAACTTATCTAAAACAACTATATGTTGTTGGTATTGGCACATTTAATCGAAGTACAAATATCACAAACATAAAAGTGTATAGTTTTAGTACAGATCCTTTTAATGGTGAACCACCCTATAAAAGAGATGAGCAGCCTCCTTTTGATGAAGAATTTCCTTTAACTTTAGAACAAGTTCAAAATAACCCGGAAGCCGTTCTATTATATAAAAACACCGTTGCACCAACCGACATGGCAGTTACCTTCGGGGCAGATTTACAAGCTCTTTTTACAGGAAATGCAGATATCCCCGAAGAGGGAACCCGAGTTGATTTCGGTTTTCAGGGAAATGCATCTGAAGGTACTTTGGCCGGAGGTACACTTGCAGGAGTCGATTACTTAACATTTAAGCCTGGAGGAGAGATAGAAATTGATGCACAGGGAGTATTTACAACTGCTGATGGTAAAAATATTGCATTAGATATAGTTGGTTTAACTTTTTATAGAGATGGTGAAACTACTCAATCTGTAAATGAAGTTCTTAAATTAAGAAGTAATGATCCTACATATGAGTATTTAAACGACCGGTATGTTGTTGGAATAGGATCGTTTGATGTTCCTTCAAATCAATTAATTGTAAACATTTACAGCTTTCCTTCTGCTCCGTTTTAATGAATAAAATGAAGATTTTAAAATTAATCGGTTAAGGATAAGAATTAACCTGGAAAGGTACTTACAATGAGTATGCTGCGCAAGGGTTCATTGAATTTTCCCTTCTTATGCCCAATTTTGTTGATCAAAATTGGGCACAGCTTTATTGCGGCAGCCAATTTTATATTGTCTTTAATGAACTTGTAAAACCGATTCATCTTTATAAGACCTGATGAATAAGGTGGGGGATCCCCAACGGACAATATCGAACTATTGGGAAGAGGATTTGGAATTGATTTTAAGGATAGTTAGAATGTTCAGGTAAAATATTCTTTACAGCAGAACAATTGGTTTCTTTCTATCTGCATTCTGATGTTTTAGGTATTTTTAATTTTCTCCGGATTCTGTCTACAATCAAATACGGATGCAATCTTAACATATTTGTCTTCGATCCAGTAAATAATTTTATAATTCCCTTCAACTAAATATCTATATTCATTTTTACGTTTTGATAAAAGCTCTTCAATCTGTCCACTTTTAGGCTGAGATTCAAGTTGTATTGTCCTATCAACAATCTTTAAAACTAAATTTCTGGCTATTTCTGGATTAGCTTTGTACTTGTGATAGTCAAAAACACCCTCAAGTTGCTCCGTTGCCGTATCTGTCCAGAATACTTTTAACTCCAAGACTGAATATCTTTTTTAAGATCGTGGGCATTTGTAATTCTTCCTTCTTTTGAATCCTCCTCTGCCTTATCAACTATTGCATTTAAATCATCAATGCCCATTGGTTCTGGTATTTCAGAATAAATCCTCTTCTTCTCTGATTTTAACAGAGATTCCAGTTTATCAATAACCTGCTCGTTGTTCAATCTTAAAAATTCTTTTACAAAATGTATTTTTCTCAGTTGAATATCCATGACGATATAGTTTCTTCAAAGATATAAAAAATGAAACTATCAAGGACATTATTGCCCTGCTGGTCACTTTATAAAACAGGGGTTTTATCGTCCATAATCTGAATCCCAACGATTACATCTAATCACCTATAAACAACCAACAATAAAACACAAAACATCCAAAAAGGATTCGAACCTTACCCTACAGCACAACAACCTTGCAATCAAAACATTACACCAACACTATATACTAACATAAAACATCCAAAAACAAAAAAGCCCTGAAAATCAGAGCTTTTGTTTTTTCGTGATCCCCAACGGACAAATGTCGAACTTTTGGGAGGAGGATTTGGAGGTTGTTTTGAGGGGAATGAAACCAAATTAAGTATTATGAATTGTAGATATGAAACAAAAATATGATGAAATTTATGAGAATTCGATAATTGATTATATTTCAGAGAAAAGAAACGAATGTAACAATTCTTCTTTTGCTACTTATAGGATTATCTATATTTGTAAAAGTAGGTTATATAAAATAAACACAGAACCAAAGATATGCCAGAAAGCCAAAACATAGAATGGAAAGAAAACTGGAGAGACGAATACCTGAAATGGATTTGTGGTTTTGCTAATGCAAAAGGCGGTAAAATTATCATTGGTAAAAACGACAAAGGCGAAATAGTCGGTATTGATAATTCTAAACGGCTAATGGAAGATATTCCCAATAAAGTCCAAACACAGCTAGGAATTATTTGTGATGTCGACTTAAAAGAAGAAAACGGGAAAAACTATGTTGAAATTGATGTAAAACCTTACGAAGTTCTTGTTTCTTACCAAGGTAAATATCACTACAGGAGTGGAAGCACCAAACAGGAGCTTAAAGGCAATGCATTAAATAATTTTCTTTTAAAGAAAGCTGGTAAAACATGGGATGATGTCGTAGAATCAAGAGCAAAACTTGATGACATAGATCCTTCTGCAATTGAAGCATTTAAAAAAGCAGCTACATTAAGTAAAAGAATGCCCTTTATTGCTGAAGAGGAAAATATTGAAGCAATTCTTGATAACCTGATGCTTTTAGATAATGCTAAATTAAAACGTTCAGCCATATTACTGTTTGGTAAAAATCCTTGCAGGTTTTTCATAAATGCATTTGTTAAAATTGGCCGGTTTGGGCAAACTGATGATGATTTAAGATACCATGAAGTTGTTGAAGGGAATGTATTCCAATTGGCAGACAAAACTTTAGAAATACTAGATAAGAAATTTCTTATTTCACCAATAACCTATGAAGGATTACAGCGAGTTGAAAACTGGGAATATCCTTATGAAGCCATTCGTGAAGTAATCTTAAATGCTATTGTTCATCGTGATTATATGGGAGCTCCAATTCAGATTAGTGTTTATGACGATAAACTAATGGTATGGAATGAAGGCACTTTACCAGATGATTTGACAATTGAAGATTTGAAGAGAAAACATTCTTCACGTCCACATAATCCAATACTTGCAAATGCTTTTTTCAAAGGAGGATTAATTGAAGCCTGGGGACGGGGAACCATCAAAATTATTAATGAATGTAAGAAAGCAGGGCTTCCAGAACCTATTATTGAGATTTCATATGGGGGAATCAGCGTGACTATTTTAAAAAACCTATTTAATGATAAAAACCTATTAACCAAAGGATTAAGCACAAGGCAAATAAAAGCAATTAACTATTTGAAAGAAAACAAACAAATTACAAATAAAAAATATCAGGATTTATGTAAAGTTTCCAAAGCTACTGCAACCCGTGACTTATCAGAGTTATTTGAAAAGTATGAACTTATTGAAAGAACCGGAGAAGGTGGAGCTGGAACTACATAGCCTAAATTAATTGGCTCATAATCGGCTCAATTGGCTCAAAAATGATTCTCTAAGAATTCATTCAGCAGCTTATCTTATTGTTTTAAACGAAATGCTAATAATTCTTAATTACAGCGGTTATTTTAGAATTCACTCTACATCCTAACAGGGTTCGAACTTCGACACACCACACAACAACCACACAGTCAAAACCTTATTCCAACACCTTCTAATATTACTATACTTGTCAAAAACAAAAAAGCCCTGAAAATCAGAGCTTTTGTTTTTCCGTGATCCCGAGAGGACTCGAACCCCTACCCTGAGAACCGGAATCTCAAGTTCTATCCTGTTAAACTACGGGACCAATTCGGGCGCAAAGTTAACATTTTTTTTAATCCTTCTTAACCTTAATTGTTTTTCATGTTCAAATCGGTTTTTTTTCAACTAAAAACCCACCCTCTAATTCCTCTCCCACATATTATTATCCTGACAAGTTTTACACTTCATATTGATGTTATAAATCCTGTATCCCCGGCTAAGCTTTTAGCTTTCAATAATTCCTATTCAGCTAAAAGTTGTTATTTTTGTCAACTTAAAAGTGAAACAACAAATAACAAAATAGAACACACAAAGACATGGAATATAAATTCAGGGAAATAGAAAAAAAATGGCAGGACTATTGGGAAAGAAACAAAACCTTCAAAACAGTTTTAGATACTTCAAAACCTAAATTCTATGCCCTCGACATGTTTCCTTACCCTTCAGGCAGCGGTCTCCATGTCGGACATCCAGAGGGATATACAGCAACAGATATTATTAGCCGGTTTAAAAAGATGAAAGGCTTTAACGTTCTTCATCCGATGGGATGGGATGCTTTTGGCCTTCCTGCTGAACAATATGCCATCCAGACCGGGACCCACCCTGCAATTACAACTAAAAAGAACTGCGACACATTTCGTCGGCAAATAAAATCACTGGGACTTGGTTACGACTGGGAGCGAGAAATCAATACTACCGATCCAAAATACTTTAGATGGACGCAATGGATATTTACAAAATTGTATAATACCTGGTTCGACAATGAAACACAAAAAGGACGCCCCATTGAAGAACTTCCTGTTCCTGAAGAAATAAAATCCCTGGGAAACGAAGCCGTCCGTGAATATATTGACTCAAAGCGCCTGGCATATTATGACAATGCACAGGTATGGTGGTGCAATAACTGTAAAATAGTCTGTGCCAACGAAGAAATCCTCAGTGACGGCTCCCATGAAAAATGCGGAACAAAGGAAGTAGAACGCAAAAACCTAAAACAATGGATGCTCCGCATTCCGCATTATGCAGAGCGCCTGCTTTCCGGACTGGAAGGACTGGACTGGAGCGAAGGCGTTAAAGACATGCAGCGCAACTGGATTGGTAAATCAACGGGAGCCGAGGTTGATTTTAAAATGGAAGGACTGAATGACAAATTAAGAGTTTACACCACACGCCCTGACACTCTTTTTGGGGCCACATACATGGTAATTGCCCCCGAGCACCCATTAATTAACAAAATTACCACTTTTGAAGAAGCTCCTAAAGTAGAAGAATATATAAAATCGGCATCCTTAAAGTCAGACTTGGACAGAACTGAACTATCTAAGGAAAAGACCGGGGTATTTACCGGAAGGTATGCCATAAACCCGGTTTCCGGCAAAAACATTCCAATCTGGGTAGCTGACTATGTTTTAATGGGCTATGGAACAGGGGCAATTATGGCCGTACCTGCACACGACACACGCGACTTTGAATTTGCAACTACTTTTGGGATAGACATAAACTGCATCTTAGACCCTAAGGATGCTGATGAAGAACTAAGACAAAAAGTATTAACCGGAGAAGCCTGTTGGACTGAAGATGGCCAGTACGTTAACTCTTCAAACAGTGAGCGTGGCATCGATATTAATGGACTGAACAAAGAAGACGGAATAAGGACAATTACGGAATGGCTGGAAAAATACAATCTGGGAAAAGTTGCAGTCAACTACAAAATCCGCGACTGGTTATTTAGTCGTCAACGTTACTGGGGAGAACCATTCCCAATTAAACATTATGAAGACGGGCAGATTGAATTAGTAGATGAATCTGAACTTCCGGTTACCTTACCAGAATTAGAAAAATTTGAACCGGGAGCCAATGGGGAATCCCCTTTGGCTAATGCAAATGACTGGTTATATGGAGAAGACAAGAAAGGTAAATTCAGACGCGAAACCAACACAATGCCTCAGTGGGCCGGAAGTTGCTGGTATTATTTAAGGTATATCGACCCAACAAACGACAACGCCCCCTTCTCTGCCGAAGCAGAAAAATACTGGATGCCTGTTGATCTATATATCGGAGGTGCTGAACATGCCGTGCTTCACCTTTTATACAGCCGGTTCTGGCACAAAGTGTTGTATGATTTGGGCATCGTCTCAACCGATGAACCTTATCAAAAGCTTTTTAATCAGGGGATGATTCTGGCTTTTGCCTACGAAACCTCTGCCGGCTCAAAAGTTCCTTCTGATAAAGTAGAAGAAAAAGATGGCAAATTTTACAACAAATCAACCGGAGAGGAATTAAATCAGATTGTGGCAAAAATGTCCAAATCATTAAAAAATGTTGTTAACCCCGATGATGTTGTAGAAAATTATGGAGCCGACAGTCTTCGCCTCTATGAAATGTTCATGGGACCACTTGACGCAACAAAACCATGGACTGATACTGGCGTAAAAGGTGTTTATAACTTTCTTGTTAAAGCATACAAGTTTTTTGCGAACTTAGACAATATTACTGAGGGAGAAGAAGATGCCGAAACATTAAAAATACTCCACCAATCTATTAAAAAAGTAGAAACTGATATAGAAAGCTTAAAGTTCAACACGACAATATCTCAGTTTATGATATTCACAAACCATGCAATAAAAAAAGGGAAGGTCACAAAAAACACAGCAGAAACATTCGCCAAAATACTGGCCCCGCTAGCATCTCACATGGCTGAAGAACTATGGGAACTCTATGGAAATAAGGAAAGTATAGCTTTAGCTCAATGGCCTGAAGCAAATGAAGAATATCTTAAAGAGAATACCTTTGAATACCCGGTTTCTTTCAATGGGAAGATGAGGTTCAAAATCGAATTTAGTGTTGATACACCAAAAGAAGAAATCGAGAAAGCCGTTATTGAACATGAAAAAGCTCAAAAATGGATTGAAGGAAAAGAAATAAAGAAGATTATTGTCGTACCAAAAAAAATTGTAAATATAGTTGTTAAATAAGTTTTATGTCGCGAGGAAAAGGAAGTAAGGCAGCAATAGCAGTCGTGGCTGTTGCTATAATAGTTGTTGGTATTATTTTTTATAAATATCATTTCATACCAAAAGGAGAGATAACAAAAAAGCTCGAAGCCGACAGCAGTTCAGTTGTTGAAGTAGATATACCAAAAATTTATGGTATACCAATTGATTCGTTTGAAGTTGTTGAAGGTAAAATAAAACCGAACCAGACACTTGGAAACCTTTTAGCAGAATTTAATATCCCACGTGGGACAATTGCTAAACTCTCAACAGTACACCGGGACAGTTTTGATCTAAGAAAAATAAGGGCAGGAAATAAATACTGTGTTTTCCTTGATAAGGATAGCACTAAGACATTACGCTACTTTGTCTATGAACGCACTTACGCCAATTATAACAAACTATGCTTTTTTGATAGTGTATGGGGCGAAAATGGACAAAAAGAAATTACTGTTATACAACGCCGCTTTAGCGGAACAATAGAATCTTCTCTTTGGAATGCTATGGTTCAGACCGGAGCAAACCCTATGCTTGCTAATGATTTATCTGACATATACGCCTGGTCTATCGATTTCTTTGGCCTTCAGGCCCGGGATAGCTTTGCAGTTGTCTGCAACGAACAATTTGTAGACACCGTATCCATTGGTTGTGGAAAAATACACGCAGCTTACTTTAAACATGCAGGTTCTGACTTTTATGCTATTCCTTTTACTCAAAACAACACCGAAAGTTATTATGATTTGGAAGGAAACAGCTTAAGAAAAGCTTTCCTGAAGGCTCCGTTAAAATTTAGTAGAATTAGCTCCAGGTTCTCAAATAGCCGCATGCACCCGGTCTTAAAAATTCGTCGTCCCCACCATGGTGTTGATTATGCAGCCCCATCGGGAACCCCCGTTTTCGCTATTGGTGACGGAAAGGTAATCAAAGCATCCAAAGGCTACAACAGAGGTGGAGGAAATATGATTAAAATAAAACATAATGGGATATATACCACAGCATATCTTCACCTCAAAGGTTTTGCAAAAGGAATTAAAACAGGGAGTTATGTAAAACAAGGAGAATTAATTGGTTACGTGGGCTCTACGGGTTTGTCTACAGGTCCCCACCTGGATTTTCGCTTTTACAAAAACGGTAAAGCAATTGACCCGTTAAAAGTGGATGCCCCCCCCGTAGAACCTGTTCATGATACCAACCGGGTTGATTTTGACTCCGTAAAGACACACACATTAGAATTATTAAATAAACTCCCGTAAAAAAACAGTCCTAATAAATAGGGAGCATAACAGTCAACAAAACCAATTAATGATTCCTATTTATTCGCTAAAATGACATCTTCAATAATCTTGGGATAACATTCATACTCAAGTTGGTGCACTTTTTCCGCCACCTGCTCGGGCGAATCCTTTTCTGATACAGTACAGTTTTTCTGAAAAATAATATTTCCTTCATCATACCGCTCATTTACATAATGTATGGTAATACCTGTTTCTACCTCTCCGGCCTCAACAACAGCCTTGTGAACACGCATACCATACATTCCTTTGCCACCAAACTTTGGCAACAGTGCCGGATGTATATTTATAATCTTATTACTATATGCCTGAATCAGGTTTACAGGTACAAGCCAAAGAAAACCGGCCAAAACAATATAATCGATATTACGATCCGCCAGATAGTCTGGCACTTTTGTACTATTATAAAATTCATCACGATTAAAAACAAGAGCTTCAACATCTTTCCCCTTAAAGCGCTCTAACACATATGCTTTCGGATTATTAGTAAGCAGACAGGCAACTTTTATTTCGTTACTGGACTTAAAGAATTCCGCAATATTTTGAGCATTGGTTCCCGAACCCGAAGCAAAAACAGCTATTTTATTCATTTTCAGAACATTTAAACATTGTACAAATACAGTAAAAAAGAGTAATTTTTCACAAAAAAAGCTAATTTTCAGTCATTAATTCACAAATTTTGTTTGTTTTTTTTGAGATATTGCATTTCTTTGCACCGTTTATTTTTAAAAATTAAGTATAATTTAAATCTAGAATTATGTCTGACATTGCATCTAGAGTAAAAGCAATCATCGTTGACAAGTTAGGTGTTGACGAAAGCGAAGTTACAACTGAAGCGAGTTTCACCAATGACTTGGGAGCTGATTCCTTGGATACAGTAGAACTTATCATGGAATTTGAGAAAGAATTCAATATTGGAATTCCGGATGATCAAGCCGAAAAAATTGGCACAGTAGGTGAAGCGGTTAGCTACATCGAAGAAAATGCAAAGTAAGTAATTAACCTCTCTTTAAACTGAACTTAAGATTATGGAGTTAAAACGCGTAGTAGTTACAGGGCTTGGTGCTCTAACGCCTATTGGCAACAATGTGAGTGAATATTGGGACAATTTGATAAAGGGAACCGGCGGCGCTGATCTAATTACCCGTTTTGACGCTTCAAGTTTTAAAACCCGGTTTGCCTGTGAGGTTAAAAACTTTAACCCCCAAGATCACTTCGACCGAAAAGAGGCTCGAAAACTGGATATGTTCGCCATGTTTGGAATGGTGGCAACAGATGAAGCTATTCAAGATTCAGGAATTGATCTTGAGGCAATCGACCTTGACAGGGCCGGAGTGATCTTTGGCTCGGGTATTGGTGGATTTACAACGATTTTTGATGAAATGCAGGCGTATCTCAAAAATCCGGATGTACCAAGAATAAACCCATTCTTTATACCCAAGCTTATTATTGATATTGCTGCTGGTCAGATTTCCATGAAATATGGTTTCCGGGGACCTAATTTCGCAACTGTTTCAGCTTGCGCAACATCAACCAATGCAATTATTGACGCTTTTAACTATATCAGGTTAGGAAAAGCTGATATGTTTATCTCCGGCGGTTCTGAAGCTTCTATCAACCAACCAGGTGTTGGTGGTTTTAATGCTATGCAGGCGCTTTCTACGAATAATGATGAATACACTACTGCATCCAGACCTTTTGATGTAAGCCGTGATGGTTTTGTTATGGGGGAAGGTGCCGGGGTGCTGATTCTTGAAGAATACGAGCATGCAAAAAAACGAGGGGCAAAAATTTATTGTGAAATTGTTGGAGGAGGCCTGACTGCTGATGCTCACCACCTTACTGCACCGCATCCAGAAGGGCGAGGTGCCGCAAACGTAATGAAAACTGCATTGGAAGATGCTGGTTTGAACCCTGAAGACATTGATTACATCAATGTTCACGGAACATCAACTCCTTTAGGTGACCTCTCTGAGATTAAAGCGATTAAAAGAATTTTTGGGGAACATGCCTACAAGTTAAATATCAGTTCAACAAAATCAATGACAGGACATTTGCTTGGTGCGGCAGGAGCAATAGAGTCTATTGCAGCAATTCTTGCAATAAGAGACAATATCATTCCACCAACTATCAATTTAAAAAACTTGGATCCAGAAATTGATCCTGAACTAAACCTTACAATTAATAAAGCTCAGGAACGGGAAGTTAATGCCGCTTTAAGTAATACCTTTGGGTTTGGAGGGCATAATACTTCTGCAATTTACAAAACACTATCAGAGTAAAACAAAATTGCCAATTTATAAAGTAGAATCAGATAAAAAACAGTTAAAGCCGGACAAGAAGCTCATTGTTTCTTTTAGACGAATACTTGGTTTTAGACCAGGAAAACCCGAGCTTTATCAGTTAGCATTAATACACAAGTCTGCTGCTACTAAGATTTATAAAAACCCGAAACTAAACAACGAAAGATTAGAGTTTTTGGGGGATGCTATTTTAGACAGTATTATTGCGGAACATTTGTATTCTATTTTTCCCGAAAAAGACGAAGGTTTTCTAACACAACTCCGTTCAAAAATTGTTAACAGAGAAACACTTAAGAGAATTTCGTTAAAACTGGGCATTGCAAACCTGGTTATCTCCAAAGTTGCTAATGACAACCACAAATCGGTTTATGGAGATGCCCTTGAAGCTGTGATCGGGGCAATATACCTTGACAAAGGATACAAAAGAACAAAGAAATTTATCCTAAAACGAATTGTTGACCACCATATTAATATTCGAACATTAGCTGAGACTGAAATTGACTTCAAAAGCAGGATTATTGAATGGAGTCAAAAAAATAAAAAAGACATCAACTTTACCTGTCAGGAAGAACTCAATGCTGAGTCGAAAACCCCTGTTTTTGTCTCTCATCTTTTAATTGCAGATAAAATTATTGGACTGGGCTCAGGAAACTCTAAAAAGGAAGCAGAACAAAATGCGGCCAGACAAGCATTACAAAAAATTGAAATACCAGAGTAATTGGCTAAAAAAGTTCATATATTAAAAGAACAGCAAACCGAATCAATACTCGCACTTGGTTTAGTAACCGCAGATTCCATTCTTCAACTTTCAATGAACCTTAATTCATCCTACGGGCTAAATTTTAAATTGATTTCTCCGGTATCAGATAATAAAAACTCCGACATAAAATTTTCTTGCTGCTTGCATCAAAAAGATGATTTTCTAACTTGTTACCTGATAAAAAACAAACAAAATGGGAATGTCCTGTTTGGTAACTACAAACTGATTGATTATATCCTATTTGTTCTTGGTTATGACACCGTCCAATTTGTCGAAAATTTAAAATCAACAATTAAACCCCACGGTTTTATAACAACATTTATCTCTGTTGAGTTAAAAAAAACAAAAGGTTTCAAACATATCCTACCCCTTTAACACATCACATAAACGTGATATATATCACCTTATTACCTTGCTTTTTATCACCAAATATTGGTAATAAATAATATACGATATAGAGTATCTTTAAATAATACCCAAAATTCAATACTGGTCATGCTTCAAAAAAGATACCTTTCCGACCTTTTGTCGAGAAATAAAGAATGGTTACTTCTGAGGGCTTTAAATTATGCTGAGGACAATAGTCAATTTTTTGGAATCCCGAAAGAAAAGACCTTTTGGAAAAATACAATAAATTCACTCAGTTCTATCTTATGCAATTCAGTAATATATCATTCAAACAAAAATTCAAATTTCACCTCCTTTTCAATTGATAAAGATAATCGGTTAATTAACAGTTTTGCTCTTCTTGAAGCCTCTACTTGTATACGCTCGGGATTAAGTTCTACCAGGTGCCTGTCCAATTTAAAATTTTACAGAAAAATATATAAAGAACTGATTAATTCTGCCAGTTTTGAAACTTGTGAACTAAGCTATTTTCTCTCCATAATTGATGGCTGTTTTGATGAGATTGAAATCAGTAGCCTTGAAGCCCTGGAAGAGTCAAGAAATAAGCTCATTAATCAGCCTTTTCTAAATAACAATAGTTTTCCTGACAACATAGAATGGTTCCCTTATCCTGCTATCCTTATTGACAATGGACTAAAACTTGTTGGATATAATGCCAAAGCAATAAATAACTACCCATTCCTGTTTAAACGAGAAAAAGACAATCTCGCTAACTTCCTTGACTACAAAGGAATAGACGAATTAATCGTAAAAATCAGCGAATTCAAATTATCTGCCTTAAACGAATATCACTTTGAGCTACCAATACAGACCCTCAAGAAAAATACCTGGTTTGCAGTACAGCTGTATAAACCAATAAATAGTAAATATATGCTGATAACATTTTTCAGTCTCGAAAAATGGAAAAACATTGCCCACCAACTTGCTCAGGAAAAAAAGAAGGCTGAAGAATCGAATAAACAAAAAACTACGTTTCTGGCTAATATGTCACATGAGATCAGAACCCCGATGAATGCTATAGTAGGATTTGCCGAATTACTATCCCTTTCCGATCCAACAGATGAAGAACGAAAAGAGTATCTGTCACTAATAAGAAGAAGCAGTAGCGATTTGCTTAATATAATTGAGGATGTAATTGATATTGCCAAAATTGAGTTAAAGCAGCTAAAAATTTCTTACGCTAACACTAATATTTATGAACTACTGAAAGATTTAGAACTGATATTCAGTAAGGAATTAATTAAACACAAGAAGCTTAATGTAAAAATTAAAATTAGCATACCCCAAAAAGGGAAAGATCTTATTGCCTATACCGATCCGAAACGGCTTAAGCAAGTTTTGTCGAACCTTATCAGCAATGCAATTAAATTTACGACTAAAGGGGTCATTGAAGCAGGGTTCAAACTTTCACAAAAAAAGGTAATCTATTTTTACGTTAAAGATACAGGAATAGGCATCCCTAAAGAGTGGCAAAAAAATATATTCGACAGGTTTGTTCAAGTAGAAAACGGATATTCTAAAAACATCAATGGTTCGGGACTTGGCCTTACAATATGCAAAAACATCGTCCAACTCCTTGGTGGGGATATCAGTGTATCTTCATTACCAGAAAAAGGTTCAAATTTCTATTTCACCCTTCCTTTCGTTGACCCGGTTGACGAAAAGCCCAAACCAACCTCAATTCATCATACAGATTCTCTGGACATTAGCTTTTGGGATAAAAAAATCCTAATTGCCGAAGACGAAGAAAATAACTTTATTTATTTAAGGGAAATACTTAAACACTCGGGGGCAGAGATTTTCCGGGCAAAAAACGGATTGGAGGCTATATCAATTGCGGAGAGTAAAACTATAGATATCATTTTAATGGATATAAAAATGCCAAAAGTTAATGGAATTGAAGCGACACAGTATATCAGACAAATTAAGCCAAACCTGCCGGTTATAGCTTTAACCGCGTTTTCAAGAGATGAAGACAAAAAAAATTGTTTAGCGTCCGGCTGTATTGGTTATTATTCCAAACCTGTCCAGAGAGATGAGCTGATAAACATACTTGTTGAACAGTTTTCCAATAGTTTAAGTAATGCAAAGAAAAATAATATAGACCTAAAAAAGAAAGAGAGGGTTTAAATAAACCCTCTCTTAACCCTAACCTATTAAAAACCTATGAAAAGAATCAGTATTTTTTTCTAATTATCTTATTTGTTTATCAATTATCATACCAAAATTCAATTTTTAAATTGCTTTTTTTCTGTAGAACGATAGTTTTTCAAACGATATTATTTTTTGAATTCCTTCGTTAAAATCAACATTACAAATGTAGTTCGAAGTGTTGTTAAGTTCTTTGAAGTAATGTTAAAGAGTGTTAAAGCTATTCTGTAAATCAGGCTGGTAAACTATTTTTGTAAACGATGAATAAAAAAACCGTCATATTATTGGGCTTCATAATGGGTATAGCTGTACTAAGCCTCGTATCTGTACAGGCGTATTGGTTAAAAGATGCCTTCCATGTTAAAGAAAAACACTTCAATCAGCTAGTGCTTAAAGCATTGAGTGAGATGGCATATAAAATGGAACAGGAAGAAACATACGAGCTTTTTATTGATGAAATTATTACTGATTTGCAGGATAGTATTATTGTTCAATCAATGCAGCCGTTTATTGACACTCTTTTAGAACTAAACCTGAACACCAATAATATTAGTCAGTATCAAAACACAACACAACCAACAATGCCCCCCGGGGGCTCCGGAGTTAATAAAGGAAACAGCATTTCCAACCTTATTCATGACACAAATAGCCTTCAACGTGTCACCCCTCCACAGCCCAATACTAAAACTGCGCAACAGCAGTTAATAGAAAAAAGAAGGTATTTAAACAAGGTCCTTCTTAAAATGTTCAGTCGCACCCCGGATATTACAAACAGGGTCACCCCGAATGAAATTGAAGCTATTCTGAAAGAAACATTAAAGGACTACGGCATAGATTTAGGGTTCGAGTATTCCGTCTCAAGGTGGGGCAATGTACTGGCATACCAGTCTCCAAGCTTCCAGCCCGAGACAATTTCCTCTATATTCCAGGTAAGATTATTCCCGGATGATTTAACTTCACAGAACAATTATTTACACATTTATTTTCCAAACAGGCGGAACTATATTATACGCTCACTTGGTTTAATGGGAATTATTTCCGGGATACTGACCATATTAATTGTTTTTACCTTTGCTTTTACCCTGTATATTATCTTCAGGCAAAAAAGGCTTTCGGAAATGAAAGGTGATTTTGTAAATAATATGACACATGAGCTTAAAACTCCCATTTCTACTATATCTCTAGCATCACAAATGCTGGGTGACAAGTCTATCCCCAATTCCTCCAAAAACTTTGACCGGATATCGGATATCATTTCGCAGGAAAGTAAAAGGCTTGGGTTCCAAGTGGAAAAAGTGTTACAAATGGCCGCTATTGATAAAGGAAACTTAAACCTTAAGATCAACGAAATTAATTTCCATGAAATTATTGAATCTGTTGCGGGAAATTTCATGTTACAGGTAGAAAATAAAGGAGGGCTGCTTATACCATCATTACACGCCACCAAAACCACAGTAAAAGTTGATTCTGTGCATATGACAAATGTAATCTCCAACCTTCTCGACAATGCTATAAAGTATACAAAAAAAACACCTGAAATATTTATTGAAACAAAAAATAATGAGTCTTATTTAATGGTTTCTGTAAGAGATAATGGAATTGGCATTAGTAAATCCAATCAAAAAAGAGTATTTGATAAATTTTACAGAGTACCAACCGGCAATGTTCATAATGTAAAAGGTTTTGGATTAGGGCTTAACTATGTTAAAAAAATTGTTGATGCTCATAAAGGCCAGATAGAAATTGAAAGCGAACCCGACAAAGGGACCGTATTTACCTTTACATTGCCATTAATTGATAAAAACAACTCGGAACATGGAAAAAATTAACGTTTTATTAGCCGAAGACGATGAAAACCTGGGATCCTTACTCAAAGAATACATGATTGCAAAAGGATATGAAACGGACTGGTTCGTCAATGGGGAACTTGCCTACAAAAACTTTGTGAAGAACCATTACGATTTATGCGTTCTGGATGTAATGATGCCCATAAAAGATGGTATAACTTTAGCCAAAGATATTAGAATGCTTAACGCCACTTTGCCTATCATTTTCTTAACGGCAAAATCTCAAAAAGAAGATATCCTTGATGGCTTCAAGGCCGGCTGTGATGATTATATCACAAAACCATTTAGTATGGAAGAACTACTTTTCAGAATTGAAGCCATTTTAAGGAGGACTCACAGGCAACCATCTAAGCAGTCAGAGTTCTCCATTGGAAGTTTTCTGTTCAATTCAGACAAACAAGTATTGCTCCATGAAACAAAAGAGCAAAAATTAACTACGAAAGAATCGGAACTCCTTAAACTGCTCTGCATCAACAAAAATTCAGTTTTAGAAAGAAATTTTGCATTAAAAACAATCTGGATCGACGATAACTATTTTAACGCAAGAAGTATGGATGTTTACATTGCAAAACTAAGAAAATACCTAAAATATGATGAATCGATAGAAATAATGAATATACATGGAAAAGGGTTTAAATTGATTGAAAAATAAATTCTATCAAAGGATTTGGGAATTTCATTTATTAAAACACCTGTACACATCAAATTGTTAACAACCAAAACACTAAAAAACAAGACATTAACAATTTAAGTTATAAATTTATTGCCCAAACGAATATCAAAAAAGATACATTACATGTTTTCAGTTGGGTATAATAACAAATCAATGGTAATAAACACCATCCAAGTCCATCAAATCGGTTCCCGGAACATTGAAAAACTTCGTCGGTTAATAATTCAGCTTCTACGTAACCCTTATGGAAAGATTGTATTGAACATTGCAGGGGTTAAATCTATAGATAGAACTGCAATTAAAACATTCTACAGGTTACATAAACTTGCCGATAAGCAAAATGTAGAACTCAGTTTTGCAAATGTTGACCAGGAGGTTTTAAAGTTTTTCCAACTGGTTCCTGATGCCCAAAATTTTAAAATAAAGGAGATCCATAACTTTCAATATAAAAACCGAACTGAAATATTTTATTAGAACAGTTAGTGCAAAGGGGAATTTTCAATAATTGTAAACGGTCCGTTTTTAACTGTAAAACCTTCAATTACTATTTGATAATACTTACCGGCTCTCGGTCTTGGAAAAGATAAACGCAGGCTCTTCTGATCTTGCACATTTAAATTATCCAGCCACAATAGTGTTCCAGGCAGTTTCGTTTCATCTTCCCGAGAATGTGTTCTTATAAACTCTTCTGGTCTGTGATAGCCTACCATTGAAAAATCCAGCTCTCCTTTAATTGCAAATGCCCCTCTCTTAAAATAAACGGCAATTACCCCATTGCCCCCTCTTAATCCATAAATTGATGCAGAAGGCCCCTTAATAATCTCAACTCTGTCTACATCTTCAACACTGATATTGTTCAAAACGCTAACATCTGTTGGTATATCGTCAACCAGAACTAAAGGGTTTGAACTTCCTGTAATTGAATTTACCCCTCTTAACACCACCTGGTCTCCCGATACTTGAAGCCCCGGCACCCTTCCAACCAGCGATTTCAACAAAGACTGGTTTGATGGCAGTTCATCGCCGTAGATAATCTGATCGGGCCTGCCATGCAAAACGCCCGAATATTTTTTATTCAACTCCTTTTCCTCTTCCATTGCCCTCTCTGCATGCAATTGCGCCTGTTCTTCCCTAAATTTCTTCTTATTTCGGGTAGAAACTGTAGTTAAAAAAAAATCTCCATTATACTCAACTGGTTTAGGACTTTTATAATCTTCCAGGTGAATTAATAAATTTTTCTTTCCACTGCGCTTTCTTGCCAACAACTTCATATTCAAAGTATCGTAAAACGATAACCCTTGAAACTTAAACCGCCCCTTTTCATCCGTAGTTGTCTCAAATACATCATTATAGGTATCCAGAACCTCCAGTCTCACATTAGCTCCTTTTAGTGGAAGATCCAACAGTTCAGTTGTTATCTTCCCTTTCAGTTCAATAAGATTTTCCTGGTTAAGAGGAAGCCCGATCTCTTGAGAAGAGAAAACCAGATTCCAGTCCGGAGTTATGTTTTCTGTAGTCTGCACAAACAGATTTATGCTTTCCGGTTGAGTATTCCCTTGGCTGCTGAAACTAAAAGGAGAAAAGCCGTTCAGTTCTGAATCCATATAATAAGAACCTGTAATCCCTTTATAATCCAGCAAGATACTATCCTGGATCGTAACAGCTAACGAGACTGAATGAAAATCAACATGTGAATCAAATTCTAAATTTAAAGAAACAGAGTCTTTCGAGTTTTCCACATGAACTTCGAAAAAAAAGGCTGGTGCAACAAATGGGATAAAAAACTTAAAGTTGCTTACATTTTGCCCCCTGTTGTTTATAACTGAATAATTAACCAACCCTTTAAGGTTATCATCAACAAAATACCTTAATGTAGTATCAGAACGAAGATCCACAACATTAGCTTTTTTTAACACTCCTCCTGAATGCATTAAGACATAATATCTGTTAGCTGAAGGATCATCACTTCTCCTAAAAGGTTTTCCCAAACGAAGGTTAACCGTATCACCTAACATTTCAACTTGTCCCCATACACCGGCATTCTCAGGTTCAGGTAATTTAACTTTATGTCCTTTCCCCTCTCCTGTTTTTACCAATAAATAATAACTTTCTTTGTACTTGGGAATAAATGCAAACCTGGCAAGCCCCCTGGAAATCTCATTGAAATAAAGAATTTTTTCTTTTCCTGAAGTATATAGTTCCCCTGAAATATTTGTCAAATCTCCGTATTTATTTGATGCTTTAAGAAACACCTGATTTTCTTTTCCTGCAATCAGGGTTCCCCCTTCAACAGAATAACTGACATCAAACTTTTTCTTTTCTCTACGGATTAACTCCAATCTCTTAATATTTTGTCTGACTGTCTTTTTAGATATCAAATTAGAATGGTTCGGGTTTTCAATAACAATGTTTTTGTTAAAATAAAACCCGGGAGAGTAATTTTTCATAACATCAGAGAAGGCCCTAAGTTGATACACCCCCTGCTCAAGTGTATCACTCAAGAAAAAACTTCCACTTGTAGTTCCCTGTTTTAGCTCTAAACGGATTACTTGAACACGCACCCCGGACGGTGACCAAAGTTCTGCATAAAGATTTTTACTAAGAGTATCCGGTGTAAAATCCCTTGCATTGGTCAAATAAGCCCTGAACCAGATTCTTTCCTTCGCAAAATAATGCTTTTTATCGGTATGCAGATACGCTTTTTGCCCCGGGAACAAACTGTTGTAGGATTCAAACGAATTTGAAATCTCCCTGAGATTTATAGAATGGCTGTCCTGTCCAAATATCAAAATTGTGTTCGACAAGAATAACCAAAGTAATATGTACACCCTTACATTCATTGCAAAATATGCATTTTAGATATTATCTCAATTTCACTTTCTTAAGATACCTGAATCAGAATGCTTCAAAACCGGCGAACGCTTTTTTATTGACTCCCTGTTCCTTTCTTATTAATATATATAACAAAAAGCAAGAAAGAATGTTAACAACCAGTCCATTCGTATAAAAAGTTACTCCTTAAAAACTAAAAAGGCAAGCGGAATCCCCCTTTTAATTTAAAGCCCGGTTAGAATAAATCCAATAATTGACAATTGGATTTTTACTCTTAAGTTCACAAAAAGAAAAATTTCTTACACATCCAAACCATTTGTAAATTAAAAAACCTTCCTTTCAATATAAAAACAATCTCCAAGAACAAATTTTAAACAGTCTCTTAAATAAATGGAGAACGCCTAAAAAAATTGGAACTAGGCAGAAGCTGAAAAGACTTACCTTCATTTTATAAATAGCTGGAAAGACCTTCAATTTAAGTATATTTTTTACCCACACAAAACACTAATAACCAAACAAATAAGGAAATAAAAAATAAATAAAAATTATTTCGAATGCATTTTTATTCACAATTAGCTTTGAAAAATGATTATTATCAGTAAATTTGTTGCCATTATAAAAACAATGATGATCAGTAGCACGAACATACTTTCAATTATTCTCTTACTCGGTATTCTTCGGACACCAGTTTGAGAATGGTATGTGCATTTAAGATATACAGAAGGGCCATTCTCGAAAAGAATGGCCCTTCTTTTTTTAATCATATTTCTAAAATAAAAAAATGGATAAAAACATCGCAAAATATAGTGTAGTATGCTCCAAGGTTCTCCTGCCCCTTGGGGGCAATAAATTTATTTGTACGAATGAAACACAAACCAAATTTTAAGAACTTATTACATTTATTGAAATCCTAATTTGTTTAATATGAGCGAGAAATTATATGTTTTTGACACTACTTTAAGAGATGGAGAGCAGGTTCCCGGGTGCCAGCTAAACACCGTGGAAAAAATAGAAGTAGCGAAAGCTTTGGAGTCGCTTGGAGTCGACATCATCGAAGCCGGGTTCCCAATTTCAAGTCCTGGTGACTTTAAATCCGTAATCGAAATTTCCAAAGCAGTTAAAGAACCAACAATATGTGCACTGACCCGTGCAATAGAAAAAGATATTGAGGTAGCTGCAGATGCCCTTAAATTTGCAAAGAGAGGCCGGATTCATACAGGAATTGGAACATCTCCTTACCATATCAAGTATAAACTAAATTCAACAGAAGATGAAATAATTGAACGGGCTATTGCCGCCGTAAAATACGCCAAACGCTTTGTTGAAGATGTAGAGTTTTATGCCGAAGATGCGGGAAGGAGTGACAACGAATACCTTGTCAGAGTTGTTGAAGCAGTAATAAAGGCAGGGGCTACAGTTATTAACATTCCAGACACAACCGGATATTGCTTTCCGCATGAATATGGAGAAAAGATTAAATACCTTACCGATAATGTGCCAAATATAGACAAGGCAATACTTTCAACCCACTGCCATAACGATCTTGGAATGGCAACAGCAAACAGCCTTGCCGGAGTTCTTAATGGAGCCCGACAGGTAGAAGTAACAATAAACGGTATTGGAGAAAGAGCCGGAAACACTTCTCTGGAGGAAGTTGTTATGGCTCTCAGGACCAGAAAAAATGTGAATGTTGACACAGACATCAACACTCAAAAAATTAACAGTACCAGTCGTTTAGTATCTTCCTTAATGAACATGCCTGTTCAACCCAACAAAGCAATAGTAGGGAGAAATGCATTTGCTCATTCATCTGGAATTCACCAGGACGGAGTGCTTAAGAACAGGGAAAACTATGAAATAATAGATCCGGAAGATGTTGGAATCAGAGAATCAAGTATTGATTTGACAGCACGAAGCGGAAGAGCTGCATTAAAGCACCGTTTGCAAATACTTGGCTATGAATTCGAAGATGCTGAGGAAATTAATAAAATCTATGATTCGTTCCTTGAACTTGCAGATAAGAAGAAGAGCGTAAACGATGAAGATTTACAAATCCTGGTAGGAAATAAAATTCAAGGGGAAAAGCAAGGTATTAAGCTTAAAAACTTGCAGGTTTTAGCGGGAGCAACATCAATACCTATGGCTACTGTCACTCTGGATATCAACGGAGAGGACTTTACAGCAACTGAACACGGCAACGGCCCGGTAGATGCAGCCTACACTGCTGTAAAAAGCCTGATCCGCCACAGGTTCAGACTTGAAGAATTTCTCGTTCAGGCCATTACAAAAGGTTCAGATGATTTTGGAAAAGTTCATGTACAAATTGAAAACAAAGGCAAAATGTACTACGGTTTTTCCGGGAACACCGACATAATTACTGCATCAGTTGAAGCTCTTATTGATGCAATAAACAAAATTGTTTAATCTTAAAAAATTAAAATAAATTGGGAAAAACACTATTTGACAAGGTTTGGGATGCCCATGTAGTATCAGAAATAGAAGGTGGACCAAGTGTGCTGTACATCGACAGGCACCTCATTCACGAAGTTACAAGTCCACAAGCATTTGCCGGATTAGAAGCTAGAGACATTAAGGTTTTAAGACCGGAAAAAACCATTGCTACTCCGGATCATAACGTTCCCACAATCGAGCAACATTTGCCGATTAAAGACCAGCTATCAAAAACCCAGGTTGAAACCCTGGCAAAAAATACGGAAAAACACGGAATCCGTCATTTCGGACTAAACCATCCATACCAGGGAGTGGTACACGTTGTTGGACCTGAACTTGGGCTAACATTGCCTGGAATGACTATTGTTTGCGGCGATTCTCACACTGCAACACACGGAGCTTTTGGTAGTGTTGCTTTTGGAATCGGAACCAGTGAGGTTGAAATGGTTTTGGCCACACAGTGTATCCTTCAGCCAAAGCCCAAACGAATGAGAATTAATATTGATGGTGAACTCGGGAAAGGTGTAACTGCAAAAGATATTATCCTCTACATTATTTCAAAAATTTCTGCCAGCGGTGGCACAGGGTATTTTATTGAATATACCGGAACTGCAATCAAGAACCTTAGTATGGAAGGCAGAATGACCGTTTGCAACATGAGTATAGAAATGGGGGCTCGCGGCGGACTTATTGCCCCGGACGAAACTACCTTTGAATACATCAAGGGAAGAGAGTTTGCCCCCAAAGATGCAGAATGGGACAAACTTATGGAGTACTGGAAAACACTACACACAGATGAAGGTGCCAGGTTCGATCTTGAACTCTCTTACAAAGCAGAAGACATTGAACCCATGATTACATATGGAACAAACCCGGGGATGGGACTTGGCATTACTGAAAACATCCCTACACTTTCATCAATTGAAGAGGCCACCAGAGGAACTTTCGAAAAAGCCCTTAAATATATGGACTTTGAAGAAGGCTCTGCAATGATTGGCAAACCCGTTGACTATGTTTTTGTTGGTAGTTGCACCAATGGGCGCATAGAAGACCTGAGAGAATTTGCCGATTTTATTAAAGGACATAAAAAAGCAGATAACATTACAGCATGGATCGTTCCAGGCTCAAAGCAAGTTGAAAAACAAGCCATTGAAGAAGGTATTAATAAAATTCTTGAAGAGGCCGGTTTTGAACTTCGCCAACCAGGCTGTTCGGCCTGCCTCGCTATGAACGATGACAAAATCCCGGAAGGGAAATACTCCGTGGCAACGTCTAACAGAAACTTCGAAGGACGACAAGGTCCCGGAGCCAGAACACTTCTGGCAAGCCCACTAACAGCTGCTGCAGCTGCGATAACCGGTAAAATTGCCGATCCAAGGGATTACATGTAATTGTTAAACTGAATTAAACATTAAAATATGCCCATTCAAAAATTCATAACACTATGTTCAACGGTTGTTCCTTTACCTGTTGAAAATGTAGATACAGACCAAATAATACCAGCAAGGTTCCTTAAAGCCACAACAAGAGACGGTTTTGGTGAAAACCTGTTTCGAGACTGGAAATACGATAAACAAAACAACCCGATAAAAGATTTTGTTCTTAATGACCCAACTTATAAAGGCTCAATCCTGGCGTCCGGAAAAAATTTCGGTAGTGGTTCCAGTAGAGAACACGCGGCCTGGGCCATTGAAGATTATGGGTTCAAAGTTGTTGTTTCAAGCTTTTTTGCAGATATTTTTAAAAACAATGCATTAAACAATGGTGTTTTACCGGTTCAGATATCAGCCGGTTTTCTGAGTAAAATATTCAAAGCCATTGATGAAGACCCAAATGCTGAACTAGAGGTTAATCTGGAAGAGCAGAAAATTACCATAGTTCCTACGGGTGAGTCTGAGTCTTTTGAAATCAACCCTTACAAAAAGGAATGCCTTCTTAATGGCTATGACGATATTGATTATTTGATTAGCAATAAAAGCAAAATAGAAGAATTTGAATCGAAACGGGAATATACGCTTTAATAATGACGGCGACCCCGAAATGATTCCAATTGCATAGAGAAATAAATAGTTAACAATACAGAACTCGCCCCGCTGCCCTTAATCCTATTGGAAGCAAGAAGCAGTGGGGAATGTTTCTGAACTCAAAAAAACCGAAAAAAGACACTGGAGGACCTGATATGAAAATTTCAATAATGGACACCACTTTACGGGATGGAGAACAAACCTCCGGGGTGTCTTTCTCATTTGACGAAAAGTTAAGTATGGCCAAGCTCCTTCTGGAAGATCTGAAAGTTGACAGAATTGAAATTGCCTCCGCCCGTGTTTCAGAAGGGGAGCTTGAAGCTGTTAAGAAAATTGCAGCATGGGCCGAAAAACAGAATGACCTTGATAAAATTGAAGTGCTAGGGTTTGTTGATGGACATATCTCTGTGGACTGGATAAAAGGAGCTGGGTGCAAAGTCATTAACCTTTTAACAAAAGGTTCCCTTAAACACGTTCAGTCACAACTAAAAAAATCGCCCGACGAACATATTTCAGACATAAAAGATGTAATAAACTATGCTTCATCAAACGGAGTTGCTGTAAACATATATCTGGAAGACTGGTCAAATGGCATGCGTAATTCTCCGGAATATGTATTCCAGATTCTTGACGGGTTAAAAGGTGAAAAAATTAAGCGGTTCATGCTACCCGACACATTGGGAATACTAAACCCTGATGAGACTTTTGACTTTTGTTCGCAAATGATTAACCGCTATCCGAACCTGGCTTTCGATTTTCATGCCCATAATGACTACGACCTGGCCCCGGCAAATGTTTTTTCAGCTTTAAAGGCTGGAATTTCCTGTATGCACACCACGGTAAACGGTCTGGGAGAAAGAGCCGGGAATGTCCCTCTGTCAAGCATTATTGGAATTGTTAACGACCACTTCAAATACCAGCTTTCCATTGATGAATCTAAATTGAACATGGTCAGCAAAATGGTTGAAACCTACTCAGGAATTCGGATCCCTCCGAACAAACCTATCATTGGAGAAAATGTTTTTACCCAAACCAGTGGGGTTCATGCAGACGGAGATAAAAAAAACAACCTTTACTTTAACGATTTGCTCCCTGAGCGATTTGGAAGAAAAAGAGTATACGCTCTAGGAAAAACATCCGGCAAGGCCAATATTGCCAAGAACCTGGAAGCTCTCGGCATAGAGCTTGATCAGGAATCCATGAAAAAAGTAACCGGACGCATTATTGAACTTGGAGACAAAAAAGAAACAGTTACACAGGAAGATCTCCCATACATTATTTCTGATGTACTTCGCAGCAAATCAATTGATGAAAGAGTAAAAATCCTTAATTATTCCCTCTCGACTGCAGCCGGATTAAAACCCGTAGCAACGCTTAAAATTGATATTGAAGGCAAATCTTATGAAGAAACGGCTGTTGGAGACGGACAGTACAATGCTTTTATGAAAGCCCTTCATAAAATCTACAGTCCGTTTGACAAAGAGCTTCCAAAACTTACTGACTACAATGTATCGATACCGCCAGGAGGAAAAACAGATGCCTTGGTACAAACGGTAATAACATGGAGAAAGGGTAATAAAGATTTCAGGACAAGAGGGCTGGATCCTGATCAAACAGTGGCAGCTATAAAAGCAACCATGAAAATGTTGAATATTATCGAACAAAAATAAATTACAGAATGAAATTTAAAATAGGAGTTTTACCCGGCGACGGAATTGGACCGGAAATAGTTGAACAGGCAATAAAAGTATTAAATGCAATCGGGGCTAAATATAGCCACGAATTTGAATATACTTATGCAACTGTTGGAGCTACAGCAATAGATGAAACCGGAGACCCTTATCCTGAATCAACCCATAAGGTTTGTATGGACTCTGATGCAGTTTTATTCGGTGCAATCGGAGACCCTAAATATGACAATGACCCGAAAGCCAAAGTCCGTCCAGAACAGGGACTTTTAGCTATGCGAAAAAAACTAGGCCTTTATGCAAACATACGGCCGGTAGCTACGTTTTCTTCTCTTATTGAAAAAAGCCCTCTAAGAACAGATATCGTGGAAGGAGCTGATTTGGTTGTTGTAAGAGAACTCACAGGGGGTATTTACTTTGGAGAAAAAGGTAGATCTGAAAATTTAAAGAAAGCTTTTGATACTTGTACTTATACAACTGAAGAGATTGAGCGAATTCTGAAATTAGCATTCTCTTATGCCGGCAAAAGAAACAAAAGGCTAACAATTGTTGATAAAGCCAACGTGCTTGCAACATCAAGGCTGTGGAGAGAAACAGCGCAGGCCATGGAAGCTGACTATAATGACATTGAGGTTGACTACATGTTTGTTGATAATGCGGCAATGCAACTTATTCAGTGGCCGAAAAAATTTGATGTAATGGTTACAGAAAATATGTTTGGAGATATCCTGTCAGACGAGGCCAGTGTTATAACCGGCTCACTGGGACTTTTACCTTCTGCTTCTGTAGGTATACACACATCTGTTTTTGAGCCAATTCATGGCTCGTATCCACAGGCAGCAGGAAAAGATATAGCAAACCCACTGGCAACAGTTTTATCTGCAGCTATGTTGCTTGAGTCATTGGATTTATTAGAGGAAGCCAAAGTTATCAGGGGGGCAGTGGACAAATCATTAAGCGAAGGTGTAGTAACCGAGGATATCTCAAAGGGAGGTAAATCATATAAAACCTCTGAAGTCGGTGACTGGCTGGCAAAAAATATCTGATAGATAGTATATTTTAAAATACCAAGTCCGGAAAACCTGTTTTACTAAGATTTTCCGGGCATTTTTATTTTAATCGGTCAAGGCTAAATTCATTGGCTCAGCCTCAGATATTCTTAAAGGATATACTTTCTCCACGGCCTTTCTCTTCCTATCGCTCACATCATCATACCCCCTTCCCCATACTTTTCTTGATAATTCTTCACGGAGCTCAGAATATGCAGTCGCTAGTTGATTCTGCACCGCGATATATGTTTTATATGTTGTTCCCCGGTCACTAATCAACGATATAACATGTTGAGCAGTCACTTCAACTTCCCCAATTTCGGGAATATACATGCTAACAACCTCAGGTAAATCTTCATGTTTATTTGGGTTTTGAATGAACTCCTTGGCTATATTCTTCAATTCGGACAATTCAATTAGTTTACCTTTTACCATCAACTTATTGTCCCTGTTAACCCAGACATCTAAAAGATCCCTTTTATGAACAATAATGTCAAAATCTTCCTTGGCATCCGGAGGTAGCTTTCTAACAATTCCCATATCTGTACCCATGGTTGTAGTAACAAGAAAGAAAATAAGTAAAAGAAAGGCTATATCTGCCATAGAACCGGCATTGATTTCCTGTTTAATTCTTTTTGACATAACAGTAAGCTTTAAAGTTAATAATACATATTAAGTCAAAAAGCCTGCCAATTAAGACAAGAACAGTATATTCCCACCGTTAAGTTGCAATAAAAAAAGCTGTCCCGGTTTAGGACAGCTTTCATTCTATGATTGATATAATCAAGTTCTATCTGTTCGATTGAGCAAGAGGATCTGCTTTTCTTGTAGAGTAGTTAATTTTTAATGCACTCGCTCTACGCAACTCCTGCTTAACATCCGTTACAACACCCATTTCTGTATTCTCATCTACCTTAAGAGAAACAGTCATCTTGGGCCTGTCAACTTCATCCTTACTCTCGCGTTCTGCAGCAATAAACTCCCGGATTTGCTCCGGCTCTGCAAAAGCATCATTTAGTTGAATCCTTGCAACAGAACCATATTTCTTCGAATTCTGTGGCACCCCAATAAAAATATAACTCACCAGCGACTTGTTTTCCAGCTTTTTAACCTGGTTAGCTGCCGGAGCAAATATTTTCACTTTTAGTTCATTCTGCCGCATTACTGTTGTTACCATAAAAAAGAATAGTAACATAAATACGATATCAGGTAGTGAGGCTGTTGAAATAGCCTGTATTTTGTTTTTCCCTTTCTTTTTAAAACGTCCTCCTAACATTGCTTATCCTCCTACGTTTTTAGGTTCAGCTTCAGAGATTTTCATCGGATATACATCTTCGACAACCTCTCTAAATTCATCTTCAAGATCCCCGAACTTTTTCCCCCAGGTCCTTAAAGAAAGCTCATCTCTAAGCTCTGTATAGGCTGCAGCTAGCTGGTTCTGCACCGCGATATAGGTCTTATACGAAGTTCCCCGGTCATTTTGCAATGAAATCACATGTTTCTTGGTCACCTCTTTATTTCCGATGAAATCAAAAGTTACCACTTCTCTTACCGGAAGGTTAGGATCATTTGCCGGGTTTTCAATAAACTCTTTAGCTGCGTCTTTTAAATGAATTATATTCATTTGCTCACCTTCAACCAATAATTGATCGTTTCGGTTTACCAGTACAACAAAAATATTACGCTCTTTAATCTGAACATCTTCCTGTTCAGTATTTGGTTCGGGCATAGGAGGAAGTTTCCTCACAATACCTGAGTCGGTATCCATTGTTGTAGTAACCAGGAAAAAGATGAGCAGCAGGAATGCAATGTCTGCCATCGATCCTGCATTTATTTCCTGTATTTCTCTTTTAGCCATAATTATAAGAATTATTTATATACACAAAATGTGTATAATTTAAATATCCGGGACTATTTAAAAGCCCTATAAATCTCAGATGCTAATATTCCTACAACAGCGACAATAATAAGAATATAAGTCAAGATAAGACCTGTACCTGTCCATTTAAGCGTTTTCGGAGTTACTCCTTCCATTCCTTCCATTGGAAGATCTGATGCCAGAAAATATGCCAGCACAACCAGAACACCCATGGCGAATATTGAAATTATAGCGCCCTTTAATGCTTTAGGATGTGTAATAAGGTATACAACCGAAAAAATAAGAGTAATTGCAACAGCTGCAATGAAAAGAATAGCTGCCCATCCCAAATTATGGGTATAGAACTTTGGAACTTCCTCACCGAATTCAGTTATTACCGGTCCGAAAAAGAACAATCCGGCCAGGACAACTGATATTGCGGCAAGAATATATAGTATTACTGAAGATATCTTTTGCATAGTTCTAATTACTTTTCAAGGTTTACACCACTTTTAAGGTTGTATTTCACAAGAATGTCCATTAGTGAAATTGAAGCATCTTCCATACGGTTTACCATACCGTCGATTTTAGCAAGAAGATAGTTGTAAAATACTTGTAAAAACATAGCAACAATAAGACCTGATACAGTAGTAATAAGTGCCATACCAATACCGTCAGCCACAAGTGATGCGTTTACATCCCCAGCTTCAGCAATTTTGTCGAATGCGCTAATCATACCTAATACAGTACCCATAAACCCAAGCATCGGTGCAATTGCTATAAATAAAGAAATCCAGCTTAAGTTTTTCTCTAAAAGTCCCATTTGAACACTTCCGTAAGATACAATTGATTTTTCTACCATTTCCAGTCCTTCATCAATTCTGTCAAGTCCCTGATAGAAAATACTGGCTATAGGTCCGCGTGTGTTACGGCAAACTTCTTTAGCTGCTTCTATTCCACCTTCTTCAAGTGCTGCTTCGATTTTAGAAAGAAGCTTATCTGTATTTGTTGTGGCTAGGTTCAGGTAAATAATTCTCTCTATTGCCAATGCTAAACCGAAGATTAAACATAAAAGCACGAAACTCATAAATACAGCACCACCATCGATAAATTTAGCTTTTACCTGTTGGTGAAAAGGAGGAGTTTCTGTTAATAGTTGATCAGTTTTGACATCGGCCTCCCTCTCTAAAGGAGCGGTAGTATCAACAGGAGCGGACTCTTCTGCAACAGACTCTGTTGCCTGAGCTTCCGGCTCTTGCGCATTAATTTGATTTGATACTCCGAAACTTAGTATCCCAATTACAGCTAAAAATGCAAATAATTTTTTCATGACTTTAGTTTATTAGTGTTTCTCTTTTTCGAATTTTTATTTTAATTTATTATTAATCTCTTGTTAAGTCATTCTTATCTCTCAAAAATCATTCCTTTTGTTAACCATTTAACAATAAAAAAAGGTTTCCGTGAAATAAGTAACAAATATAGTTTGTTTCAATCATAATTTTGCAGTAAAACACAACAATCAGATTGTCCAATTAACTATTTTTTTAAATATAAACCACCAACTTCAAATGAAAGTATCATTAATAAATAAGTTCTGGTGATGTATTTTATACTCTTTAACTATTCATCGTATAAACACACGAGGCAAAGAGCTTTTTGCAATAAAAATTAGATTATCAACAACTTACCCTTTCTGTTTTTTCGTAATATTTATAATTCAAAGAACATATTTATCTCCTCTGCGGAGAGGAAGGGATTCGAACCCTCGATCCCGTTTCACACGGAATACACGCTTTCCAGGCGTGCGCCTTCGACCACTCGGCCACCTCTCCAGTCCACCAACCGCTTAGGTTAAAAAATTTTGGTGCGAAAATTAGTAAAAAAAATTTAATTGTAAGTTGTCAATTCGTTATTTCTCCGCGTATTGGTCTATTTAGATCTATTTTTATCTCTTCAATTCCGGTCTTTCTTCCCAAAAGGTACATCATCTTTGTAACCGCCGCCTCCGTAGTCATATCACGGCCACTGACCAACCCGGCCTTTTCAAGTTCCAGGCTTGTTTCATACATCCCCATCTCCACGGATCCTTCGGCACATTGAGTTATATTGACTATAACTATTCCTTTCTTCAAAGCTCTTTTTAACTCATTTATGAACCAGTATTCACATGGGGCATTTCCCGCCCCGTAAGTTTCCAGAATAAGCCCTTTTAATCCTTCAATGTTCAGAACGGCCTGCACTGTTCTTTTATTTATTCCGGGAAACACTTTAAGTATTGCAACTTCTGTGTTCAAATTGCTATGTACCTTAAATTTTGAATCGGGGGAAGGCTTATTAATTAAGTGTAAATTATATTTAATATGCACCCCTATTTCTGCCAGAGGTGGAAAATTATATGACTGAAACGCATTAAACTCTTCTGCATTATACTTTGATGTGCGGTTCCCCCTAAACAAGCGGCTTTCAAAATATATGGCTACTTCAGGAACAACGGGGACTCCGTTTTTTTGATCCGCAGCTATTTCTATAGAAGATATCAGGTTCTCTTTTGCATCTGTTCTTAGTTTTCCAATAGGCAACTGAGAACCGGTAAACACCACCGGTTTCGATAAATTTTCGAGCATAAAACTTAGTGCCGATGCGGAAAATGCCATTGTATCCGTTCCGTGCAAAACAACAAAACCATCGTAATCTTCATAATTCTTCTCTATGATTGATGCTATTTTAACCCACTGTTTGGGGTTTACATTTGCAGAATCCAATGGCGGGTCAAATGTATATGAAGATATCTCGCAGTGGGCTTTCCTTATCTCAGGAATTTCGTCCATAATATGATTAAAAGGTAACGGCCTCAGTGATCCATTGGTATTATCTTTAACCATCCCAATGGTTCCCCCTGTATAAATAATTAATAACGAAGGCTTTCTGTCTCTCATATATTAAATAAATTGATTGAGTTCCAGCTGGTAATTTCTGCTACTTCTTCGAGCTTTACTTCTTTTATTTCTGCAATTTTTTTAGCAATTATTGGAATATAACTACTTTCATTTCTTTTTCCCCGATATGGCGTTGGTGCAAGATAAGGAGAATCTGTTTCGAGTACAATATGATTTAAATCAACCTGTTTGACCAGTTCCGGTAACGAAGAGTTCTTAAATGTCACCACTCCGCCAATTCCTATATAAAAGCCCATTTCAATTACTTTCCCTGCTTCTTCTACCGAACCTGAAAATGCATGAAAAATCCCTTTAAACTTCTCTGTATTTAAGGATTCTAATACTTCTATTACTTCCCTGAATGATTCCCGTGAATGTATAACAAATGGTAAGTCTTTTGCTTTTGCATAACTAATTTGTTGCCTGAATGCATCTTTTTGTTCTTCAATGAAGGTTTTATCCCAATAAAGATCCATTCCAATTTCCCCAACACCAACGTAGTTTCCGTTCTCAAGTTCTGAAAGTACTGAAGCCAGTTCTTCTTCGTAATTTTCTTTTACATGTGTAGGGTGCAGGCCCATCAAGGAGTAACAGGTATCGGGGTATTTAGCCGATAACTTTTTGTTCGCCAGAATGGTTTCCGAATCAATATTTGGTAGAATAATTTTAGCCACTCCCGAATCTTTTGCATTGGTAATGCAACGATCAACATCCTCATCAAACTGAGGAAGATAAAAATGTGAATGTGTATCTATGAAAACCATATTAAAAGTTTTGCCGATGAAGATATATGACTCCGGTTAAAGAGAAAAATTAAAACTAAGAATTATACAGCTTTAAATGTTTTTCCGGGCAGGGCTTTAACCAGGCCCTTAAACTCAAGGGTCAACAAGGTGGCTGATACTTTTGCTACCGGCAGTTTTATATTTCTTGCCAATTGATCGAGTTCTATTTCCTGATGCTCCTTCAATGCTTCCAGCAACTCTCTCTCCCCCGGATTAAGTTCTTCAAACAAAACCTGTTGAACAGGTTTGGAAACAGTATCTGCATCCCACCTTAGAAAAGAAACCAAGTCTCCTGCTGATTCAATAAGTGCCGCTTTATTTTGTTTTATAAGGTTATTGCACCCCGCAGAATATGCATCGGTTACCCTGCCGGGAAATGCAAAAACATCTCTAAAGTATGAGTTTGCCATATCGGCTGTTATTAGCGCCCCTCCTTTCTCCCCCGATTCTACGACCACTGTTGCATCTGCCAATCCGGCTATTATCCTATTTCTGCTCACAAAATTCCCGGGCTCCGGTTTGTTACGGGAAGGAAACTCCGAAACAAACGCACCACTTTCCAATACCTTATTTACATATTTTCTGTGCAAAGCAGGATAAACAATATCTATCCCGTTTCCCAGTACTGCTATTGTATTCCGCCCGGCTTCAAGAGCTGCTTTATGGGCACAAATATCTATTCCGTAAGCAAATCCGCTAACAAAAAGAATTTCAGGAAACATCCCGGAAAGTTCATATACAAGCCCTTCACAGTTTTGCTGTCCGGTATCCGTACTTTTTCTTGTTCCAACAATGCTCACTACTTTCCTGGTATTGAACAGGTTTTTCCCTTTGAAATATAAAATTACGGGAGCGTCTTCACATTCCTTTAATCTGGAAGGGTATTCCTTGTCAAGATAAAACAACCAGCTATGCCCCTTTGAAAGCAGGTAATTAAGTTCTTCTTCTGCCTGTTTTAGAATTACGTCGCGGTTTATTTTTGAAAGAATTGAGTCTCCTATTCCGGGCACCTTTTTTAGCAAGGCTTTCTTTTCCTGAAAAACAGCCTCAACACCACCAACATAAGACACCAGTTTTCGCGTGGTTATTGGTCCCACGTTTGGGATCATTGAGAGTGCAACCCTGAAAAGATCTGATTGGTCCATTTATTTCCCCTGATCATTTTTCCTTGTAACTACCCAGTCTGTTTACAAGGTTAGAAAATTCGGTTTTGCTTAATATGCTAACACTTACTGGTGGATATTTTGCTTCTTTCTGATTTCTGACCTGATGAAATGTAATTGTTTTTTTATATCCCTTTAAATACTCGTGGGTTTCACACTTCAGGAACTCTTTTTTAGGTATTTCGATTGATTGCTTTGAACGATTAAAATACCCCAGGGAGAAAAACCTGAATATGATTTTCTCTTTCTCATCATTGAAATAGATATAATTTAACTGTAACGTATTTTCTAACACTATTGAAGCAATGAGGATAACTACGACAACAAGGGCCCAGTTATTCTTATTCAGTCCAAGAAAAGTATTAGGCATTTTGCCAACTATCAAAATTGTTGTTAACAGAATAGCAAAAACAATAAGGGTTATCATTCTGCGCAGTTGTATGGCAATAACCTTCTTTCGGGTATCAATTATCATAGTATATTGGATTCATTTCGCCAAAATTAATTTTTCAGTCTGATATTGACAAATTAGTTTTTCAGCATTATTTATATATGTTTCTTAACTACCACACATTTACATTAACGGATTTCTTCTTTTTCTTGCAAAAAATTCTTTCAGCAAAAGGCTTGACTCGTTTTCTAAAATCCCACTAACGACCATGGTTTTAGGGTGCAGCAATGGCTGATTTATTCTGGTATAGCCACGCTTTGTATCGGCTGTGGCATATACAATATCCGACACCTGCGACCAGAACAAAGCTCCGGCACACATTACACAGGGCTCAAGTGTAACATATAGAGAACACCCCTCCAGGTATTTGCTCCCCAGCAGGTTTGCTGCTGCTGTTATCGCCTGCATCTCGGCATGCGCTGTAACATCTTTTAACGTTTCTGTGAGATTATGGGCTCTTGCAATAACTGTATTGCTTGCAACGACAATAGCCCCGACAGGTACTTCATCTTTTTCATAGGCCAGTCTTGCTTCCTTTAATGCTTCTTTCATAAAATACTCATGCGAAAACATATCGGCTACCATAAAATTCAATTGTTGAGGCTTTAGCACGAATTTCTTTTTATCTTCGTGACAGAAATTCAAAATTACATATAAAATGTACAGGACGCACACTTGTGGAGAACTAAATATGTCAGGTGTAGGTAAAAGCGTAACCCTTTGCGGCTGGATTCAGAAATCCCGCGATTTGGGAGGTATGACTTTTATTGATTTACGTGACAGGTATGGGATAACCCAGCTTGCTTTTAATATGGAAACCAATGCCGAACTTTGTGAGACTGCACGAAAATTAGGCAGAGAATACGTCATACAAATTGAAGGTAATGTTGCAGAACGTCATAGTAAAAACACAAAAATACCTACGGGTGAAATTGAAATTGTTGTTGAGAAGTTAACTGTGCTCAACGAATCGGAAACCCCTCCATTTACCATTGAAGACGAATCCGATGGTGGTGACGAACTTCGAATGAAATACCGGTATCTTGACCTTCGCCGCCCTTTGATGCAAAAGGCTATGATATTGAGGCACAAAATGGCCCAGGAGATTAGAAGTTTTCTGAGCAATGACAATTTTCTTGAAATTGAAACCCCTGTTCTGATTAAGTCTACTCCGGAAGGGGCCCGTGACTTTGTTGTTCCCTCAAGAATGAACCAGGGTGAATTCTATGCTTTGCCGCAATCGCCACAGACTTTTAAGCAACTTCTTATGGTTGGTGGTTATGATAAATACTTTCAAATTGTAAAGTGCTTCAGGGATGAGGATTTACGTGCCGACAGACAGCCGGAATTTACACAAATTGATTGTGAAATGGCTTTTGTGCAGCAGGAAGATGTACTCAATACTTTTGAAGGATTAATTAAACATCTGTTTAACAAAGTCCTGAATGTGGAACTTGAAGGTTCGTTTCCAAAAATGCCATACGACGAAGCCATGAGCTGTTATGGAAATGACAAGCCGGACATCAGGTTTGGAATGAAAATAAAAGAGCTGACTGACCTTGCTCAAGGAAAAGACTTTAAGGTTTTTGACAGTGCTGAATATATTGGCGGAATTAATGCTAACGGGTGTTCTTCTTATACCAGGAAGCAACTTGACAAGTTAACTGCCTTTGTGACTAAACCACAGATAGGCGCAAAAGGTTTGGTTTGGGTGAAATACAATGAAGACGGCACTTTTAAATCGACTGTCGATAAGTTTTTTGGTGAAGATGATTTTAAACAATGGGCTGAAAGGTTCAATGCCAAACCTGGTGACTTATTCCTTATCCTGGCCGGTGGCAAATCAAGTACCTTAAATGCCCTTAGCGAATTACGCCTTGAAATGGGCGATCAACTGGGACTAAGGGATAAAACTATTTTTGCCCCGTTATGGGTGGTTGATTTCCCTCTTTTGGAATGGGATGAAGAAACGCAAAGATATCACGCGATGCACCACCCGTTTACTTCTCCAAAGACAGAGGATTTTGACAAACTTGAAAGTGAGCCTGGAAAAGTAAGGGCCAATGCGTATGACATGGTTATTAATGGTGTTGAAGTTGGTGGTGGTTCAATCAGGATTCATGACCGGGAACTACAACAAACCATGTTTAAAAATCTGGGTTTTTCTGACGAGGAAGCCGAACTGCAATTCGGTTTCTTAATGAATGCCTTTAAATACGGGGCTCCCCCTCATGGTGGAATTGCCTTTGGTTTTGACCGTCTTGTTTCACTTTTTGCAAGACATGACACCATAAGGGATGTTATTGCATTTCCTAAAAACAATTCCGGACGTGATGTGATGATTGATTCTCCATCACCAGTAAACCAGGATGCTCTGGATGAATTGTCGCTAAATGTAGTTAAAAAGGAAGGTTAATAACTTTAAATATTTAAAGAAAGCCGTACTCATTTGAGTTGCGGCTTTTATTATTCTTCAACTCCCAGATAAGAACCCGGATTTACTTTTTTTCCTTCTTTATGAACTTCGTAATGTAAATGGGGACCTGTGGACATACCGGAATTTCCCACGTAACCAATCACTTGCCCCTGTTTAACTTCCTCACCAATGTTAACTCTGATAGCCAACATATGTGCATATAAGGTTTCATAATCATTATTATGCTTTAGGACGACCTTGTTCCCATATCCTATGACACTTTTGTTAGCTGCAATAACAACTCCATCGGCTGTAGCATATATTTCTGTTCCCAATGGGGCACCAAAATCAATTCCATAATGAAATTTCCTTATTTTAAGGATGGGATGAAACCTATATCCATAGCCAGACGGTGTATTTTTCACTTTTTCTTTTGATACCGGAAAGATCCCTGGTATATTTTTATCCAGAGAAAGCAGTCCTCCCATTTTTTCCCCTGGAATGGATTTAGAACCTTCCTGTTTAAAAAGCGTACTATCTCCCCCGGCGTCTTTTAAACTTTCATTGTTCAAGATTAATGCGCTAACTAATCCTTTCCCTGAAAAAGATTGAAGTATTATAAATGCAATCAATGGCAACAACAGCATACAATTTGCCTTAACAATTACTGAGGTTTTATATTTTGTCATCTGTTTCGTCTACTTTAAATGGTTATCCAATAAAAAATCCCTGCATGGTTCTCGGAAACCTTAGTAAAGATGACAAAAGAAGAGAGTCCAAAAACAATGCGCATTATTTCGGCTAGCAGTTCGTCGTATATCAAGTGTTTGCAAATTAAAGTATGCAGAGGACTTGAAAATGTCCGCAAAAATAAGCTAAAAGAATTATTTAGAAAGAGTTTATACCGCTTTTTTAAGTGTTTTTCTTTTGATTGCTTTCTAAGACTATGGCTAATAATCTGGCAGCTTGAGAATAACGCAATCCTGTTCTTTGTGTACCGGATGTATACATTAAGTTTGATTTACTCTAAACTATTCCTCTAACATGTGCTTTAATTGGGTTGGAGGGAAAGATTTCCTTAAACGAACATGAACCGGGCAGGCGAACCCAACAAGTTTCTTAGCACCCTAAAACGTGTACTTGTTATTTATATATATTTATTCTGAATATACAAAAGATAATCAAAGTAGCTTATTCTTATCAATTATCTGAATGAGTGCATGCTTTAGGTTTTTGCTGACCGGAACTTTAACTCCATTTCCCATCATTAACAGGTTGCCCTCTATTCCTTCAATTTTAGAAATATTTACAATGAATGATTTTTGGCAACGGAAAAAATATTCAGGAGGCAAAACATCCTCTAATGAACTTAGGCTCATTAGCGTTGTAACTTTTTTATCTGTTAAATGGAATTTTACATACTTCTGCATGCCCTCAATAAAAACGATATCGTTAAAAAGAACCTTAACGGCCTTGTAATCGGACTTTACAAAAATATAGTTATCTCTAATAGTATTGGCTTGCGCAGATGAAAGTTCCGGCGCATTACCTTTCAAAAGGGCCAACACCTTATTTATAGCCTTAAAAAAGCGTTCAAAACGAACGGGTTTTAAAAGATAATCAACCACATTTAATTCATAGCTTTCAATAGCATACTCGGAATAGGCTGTAGTCAGAATAGTGTATGGAGCATTGCTCAGCGTCTTTAGAAATTCTATTCCTGTTAAATCCGGCATTTCTATATCAAGAAACATCATATCAATTTCATGTTCGTTTAATACCTGCTGGGCTTCCATGGCCGTATAACATTTTGCAATAATGTTTATGTTTGAAATCTTTGTTAAATGCGTTTCAATTAACTCCTGGGCGAGAGTTTCATCATCTACAATAATACAGTTATACATCTTCATTTTTTATAGCATCATCTTATTATCAACCTATTTTGAATCTGTTCATATTTTTTTACAAATCCTCCTCACTTTTAAGTTCTATCTGAAGGTACACTTTAAAAACCCCATCAGAACTGGTAAGTTCCAGAGAATGGCTTTCCGGATAATAATGCTTTAACTGCTCTTTAATATTCGCTAGTCCGACACCTTCCTTTTTTCCGGATTTTCTATACGAATTTATAGTGGAAAATTTTAAAATATTGTTTTCTATATGGATTTTAACTTTCAAAAATCCCTCTTTATTATACGCAATATCTCCGTGTTTAAAACAGTTTTCCACAAAATTAATAAGTATCAGCGGGGGGATTTTTTGGGAATTGTTTAACCCTTGTACTGAAATAGCCAAATTGTTTTCAGCTTTTAGTTTTTTTAGCAATTGTAAATCAATATAATTATTGATCAATTCAACTTCTCGTTCCAACAAAACTTCCTGATTCCTTCCTTCATAAATAACATACCTCATAATATCGGAAAGCTTTTCTATCATTACAGGGGCATTATCGTGCTTTACCACGCTTAACGAATAAATATTATTTAAGGAATTGAACAAAAAATGCGGACTGACCTGCGATTTTAAAAACTGTAGTTCAGCCTGAAGTTTTTCATTTTCTAACTTTAAACCATATTGTTTTTCTTGTTGATATAAGTTAAAATACCAATACAAAAACGAAATCAATATAAATAAAACATAGTTTATTGTAAATGCATAAGCAATTCTAAGCTCCTCTTCACCAACAAGGTAATACCCTAACCCAGACAAAAAATAAGGAACAAACAACACGATATGAAACAGCAACAGGCTAACAATATATAATGTTTTTCCCTTCGACATCAATATCCTGGAGATAAGAACATGCAAATTAAAATAGAATACAACGATATGAATAGTTAACTCAGATAATGATAAAACAATGGCTGTTGTTATCTCATAATCGTATGCAAGTAGCTCTAATGAATAGAAAAACACAAATACCCAGAAAAATAGTTGATAAACAGGCTTTACTTTTTTCATAGAAGAAATATTTTACACACCAAAAATATGCTAATTATAAAAGAACAATAAGCATTAGTACTCAAATGCCTTATTCCGGGAATAAAAACCTCAATTTTATCCATGTTCCTAAAAAACAAATTCTTATTCCCAAACAGTTTGATTTGATAGATTAAAATTTTATCGGGTATTTATTGATCTTACATTCGTTGCAATATGAATAAAAACATAGAAAAATGAAGAAAATTACAAACGGCCTGTTGGGTTTAATTTTGTCAGGTTTGTTATTAGCCTGCGAAAATAATGACAATAACACTTCTATTGATATGGAAGATTTTCCGGTAAATGAAAACGTGCGTGTTCCGGCAGAATGGGAAACACATGCTGCAACCTGGATGCAATGGCCAAATGAATACGACGCCATCATGCGGCCTGCTTTTGCTGAAATTATCAATGTCGTTCAACAATATGAGCCTGTACATTTAATTATAAGTACAGAGAAAGAAAGAGATGAAGCCGTTCTGTTCCTTACAAAAGAAAATGTGCCGCAAGACAATGTTACATGGCATATTTATACGATTGACAATTGTTGGTTGCGGGACAATGGGCCAATATATGTAACAGACGGTACAAAAACGTGGATACAAAACTGGAAGTTTGATGGATGGGGAAGCAGCTTCGGAGGTGACGTTTTATACGATAACGACAACCTAATCCCTGCAAAAATTGCAGAATATTTAAATATTGAAATGCAGAATATTCAGAACTATATTCTGGAAAAGGGTAATATTGAAGTAAACGGAAAAGGAACTCTCCTTATAAACTGGACTTGTCAGCAACAAAGAAACCCCGGAATTTCAAAAAGAGATCAGGAGACCATATTGAAGAATGCCTTAGGGCTTACGCAAATCATCTGGGCTTATGGAGCATGGCCGGATGACGGTACTACCGGGCATATTGACGGAACAGCTCGTTTTGTTAATGACAGCACTGTTTTTATTGCCGATTATGGTTCTGACCTGGAAAATAAAATGGCAACAGCATGTGAAAATGCCGGATTTGATGTGGTAATGTACCCCGGCGATCCCAATTGGTTGGTAGGCAATGGTTTTGTTGCTGCCATGGACAGTAAAAATAACAGTGAAACTTTAAAAGCTTTATTACAGAAATATTATCCTGAACGTGACATTTATATGATTGATGGCAAAACCATATCACAAAACGGTGGAGGCATCCACTGCGTAACGAATGATCAACCAGTTATACCTTAGCGGTCAAATAACGATTCAAATCACCTATAACATGTTAAAATCAAAGATACTATATATTGTCCTTTCCTGTTTTTTCCAAATCGGATTATCTGCGCAACAGACCGTAAGGGGAAAGGTTATAGATGCAGATTCTAAAGTCGCCATACCTTTTGCATCTATACAGTTGGTGGACAGCGTGCGTTTAACAGGTGCTGTATGTGACGAATGGGGGAAATTTCGCCTTGAAGATGTTCCGCTGGGGCGTCAAAGTTTCATCGTATCCTGTATGGGGTATGAACCCGGTTATCTTAATAACGTGGATATCACAATTGGTAAAGAAGTTGTAATGAACATAGAACTTCAGGAAAACCTCACAAAATTAGATGAAGTAGTTGTTACCGCAAAAAGAGATAAACGAAGGCCTGTTAATGATTTTGCAACGATTAGTGCGCGTTCTTTCAGTGTTGAAGAAACCAATCGCTATGCGGCTTCAATTGGTGACCCGGCCCGACAGGCACTTAATTTTGCCGGGGTAACAGGCAATGGAAACGATTTAAGTAATGAAATTGTAGTTCGTGGAAATTCCCCGAGAGGTTTCTTATGGCGACTGGAAGGGATTGAAATACCGAACCCTAACCATTTTGCTTACCTGGGCAATTCCGTCGGTTCGGTGAGTATGCTTAGTTCAAATATCCTGGCAACATCTGATTTTTATACGGCGGCTTTTCCCGGAGAATTTGGAAACGCGAGTTCGGGTGTTTTTGACCTGAGCTTCAGGAAAGGTAACAATGAGCAATATGAAACCAGAATAGCCGCAGGTTTTTTAGGACTGGAAGTCGCATCTGAAGGACCTGTCATCAAACGCCAGGGATCATCATTTATTTTTAATTATCGCTACTCAACACTTTCTGTTCTGGATGCTTTGGGAATAGAAGTGGTAGGTGATGCTTTGCCAAATTATCAGGATCTGGGTTTTAATATAAATTTTCCTTTCAAAAAAGCAGGAACCTTTAATATCTACGGGCTACTGGGAAGAAGTTGGTTTGAATATGGCTCCACGGAAGATTATGGCTATGGAGAAATTCGCGAAAAGGCTACGGAAAAGGCTAAAACTGCAATTATAGGTATAAAGCACCGAATTTTTGTTTCAGATAAATCCTTTGTTCAAAGTTCGGTTAATTACAGCTGGAAAAAAGCTGATGTTTCCGAAAAGGAAGAAAACAATACCTATTTATACAAATATTGGGAAAAAACTACAATGCCAGCCTTGCGCTATGCAAGCTTGTATAATTACAAGTTCAATGCAAAACACACCTTGCAGGCCGGAGCAATTATAAGTCATTTACAAAGCAAGGCTAAGAATTATGAACTGGACGAGGGGACAGAAAAGAATTATGACGACTTTGATAAAAAAGCACTTCAAGTTCAGTCCTATCTTCAATGGAAGTGGAGAATACGCAGAAACATAACCATGAATAGCGGATTTCATGGTTTGTACTATCAAATTAACCAAAAATATTCCCTCGAACCCAGGTTTGCTTTACGATGGAATTATAGCAGGAACAAGTCTTTCAATTTTGGAAGCGGCTTACACAGTCGTGCTGAAGACATGTATGTATATTTAATTGAAAAAGAGGATGACTCAGGTAATAAAACCCGACCAAACAAAGACCTGGAGATAGCGAAATCTGCACATCTTGTATTAGGGCACGACTGGAACATAAACAAACACACCACTTTTAAGGTTGAAGCCTACTTCCAGTATTTATATCATCTGCTTTCCGATTCTGCCGCCATGTTTATTTCAACAAATGTTACAGACGTTTTTGATTACCAACAGGTAAGCAATGTCACAAATGACGGAACAGGAAGAAATTATGGTATAGAATTAACACTTGAGAGGTTTTTACATAAAAATTTCTATTATTTGTTTACAACCTCACTCTACGAATCAAAGTTCTCTTTTGATGAAAAAACCTTTTATAATACCCGGTACAATGGCAATTATATTATAAATGGACTGATCGGGAAAGACTTCAACCTGGGCAGAAGAAAGAGAAATACCATTGGGGTTAATTTAAAAGCAACACATGCAGGAGGGCAACGATACACAGAGGTAAATGAAACCTTATCATTTCAAAACAATGAGATTACCTATTCTAAAACCCCTTATACAAAAAAAGTAAAAGAATACTTTAGAATTGATCTTGGGGTAAACTTTAAAGCCAACCTCAATAAAACAACACATATATTGAGCCTTAATATCCAGAATGCCACCAACAGGTTAAATGAGTTTGAACCTGATTTTAAACTTTCTTCCTCGGAAAGCAAGATCATTAAACAGGTAGTAACCCAGAATGGGATTATTCCTATTTTGAAATATACCATTGATTTTTAACCACTAAAGCCATTCGGAAGATTCCAATGCGAATGAATTTATTTGAGCTAAATCTCAACCTAAATTAATGCCCTAAGAAGACTATACTTTTCAAAAATTTGTTTTAGCCCTTTAGTTGCATATGGGTTTGCAGCAACCACAAAGCCCCTGACTTCAACGGGCAGAGGCTAACGAAAACAGTTTGTTGCCTTCGTTAGCCCTTTTGTTGTTTATTCTACAACGATACTATCAGGCATACCCAAATAGTCAGCCGGATCAACCGCCTCTCCATTTTTACGCACCTCGTAATGCAGGTGCGGTCCTGTGGATATTCCTGAACTTCCGACAAGCCCGACCACTTGTCCCTGCTTCACTTTTTCTCCAACCGCAACCTTAAACGCTGATAGCTGAGAATAAAGTGTGGAATAGATATCGTTATGCTTAATAATAATTACGCGTCCATAACCTTTTCCTTTTTCTTTAAATTCCATTTTCACAACAACACCATCAGCAGTAGCTAAAACAGGTGTCCCCATATTTGCCGAAAAATCTACCCCTTTATGCATCTTCATTTCCCCTGTTGTAGGGTGCTTCCGCATTCCAAACCCGGAAGTCAGATTTTTCATTTTTTCATTTGCGATAGGGGAAATACAGGGAACATCATTGCCCTTTCCAGCCTTTACTTTTGAAACAACAGGTGCTCCGTTATTTGCTATTGAAAATGCCTGTATTATCAGCGCGGCTATAGGAATAGTTACTAAATAAATTAATTTATAAATTTTTGGTGACTTATTTTTAGTTATCATTTTTATTCGTTTTTTTATTGTTAACCAATAGAAATAACTTGACATTCCCACATTATGCGTGCGAGCCATACCTTTCAGCAGGATTTGCAAATAATCATTTTTCTCTTTATTGACTTTTGCCGCCTCCTGATCGGCAAGGTATTCATGCAGTGTTTTCAGGGACCTTTTAAGAAGGAAGACAAAAGGGTTGAACCAGAAAATAATGCATATAAATTCCGCTAATAGTATATCAAGTGTGTGCAATTGACCTGCATGTGCCTGTTCGTGCCGCAGTACATATTCGGTTTCGGATCGACTGCCCATATCTGGAGGTAGAAATATCCACTTTAAAAAAGTGAACGGTGTTCCTTTGGCATCCGTTAAATAATACTTTTTACCCTTATTATCAATTACCTGAGACGCTCTTTTAAGTTTCACTAAAAAAACTATCTGTTTTACATATTTAAAAATCAGGAGACAACAAACAGCAAGATAGATAAGTAATCCAACATGAAACAGAGAAATATGAGAAGTACGCTCAGGATGATTTCCGAATTCATACAGTTCCCTCTCAAGAGGTATTTCCTCCAGGTTCTCAAGTAAGTAATTAAAGTTCACAGCTTTTTCCGAAACCGATATAAAGCGATAACCCAAAAACGGAGAAACAAATGAACATAGTAGTATGAAAATTATCACCAGCCTGTTCAGCCTATGAAATGTTGTTTGCCTAAAAAAAAGAAGGTAAACTAAATACAGTAGTACCAAAGCTATATTAGCTTTAAGCAAATAAATAATTATATCATTCATCGTTATCTTTTAATCGGGCAATTTTCTCATCCACTATTTTCTTTATTTCCTCCAATTCGGTAAGATTGACATCTTCGTTATTTGTAAAAAACGAAGCAAAATTAGTTACTGAACCGTTAAAAAAGTTTTTAACCAAACCTTTAAGGTGGTTCTTAAAATATTCACTTTTCTCTACTTTAGGGTAATACTCATGTATCTTTCCATATGTATTATATCCAACAAAACCTTTTTTCACCAAAACCCGGATTACAGTCGAAATTGTGGTATACGCCGGTTTTGGCTCAGGGAACTGATCCACGATATCTTTTAGAAACCCTTTCTCAATCCTCCAGAGGTATTGCATTACTTGTTCTTCTGCTTTTGTCATTTCCTTCACAACACAAATATAACTATTTTTTTAATCATACAACTATATAAATAGTAATAAAACTATTCAAATAGTAACATAACTCAAAAACCGCTCTATTAAAATAGATTACAACAATTGTTTTTCATTACAAAATAGTTTTGCGCCTTCTATCAGGGACATCAGGCCTTGCTACATTACTATTTGGATAAAGAATGGCCCGTACTTGAAATAATTAAATAATTTCGCAGTCTATCTGTAAAGGCTATGCATAAAAGTAAAAATTCAAGCGCCCCTTATCTGGCATTAACTGTAGGTGTATTACTTATCGGTTTATCTCCCATACTGATTAAACTGGCAAATGCCCCGGGCATTGTAACGTCATTCTACCGCTTCCTTTTTGGGACACTTGCACTATCTGTTCCTTTTATACTTTCTCAAAGAAAAAAGAAGCGTAAATTTCCCCGAAAGGGACTTTTTTATGCTATTCTCGCAGGTTTTTTTCTGGCTACCGACATGGCTTTGTGGACAACAGGAATTGTTGCCAGTAACGCAACTTTGCCTACACTGGTAGGTAATCTTGCCCCGGTATGGGTAGGCATAGGTGCCATTTTTCTTTATAAGGAAAAACAAACCACAGGTTTTTGGGCCGGTTTGCTGATTGCTGTTATTGGTGTTGGATTTCTGGTTGGCAAAGACTTTTCAAGGCCTTCTGCCACGCTGAATGGAATTCTTTTCGGCCTGTCGGCAGGAATTTTCTATTCCGGCTACCTACTTTTTACCCAATCCGGAAGAAGTTTTCTAGATACCCTGAATTACCTGTTTTTTAGTACAGCATCAACAATGGTATTTGCTTTTATCTTTGTAATTGTTTTCCAGCAACCACTTACGGGCTATGACAAACAAACGTGGTTATTATGGTTAGCCATGGGACTTGGCATCCAGGTTGGTGGATGGTTCCTCATTAATTATTCCCAAGGCTTTTTGCCTGCGTCTGTAATATCCCCGACGCTTTTAGGGCAACCCGTAATCACTGCAATTATTGCTATTATTTTTCTTGGAGAAAACCTTACCGTTTGGCATATTGTTGGTGGAATTATAATTGTATCAGGAATTTACATGGTACACTTTTCAAGAAAAAAATAAGTTGCGCCTCCTGATAGTCAGGGCTACTTTTATATTATGCCCGATAAAACCTCATTCCCGTATCTGGTCCGGTTCTTTAGCACGTCGATGCTCAGAGAGTTCAATAAAACGCCTTTTCCAAAAACCGTGCTTACACGAAGAGAATGTCTCAATAAAAATGATTGCGATTGGCAACTGAATGGTTTTCACCTAAAACGAAGGAGGCCGTCCCAAAAGTTTTTACTTTTTGGACAGCCTCACCATTACATATCTTTAAATGTTTCTATTTCGGGTTCATTATTACTTCAACCGAATCAGGATTTTTAAACATTTCTTTTGCAAATTTCTGAACTGATTTAACGTTAACACTGTTTATCAATTCGATGTATTTATCTTTTGGAGTATAGTCTTCCTGGTTTCTAAGTGCCCCTTCAATTACAGCTAACCAAAATGTATTCTGTAATTCAGATTCAGCCCTGCCTTTAATATAGTTCTTTTTTATTTCTTCTAAATCTGCAGCATCTACCCCTTTCGATACCATTTTGTCTATTTCATCCTTAACAATTTGGTGTAACTGCTCCTGCTTTTCCGGATCGCAATCAAACTTTATACTAAGTGTATAATGCTCGTATGGGTATTTACGAATTGAAGGGCGAACGCCAACTCCGTAGCTCCCTCCTTCTTTTTCCCTTATTGTCTCCAAATACCTTTTACCCAGAAGATCGGCGATGATGCGCACATAAACCCGTGTGTTTAAGTTATACTCAATGGCACTGTGCAGGTTATAATTTACCGTGGTTTTCGACACTTCCATTTCCCGCTCAAAAACGTTCTTGACGGCTCCATGGGCAGGGCGAATATTGTGGTCTACAAAATTTTCTTCACGGTTTACAGAGGTAATATTTCCAATATATTTTTGGATGAGCGGAAGAGAAGCTTTTTCTTCAATGTTCCCTACAAATATAAAGGTGAAATCGCTGGCATCTTTAATCCGGTCAAGGTAAATTCTTTTAGATTTTTCGAAACTGATGTTTTTAACAAATTCTTCTGTGAACAATACGTGACGTTCGTGATGGTTGGCCATCATTTGTCCCAATGTATCACTTAATGCTTTTTCATTATCTTTCGCCATGTTTATCATCTGGGATTTTATCATTCCCAGGTAAGAGTTAAAAGCATCTTCGTCAAAACGGGGGTTCTCAAAATGCAGATAGATTAACTGAAGCATGGTTTCAAAATCTTTTGGTGAAGCCTTTCCGCTTAAAACCTCACTACTGGTTCCAATGCCTGCTTTCACACTGGCTATTTTCCCAGTCATTTTCTTTCTAAGTTGAATGGCATCAAATTCTCCAATACCAGAGACTCCTGCCAATGTTGCTGCCATAGCGGCCGATTCCAAATCCGATCTTTCCAATAAAGAACTCCCTCCAAAACTATAGGCGCTAAACAATACCTCGTCTTTGTTATAATCAGTCTGTTTTATAACGATACGGGCACCATTTTCCAGTTCATAAATTTTCGCACCGGTACCTTTTAACGTTGTTTCAGATGTTACTTTCTTCTCTTTTAGTTTTGCCGATACCAGCGGACTATCATCTGTATTATCCTCATATGCTGAAATATCGGATGACATGGTCTCCATAACTATTCGCATCAGTTCTTCTTTTGTTGGATAATTGATTTCATCGTGATTGGGGCCCGAGAGTGAAAACAAACTGTTGTTTACATTCTGATATGAGGCTAATAAAGCATATAATTCTTTCAGGGTAATTGTTGGAATTGTCTTTTTTGCGAACTCAACCTCCCACTCTACAGACGGGACAGGAGCTGCTTTCAGGAAATGGTTGCCTAGTTCTTTTGCCCAATCGTCATTACTTATTTTATCGCGCGATTCATAATATGACTCATAGCTCCGAAGTGTATTGGTTTTTGCCCGCTCCAGTTCAGATTCGTTAAACCCAAATTTCTGTACCCTCACCAATTCTGTCATTAAGGTTCTAAAAGCCTCTTTTTCCTTTCCTTCTTTTGGTGAAACTGACAAATAACTGGCAGATTTTGTCCTGGCCATTTCAAAGTTGCCCACTCCCATTTCTACTGCCGGACATTCCGGATTCTGAACAAGCTCGTTTAAACGTTCGTTTATCATGCTGTTTAGCATCGATTGGGCAATTGTTCTGCGCAGGTATTTCTCATCGCGGACCACATCGGGGTCTTTCCTGAAAATCCAGCTTATTGAAACACTTTGTGCTTCTTTGTCTGTTGCCAAAACATAACCTAGCTCTTTTGAATCTTCAATGGGGTAATATTCTCTTTTTGCAGGGTTCTTTTTCGCCGGTATTTTTGAGAATAATTTTTTAACCTTTTTCTCTAGTTTTTCTGTGTCGATATCACCAACAACAACCACAGCCTGCAAATCAGGGCGGTACCATTTCTTATAATATTCTCTAAGTTCCTTATGTTCAAAATTATCTATTACATCCAGTGAACCTATAACATCCCGTTCCGCATACTTAGAATAATTATAGATTAGGGGCATACTTTGTTTCATTAGCCTGAAACGTGAATTCCTGCGTGTTCTCCACTCTTCATGGATTACCCCCCGCTCTGCTTCAATTTCTTCTGCTTCCAGCAACAATCCCCCAGACCAGTCGTGAAGTACCAATAGAACGGAATCAATCAGCTCTTCTCTTTCCACAGGGACATTACTGATCCTGTATACTGTCTCATCCTGAGCTGTATAAGCATTAATTTCGCGCCCAAAATCCATCCCGTTTTTTTGAAGGTAATTGAGCATATGTTTACCCGGAAAGTTTTCCAGTCCGTTAAATGCCATATGTTCAAGAAAGTGGGCAAGTCCGTTTTGTGGCTCTTCTTCTAATATTGCCCCTACATTTTGAACGAAGAAGAAACTCACCCTCTCTTTGGGTTCTTTGTTTGGCATGATGTAATACGTCATGCCATTCGAGAGCTTGCCATATTTAATTTCCGGATCTAAAGGAATTGTTGTTGTATTTTGAGCCTGTCCTGTTGCCCCAAAAAACGCAAGCAACGCAACGAATACTAGTTTTACAATGTGTTTCATAATTTTTTTTATAATGATTAGCTCTATTTAATTTAGTATATCAAACTCACAGGCAACTTTTCATCTTACCAAGCATGGTTTCTAAAATTACCTGATCGGTTATTTCCATTCCCTCATTTGCCAGGCGCCCTATATTTCTAATGGTTGCTTCAACATCATTATCAACAATACCATTTAAGCCATTCAGGCTGTTATGATTTATGGCCAATATGGAGGACTGGATAGCTGCCCCTACGCTTGATGATATTTTGTGGGAACAGCCAAATTTTGCCCCATCACAAATCATTCCAGTTACACTTCCGGTCATGTTTTTCAGCGTCATTCCCAATTGTTGTAAATCGCCCCCCATGATGTATGTAATTCCACAGGCCGCTCCCGCCGTGGATAAAAGCACTCCGCACAATGCCGATAATTGCCCTACAAATGATTTCATGTAAATGGTAACCAATAAAGCCAATGCTAAAGCCCGTAACAGTTTTTCATCACTTACTTCCATCTCTTCTGCCACCACTACCACAGGCAGGGTAACACTAATTCCCTGGTTGCCGCTTCCACAATTTGACATAACGGGCATGGTACTTCCGGCCATTCGTGCATCTGAGGCTGCAGCCGAAAGCATGATAGATCTATTCATCAGATCTTTCGACAAAAGGCCTTTTTCCATACTTAATAAAATAGATTTGCCAACCTGAAGCCCATAGTTGCCTTTTAAACCTTCCAAGGCAATATTTTTATTTAACTCAATTCCTTTTCTTAGAAATTCAATATCGTTTATATCCACTTTTTGGATAAAATCATAAATCCCGGAAAAACTCCATTCACTAAAATCAATGGGGTTAAATGCTATATTTTTCTCATCTTTTTTGAAGAGCACTTCTCCGTTTTTTTCCTTAAGAACTACATTGGTATGTCGTTTTTCTATAACCACACGGGCTTTATTTGCATTATTATAGCTGACACATTCGATATAGAGTTTTGATACATTAGGTTTAACATCAACGGTAAGTTTGTCCTCATTAATGAACGCCTTCGACTCTTCTATGACCTCGGGACTAATACTATCCAGTACTTCAAGGCCAGCCTTTGGATTTCCGCCTAGAGCACCCATTGCACCTGCTATTGGTAAGCCTACCATACCCGAACCAGGTATTCCCACTCCCATACCATTTTTCAGGATATTGCCACTTACGAGGAAATCTATCTTTTCCGGAATTCCCCCTAATACTTCTCTGGTCAAAGCTGCTGCATAAGCCACAGCTACAGGTTCTGTACAGCCTAGTGCCGGCACATACTCTTCCTTCAGTTTTTGTAGAAATATATTTTGCATAATCAATTCTAAATCACACTCCATTAAGGCCATGCCCCATTTATCCGTTATCTTTACTGCTGTACTTCTTAAAATTGCCCTTTGCCTTTTCAAGCCATTCGGCATATGACTTTGAATCCGGGTCATAAGCCTTTGGCGCAACCAGTTCTTTTTCCTCATGGTCCAATATCACATAATAGGGCTGGCTGTTTATTTTATACCGGCTGATCTGAAAATCGCTCCACTTATTCCCTATTGTCTTGATCTTTTTGCCGGTCGACCCTGAAATATATTGTTCTTCTTTGGGGAGTGGCTTTTTATAGTCCACGTACAGGGCCACTACCACAAAATCATTTTTCATCAGGGAGTTCACCCCGGGGTCCGACCATACGTTTATCTCCATCTGCCGGCAGTTTACGCAGGCCTTCCCTGTAAAATCGACAAACAGGGGCCGGTTGACCAGCCTGGCATAGGCCAGTGCCTCTTCATAGTCATGAAAAACCATGAGGCCCTGGGGGCCAAGGTGCATCTTCTCCTCCAGTTTCCTTTGCTGTTCACCTACATGGCAGAGGGGGCCGCCAGTACCTGCTGCGGGCCTTTGCCAAAACCTCCGGGGGACTCGGCATATTCCATTGGCGGGGGAAAGGCCGAAATTAATTTCAACGGCGCGCCCCATAGCCCCGGGACCATATATACCGTAAAAGAAAGCGTGAGGAGCCCCAACAACAGCCGCGAAACCGGGAGCCGTTCAATGGGGGAATCGTGCGGCAGCCTTATTTTTCCCAACAGATAAAAGCCCAAGGCCCCAAAAATAGCGATCCAGATGGCGATGAACACTTCCCTCTCCAATAAATGGAGGTCCAGTACAAGGTCGGCATTGGACAGGAACTTAAAGGCCAGGGCCAGTTCCAGGAAACCCAGCACAACTTTTACCGAGTTTAGCCACCCCCCTGACTTGGGCAGTGAGTTCAAATAGCCCGGGAAGGCCGCAAATAGCGAAAATGGCAGGGCCAGGGCCAGCGAGAAGCCAAACATCCCAACCAGTGGGGCCATGCCCCCTTCAGAGGCCGCGGTCACCAACAGCGAGCCCACTATGGGCCCTGTGCATGAAAACGAGACCAGGGCCAGGGTCAGTGCCATAAAAAACGAACCTATCGGCCCCCCTTTGTCCGCACCCGCATCTGCCTTGTTGATCCAGGACGAGGGGAGGACGATCTCGAAGGCCCCCAAAAATGAAATGGCGAATACCGCCAGCAACAAAAAGAAAAACAGGTTGAACCAATGGTTGGTCGACAAGGCATTCAGTGCATCGGCACCAAATGCAAGCACCACTATCCAACCCAAAACTACATATATGATTATTATGAAAATACCATACTGGAACGCGTTCCGGACACCCGCCAGTTTTGTTGTGCTCTGCTTGGTGAAAAAACTGACCGTCATCGGGATCATGGGGAATACACAAGGGGTCAGCAATGCGGCAAGCCCCCCTAAAAACGACAATATGAAAATGCTCCAGTACCCCTTTTCCTTTTCTTCCGGGACAGGGGCTTTTGCCGCTTCCAATACCGGTGGGGCCCCTCTTTCGCCAATCTCCGGCCCTTTCCCTGCCCTGTCTTCCAGGGCCAGCGCGCCCCCTTCTTCCGGGCCTTCTTTTATTTCCTTTTCTGTCCCCTTAATTTCCTTATTGTCAACTTTTTCCTGTTTCACTGCCTCTTTGGGCCCCTGCTTTTGTGTTTCCTGTTTAACGGCTTTTTTTGCGGCTTTGGCCGAGAGGGAAAAGTCACCTTCCCCCATTATGCACTTGCCGTTTTCCTTCGAACAGGTCTGAAACTCAAAACTCCCGGCTACATTAAGGGGCAATGACTTGACCTTTATTGTCTGGCGGAGCTCCCCCGTTTTCTCAAAGTAGCTTACCTCACCTTCCCAAATATCGTCGTAATGTTTGTGCGAATTTATCGGCCTTGTCCCATTGACCCTCTCATAACTGCCGTCTTCCTCAAATTCAAATGATATCAACAAGGGGCCTAGTTCCGGGTCAAAATCGTTTGAATAGACATACCAGCCTTCATCAATGGACGCTGTGAATATTACTTCTATTTTGTCCCCTATGGAGGCCTCTTCCGCCGACAGTTTAACGGTCCACTTTGCCGGTTCTATGATTTGACCAGATAGTACATTTACATATAAAGTAAGTAATACTGATACAAAAATTGTTATTTTATTCTTCATCTCTCTTTTTTTATTCCACCATTTTCTTTCAAAGTTATATTTCTCTATCATACGATTGCTTATCTGATTAATGAAAAAATAATTTATTTCAACGATAAATTACGATCAATACGTATTATATATTGGTTAACGGAATGAAAATCAAGGTTAATTAAGGTTAACGCAGTATAATTGAACGCTTAAAAGCAACTATATTTGTTTTATGCAAAAAAGGACAACCAGACGGAGAAAGGTTAGAATTATTATTCCAATGATTTTAAGTATGCTTTTACTTATAACCTTCGTTAGTTATTGGTTAAATTCACAATATCAGAATGAAAGCAAAAAACTTGAAGAAGAAATAGTTGTATCGTTTCATAGTGTTTCAGCAGACGTACAACGAAGATTGATATATAAGAAACACATTCGTCCGATACTTCAACACTATAAGACAGCAGGTCGCGTTCAATTTCAAATTGACGGGGTTGAATTAACTCCTGATAGGAAGGACAGTATTGCATATTTTTTTAACTTACAATATGAAGAAAACAAAAAGAAATATGACTCCCTTTTCTATTATTATGAGCACGATGAATTCCGACCTGACATTTTGAGGGAAACAATCGATTTGACATATGAATTTAGAAAAATAGCGTATGACATTGATAATGACTTTGGCTCACGCTTCTTTCTCACTTATCCGTATATATCAGAACAGCAGTTCCAAGCAGACCTTAATTTTTTTTTTCTAAAACTAGTGCAGCAAAAATACCCCCGATTGGAAATAATCTGGAAAACTCCTGACAGTTCCTGGGATGAAGAAAAAAACATAATTATAAGCTATTACGACAGGGAATCTAAAGAACACATTCCCTACGCCAAGGTCGAAAAACAACGCAAACACATTTTAGTGGTTATTCTGCCACAAATTATTTTTGTTATCATTTTACTGGGTTTTTCTGCCTTTGCCCTCATTTTTGCTTATCATAGTTATATTGCTCAAATCAGGCTAAATTTAATCAGGGGGGATTTTGTAAACAATATAACCCATGAGCTTAAAATTCCGGTTGCTACTGCTAAGGTTGCGCTTGAAGCACTTCAACAATTTGGGATAAAAAAGGACATTCATAAAACCGAAGAATACCTAAAAATGGTTTCCACGGAAATGAATCGCCTGGACAGTCTTACTACAAGGGTTTTGGAACATTCCCGACTGAAAACGCATAAACAGCTTCTGCATAAAAAAGAAACAAACCTGAATAAATTTATTGCAGGAGTTGTAAACTCAATGCAACTGGTATTCAATACGGATAAAATTGAATCCAGCCTTCCCCCGGAAACTATTCACCTGACGATTGACCCTGTGTATATGGAAGGGGTAATCCGAAACCTGATAGAAAATAGCATGAAATATGGGGGTGAAAATGTAAAAGTTATCGTTCACCTGCAACAAGAGCGCTCAAAAGTTTATATCTCGGTTACTGATAACGGACCAGGAATCCCAAAAGAATATGTATCAAAAATATTTGAGCAATTTTTTAGGGTACCCACAGGCAACACTCATAATACAAAAGGCTTTGGCCTGGGTTTAAGCTTTGCATCCCTTGTAGTAAAACAGCATAACGGAACAATTGGTGCTAAAAACCTATCGCATGGTGGATGTGAAATAAAAATTACTTTACCCATTGTCTAACGGAAGCTCATCACATCCGCCAGTTCAAGCCAAACATTAAAAATGCATGTTAGTAGAGCGATCACAAAATAACATTTTATATTTCACCCTTCTTTTTCCTTTCTGCTGTGTTAAAGTTTTTCGATGTAACTACGGCTATGCCAGCAAACTTTGCCTTGCATAAAGAAAAATTAAAACTAAAAAATAAGTAAACGAACTTAATAATTACCACATTAGGAAAGCAATAGAAGCAAGTAGAAATAATCCTTCAACTTCTCTTTTAGCACTTTAAGGGATTTATATTTAAGGGTCTTCACCGTATTAACAGAAATACCCAATCGTTCGGCTATCTCCTGGTTTTTTAATCCCTTAAGGGTCAAGATCATTATATTTCTGCGCTGTTCCGGAAGTTTATCGATAGCTTGTTTTAATATCCTGTATGTTTCCTCTTCAATTACCTTATTGTTAAACTGAAAAAGCTCATCCCTATCAAAATTTGAAATATATTTTTCTTCTACTTTAATATGCCAAAGATGGTTTAAGCAATGGTTTTTCACACTTACATATAAATAGTTCTTAACTGACTGAACACCAAGTAATTTTTCCCGCTCGCTCCACAGCTTAATAAAAACATCCTGAGCAATATCTTCGGCCAAAGTATCTTCTACATAATGACGGGCAATGACACACATGGAAGGGTACAACTGATTAAACAGTTCTCTGAATGCATTGACATCGCCCTGTTTAACTTTGTTGAAGAGATTCTGAATGATCATGTACCAAAATTAAAAATAGATAATGAAATTGCAAAAACCGATGCCTGTTGTTGTTTATGAACTATTTATGAATGGAGCCTATTTGCCCTGTCACATACAGCCAAGGCACTTGAATTGCCCTTTCAGCTTCGGGGCTCTATGATAGAATTTGCTTTGTGTCATGTCAACACTAAAGTGATGCGTACGGATTACCTCCGGTGAGCTCTGCCATTAAAATGGCAAAAGTGTCACAAGTACCATTAAGAAAATTCCGTTGTTTCAATGTAACGTTGTCAGAAAAGTGGAAAAAAAGTTTTGTAGGGCCAGTAAAATGGAGCCCTGACAGCTTTGGGACACGCTATTTTTTCACATGCATAAAGCAATTGCCCGTGTTTCCATATAACCATTAACCAATAAAAAAACAGGAATCACCCGGGCAGATGATTCCTGAAACCTGTAATGAGCTTTGATCAAACTAAACCAATCGATATAAATTGGCTTTTAATTCAATTTTATCGGCCACCACATCCACACATTTCAACAACCACCTGACCTCTTAATTCTTTTTTACCAATGGTTCCTTTGGCACTGCATAAACCTTCACACAGAAACAGGAAGGCCTGATCGTCATAAACGGGTTTAATTTCTCCGCATCGGTTCCTGCACGCCTTGCATTTGAACTTTCCAGTCCAGGCTCTTTAGTTTATGGACAGGCTCTAATTAATATTTTTTCCTTTTATAATATCCAGGATCCCTTCATTTTCAATGATTATCATTCCATGTCTGTCATCGGTAATGCCATCGGCCAATTTGTAAGGATAGGTTGGTACAGCCCCCTTCATTACCGTGGGCAAATATTTGAAAAACAAGCGCTCGTTGCTTTTCTGCAAGGTTTGTCCGGCTTCCATAATATGGGTCGAGATAATGAATGTACCCAGGCGCTTAGAAAAGGCATCAACAATGGAAACAGTTCCGTCGTAGGCATCTTTTACGTTGGTACCCTTGAACAGTTCATCAAAAATAATAACCAGTTGTTTGTTGGAAGCCACTTCTTCGGCCACATGTTTTACACGCAAAACTTCTGCATAAAAATGGCTGTACCCTTTTGCAAGGTCGTCAGGTACGTTTATCGACGTGTACATCCCGTCGTGTACAGAGAAGGTCATTTCCTTAGCCGGCACCGGAAACCCCATATGCGCCAGATAAACGGCTACAGAGAAGGATTTCATAAAGGTGGATTTCCCTGCCATATTTGCCCCGGTTAAGAAGAATACATTTTTGTTCTCTTCAATTTTAATATCATTGTCCACCGCATTGGGGATTGCAGGGTGGAAAACCCCTTTTAAGTCGATTACTTTCTTATTTTTTTCAAGGGCCGTGGCATAGCAAAAACCTCTTTGACGTGACACATCGGAAACCGCTGTAAATACGTCCAGTCGGTAGATTTCGTTGAGCATATCTTCCATTTCATCATTTAGGAGTCCACGGAAAATATAATCGAAACGAAACACCTGTTTATATGGCAGCGGACTTACACCTTCCAATTCATAAGCCTCCACAAGTTCTTTACGCTCAAGTAAAGTCTGCAATTTCAAAGCTTTTTCATGAATAGGTACACCTTCAGATTTTGAAGCAATTAAGTTTATCGTTTCACGAAGTTTCTTTAGCAAAGAGATGCTGTATTCCAGGCCTTCTCTTAATATTACATATTCTTTTTCCTGAGCAATGAAGTTCATAAACTTTACTCGAGACATATTCATTGCTGCCACTATCCTGTTTTTCGATTCTGAGTTTCGAAGATAGTTTTCCACTTCATCAAACTCTTTCTCGGTAAAGGGAAGAGTTGTATTTAATTCCTCGAAAAAGGCAATGTTCTGCTTTCGCCTTTCAATAGGTTGCAACTCCGTATAAGGATCGTTGAACATGCGTTCAAGCAATCGTCCACCGCCGTTTGTAATAGTTTGGTTAAACAGGCTGAAAATTGAGTTATTTTTATATCGCCCTAAGATGTTTAAATCCTGTAGCGTTTGTTTATCAGTTACAAATTCCATTGTTGTTGTTTTTTTGTATAAGCTGTTGGCTGTTAGCTATTGGCTATTTGCTTTTAGCTATTGGCTGTTGGCTATTGGCTGTTGGCTGTTGGCTGTTGGCTGTTGGCTTTTAGTTTGCTAATGAAACTATTCATCATTTTTTGCTCTTTATTTAGTGTGGCAATTAGTCCGTTTATTTCATTTTTAGGAACCAGAGATAATTCTTCGATTAGGATTAGTTGTGTTTCTAACTCAAAAGACGATCCAATGGCAATTTCTAAAAAACGCTTAAACTCCAACTGACTGCTTCTGCTACAACCTTCTGCTATGTTTGAAGGAATTGAAACCGCAGAGCGACAAATCTGGCTTTTTAAACCATATTTTTCTACATCCGGAAGTAGCTCAGCTATCCGGTTTACATGTTTAACAATAGTTAATCCTTCCTGCCAAATATTCAATTGCCTAAAGTCTCTCATTTACTTCTAGTTTAATTGTTGCTGTTAATATTTAAATACTAAATCCTAAGTACTAATAACCAACACCTAAATACTAATACCCAATTCCCAACACCCAAATACTAAAACCTAAGCGCAAACACCCAATAGCTATTCCTTCAAAATATCCAATATCTTCTCATTATTGATGATAATCATCCCATGCCTGTCCTCGGTAATCCCCTCTACAATCTGGTAGGTATATTGGGGCACATTCTCTTTCATGATGGTGGGTAAATACATGAATTTTATATTGTCCCTCATCTTTTTGAGTTCTTCACCGGCTTCAATGATATGCGTTGAAATCACAAAAGTGCAGTTTCGCTTTGTTGCAAAAGCATCCATCACAGCTACGGTTGCATCATATGCATCTTTTACATTGGTCCCCCTGAACAACTCGTCGAATAATACCACCAGGCGTTCATTCTGGTTTACGCTTTCGGCTACTTTCTTCACCCGGTTTACTTCGGAATAAAAGTGACTGAACCCCAAATTTAGGTTGTCGGCCAGGTTGATGGTGGTGAACATGCCGTTTTGAATGCTAAAACGCATGCTTTCAGCCGGCACGGGAAACCCCATATGTGCCAGATAAATGGCAATACTGAATGTTTTCATGAAAGTCGATTTTCCGGCCATGTTAGCTCCCGTTAGGAAAATCATATTGTTGTTTTGATCGATATGAATGGTATTGGGAATGGCATTAGGCACCAGAGGGTGATACACCTGGTTCAGCTGGATCAGGTTGCCATCGGTGTGCTCAATCTCTGCAAATGAAAAGTTGTATTCGTTCGCCACTTCAGCCACCGCAATGTACACATCAAAATCAAAAACATGATAAAGCAGTTTTTGAACCTGCTTGTTGATCCCGAAACGAAAAACATTGTCGTATTGCGCTGTTTTTGCATACGATAGTTTTGTTGCCCTTTTTTCAAGGCCGGGTACAAACTCCAGTTCGGGAATTTCCAGGATTTTCTTAATGGCAATAATGTCTTTATTGATTTCAGTGGTTGCCCCATTGCTGTCGAGCCGGGATAAAAACGTTTTTAAATCATAAAGAAAAACCAGGGTGCTGATTACCCCTTTATTAATTTGTTGATATTCGGTATCGCCGCCAATAGCACTATTGAATTTGCGTTTAAGGTTATCTTCATGGACTGTTAAGCGTGTCCGCTCATCGGTATTGCTCAGGTAATGCTCTATCGTATCAAAAACGCTGCTTTCAAAAGGAAACTCAATTTTCTTTTTTTTGAAATAGGTGATGATGTTTACCCTGTTCATGATTTCTTCTTCCCGTGAACGCGGGTACATAAACATATCCTTCAGTATTCTTGCCCCACCTCTTGTTTGGGTTCGGTTGAATAAACCATAAATGTCTTTTTCCCGGGCACCACCAATAATCTTTAGGTCGTTTATGGTTTGATGATCTACTTTAAAAGCCATATTTTTTTGTTTTAATAAAAAGGTAATGGATAAGATGAAGGCGGAGGAAATTATCCTTACGCCAACATCTTTACCCATACTTTTGCCTTCGCCTTTTACTATTAGATTATCTTCCTCTTCTTCTTAACCAAATCATTAATAAAGCACCGGCTAACAATAATGGAACAATAAATCGATAGAAAATTTTATAAATCCCCAAATCATCTTTTTTCAGGAATACATTATCATCCGGTCTGTGCGGACGACGCACATCAATGGGTGAATATTCATCCGTTAACCAGAAGAACATACCACCCACAAAATCGGCATTTCCCGATTCAATCCCCTTTCTTTGCATAGTGATTTCACCATTAGAGAAGCAATCGGCGTCGCCTAAAATAAGAATGCGCTGTTCTTTGTCTCCTACCTTACGGGTTAACGCCAACGCAGTTGTTACAGGGCCTCCCAATTCACCTTCTTCAGGTTCATACATAGCAATTTCATCCACAAAGTCGGTTGTTTTTAACTCACTCCACGAACCTTTGTATTTGATACCCTCTTCCGGTTTATCTTCATCCTCATTCATCATTTCAATATAACGTTGCCTTCTTGCCTCTTCCTCGGTCATTTGTTTTCCTTTTTTGGCAAAGGATTGCTTAAGTGCGGCCATTTCTTTCGCATCATTTTTAGGAAGTGTTACAATAGAGTCTGTTACCAGCAAAGGAATATAATTAAAACCAGGCTTTTCTTCATAAGTTAAAGCCACAGCACCCGGCATGGTAATAACACGATCCCTTTTAACGATATTGTCCTCAAAAGCATAAGCCAGTTTCATCCCTTTCTCTGTGAAGTTAGTAGTAAGCAGATCCATCGTAAACCCTTTGTTGTACTCCACAACCTGTCCAGGGTTAAAGGTAACACCAAATTGTTCAGTCAGGGCATTCATGGCGTCCTGACGTTTACGGTCGGCAGCAATAATCAGGTTTCCGCCTTTGTTGATATAATCATTCAGGTTTTTGGTTTCTTCTTGGGTAAAGCCAATTTTAGCCTCTGAAATAACCAAGGCCTGAACTTTTGGATTAACCGGTTTTCTTAAGTCGGTTACTTCAAATGCAACCCCGTTGTTTTTTAAGGACCAGCGGTAGGGTTTTTCCTGCGCTACCGAGTGATAACCACGGGTACCAATATTATTGACACTTCTTTCGCCATGACCTCCAACAAAACCCACAATTGGGAGTTCCTCAACCAATGTTCTGAATGCTGCAGATCGCTGAGACTCAAAGGGGTAAAATGGCATATCGTTGTAATTTCTGAGATGAACACGTTTTCCGTCCTCTGTTTCCAGTACCCTAACCGTTCTGTAAAGTTCATCCTTTAAGTCAATTTCATCTTTGTAGAAATCAGCAGTTTTCACTTTATCCGGATCCATATCATAAATATTACAGACTTTATAAAGCACTGAATCTTCCGGCACCCCTCTATATCTTCTTAAGTGGCTTTTTCTGAATTGTTCTTCAAGTGGAATAGCATGATAATATTTGTATTCAAAATCAATATTTGGATAGAAACGTTGATATTGTTCAAATATCTTCATGTCTCTAATTTGAGATTGAGGCATAAACCCCCAATTTCTACTTGCGTAAACATTTACGTATGTTGTAATCTTGATATTTCCCTCAAATTTGCCGATGATATTTTGGCTATTCTCTGTTAAGGTATTGGTATTTGTTTCGGTTGCATCATGATATTTCATGAAAAAAGGTATGGTTGATACATAACCTAAGAGTGCAACCAATAAAAATACCCCAAGGTATCTTGAAATGGATACCAATCTGGAGCTTTTTTCCCTGATCCCTTTTAACCGGAAAATGGAAAAAGCAATGAACAGGCCTGATACCAGAATAAAGTATAACAGATCCTCGCTACAAATCATACCAAAAATAAATGTATTCGACCTGCCACTTACAGACAACCAGTAGGTAATATCCCTTACAAAATCAATGGTTTGCCATAAGCCACCCACTTCCTGAAGGGCAAAAAGTGCAGCAAAAGATGCAATGGCAGCAACAATCTGATAAGATGTTAATGCAGACATAAAAAGTCCAATAGCAGCATAGGTAGCAATTACAAGGAATATACCCAACAGGCCGGTCATTACCTGTGGAAAATCAACATCCTTAATTAAGATAACCCCAAACACACTTTCCAGGAATAAAATAAATGTCATGGCCAGACAGAAAACAAGTGCGGCAAAGTATTTGCCAAGTATGATTTGAGCATTAGATATGGGCGATGAATATAACAGCTTAATGGAGCCGCTTCCAAACTCTTTACTCATCAATCCCATGGTAATTAAGGGTATAAACAGGTAAATCGTTTCCTGGATTTTAAACAGGAACCCTCCCAGCATTGGGTTGGCATATGCACCTATTGTTAATCCTTCACCGGCATACCCCATTTCAAAACGGTTTACAAAATTTGGAATAATATTCATCCACATAATACCGGACTGAACGGCAAAACTAATGAGGACTAACCATGCAATGGGTGAATAGAACATCTTTTGAAGTTCCATTCTGGCTATTGTAATTATATCTTTCATAGGATTTTCTTTTTAGTTTTGAGACAATGCAGAGAACACATCATTCAATGAGTTTTTCTCCAGGTTAATTTCTTCTAATCGCCAGTTTTTCTTAACACTTTCCTGAACTACACGCTCGGCAGCCCCGGTCAGGTCAGCAAACTTTAAACGGTACTCCGGGCCGCCCAGTTCTTCCACACTTTCGATGCCTTCAATTTGCATCAGGGCATCAACCGATGGCATTTCCAGCAACCTTACTTTTATGGAATTAGGTGCCAGGTAATTATCAAACTCTTCGGTTTTGCCCGAGAATACCAGTTTACCATGCTCAATCATTAAGATATGGTCGCAAATGGCATGCACCTCCGTTAAAATATGTGTCGAAATCAATACTGCTCTGTCTTCAGCAATTTCTTTAATCAAGCCCCGAATTTCAATGATTTGGTTTGGGTCCAGTCCGTTGGTAGGTTCATCCATAATAATCAAAGCCGGTTTGTGGATGATGGACTGGGCAATCCCTACCCTTTGTTGATATCCGCCGGATAAGTTTTTCAACAATCTTTTTCTGAAGTGGGTAATGGAACATTTCTCCATAACTTCCTCAACGGCTGCCTTGATCTCATTTTTTGGTATTTTACGAAGCCGTGCGCAGTTCGTCAAAAATTCCTCGACCGTTGTATCGGTGTACAAGGGTGGCTTTTGTGGCAAGAACCCGATTTGCTTTTTAGCCTCAATCGGATCGGTTGAGATGTTTATTCCGTTGATGTAAACATTCCCTTTCGTTTGTTTTAGCACTCCACTCATAATGTTCATGGTGGTTGATTTACCGGCTCCGTTTGAGCCAAGCAATCCGTAAATTCCCTGGGTAGGAATTTCAAAACTTACATCCTTTACCGCCCATTGTATGGTATAACGGTGGGACAGGTTTTCTATCCGAACTAATGATTCCTTCATCCTTATGCTATTAAAGTAATTAGTCTATGTTTTTCAAGAAAAATATTTTTTTTGTCTTATCGGGTTAACGCTGGCACAAATAAGGTTAATTAAGGTTAATCCTCTCATTTCTCACTGGAAAACTCCAATAATTTACCAAAAACACCTGAGAGTTGGGGAACGTTATTTTTAAGATTGAATAAGAACAATTGGCTTTATCGATTGTAATTTACCTATCCCAAAGGGTATAACCCAATACCACAGAAACAGAACTTAACTTTAATGTTTGAAAAACATAATCGAGCAACTGTCTATTATCTCTATATCTAATTTCGCCTAAAAACCTTCCTCTTCTGCAGCCAATGGCTCCAATAAAATTACTAGATCTCACAAAATCTCTACTAATTATGCTACTACTTGAATATTTAACAAATACCTCCTGTTTGCCTTTTTGAATTGTAGAAAAGGAATAAGCTCCGCTTACATACAAAGTGGTATTGGTATTTAAAAAAACAGAGTACCTAAATCCTAAGTTAGCATTTAACACAGTATAGCTATAATTAAATACTTCCCCATGCCAAGAGCCTTCAATCTCATCTTCTTTACTCAAATAAAAGAATTCCGGTTCTAGAATCACGGCCCACTTGTTTCTATTAAAAGGAAGAATCGATACAAATTCTAATCCTAGCGAAACAGAAGGTGCATTTGTCTTATAATCCGATTTACCATCATGGTAGACTATAGTATTATAGTTAAAGCCTGGTCTTACATTTAATTTGAAACTATTCTTCTCCCTTGTCTCTTTCGACTCTTTTTGTGTTTTTAGCTTTTCTTCACCATTATATACCAAAAATAATTTACTTAAATCTTTTGAGCTATATTTAGTATTGCTTATTCTGGTTGCAGATATAGAAGGATGTTTTAGGTCTATTCTTAACTGCTGCTTATAGGTTTCATTTGTGGCAATATTGACGTACTTGTGAAGGATTTTTTTATAGATGAGCGGCTTTACTTCTTTATTGTTCATACGGTAGTAAAACCTGATAATATTACCATTTACATACATATACAAACTAGCATCGCCCTCGACTAAAACTTTAAGAAATACAGTTTTATTTTCATAAACAGGAGCTCGTTGATCGCTTAACTTATCCGCAACAGGACTCGACATATCAACACCAACAGTATGTCGTTGGTATTTTACTCCATTAGTAAAACCAAATTCCTGAATTTCGTCTATGGACAATTTACTGTTGGCACCTTCAATCATTGCTATAAAAGAGCTTGGATTGTCACGCCAGTCTACATTTTTAATCAAACACTCTTTTTTTTCTCCAGTATTATTGATATAGTAGGCGGGTTCAAAATCTATTTGGGCAAAGCACTGCTGGATGGTGAATAATAGGATTAGTGTGTTTAAAAGTTTCATTGTTTAAATTTCATTTATTAAATTAACATCTTACGGTAGCTACAGCTATCAACTTTATAGTGCAATAGCAAGGAAAATAAATAATAAAAAGCCATAAGGACGATTCCTGCTTCTTTTTCTAGCTTAGATAAAAAGTGCAATCAACTTCCATAGCTAATCTCTATTTAATGTTGCTCCAAAGAGTATAACCTAGCACGATAGCCAATGAATTGAATTTATCTTTTTGTTGCTCTTCATGAGTGAATATCTTCCTATTGCTTCTATATTTTAATTCCCCTAAAAACCTTCCTTTTTTAAAACCCAATGCGGCTATTAAGTTAGCTCCATGATTAATTTCACGTGTTATGGTTACTGAACTATTTTTAAATCCAAAATTTTGTTCTCCTTCAACCTGCAAAGGAAGAGAATAGCTCGAATTTAGATACACCGATGTTTTGTTGTTAATAAACATATAATATCTAAACCCTAAATTAAAATTTACTGATTTATAATCAACTTGTACTGTTTTTAGCCCAAAGGAGGAATAATCTGCTACATTTTCATCTAATTTAAAAGCAAAGTACTCTGGTTCTGCAATCAATGCCCATTTATTTTTGTTAAAAGGCAGAAAAATCTCAACCTCAACGCCTAACGATACAGATTGAGTATTAAACTTAAAGGCATCTGTCCCTAGTAAATCACCTCGAACAATGTTTTTCAAGCGGTTATAGATCAAATCAATAGTTGAAAAATTATATCCCGGTCGTGCATTTATACTGAGTTTTACTGGTTTCTCTTCCTTTAAACTAAATTTTAACTCATCATCTCCATTATATATCGAAAATAATTGACTTAAATCTTTAGCTGCATATTTTGTATTATTTATTCGGGTAATAGATACAGCAGGATGCTTTAGGTAAATACTCAACTGCTGCTTGTAGGTATTATTAGTTGCAACATTGTATTCTTCATTTAGGAATTTTTTATAAATAAGCGGCTTTACTTTTCCATTATTTATACTATAAAAGTACCTGATAATATTGCCATCCTCATATTCGTACAAACTGGCATTACCTTCGGTTATTACTCTAAGAAATACAGTTTTGTTTTCATAAAAAGGAGCTCGTTGATCGCTTAACTTAGCCGGAATAGGACTCGACATATCAACATCTACTGTATGTCGTTGGTATTTTACTCCGTCATTAAAACCAAATTCCTGAATTTCGTCTATGGACAATTTGCTGTTGTTACCTTCAATCTTTGCAATAAAAAAGCTTGGATTGTCTCGCCAGTCAATATTTTTAATCAGGCATTCGGTTTTATCTCCAGTATTATCGATAAAGTACGCAGGTTCAAAATCTATTTGGGCAAAGCACTGCTGGATGGTTAATAAAAGGATTAATGTGTTTAAAATCTTCATTTAACTATTTGTTTAGGTTAAAATTTATTCCTCTAAAATAGGAAAAGTTGGTTTTATATTGCATTCAGCTAAATACATTTACATCATCAAGTATACCCTCATTTCTAAGTATGAACATGCCATGTTGGTCGTCGCTTAATCCATCCTGCAGTCTATAGGTGCGGGCACTCCTCCGTCCATAAAACTTGGTTGCTTTTTAAAAAGCAGTTTACTATTCGTAGTTAAGGCTTTGCCGGCACCTTTTAAAGCCAGCAAACCATAAATTCCCTGGGTAGGAATTTCAAAACTTACATCCTTTACCGCCCATTGTATGGTATAACGGTGGGACAGGTACCCGAACTAATGCTTCTTTCATATCAATGATATTAAGGTAATTAGATCTTTCAACTCTTTTCAGGCAATTTATTTTATTTATGATCTTAAGTTAATAACCTAAGTCCGATAAAAATTAGCGAGCTCAAATTTTATTAAATGATTGATTTACAATATAAATTTTAGAGGCATAGCGGGCTATGGTGATAACATTTAGAGCCGCAAATGGATTATTTAATGAAAAGCAGTTAATATCGCTTTAAAAGCTGATTTTTAAGTTAATACACAAACAATTAAGGTCAATTAAAGTTAATTGACACATTTGTCATTGTAAAAAACTCATGATGTATGATTTAAAAGTTTTGAGAGTTGAGTATAAAAAACAGGAACCACTCCTAAGATAGCTTATACCAATAATCCTATGAAGTGAGCGCTATAATTCCACAAGACAATTGGTATTATTATAAAAAGCAAGTATGGTTTGCGAGTATGGACGCTATATCTTCTGGAAAAATAAAGAGAGGAGTGAGAAATATTTGAATGATTAATCAAAACCCTTGATTTTACTAGTCCCGAGGCAGATCAGACCCGCCAATCGGGACTTTTTTGTATCCCATTGGCAATTTGATGTACTCCATTGGCAAAAAGTACCCTTCCCTTGGTAGTTTGGTGGCTTCAATCGGCAAAAAGTGCCAGGCCATTGGTAAGATTTGGAAGCCCATTGATAGTTTGGTGTAATTCTCGGGTACAATACCCATGTTCCCGGGTAATTTGATGGCTCTATTCAATAAATTGTGCCACCTGCGATTTTTCAACAAAAAAACAGGAACCACTCTTACGAATAGCTCCTGTTACCTTTAGCAAACTTTGAATAAACTAAAACGATCTTAAACTGGTTTCTTTAACGCGGTAAACGCTTTAAATATCTTTAGCAGTTTTTTTAGACGGATAGCAAACCTGATTTGTTAACTACTACATCTTCTCAATCTCTTCTATAAATTCTTTTACAAAATCTGGCAATCATCGATTGACGGATGGGATTACCCCCTATCGTCTGTGAGACCGCTAACGCTAAGTTCCTACGTCGTATCTCCTCTGAATGACGTCATTGATATTGAGGGACGAAGTAGAAGCAACCAGTGCCATTTTAATGGCAGAGCTCACCGAAGGTAATCTGTACCCGAAACTTGATGCTTGACTTGACACTAGTCTTTAGTATTCAATAGCCGTTTTGCATCTGGCGTAGTGAGATACTCTATTTCTGGCTCCTGTGCTTCAACTGCTTTTACAATGTAATCTGCTGTACCTTCCGGACCTTCAACCCGTGCATACATCGCTTTTGAAAAAGCTTTAAAATTCTCAGCCGCTGATTTATAATCATCGGGGATGTGAGATGCATCTAATTTTGCAAAAGCTACTTTAGCGAATCCGGTATTTACTGCCCCGGGCTTTATTTTTACAACATCAATATTAAATGGTTTCACCTCCTGGCGTAAGGCATCTGACATGCCTTCAACAGCATGTTTTGTGGCGGCATACCATCCTAACATTGGTATTGAAATTTCTCCTACTACGGACGACACATTGATAATCCGTCCTGACCTTTGCTTACGCATGTGCGGCAAAACTGCCTGTTGCAAACGGGCATAACCAAAAACGTTTACATCAAACTGGTATTTCAATTCATCGATGTCAATGTTTTCGATAGTGGCGTAGGAGCCATATCCGGCATTGTTGATCAGTACATCAATACGTCCTTGTTCATCCATTACTTTTTGTACCCCTTTTTTAACCTGATCGTCTTTGGTAACATCCATTACCAATGCATGTCCACCAATTTTGTTAAGGTATTGGTTGGCTTCTACCTGAATGTCTCCACCGTAAACAATGTGTCCTTTTTCAACTAATTTTTTGGCTGTAGCTTTACCAAAGCCAGATGCTGTTCCGGTAATTAAAACTACTTTTTTTTGTTGTGCTTCCATAGTCACAACAGTTAAAGACATTACAAGAAATAAAATAATTTGTTTCATTTTGGTTGATTTTATATGTGAAAATTAATCTGGAACTACTATCTGTTAAGGTTATACCAATTTTATTTTTAACTGAGCTTCAAATTGTGTTGAATATTTTTGACTTAGACAAGGCAAAAAAATGAGGCATAGCCATAGCTACGACGATGTTTTTTAACGAGGTATAAGTCAAAAATAACAGCAGAATAAAGCTCAATTCAATGTAATTTGGTATTAATCATACAGTCGTACTAAAAAGGCGCAACGCCCACAAATGATTATATCGTGTATTTTTATTCTTTGCATGCTTTACACCTTTCTTTATTTAGTGCTTGGTAAGTTTAACTTCTACATCTTCTCAACCTCTTCTATAAATTCTTTTACAGAAGCTGGCAATCCTTTTTTTGGATTGTTGAACCTCTTTTTAGCTGCTTCCTTGTATTTCTCAAGATATTCCAAAGCTTTTTGCTTGTTGTCATCTACTTTATATAAGAGAACAAGGCTTTGGTAACCATATAGGGTAAAATTCTCCCCATATTCTTTTTCCAACTGCTTAAATTCTTTAATCAGCTTTTCAAGCATACCAGTACCTTCAAACACATCACTTTCTTCAACATCCTTCGCTATTTGTAACATATAGAAGCACATTCTGTCATAGTCTTTCTTTGCCATTTCTCCTTCCAGCCTTTTCTTCTGTGCGCTATACCACTTATCGGTATCGCCTATTGCCAAATAGTGCATGGCATATAGTTTCTCTTTGTCTTCAATTTTTGTGGCTTTCTTCACCCGTTCAATGGCCTTATCAATGTCCTCAATGCTATTCCCCTCTTTGGCTACTTTCACCACAAACGAGTATGCAGGCGCGCGCATTGTACGCTCCAGTCCCATTGGGTGTACGCCTGTTTTTTCAATAATCTTATCCCAATTGTTATAAATAAACTGGTAGGCTTCATCTTCCCATTCCAGTTTTGTAGACCAGGTGACCATTTTAAACACCTTAGGGTCGTACAATTGTTCCACCTCAATGCTTTTCGTATAGGCTGCCCCAATTTCATAAATCTCATCGATCATTCGCTTCTTGCCTAGCTCTGCGCATAACTGCATCAGGAAATCCAGGTCGCGCTCGCCCTCGTCATATCGTTTTTGTAGGGCCGATAATTGTGCCGATGGATCTACAGCTATCTTAGCATCTTTTATTAAACCATCGGCATCAACAAAGCCCCTTATTCGATACAATACATCACCATTGGCACTTAAAAACATTAAGGTTGGGTAAGTTTTTATTTGGTATTTTTTAGCATACTCAATTCCTTCCCCTTTTTCCGCGTCAATCTTGATACTCACAAAGCGGGAATTAAAGTAATCGCCTACTTTTTCCTGTGGAAAAACCTCCTTGCTTAATCGTTTACATGGGCCACACCATTCGGTATAGGTATCTACAAATATCAGTTTATTTTCTTTTTTAGCTTTGGCAAAGGCTTCAGCTAAAGTTCCGTGCTCAAATGCTATTCCCTGCGCAAAGACATTGCTTATGCCTAGTACGGCCACAAATAGTAATATTAACTTCTTCATTTGTATTATTTTTTAATTTACACGAGCGTTTTCTCAATTTAAAGTCTCATATGAATGTATGCTATAAGCCCTCTAAAGAATTCAATAGCGGCCTGATTTTTTCCGATGACGGACGTGGGGCATTCATCTTAAGCGCCCTCCCTTCTTTGTCAATAAGTATAAAGTGTGGAATTCCCTTTACATTATAGGCGTTGGAAAATTCTTCGTCGCCATTGGCAAAAAGCTGTATGCCCCCCAATTCTTTTTCTTTCACCATGGTTTTCCACTTTTCGACATCTTTAGGCCGGTCTGTTGATATACTTACAAAGTGGATATTTTTTCCGGCATATTCGTGTTCCAGTTCTTTTAAGAATGGAATTTCCTTTTTACAAGGGCCACACCATGTTGCCCACATGTCAATGTAAACGTATTTTCCTCGCAGGCTTTTTAAGGACACCATATTGCCATTTACATCTACATAATTAAAGACAGGCGAAATATCCCCTTCACTGATATGTGATGCTCTTGCCAATACTCCTTCAAGTCCTTTTATATATTCTTCGTTGGTCACATTGTCGGCAAATATTTTTTGCAACTCTTCAGTCCCCTTTATACCTCTGTTCGCAATATATCCGGCAGTATACATATAAACCATTCGTTCCCTGATCAGCTTCGATTCGAACTTCAAGGCTCTTTTTGTCACTTTTAAAGCACGCTCATAGCCTTCTGCACCTTCTACTCCGGCTATTTCACTCAAAAGCATCGAAAAGTATTCTGAATAGAGATAAAGTGTCTTGTACAACTTTTCATCTTCTTTTACAAGTGAATTCAATAGTTGGTAATACGCATCACCTCCTTCAAACTGATTCCCGGCCTCTTTAACAAGTTGAGGGATGCACATAAGTCCATACATATTAAAGAAAGTCAGATAGTTGCTTACTTCTTTTTTTACCGCTGCAGAAAAATTGGTTTTAGCCAATTGGTCCTGTACATTCTTTTCAATTGCATGAAATCTTTCCACTATATTGGCACCCTTATTATCGATATCTTCCTGCGTAAAGGGAGCATAATACTCTTTTGAATTGGCCTTTTGATAATCGAACAAAAACTGGTTAATACCCCCATCGTTACAGGAGATGGTTACTGGTTGAGAAACCCTTCCCGGCCAACCAATTCTGGCCCGGTTATTCTCTCCTTCTATCGTTAACTCGGTACCTGGCGCCACATAAAAACGAATATGGTTCATCCCCCAGGCATTTCTAAAAGTAATGAATTGTGGTTCCGTAATATCCAGTTCCAATGTACCCTTTCCTTTGTTCTCTTCACTTTCAGGGAGAATTTTAACTACTTCATCTCCCAGCATAATAATCCCAGGACCCCGCACATCATCTCCGGTAACATTTACCTTTACAACTACCTGTGCTGTTAATGTTTGCGAAGCTATTGCCATAACCAGCAAACTAATCATTATGAGTTTCTTCATTTTCATCATTTTCATCATTTTTTAATTTAATCCATGTCGGAGAAAAGCAACTCACCAGATACCCGGACAACAAGTAATTCCGGTTACCCGGTGAGTGTTGCTACTATAAACCCTTACCCCATGAAATATCTATTTTTTTGGAACCAATACTACTTCAATGATGCTGTCTGGATTTTTCAACAGTTTTTCAGCAAATTTCTGAACGCTTTTAGCGGTCATTGCTTCTACCAATTTGTTATAGCTCTGAATGTCAGTAATGGCTTCATCATTCTCTAATGAAACTTTAATGGCATCAAGCCAGAATCTATTTTTATTTACATCTTCCTTACGGTTCTTAATAGCGCTCTTTTTAATTTCGTTTAAATCGTCTTCATTCACCCCGTTTTTAAGCATGTTCTCCATTTCATCCTTCATTATTTTAGTCAGCCTTTGGCGCTTTTCAGGGTCACAATCGAAGTTCACATTAATGCTTGCATATTCGTAAGGACGCTTATAGATATTTGGTACTACTCTTACTCCATAGGAGCCACCTTCCTGCTCGCGGATGGTTGCCAGATATCGCTTACTTAAAAGACTGGCAATGGTGCGCGCATACACCCTGGTCTTTAGATTGTATTTTACATCAGAATAAACTGCATAAGAAACAGTGGCTTTCTCCACATCCATTCCTCTTTCCACAGTTCTGAAGGTATATCCTTCAGCAGGTTTCATATCGTGGTTTACCCAGGTTTCTGCGCGGTTTGTTGAAGATAAATTCCCAAGGTATTTTTTAATCAAAGGCAAATGCTTGTCTTTATTGATGTTTCCAACAAAAACAAAGGTAAAGTCGCTGGCATCCTGAAATCTGTCTTTATAAATGGCCTTGGTTTTATCAAAATCAACATGAGCTATAAATTCTTCATTAAAAAGAACCGTACGAGGGTGATAATTTGTCCTAACCTGACTAAGTGTATCATAAAAAGCCTGTTGATTATCGGTTTTGCGAAATGCTAACTGTTGCTTCATACCCGCTAACATGTTTTCAAATTGTGCCTTTTCGAAGCGCGGGTGTTCAAATTTTTGGTACACCAGCTGGAGCATGGTTTCAAAATCCTGCACAGAAGATGAACCTGTGATTTCTTCTTTATCTTCACTTATTCTCATATCGACCCTGGCCGTATTACCTGACAGTTTTTTTCGCAACTGACTGGCGTTATAATCACCTAATCCGGATACCATGGCAAGATTAACAACAACACCGGCTGAAGGTAAATCATCTATTGGCAGTAAGGATATGCCACCAAAACTAAAGGCACTCAGCATTATCTCATCATTACTTAGTTCAGTAGGCATAACAACCACTTTTGCACCATTCTCAAGTTTATAAAAGGTGGCCCCGTTTATTCCTTCCAAAGCTTCTTCAGAAACAAATTTCTTTTCAGCCAGCTCATCGGTTACAAGCGGCCCATCGATAGCATCATCTTCGTAGGCAGTGAGGTTCGATGCCTTTATTTTTGAAATTTCTTCCAGTAATTCCTCTTTAGCAGGATAATTAATTTCTTCGCTATCCGGTCCCTCAACCGTGATCACACTATTATTCTCATTTTGGAATACGTTGAGTTGACCGTATATTTCTTTTAATGAAATGGCAGGTATCGTTTTATTGGCAAACTCCATCGACCTTTTTAATGATGTGAAGGGCTCGGCGCTTAAGAAATAATCGGTTAATTCCTCCGCCAATTCATCATGGCCCATCTTATCATATCTTTTTTCGTAAGCCTCATACCAACGTTGGTAGGAGGTTTTTACCCTGTCAAATTCCGATTGGGTAAAACCAAACCTTCTTATTCTTTCCAATTCGGTTATCAGAAAGATAAAAGCTTCTTTTTCTTTGTTTTCTTTTGGAATTACCTTTAAATAAGCAGCATTTTTAGAACGGGCCAGGTTATAGTTTCCTGCCTTCATGTATGAGGCCGGACAATCCGGGTTACTACTAAAATCCTTAAGGCGGTTATTTATCAAGGTCAACATCATACCAAAGGCCATGCGTTTTCTCAAATAGGCCTCGTCCTTTAACCTGTCCACATCCCATCTAAAAATCCAGTCAATAGATACACTCCGGGCCTCCCTGTCTTTGGCCACAACAAACCCTAATTCTTCCGTGCCTTCTATATGGTAGTATATACGCTCATCTGCATTTTCCCTGGCAGGAATTTTAGAGAAAAGATTTTTTACTTTTTGCTCCATTTTTTCTGCATCCAGATCCCCGACAACCACTACGGCCTGTAAATCGGGGCGGTACCACTTTTTGTAATAATCCTTCAGTTCTTTATGCTCAAAATTGTTTATTACATCCAGGGAGCCAATTATATCTCTTTTGGCATACTGTGAGTTGTTAAACACATGAAACCTTGTTTGTGCCCTCAATCTAAAACGCGCGTCTCTTCGCGTTCTCCACTCCTCGCGAATGACCCCTCTTTCGGCTTCTATTTCTTCCGCTTCCAACAACAATCCGCCAGACCAATCGTGCAAAACCAACAGGGCTGAATCCAGCAGGTTTTCGTTTGTTACAGGTATATTTTTTAACATGTACACCGTTTCATCCTGTCCTGTATAAGCATTGATGTCTGCACCAAACTTAATCCCGTACGACTCCAGGTAGTCGAGCATTTTCTTCCCCGGATAATGCTCCAATCCGTTAAAAGCCATATGCTCAAGGAAGTGGGCCAGCCCATTTTGAGAACCCTCTTCCAGAATGGCCCCTACATTTTGAACAAAGTACAGGCTGGCTCTTTCTTTGGGCTCCTGGTTAGCCATTACATAATAGGTCATGCCATTGTCCAGTTTGCCGGTCCTTACCCTTTCGTTCAAAGGGATGGTTGTTGTATTCTGGGCATTGGCCCAACTCATTAGGAGTGTTAAACCGAATACGGATAAAATGCGCGGAATATGTTTCATGTTTATCGGTCTTAAATTCATTTGTCTTTAGAACAACAGTAGTGCCTGTCTCATACGATGCTTGGTAAAACCTGTTGGTTTAAGCCGGAGAAAGAAAAACTGCCCATCGGGCACCAACATACGGTGTGTTTCCGCTTACCCGATGAGCAATGTTTCAATTCGTACCTGTTTATTTCTTGGGAACCATTACTACTTCAATAATATCCGTATCCTTAAACAGTTTCCTGGCAAATTTTTGTACGCTTTTCGCACTCATGCTTTCTACCATTTTGTTATACCCTTCGGTGTCGGTAATGGGCTCGTCATTCATTAATGATCCTTGAATTACATTCATCCAAAAACTGTTTTGGTGTTCAGCTTCCTCCCGGTTCTTCAGGTTGCTCTTCTTGATTTCTTTTAAGTCTTCTTCATCCACACCATTTTTAAGCATGTTCTCTATTTCATCTTTCATTATTTTAGTGAGCCTTTCACGCTTTTCAGGGTCACAATCAAACTTCATCCGAATAATTGCCTGTTCGTCGGGGTGCTTTGAAATGGCCGGGCGTACGCCTACCCCATAGGTTCCGCCTTCCTGTTCGCGAATGGTCTCTAAATATCTTTTACTTAGAAGACTGGAAATGGCACGAACATACACCCTGGTTTCAAGATTGTATTTAACATCAGAAAAAAGCGTATAAGAAACGGTAGCTTTCTTTACTTCCATCGATCGTTCAACCGACCTGAACGTGTATCCATCGGCAGGTTGAACATTGTGGTTGACCCAGGTCTCCGAGCGGTTTGTTGAAGATAAACTTCCAACATATTTCTTAATCAATGGCAAGTGTTTACCTTCATCAATATTTCCAACAAAAACAAAGGTAAAATCGCTGGCATCCTGAATTCTATCTTTATAAATAGCTTTGGCTTTATCGAAATCGGCACTCGCTATAAACGCTTCATTAAAAAGAACCGTTCGTGGATGGTAATTGGTGCTTACCATGTTCAGTGTATCTCCAAAAGCTTTGTCGTTATCGGTTTTGATATATGCCAATTGGTTATTCATTCCTGCCAACATGGTTTCAAATGATTCTTTTTCGAAGCGTGGGTGTTCAAATTTTTGGTACAACAACTGGAGCATGGTTTCAAAATCCTGTACGGAGGACGAACCACTCATGGCTTCTGTATTTTGACCAATAAACACTTTAACTTCAGCAATTTTACCTGTTAGTTTCTTTCTTAGCTGAATGGCATTAAAATCGCCTAACCCAGACATTGCCGCTAAATTAGTGGCCAGGCTGGCCGATGCCAAATCACCTTTTTGAACTAAAGAAGTACCACCAAAACTAAAGGCGCTAAACATAATCTCATCATTGCTTAGTTCGGTAGGCATTACAACTACCTTAGCACCATTCTCAAGTTTATAAAGTGTGGCCCCTTCTGCGCCGGCAAGAGCTTCTTCCGAAACAAATTTCTTTTCTGTCAGCTCATCGCTTACAAGCGGACTGTCTATCGCGTCATCCTCATAAGCGGTAATATTCGATGTCATCACCTTTGTAAGCTCACCGAGCAATTCTTCTTTGGAAGGGTAATTGATTTCTTCCTTATCCGGTCCCTGAACGGCAATCACACTATTGTTCACATTTTGGAACACCGACAATTGACCATAAATTTCTTTTAATGAAATGGCCGCTATTGTTTTTTTAGCGAAATCCATCTCCCATTTTAGTGACGGGAACGGATCGGCTTTTAAGAAATGGTTTCCTAATTGTTTTGCCCATTCTTCATTATCGACCTTATCATATTCTTTTTCGTAAGCCTCATACTGGCGCTGATAGTTTGTTTTTACCCTTTCCAGCTCCGGCTCGGTAAAACCAAAGCGCCTTATTCTTTCCATTTCGGTTACCAGTAAGGCAAAAGCCTCTTTTTCCTGATTTTCCTTAGGAGAAACCGACAGATAAGCAGCATTTTTCGTACGGGCCAGCCCAAAGGTCCCTATTCGCATCCGTAAGGCCGGGCACTCCGGTTTACGTGTTAATTCGCTTAGGCGGTTATTTATCATGGAGCTCATCATACCATTGGCCATGCGTTTTCTCATAAAAGCCTCGTCCTTTACCTTGTCCGGATCCAACCTGAAAAACCAGTTAATTGCTACCCCCTGGGCCTCCCTGTCTTTGGCCACAACAAAGCCCAGCTCTTCCGTGTCTTCTACAGGGTAGTACACACGTTCGGCCATGTTTTCCCTGGAAGGGATTTTAGAGAAAAGAGTTTTTACTTTTTGCTCTACTTTATCGGCATCTACATCGCCAACAACTATAACAGCCTGTAAATCGGGACCGTACCATTTCTTATAATAATTCCTTAGTTCTTTATGCTCAAAATTATCAATTACGTCTAAGGATCCAATTACATCCCTTTTGGCATATTGAGAATGGTTATATAAATAAGGTGATGTTTGTTTCATCAACCGGAAACGCGAGTCCCTTCTCGTTCTCCATTCTTCATGGATGACCCCTCTTTCGGCTTCAATTTCGTCACCTTCCAGTAATAAACCTCCGGACCAGTCGTGCAAAACCAACAATGCTGAATCGAGCAGGTTTTCATTGGTTGAATGCAGGTTTTTTAGCATGTATACGGTTTCATCCTGCGCCGTATAAGCGTTGATGTCTGCCCCAAACTTAATTCCGTAAGATTCCAGATACTCAAGCATTTTTTTGCCTGGGTAATGCTCCAATCCGTTGAAGGCCATATGTTCCAGAAAGTGTGCCAATCCATTTTGAGGTTCTTCCTCCAGAATGGCACCTACATTTTGAACAAAGTATAAGCTAACCCTTTCTTTAGGTTCTTCATTATGCATCACGTAATACGTCATGCCATTTTCCAGCTTACCATATCTCACCCTTTCGTCTAAGGGGATGGTTGTTGTGTTTTGTGCATTGGTCCAACTCCATATCAGGGTTAAACCAAAAACGGATAAAATGCATGTTATGTTTTTCATTGTTTCCATATTTTTAAGAATCATGAATGATGTTTATTTTTATTTGGCCGTAGTATTAGTTTCTCATTCGCTTTAGCAGCATTCTGCCGCCAAAAAACACAAACAGGCCGGGTACTAATCCGTATAGCAATAAGTTTAGCCAAACAATGTTTTCCCAGGCTATGGTAGTTCGAAGGTCTTTGTCTTCAGGACGTGGAATATCCAGTGGATAATCGCCACCCGTTAACCATTTCGATAGATAAGGCATGAAGCGTCCATTGGCAACGCGGATTCCTTTCGGAGCCTGATAACGCCTTGCATTGCTCAAAAAATCGGCATCCGAGGCAACCAGCACTTTCTGGCTTTTGTTGTTCACCTTTCTTTCCAGTTGAACAGCGATTGGAAGGCTTGCCTTTTTGTCGCCTTCGGCTTCGTTGTATGCAATTTCTCCAAACTCGTTTGGCCCTGTGGCATCCACCCATGTTTCCTTGCCTTTTGAGCTCAGTAGGACAAAGGATTTAAAGCCCTTGTTTTCATCTACCTTTAAAGCAGTGGCTTTAATGACCTGTACATCTGGCTTAAAGTAAAGGCTTTCCTTAAACTCACCCTGCGGTTCGGCTAAGTTGAAATCAGCCGGATATTCGGGGTTGTCGTTCACCAAGAATCCCGGCAGGTATTCCACGCCGAATTCTGCTACAATCGGGTTCATCACCTTTTCGTTGCCACGACCTGAAGTAATAATTAGATTGCCACCTTTATTAGCATACTTTTTTAGGTTAGCCAATTCCTGCTCCGAAAATTCTGATTTGGGTTCTGCAATCATTAGTACATCCACATCCGAAGGCACTTCCTGAGTAAGGCTTAAACTCACCACATCAAAACCATTGTTTTTTAAGGCATGTCGTTCATCAGCTGATGAAATGGCCAAATCATAATTTTCCGGGTAGTTTACCTTTGGACGATAAGCTCTTCGGGCTCTTGCCAGCTTTTCATTCACATCCATTCCTCTTTCCTGGTGGCCTTCTACAAAGGCAATCTTATAGGACTTAGCAACAAGTCTTTTAAAGGCTGCCGTTGTTTGTGCCTGATCAGGCCAGCCACGCATATCATCAAACCTATACTTTAAGAGGCTCTTTTTCCCCTTGCTTTCCAGTATTCGGAAATGGAAATTGGCATAATTTTTAAGGATATCATCACTTAATCCCAAATCATTGATATGGCGAATATCACGCTTATCCATTTTTATTAATTCGGACATATAATCGATGGTCTCTTCCAAACTAATGCGTTTGCCAAACATGACATTATCTTGATAAGCCTCCAGTTGTGGTGGATTGTAGTAGTACACAAAGTCCATTTCAATTTGTGGATATTCCAGGTAGTATTTATGAAAAAATGCCTTGGCGCTAACATGATCTTTAGGCATTAAACCATAGGTTTCGCCATGAAACAAATTCACATAGGTGGTGATTTTAATGGGTTGATTCTTCAAATCTGCCAAAGCCTCTTTACTTACCGGGCTTAATACATTTATTTGTGTTGCACTCATATCCTTATACCAAAGCAATGCAGGCTTGGTAGTGGTATAGATTACCCCCATGGCAAAAACAAGCAAGCCTGTCATTTTTGCACGGGTCATCCATTTGGCCGTACTTGTTTGGCGTTTTAGCACCATTCTAAGGTAAGCCCAGGATACAAACAGGATGATCAATACCACAAAATAAAGCAGGGACTGTGAAGTGACCAAACCTCTATAGGCATATTCCATTTGCTGCGAGGGTGCTATCCAGTACATAATGGTACTGACAACGGGTACTTCATCTACCAGGCCATACAGTAAATCCAATCCATATACCAGGGCAATGGTGGCTACCGCATCCACAATGGGATAAGCAGAAAAGGTGGAGATAAACACCCCAATGGCGGCAATTAAGGCTGCAAACAGGTATAAATGGATAAAGACACTTATCAAACGTCCAAAATCCAGGTGCTCAACCGTAAAGTTACCGATAAATATAGCCAGCAAGGATATGGACATCAGCATGCTTACAAACACCATTACGCCAATGTATTTTCCCACTACAATGGAACCCAGTTTAATGGGAGAAGAGTACAGGAGTTTAATGGAACCACTGCTGGCCTCGCGACTGATAACCCCCATGCTAATTAAGGGAATTAAGACCATTAACAGATCACGCGTGTATGCAAAATAAGTACGGTGTTCTCCGGTAAATATTGATTCTGTTATTGACCTGCCTGCATCCGAATTAAGCATGCCAATCCTTTCTGCAATGTGCTTAAGAGTAGGAATAATTTCGTAGGCCGTAAAAATACTAAAGCCCACCAGCACCAACCATGCCAATGGCGAATAGAACAGGTTGTTCAGTTCGAGTTTTGCTATTCTTATTGTTGTTTTCATTTTTTTTAGCTGTTGGCTGTTGGCTGTTAGCTGTTGGCTGTTGGCTTATTTGCAATATTGCTAAAAGCTAATGGCCAATTGCTAATCGCCAATGGCATTAATATTATTTTACCTTTCCTGATAAGTGTGCAAATATTAAATCAAGCGATTGCTTTTCGATCCCCACTTCTTTCAATTGCCAATTGTTTTTTACACTAAGTTCAATGAGGTTTTTAGAAACTTCCTTGCTTGTATCAAAGCGGATTTCCAGTTTACCGTTATTCTCATTGATCTCCAGTACCCCATCGATTTCCATCAGTTCGGGGTTGGTGGGTGGATTGTCGAAAGATACTGTTAAGGTATCCGGCTCAATTACATTGTTAAAGGCATCAATGGTGTCGGCAAATACCAGCTTCCCATTTTCGATCATCTTAACGGTTTCACAAATCATCTGCACCTCAGGAAGGATATGGGAACAAAGGATTACGGCACGGTCCTCTCCAATTTCCTTGATCAGTTGCCGGATTTCGGCAATATTGTTCGGGTCAAGCCCTGTAGTAGGTTCATCAAATACCACCAACTTTGGTTCATGGATAATGGCTTGTGCAATTCCTACACGTTGTTGATAACCACCGGAAAGGTTACGGATCAAACGCTTGCGCATGTGGGTTAGCCCGCATTTCTCCAGGGCTTTTTCCAGAGCAGCAGGGATTTCTTTATCGGGCACTAAGCGCAGGTGTGCGGTATGTCGTAAGTATTCTTCCACGGCTAAATCTGGATACACCGGTGGTTTTTGGGGCAGGAAACCAATGTTCTTTTTAGCTTCTTCCGGGTTCTTACGAAGGTCAATCCCATTGATAAATACCTCGCCCTCGGTTTGGTTCAACACCCCACAAAGAATATTCATGGTGGTTGATTTACCGGCTCCGTTCGATCCTAATAATCCAAGGATTTCGTTCGAGTGCATTTCTATATTGATGTCGCGGATGGCCCAGTTTTTGGTATAGCGGTGCGACAGGTTTTTGATTTCTAATATGGTATTGTTTGACATTGCTTTTGTTGTTATTTTTTAAATTAAAGGCTGTTGGGTATTAGCTGTTGGGTATTAGCTGTTGGGTATTGGGTGTTGGCTATTGGGTGTTGGCTAATAGCTAAAGGCTAATAGCTTTTTTTATCACATCCTCCTTCTTATCCAGAATATTACTCCTCCGATGAATAATATGGCAAACGGGATTATCCAGATATAAACGATTTTATATATCTTTTCCTTTTCGTTGCTCATAATTATCGTGTTGTCGCTTCCTGTAATGGTTTCGAACAACAATGGATATTCACCGGCAGTGAACCATCTGAAAATGTTTTTATAAAACAGCGTGTTTGCTGTAAAAGGATCTCTGGTTCCCATATTTTTTAGGATCACTTTATCGGCGGAAAAATCAGCATCTCCAACTACAATAATTTTTTGTTGCTTGCCATTTTTATCGCGATCCAAGGCCAAGGCCACGGTAAAGCTTTCCTTTTGATCTTTATCGGCCAGACTTGTGTGTTGCTTGTTGGTTGTAAGCAATGGAATCACCTTAAAGCCATCCTTTTCTTCATAAGTAAGCGGAGAAGCTCCCGGTAATTCTATATCATCCATTCCGTAATCGGTAAGCAGGCCTGGGGCATTTTTATTGACCGTTCCCAAACTTAACTCGCTCACACGCCCCGTGTGGTCACTGACAATGGAAGCATTCTGAAGCTCCACATTAATCAGGCTTAAAACAGGATTAATGAAAGCACTGTTTTTGCCTTCAGCTGCAATAAGTAGATTTCCTCCTTTATCGATGTAGGATTTAATTTTTGAAAGTTCTTCCTCGCTATAGGCCTGCATAGGGTCCAGAATCATCAGGATATCCGTATCTTCCTTAATATCTCCTTCTGTAATATCCTGGCTATTCACAATAAAGCCATTATTTACCAATGCCGAACGGTGCTTCCATACCTTTGCCATACGGTTCCAGTCCTGTTCCCAGGCACGTTCGATGCTTCTTTCTTTGTGGCCTGTAATAAAGCTCACCTGGTAAGGCGAATGTACAAGCGTTTTAAAAGCAGTGGCCCATTCAATCTCAGTTGCATTTAACGCACGATCATCACGAGTTTGCATAAAAAAAGCCTGTTGGTCTTTGTAAACAAAATTTTCCAGAACGCCATGTGTCATATCATACCTTCCCAAAACTTCCTGATCTTTTGCATCCAGCTCTTTAATGTCTTTAATTTCGTCCATATCAAGCCCTTTGTAATAGGCAACCAGTTCAGCTTTTTTACGGGGGCTGTAATTCTTAAACTCTCCTTCGAACATGTCCCAGCGTACTGGAGAATAAAAAATTTGGTATTCGAATTTGGTATCGCGTAAAAAGCGGGTGTAACTACTATAATATCGTCTTTCAAACCTTTTCCGATATTGAGGTCGGACATCGCGGTTGTTAACGTGTGCAAAAAACTTGACCTTAAGCTGGTCTTCCTTTAGCTGTGCCAATATTTCCTGTGTACCCGGGTGGGCTGTATGTAATTTTGTTTCGGTCATATCGCCGTACACCTTCAACTTAGGAATGGCAGCTATGCCAATGCACACAATGGCAATACACAGGTAGGCTGCTGATTGCAAGCGGATTTTTTGTTTTCCCTTTTTATTTTGGCGGTCGGCATGTAGTTTATTCACTGTAAAGGCCAGGAATAAAACCGATACAATGATAAAGTAAAAGATATTGGTACTCACCAAATAGCCTTGAAGCGCCGGTGTGGTATGGTTTGAAATGGACAGCCAATACAATATGTCTCGCAGTACCGGTACATCTTGTGCCAGGCCTCCCAGAAAATCGAGCACAAATAAAAAGGCGATGGTTGCAATACCTGAAATGATTTGGTAACGCGATAGGGAAGACATAAACAAACCGATGGCTGAGTAGGTAGCAATCAGTAAAAAGAAGCCAATTAAACCAGCTATAGTAACACCCGTATCCATATCAGGAATAAATAAGCCTGCTCCAATAATGGCCATTACCATAACCAATACAATAGCCAGACTGAACACCAGCATGGCCAGGTATTTACCCACAACAATATTCCTGATTTTTAGAGGCGATGAATACAAAAGCTTAATGGTTCCGCTGTTCATCTCGTTACTGATAAAGCCCATGGTCAATATGGGTACAAACAAGAACATAAGCTCCTTCATTTTAAAGAAATAGCCCCAGGTATCCCGTGTAAACAAGCGGTTCGTGATAAAGCTCATCAGGTCGGGAACCTGTTTGAACGATCGGTGGATTTGCTCCAGCCCATCGGTAAACTTAATACCGGAGTAGAGCGCAAAAACCATCAGTACCACCCAGGAAATGGGAGAGTACATCAGGTTGAGCAACTGTAGTTTTGCGATTTTGAGTGTTATCTTCATATTCTTTTTATTAGTTGTTAGGGGTTGGCATTAGGTATTGGGCATTGGGTATTGGGCATTAGATATTGGGTATTGGGGGTTGGGCATTAGCTTTTGGGGTTGCCAAAAGCGCTGACTAACTTTTATTTGTCGGTTCTTTTTATTTAAACCCATTCTTTCCGCCGGTTCTACCCATACCCCAAACTTCACACTTTCAGTTCTTTCTTTGGGTTAATAGGTGGTTAATAAGTGTTAATTAAGGTTAATAAGCGTTGTTATCTTACAACAAGAGGAACACCTAAAGGTGTTCCTCTTGTGTTATTATCATTAATTTTTGTTTTTGTTATTGTATAACTATGTTATCCAAACGGGGTGATGCCCCTATGGCGTCTACATGGAAACCTATATAGAATTCTTCCCCTTCCGACACATGTTCTTTTAGCGAAAATTCTTTAGTTATCCACACACGGGTATCATCTACCGTTAAATTTACCTCTCCTAATGGAATGGTAAAATCTGCTCCCGACTCCGGAGCTTTTTTAGCAATCCAGATTTTAACCGGAATAGCCGGACTCCATTCAGGGTTAATGCTTTGCCAGATATCAAAAATTAAAGCCGCTTCACCATCGTACGTTACTTTTGGCGTAGCCAGCCAGTCATCAACACCATCAGCATTACTAAAGCTACCTGCTGACATACTTACATAGTCATAATAAAACCATTTATTGTTATACGAAAAACCTGCTGACCAGGTATTATCCGATGTTCCGCCATCAATAGCCGTCCAGCCTTCCGGAAGAGGAACGGTATCTGTGAAGTTCTCTTCTAATAAAGGAGCTACTACCGTAACATCACTTGTCCAGGCCGTTTCTACCCCATCTTCGTTTTTGACTGTAAGCGTAATGGTAAATTCCCCTACAGAATCATAGATGTGTACCGGGTTTTCTTCGGTACTGGTACTGTCATCGCCAAAATCCCATAAATATTCGGTTGCCCTGGCCGATTTATTTAGTGGTTGAAAGGCCTTTCCTTTTTTTGCAACCATAGGTGCCGTAAAATATGCAAAGGCACTGGCGGTAACTTCAAATTTTTGCTCTGTTTCACTGGTCCGGAAATTACCGTTTACCCCGTTTTGCGCAACCAGTTTTAACGTAGTGGCACCCAGGTTGAAAAAAGACAACTCGGGCTCTACTTCTTCCGATACCAGTGAATCGTTTATATACCAAAAATAATCGACCCCGTTTTCCGAAGTATTTACCGTTAAGATCCTTCCGTTTAATCCCATATCCGAAGAATCCAATATGGAATATCCTGCTACGGGTGCATCCAAAACTATAGAGTAATCTTCCACCTCGTTACACGCTGCAAGCAACAACACCGCCAAAAACGAGGCAAACAATGTTTTAAGTTTAAATTTATATTGTTGTTTCATTTTATTAAAAGTTAGTATCAAGACTCAAGTAACATTCAATACACCTTCTCTGAATCCTGATCGTTTTATTTTTATTATTTTTGTTTAATAGAGTTTGGCTATTAGCTATTGGTTATTAGTTAATTAATCAAGATTACTAAAGGCTAACAACAAATAGCAAACAGCCAACTATATGCTTTTATCTATCGCTTTGCTCAATCTCAGGGGCATATTGGATTACTATTTGTGCAATAGGTACGATTAAGCGGTTGTTATTGGCCGGTGTTCTTACGTCCCCTTCAATCGTCCTTTTAATTTCTATTACATCACCTTCTGCCATGTATCGTTTAATATCGAACAAGCGCATGCCCTGATCGGCCATTTCCCTTCTTCTTTCTTCTTTGACAAGATCCAGGGCCGCATCACTATCTGCTGCTTTTAAGGTTTTAAATGCATTATAACTGTTCATGTCAATCGATCCTACACCTGCTGTATCATATACCACATACGTTTTATCCTCTGTTGTGTCGGGCACACTTCTGAACCTCTTTTCCCTTATCCGGTTAACCGCATTTAACGCTTCAGTAGTTTGCCCTGCCCTGGCATGGCACTCGGCCTTTATCAGGTACATCTCTGCAACCGAACAGCCTGTATAATTCATGTACCCCTGCCAGCTTATTCCCCTGTCGAAATAATAACCTGCGTCATCTTTCCTATAACGATCCGAAATACGTAAATCATTATACTCATCATACAAAGCAATTAATTCATCGGCCGCGTAAGTGTTTAATCCAAAAGGGAGTAAACCTGACTTTTCTTTTAACAATATTACTTCAACATTGTCGTAGTTTCGGATATCCGCTTCCATGGAATCAAAATCGTACAAGGTATCGTACATATTCAGGCATTTATTGGCTGCATCCAGTGCTTCGGGGTAGTTCATCATCTGTAAGCGTACCCTGGCCAACAGGGCATAGGCCCCCGCCTGCCATGCCTGCCAGTTAATCTGGGGCACAGATGCTTCGAGTGCATTGCTTTCAATGGCTTCGTTTAAGTCTTTTAGTACTAAATCGTACACTTCTTTTACTGAAACTCTTGGAGTGGCACCGTAAAATTTAGAGTCTAACTTAACCGGAACCCCTTTGGCCGTTGCTGCCGTACTCTCTACATATTGTGTAGAATACAGGTTAACCAGGGAAAAATAAGCAAAGGCCCTGTGTACCTTTAGTTCCGCTATCATTTTATCTTTTTCTGCCGGATCGCCCTCTGCGGTCTCAATTTCCTCGATCAAAACATTGCTGTTCAGTACATCTTCATACAACTGGTTATAGTTGTCGTCTTCCTCCTGTTCCTGTCCAAATATTTCATCCCAGGTTAAAGCATGGTAATAACGGGAACTATACGAAGTTAAATAATCAGTATACGTTCCCTCGGGCACTTTTATATTATCCGACAAATAACCGTCCATATTATATGTTGCCACCTTATCGCTTCGTTCATTTAACAAAAAGCGATAATCATCAACTGTTTCCGGTATTATTTTACCATAAGGAGCAATGTCTAACAATTCATCCCTGTCGCATGCCGCAAAGGCTATCAGGATAACAAACAGATATATAATTTTAAATTTCTTCATCACGTTTCAGATTAAAAATTAACTTTTAAGTTCATCGAATAGGCAGCCCTGTTTTTATAGGTAAATTCTCTATTACCATAGTCAGGGTCTATATCCCTATCCGTTGCTTTCCATAGCAAGCCCAGGTTACGTCCGTTAACCCCGACTATAACACTTTTAATAATATTATTTGTAAACAGGGCAGTATTGACCTTATAGCTTAAACCTATTGATTGAATTCTTATATGCGAAGCATCCTCGAACACGTGGCTGCCATCTCTAAGGTAAGTAAAGGTCCTTCCCCCTATGGTAGTGGCAGGAACATCGGTAAATGCCTCGTCGCCTGGTTGCCTCCAGCGTTTTGCTGCATCTTCATGTGCGGGATTTCCCGAATAAAAATCTGACGCAAAGGTATTTCTCTTAAATTTATGCCCAAACTTATAGGTTAACAGCACATCCAGGCTTAAACCTTTATAGCTCACCCGGTTTCTGTAGTTACCAAAGAGCTTAGGGGTTATTTGCCCCATATATTCTAAGCCATCCTTCGTTGGTTGTGGATCAAACCTGCCGATTATTTCATCGTTTTCGTTATACACTTGTACGGTGCCATCCTCAGGCGATAAACCTGCCCAGCGATAAGCAAAAACTTCTGACAGGCCATACCCTTCAAGCGGGAAACTTGTAGCGGTATAAGCATACACCGCTTCTACACCATCAAATCTTTCCACTTTATTCACGTTATGGTTTATCAATACGCCCATGTCCCAATTGAGATCGCGATGTTGAACAATGCGGTAATTTAAACTTAGGTCGAACCCTTTATTGGATATTTCGCCATAGTTCAATATAGTTTCTCTCACTCCATAGGTCCTGTTAACAGATACACTGCCCAATACATCAGACGTATATTTGTGATAGTACTCGAATGAACCGGACAACCTGTTGTTTAGCATCGCAAAATCAACCCCGGCGTTAGTGGTTGCTGTTTTTTCCCAACGCAACTCCTCATTTTTATAATCTCGAATGGTTGCCTTTGGAACCTGGGTCTGGGTGTCATTTCCCAAACGAGCCGTTAAAAAAGGTGAAGCATTTTTATTAATTCTACCGCCTGTACCGTAGCTAACGCGAAGATCGAGCCGGTTAAGGAAAGAAAAATTCATAAAACCCTCCTCTGCCAAACGCCATTTAAGGCCGGTTGACCATAAAGGTACATTACGGTATTTAGGCGAGGAACCAAAAAGGTTGGCATCGTCTAAACGCCAGCTGCCCGTTAATGTATATTTATCTTTAAAGGTATAGCCTGTATTGGTATAATTGGACAAATAGCGATTATGATCTTTATTCAATCTTGCTGAATTATAAATTCGGTCTACTGTTCTACCGTCCCATCGTGTAACATCAGGGGAATTGTTAATATCTGAATACGTTAATGCCTGAGGATTATATCGGTATAATGTATTAGCTTTTTGCCCGTCATATTTCTCATCTCTGTAATCAATCCCAACAATGGCTGTAACAAAATGTTCTTTATTGGCATCAAGGTATCCGCTGTAGTTCAGCATTCCCCTGAACGTATTTGACCAGGAAGCATAAGCGTTGCCATCAAGGGTCCCCCCCCCCGGGGCAATTATAAACTTTCCGGTTGGCATACCGCCTTCATAAACAGCTGAATTTATAATATCGGTTCTTACATCCCATATTTCCTCACTGGCATATTCCCTTGTTTCATTTCTTCCGTACTGATAATCATAGCTTAACTCCGCCCTTAAGCCTTTTATAATATCAATATCCAGACGGGCCTGGAAATCTGTATTTCTTACTTCGGTGCTATTATCCAGGTTATCAAACTCCCTCTTCAGGTTATAGTCCCAATCGAACGGCAAATAAGGTTCCAGCTCTTGGTATACTTCATCTACTATTCTTGGATGAGTTCTGTGTGTCATTGAAATATAATCGCCATTATCGTCCAATATTCTGACGTAAGGCTTATTTGAGCTAATGTTATTTAAACCATTGTTCTGAACGTCGCGCTTGCTAAAACCAACTTTGGTACTCAACTTAACCCCCTTTAGCAGTTCGGTTGACAAATTGATAAGGGCCCCATAGTTTTGGTTGCCTTGCCCTTTATTAGCGCTTTTTTCGTCCTGGTAGTTTAAGCCAACACGGTACTGGTACTTCTCGTTACCCTGGCTAATTGACAGGTTGTATTGCTGTTGTGTATAGTTTCTCAGAAATAAATCGCTATACTCTTTGATATAATAGTTCTGCCTAAGGCCATTGATAATAGCATCCCTCTCGGCCAATGAAATATCACCATTGGCATAATCGTAATAGGCTTGTATCCCATCAGCATTAGAAGAAGTCCTTCCCTTTCTGTCCCCGGCGCTAACTGAACCTGCACCGGCCCACCATTCATCCAGCTCAAGGTGATCGTCTACCGAAGCCACATAGGCATCGGAATAATTTGGTTTTTCGCGAATAGAGAAGGAAGAATTAAAGCTGATCCGTGGACTCTCTGATTTTTTGCCTTTTTTAGTGGTAATTACAATTACCCCGTTGGCTGCCTGTGCGCCCCAGATAGAAGCTGCTGCTGCATCTTTCAGTACGGAAATGTTTTCAATATCGGCGGGGTTCATTTTTTCAATAACATCAACAACATGACTACCTCTAAAATCTCCTTTTGCGGACATACCATTAATCGGGAAACCGTCCAAAACAATCAAAGGGGCATGATCATCAACCTGACTGTCATCAAGGTTAAAGTTACCTAAGCCTCGTAATGAAATACGCGCGGGCTCACCTTCCCCCATGTTTTCATACAATAAACCGGGTATTTCACCTTCTAACAAATCCAGTGCATTTGCCGAGGTTTTCTGCTCTAATAATGATTCAACCTGTACGTTCTCGAAAGAACCTGTAGCACGCTCGGCAGAGATGGTCTGGTAACCGGTAACTACTATTTCGCCAAGGCTTACCAAATCGGGTGTTAATGCCATTTCAATTCTTTTTCGCAGGCCAATTTCAATTTCTTCTGTCAGGTACCCCACAAATGAAACTACCAATATTTTAGCCCCTTCGGTCAATTCTAATTCAAAATAGCCCCTGAGATCGGTTACCGTACCTGCACTTGTGCCTTTAATGATTACACTGGCACCCGGCAAGGGGTTACCCGATTCATCCACTATAGTTCCGGTTATGATTTTCTTCTCTGGCTGAACTTCCTCCGCTTTCTGCTTAATTGCCGGGACCAGAATGATCACCTTGTCCTGAATTTTATAATCAAGGTTTGTTCCCTGAAGGCACATGGTCAGTATTTCTTCAACAGAAGCACCTTCAACATCGACACTCACCCTGTTGAGGCCATCTACCAAATCGTATTCATAGAAAAAATCGAATTCACTCTGCTTCTTGATCTCTTTTACCACCTGGTCAACCGTTACATCATTCAGCTTCATAGTCAACTTCACCCCTTGTGAATAAGTAAGGGTCGCCGATACATGTGTGGTACCAATCCAGAGAAATATGAACATGGCCTTCATAATCATCAGCATCCTTTTTGTCTCACCCCACCGGGGATAAGCCCTTCTTGTAATTTTTCTTTTCATAGATTTACTTGTTAAGTTTTACTTAAAGTGTCTGTACGACACTATACTAATTCTCCTGGGGAATTGGCGGTTCCCCCTTTATTTATTGGGTAAATAGGTTCTCAATTAGTGCAAGTCATCACTCTTTCTTTACGCGCTCCCTGACCAGTACTGTACGATCGTTGACCACTAAATCAACCTCCGATCCCTGGGCGAAGAGCCTTATGAAAGAGGATATATCGTCATATCGCCGTAGGTTGGCCGAAAAACGTTTTTTCTTAACATCCGGGTTCAGGTAAAAAATATCAAAGTCATACCACCGGCTTAATTTGGCCAGAATGTTTTCAAGCGTCTCCTGTTCAAACACAAACCGGCCCTTTGTCCAGGCCGTATAAAGGCCTGTATTAACCTTTAAAACTTTTGTATCAAAGTTTGCTCCGGAAACCCTGGCCTGCTCGCCGGGTTCGAGTTTCACTGATTTATTATCCGCAGTATTTACTTTTACAGCTCCATCAACCAGGGTAGTTTCAATATTATCTGCATCGTTGTAGGCCATTATGTTAAACTTTGTGCCCAAAACCTCTATTTCTACCCCGTTTTCTGTGACTACTTTGAAAGGTTTGTTGTCGATATGCTTTACTTCAAAATAGGCTTCCCCTTTTACATAAACTTTTCGCTGGTTTTTGTCAAACCTGACCGGATATTTTAACCGGGTTACCGAGTTTAGCCATACTTTGGAACCATCGGGGAGTATTAGCCGGTATTCGCCCCCACGGGGAACATCCAGCGTATTCATAGCGCTTGCAGTTACATCTTCATTATTCGATGTATAAGCTATAGTCCCCCCTGAATTATTGATTTCTGCCCCTGCTTCCTCAATCTGCCGCCTGTCGTCCGTAAGGTTAACAACAGAACCATCGGCAAGGGTCAGTGCTGCCTGTGATTTGCCAGGCACAATTGGTGTTTCAACTATGGTTGGTGTGGGTGTTTTTTTCGGAAGTATGACGTAGACACCTCCTGAGACAGCAATAAAAAGTGTTATAATTGCCGCTACCTGCATCGATTTTCGGATGTTTAACCAAAAGAAATCCAGTTTCAGACGGTTTTTGTTGTTTTGCCATCCTTTATTTAAATCTATTTTTTTGAACTTTTTGTAATGCTCACCTTTAATAAGCCCTTCTTTGATCTGATTAAATACCTGCTCGTTTTCGGGATCCTTCCTCCAGTGATTGAGTACGCTCTCTTCCTCTTCTGAGATTTCCCCTATCAATTGCTTGTTAATTAATTCTGCAATTTCTATGGTATTTCTGATTAAAATCATTTATTCTCTTTTTCTTAGTGTGACACATAACAAAGAAAAAAGGGTAGTGAAAAAACAAGAAAATTTTATTTTTTTCAATAAAGTGCTTTTTTTCTCACCCCTGCCCCACGAATTTTCATCCAATCTCACCATCACCCCTCCACAAAAAAGAAATAAACCACAAAAAAAGCAAAACAGCACACAGCACCCCCCTTTTTTGAAACATATCCTGCAAGAGAGTTTGTTCCATTAAGGTAAGAATTTTTATAAAAAAAACCTATTCTGCTTTAGCTATTTATAAATACACCGTGTATTTAAAGTCGGTATATAAAGTCCATGTTACTCACATATTTTATATTTTTAAAAGTGTCCGTGTCCTTCGGGAATGCGGTTTAGTTTTTTTTTACCCTGTAATTTATTTTAACGGTGTTCAAGAGTTCTCTTCGTTCGGTTCACCAGGTATTTTATTTTTATGGTGTTCAAGAGCTGTGCAGATATCTCGGCATCGGTTCACACGCCTTGCATTTGAACTTTCCAGTCCAGACTCCCGAGTTTATAGACAGACACTATTTAGAGGGCATGAATATCACTGGCAAGCTCCGGATTTTTTAAAATTCCACTATACAATAACAGGGGAAGCCGGGTTCAGGGCGATAATCGAAGTGCTGTCAAATGTCACTCAAGAATGCTGGTTTTCCTGAAATGAAACATGTTGTTTTGTTGCCTTTTGGCAAATTTTGCAGCGCAAAAAGAAAAGTATAAACAAAAGAGTTAAAAATGCTATGTTACGAACACTCTGCCAGGGGGTTACTGCCCCTTTAGGTTCCTGATCCGGGACCAACTGAAAGGGGCTATTACCGATCCCGATGCCGGGATGCATAGGATCCCGATGCCGGGACACATAGGATCCCGATACCGGGGCACATAGGATCCCGATACCGGGGCACATAGGATCCGGATGCCGGGACGCATAGGATCCGGGAACGGGCCTGATAAGTTTATTTTGTTACTTTCTCCTCTGTAATTTTCATGGATGGGCACTCTATAATTTATACAAAATATTCAACCCCTACTGTTTTCGGCTTTAATATTACCCAACATCAAATAAAGCAAATAGCTTTTTAACAAAGTGTAGCTATCCTTTCCTAAGGAATTTATCCGAGTTTACTAACAGGCTGTATTATGCGTGTCATTAATAAGGCACTATTGTTTTTGTGGTGCTGTAAAAAAACAGGAACAAGGCTTGCCCAGTCGGAAAAAATGGCCCCTGCTGACTGCAAATGACTTTTTTCTTGACCAGCACAACGCAGTTAGCGGCGTTTTCCTGTAGCTGTTATACGATTAAAATTAACATGTAAAAGTTCTCTCCAAGCTTTTGCTTTAGTTTGAATATGGCCGATTTTTTATGGTATTTTACTGTATCGGTAGATATACCGAGTTTTTCTGCTATTTCGTCCCTTTTGTAGCCTTCCAATGTTAACATAATAACTTTTCGGGCATTTTCGCTTAAATCGTTAACTGCCTGATAAAAAAGCCGGAATGTTTCTTCTTTTATCAGTTCCTTTGAAAAGTCGATGTAATTCTCAAGATCTTTTAATGCTTCTATATATGAATTAACATGCTTGGAGTGCCTTAAAAAATTTAAACATTTATTTCGCAGTGTGGTGTACAGATATGCCTTGACCGAGTTAACCGTTTTAAGGTTCTTTCTGTTCTCCCACAGTGCCACAAAGGAGTCCTGAACAAGATCTTCCACATCTCCAGGATCTTTAATAAATTTAGATGCAAAAAGGACCAACGATTTATAATATAGATTAAAAATCTTTTTATAAGAATTTCTGTCAGTTATCTTAAAAGAGAGATCTTCTCCCGTATAATCCATTCGGTGTCCTTTTTTTATTCTCTAAAATATAGATTTTTAAAGAATTTACTTTATTATATTTTCACTAATGTAATTAGTCTTTGCAAGAAAACTCCAAATTACTCACAAAAATAAAATATTCAATGATGTTCGTGAACTAAACGTTCTTGTTTTGAAAACATCCATCCCGAAGCTTCGGGACTTCTTGATTTTCAAAACTTCGAACCGACTTCATGAACACCTATAAAAATAAATCAGCTTGTGAATAAAGCCTTGTCTTTGGAGTCTTCTTGAGAAAGACTTTCAAAATGAATAGTTTTCTTGCAGCCACTAATTAAATACCTTTTATATGATGACACTAAGAAAACGATGTTTTTCAAAAACAGCAAATACTAGTGCATCAAATCATAAACAACAGTGTTTAATTTTAAGCCTTTTTTCCCTTTCTACTGCGTTCCGGTTCTTAACCATAGCTATGGCTACGCTTTGCAAAGCGTGCCTTGTAGAAATAAAAAAATGAGACAAAATATACAACACCATATTTACAACTCAATACACGATAAGACTGATTTTCTTCAAATTATCTTTTAATCACTTTGCTTTTATTGCATAAAGGTGTTCATGGATCCACTTCGTTTATGGACAGCCTATAATAATATTAATTGACTATTTCGTAAAAACACCCTCTCAGATTGGGGCACAGGAAAGTCTTATGCCCAGTTTGTTGTTGTCCCCCAAATTTTTTTTATGATTGGATCACCCATTAATTATTTTCAAGTGTCTTATATTAAAACGAGCAAGTTAACCAAACCGATAAAAATTAAGTACCATACAAAAGTTTTAAAATTTAAAAGAACAAGCATCCAATAAATGTACTTTCAACAAGCCTAAAAACAACGTATAGAACCAAGAATAAACAAAACGCTTTACATAGGGTACAGTAGAATTTTTGTTTTAGGTTTGCACCAGGGCCAACCCTATAATTCCGGTTGGTCCCTGTAAACCTTTTTTAGAGAGAAAAGAAGCCCCCTTCCCGGTATATTCTTTGAAACCGACAAAGCATGATAAGAATCATGGATATCTACCCCTATTATTTACAAATTTGAACCAGATATTATTGAATTATGAACAGGAACCTATCCATTATTATTTCCATTATTGTTGACTTAAGTTAACAAGCGGGAATGTTTTGGATAAAATAAGATATAAACAAAGCCTTCCCGGAAAACCGGGGAGGTTTTTTTTTACGATGTAGTCAGATGAACAGTTTATTAAACCTCATAATTATTGTAATTATTATCATTCACCAAACCGGGTGAGCGGGATAATAAGTGCAATAACAGAAAGCCTTTCCCGTGTACGGGAAAGGCTTTCTGCTTTTAAGGGCAATAAACCCCGGGGATATCGGTCCGCTTCGGTTCAGGAACAGTTTGACTTTCCGGTTCCTGTTCATTCTGATTTAAAAATTTACTAAAAGGAGGAAAAGGATGGAAAATCAATTTCAAATTAAGGCTACAACAGATGGCAACTTAAATTCTGTTATTAAAATTCTATCGTTATTAAATAAAAAAAGATTAGAAGTCAGTTCGATGGACTATTATCCATTACCTGAAACCGGAGATTATCAATGCAGTTTTTTAATTAAGTGCCCTTCCAGTGAAATAAAAACAACAACAGCGCTAATTTTAAAGCAGGTAGGAATATTATGTACTGAATTTACACCGGCTTCAATTACTGATATTTGAGCGTTTAAAAGGAACATATGAAATTAGGGCTTAGGAATTAGGAGTTAACACCCAATACCTAGCCCCTAACTATCGGGAGAGGACAGGGGTTTCGCACCTTTGGTGCCTGAATTAAGGAGAAAGTGGAAAAGGAGGGTATGTTTTCGTCGGGGAGAAAAGGCCTAAAGGTAATAACGCGAAAGGCTGTTGATTTAATGATTTTGAATGCACAGTCCAGGTTGTATTCATCCGATCTTTTCAGTCTGATGGTTTTTCACCCTGTAATATATTTTAATGGTGTACAAGAGCTGTGCCGATGTCTCGGCATCCGTTCGCACGCCTTGCATTTGAACTTTCTAGTTCAGACTCCTGCGTTTATGGACGACCTCTAATTAAAGGGGAGGTTCTTCAAAAACAGCCTCTAATTTTTTAATAAAGGGGCGTACTGTTTCTATATCTTCTTTATTTGCAGAAGAACTAAATGCTTTTTGCATACTTTCCATTGCGGCCATCATTTGTTTTTTTGCCTGTTTCTTTTGCTCCGGCGTCATATTTGGGTTTTCATCTACCTGCTTCATGAGCTGTTCCATCTCCGGGTTTGAACCAGACCCCATTTTTATGCTGGCATAACTTGCGGTTATTGCCCACGCTTTTGTGGAAAAGTCTACAAAACCGGCGTAGCCATACTTTTGCAACACTTTATTTACTTCTTCTGCATTTCTAAGGTTTTCCAGAGAAGCCTGATAATCACTTTCCGGTTTAAAATCGACATGCAATGCTTCAAAGTCATTTTTAATGCTATTAAAATTCTTAATGAACCTTTCAACATCGGATTTCTGTAGAATTGGCTTTGAAATATCCGGTTTTTGGGCAGAAATTGTATAGGTTAATAGCAGGGCAGTTATTAAAGCCAAAAGTTTTGCTTTCATTTCAAGTGTAAGATTTTATGATTTATGTTTCTGAAAGTTAACACAAATTCGTTAAAAGTCCAGAGCCTATTAAAAAGCAAAACAAGGGCCAGCAGGAGGGCTGTAAAAATTAATCAAGTTTTAGCACTGCCAGAAAAGCAGACTGGGGCACCTCTACATTTCCTACCTGACGCATCCGTTTTTTTCCTTTTTTCTGCTTTTCGAGCAGCTTTCTTTTACGGGTGATATCTCCACCGTAACATTTTGCCGTTACATCTTTCCGGACTGCTTTTACAGTTTCCCTTGCAATAATTTTTGCCCCAATAGCTGCCTGAATCGCAATATCAAACTGCTGTCTTGGAATCAGCTCCTTAAGCTTTTCGCATATCCTTCTTCCAAATGTATATGCATGATCGCGGTGAATAAGAGCAGAAAGGGCATCCACCATTTCGCTATTCAACAGGATATCCAGCCTTACCAAATCTGCTTTTTGATATCCTATCTGGTGATAATCAAATGAGGCATATCCTTTAGATATACTTTTTAACTTATCGTAAAAATCGAATACAATTTCGGCCAAGGGCATTTCAAAAGTCACTTCAACCCTGTCGCTTGTAAGATATGACTGATTTTTAAGGGTCCCTCGCCTGTCAATACACAAATTCATTACCTGCCCCACATAGTCACTATGGGTAATTATCTGAGCATGGATATAAGGTTCGTCAACCCGATCTATTTTTGTTACATGGGGCAAACCGGACGGATTGTGAACATCGATAGCTTCGCCGTCGTTTTGCAATACCTTAAACGAAACGTTTGGTACGGTAGTAATAACATCCATGTTAAATTCACGGTCAAGGCGCTCCTGAATAATTTCCATATGGAGCAAGCCAAGGAAACCGCATCGAAAACCAAACCCTAAGGCTGCTGAAGACTCCGGTTCAAAAACCAACGAAGCATCATTTAACTGCAACTTCTCCATGGAGGCCCTTAAATCTTCATAGTCGTCGGAATCAACCGGATAAATTCCGGCAAAAACCATTGGTTTAACATCTTCAAATCCGGAAATTGCTTCTTCACAGGGCCTTTCCACATGGGTGATGGTATCTCCCACTTTAACTTCCCGGGCTGTTTTTATCCCTGAAATAATGTACCCCACATCGCCGGCACTTAATTCGTTGCGCGGATCCGGGTTCAAACGCAAAACGCCTATTTCATCGGCATCGTATTCCTTGCCTGTTGCCATAAACTTAACCATATCCCTTTTATTTATGGTCCCGTTTACTACTTTAAAATAGGCAAAAATCCCCCGAAAGGAGTTAAACACTGAATCGAAGATCAAAGCCTGCAATGGCGCTTCGGGATCTCCAACCGGTGCGGGTATCCTGCTAATAATTGCTTCAAGTATTTTATCGACCCCAAGCCCTGTTTTACCGCTTGCTTCAATAATGGAGTCCCTGTCACAGCCAATTAAATCCACAATTTGATCCTTGACCTCTTCCGGCATGGCATTTTGCATGTCCATTTTATTCAGGACGGGGACAATCTCCAAATCGTGCTCAATAGCAAGGTACAGGTTTGATATAGTCTGGGCCTGAATTCCCTGTGTTGCGTCAATAATTAAGAGGGCCCCTTCACAGGCAGCAATAGAACGCGATACTTCATAAGAAAAGTCAACGTGCCCCGGGGTATCAATCAGGTTTAACTTGTACTTTTCACCTTCATGAAGGTATTCCATCTGAATGGCATGACTTTTAATGGTGATCCCTCTTTCCCTTTCGAGATCCATACTATCCAGCACCTGATCCTGAAAATCTCTTTCTGACAGGGTCTGGGTAGTCATAAGCAGCCTGTCAGCCAAAGTACTCTTTCCGTGATCAATGTGTGCAATTATGCAAAAATTCCTAATATTCTTCATGCCATGTCCATTCTAAACCAGTGCACAAAGATATTATTTTCCAGCATAAATAAACTATCCAAACGCATATGAATAAACAGAGTTTAATATTTTCGGGCTATTAATCCGGGCAACTCTTTTGGGCAAGCCTTCCGGCAAAAAAACATCAACACCCCATTATTTAACATACATGGTGTTAGCACGACCTAAAACGCCTCATTTATTCCAAAGTAAAAACCATAATTGCCATCTCCGCCATAACCGTAGTCGAAACGCACCAATGCAGGGCTTTTTTTTGAAATTTTATACCTTACACCTCCACCAAAGCTGGTTTTTATATCATCATATAAGTTGCCAGGCAGATCGGCAACTTCTCCCCCACAAGCAAAAGCTACCATTATCCAACGTGGCAAAAAACGCCACCGAAACTCTGTCTGAATGGTATAATACTGATCATCGATATACCGCCCTTTATAATAGCCCCTGTTTCTTTCTCCCCCGCCCAACCAAGGCTTGGCCTGAAAGGGGGCATCCCCAAATGTCAGCTCCATATAATGCTGACACGCCAAAACACTATTCCTTGTAACAGGAAAGTATTTTCTTAAATCCAGTATATATTTATTATAGCTAAAAGTCCCGCCAAGTACCCAACTTGAAAAACCAGCCTTCATCTGAAAATAATTGCCGCAGAATGGTGAATAAACATTATCCCTGTTATCGAAATTATACACCATCGACAACGAAGATATCCTTGCCCCTGAAGCCCCTGGTATGTTACCGTTTTTTATTGCCCCTTCCTGTTCTTTGTTCACTATAATATGATGTTCAAAATTATATTCAAAACCAAAGTTTAGCGACGGAGGGATCCGGTTCAATATAGTGGCTTCAAACTTAATGGTTTCCATACTATATTCTTCCTGTTCCTTTTCTACCGTATGGTTGCCAATACCCCAAAACAAATTTGGAAAAATCCTGTACTGAAACACACCGTCAATATAAAACTGTCCGTCGTAAATATGAATCTGGGGCCTTGCATCAAGCAGAAATTGTTTCTTTGTTGTGTAAACCGCAGTTACCATCATATCTGATAAGCGGGAATTGAACACATTTATCAGGTTATTAAAAACAAACTGGACACCGGTCCCAAAACCAAAACTTGTTTCCGGAGTATAAAACAAAACGGGAATCCCGACAATATCTGTGCGTTTAAGTACAGTTAATGTATCTGTCTGCAATATAGCCGGTTCTTTTTCCTGTCCGGAAACAAGCAGCACAGAAAACCCGGCCAATAATAAAATTGCTACGTATTTTTTCACTTTTTCAACGAGTTAAATAAAACAACAAAACCAAAGCGAAAAATAAAATCCGTAAGTACAATATCCTTACCTTCAACTATATTTGCAACTTTGTCATCGACCTTTGCATCATAATAGGCATAACGATAGTTTAACCCGACTTCAAAGCCAACCCTGCGCTTCATCACGTAAGTATAACCTATTCCCCCCATAAAAGCCAAGCCCATACCACTGGCCGATTCATCAATATTTACTGCCTGGACCTGCATGGTGTTTCTTTCATAATAGTTTGCAAACATTACTGCAGCTGACAAATACAGTCCCCCACTTTTGTTATCACCTAAATAAAATGACGCATAAGGGCCGAGCGTTAATGTTTCCCTTTTACTGTCAACCACCCTGTTGCTTTGTTCTTTCTTAGTTGTTAACCAGAGCCCCAATGTCACTTTATCCACAATTGCCTTTGCTAACCTGATGTCAAAAGAATAACTATTGGAAAACTGTTTCGATTCGCTTACAGAACTTATATGATCGTTCGTCCCTGAGTTTATAAAACCACCCATTGCCACAACCAGGCGCCCCTTAGAGTATGAATTCAGCGAATCTGAAGATTCCGTCTGAGCACCTGCCCCGCCTAAAGCAAGTGCGCATAAAAGAAATATAAGCCCTAATTTATGATGCATCTTTCCGATTTTTTGCAAAGGCCAAAGTTATTTAATAATAAGCCTTTAACAAAAACAGACATAAAAACAACACCCCCTTCAAAAAAGAACAAACACCAAACATTAACTTTAATAATTACAAGGCACCCCCTAACAAACAAACACAAAAACTGAATATTTTATCTTTTTCGCAACAACAACCCCCAAATATTAAATAAAAGATTTTATATTTGAACTATTATTTCAAACCGAAGGAGGTAATAATGATAGATTCGCCACACAAATGCCTCAAGTCTGGACGTGAATGCTACGGAAACGCGGAATTACCCATGCTTTTCGAGATTAGCACCATGCTTAACAATACCATGAATATCAAGCAGGTCCTTGACAACATATTAAGCATTGCCGCACGCTACCTGAATGCAGAAAGAGCTATCATTAGTATACTCAACAGGGAAAACTCCAGTATTTCCCTTGAGCGGGGCTACGGATTAAGCAGTGAAGCAAAAGCCAGGGGCGTCTATCAGATTGGAGAAGGGGCTATTGGAAGGGTTGTAAAAACAGGCAGCCCGGTTATTATTCCCCGAATTTTAAAAGACTCCACCTATTTAAATAAGACAAAATCACGTATGCTTACGGCCGACAGGAAACACATTTCTTTTATATGCGTTCCGGTTAAAGCCGAAGAAGAAATAAGCGGTACACTTAGCGTTGACATTACCTATACGGAAGAAAATGATTTAAACGAATATGCAAGAGTGCTTTCTATTATAGGGAGCATGATTGCCCAGGCTGTGCGCGTCCGGCAAGACAGGATTGAAGAACTGGACCGGTTGAAGGAGGAAAACTTAAACCTGCAACTTGAACTAAAAAACAGGCTTATCCCTTCAAACATTATCGGCAATTCCGGAAAGATGCATGAAGTCTATAAATTAATAGAACGTGTATCCAACACAAATGCAACCGTTTTAATTCGTGGCGAAAGCGGTGTCGGAAAAGAGTTGATAGCCGATGCCATACACTATAATAGCAACAGAAGTGAGAAACCTATTATTAAAATAAATTGCTCTGCCCTACCTGAAAGCCTGATTGAAAGCGAGTTGTTCGGACACGAAAAAGGTTCTTTTACCGGTGCCGACAAACAAAGAAAGGGCAGGTTTGAACTGGCCGAAGGGGGAACACTCTTTCTGGATGAAATTGGCGATATCCCATCGCAAACACAGGTAAAATTACTTCGGACATTGCAGGAAAAAGAGTTCGAAAGAGTTGGGGGAACAGAAACGATAAAAGCCAACGTAAGGATAATTACCGCAACAAACAGAGACCTCGAAGAACAAATTAAAAAAGGTGAATTCAGAGAAGATTTATTTTATCGGCTGAATGTTTTTCCTATTTATGTTCCGCCCTTAAGGGAACGGATTAACGATATCCCCTCCCTGGTCGATCATTTTATACAAAAAAGCAACAAAGAGAACTACACCCAGATTAAGCGTATCAGCTCTTCTGCAATTGATATGCTGATGGTATATCACTGGCCCGGCAATATCAGGGAGTTGGAAAACTGTATTGAACGCGCCTGCATAATGAGTACCGATGGCGTTTTACGCTCCCACAACCTTCCTCCAACCTTACAAACGGCCTCATCGTCGGGAACAGAATCGAACGGTACCCTGAATGCCATAATTGAGCGGGTTGAAAAACAAATGATTGTAGAAACCCTCCTGCTAAAAAGAGGAAATATTTCCAAAGCCGCCGAACAACTTGGAATTACGGAGCGAATAATGGGGCTAAGAATAAAAAAATATAAGATAGATTCTAAACGGTTTAAAGTACCAAACCAGGATAAAAAGTAAACACCGGGGGTTAAAAAGCAAACTGCTTTTGCCGGGTCAAATACCAATAAAAATGGGTTAATGTTGTTAGTTTATTAAAAAGCGTGTGACTTAAAAGCCTGAACTCTCTGCAAGGAGTTGTTCGGGCTTTTTCATGCACACAAAGCCACATTCCAGTGAGACAAAAAAAGTGCCCTGACATATTTATTAATAGAAATACAGCTTACATAAATCACATTCATGCCGTTTTAAAACATAATACAACATGATATTTCAATTCATATGACAAGCCACACAACCAGCTTGCCAACCTCAAAATACAATATCAAAAAGCCTCAACATCGGAAAAAGCATACATACACGCCCCAAATTCCCCCAAAAAAACATTTACGGGGATTTAACAAAAATGATTTCTAATGACTATTGTATATCTTTGATGGGTAAAAACCAATTTCGAAAAGACAAGATGGTTACAACAACTTATTTCCCTAAAATAAGATTGATGTTTATTGCTCCGGTTTTTATCTCACTTTTCTGTTCGTGCCTGGCAACAGGTCAAATGAATAACCTGGCGGACAGTCTTTTTGCCGAACTGAAACATATGGACAAAAAGAAATCGATTTATTTATTGCAAAAAATTGGCCAGGTATACATGAATCAGAACAAACACGATTCGGCCATATATTATATAAATGAAAGCATAAAAATTGCCAATAAAACTACTGATAATGAAGCGATTGTTAAAGGCACGATACTGAAAGGCAAAAGCTACTGCATGACTGGTTTTTACGAAGCGGCTTTAGGCGAACACTTCATTATATTAAAGAATTACAATATAAAATCTAAAAAACTACACGCAGATTTACTTCTCTCTATTGCTTACATTTACAATCAGTCAAATCAGGTTAAAAGCGGCATTCACTACGCACTAAATGCCTTAAGTACATATACAAAACTTGGGCTTAAACCCAAAATCGCAGAATCGTACAATGTGCTGGGATATATTTTTGAAAAGGAATCTGAGATTGAAACCGGGGGCAAAAAGGCCCTACTGCAGGATTCGGCATTTAAGTATTACAAATACGCCTATAACATGGCTACTGAAAACAACCTGAAAGAATATATTGCTTTAAGCAGTGAAAACATAGCCAGCATTTATGAAGACCTGGGCCAGGACGAAAATTCCCCCGAAAAAAAAACAGAGCTTTTTATAACCAGCCGCAACTATTATAAAAAGGCCTATAAAATAAATAAAGCCTGTAACAACATGTTTTACCTGGTAAATAACCTGAATGATATCGGTGATACGTATCAAAAGATCGGAAAATACGACAGTGCTCTGTTATATTATGACAGAAATTTAGCACTGGCACAAAAACATGGCTTTAATTCCTGCATAATTTATGCCCTGGATGACCTTTCCGAGACATATTATGCCAAAGGGGATTTTAAAAGGGCATACGAAATAGAAAATCGCAGTGAAAACCTTGTAAAGCATCAATATAAAAAAGACAACATTGTTGCATTGAACAGGCTGATGGTGATGTATGAAACAGAGAAAAAAGAGTTTGAAATAAAAAAACAGCATAAAAACCGGATTATCCTGTTATTGGTTATTGCCCTGATTTTTTCATTGATGGTTTTCACCTTACTTGCTTTCAGGCAAAGCTTGCTCGCAAAGAAATTACTATCCGACAAAAACTTTCAGCTTGAAAAGTTAATCGCTACAAAGAACAGGTTTTTCTCCATTATAGCCCATGATCTTAAATCTCCATTCAACAGCATATTGGGGTTATCCAGGCTATTAATTGAGTACAGAAGTTCATATGATATTGAAGAATACCATAGGACTGTTAACCTTATACATGATTCTGCAACCAGTGGGTTTAGCCTGCTTGAGAACCTGCTCGACTGGGCCAGGATGCAAACCGGAGAGATAAGTTTTAACCCTAAAAAGCTTGACCTGAAAACGATTGTAATGAACAATATTTCACTATTCGAACATATTGCCAGAGAAAAAAAGATAGTATTGTCGTATAACTCGCCCGAAGAACTAAAAGTTACCGCCGACGAACAAATGATACATACCATCCTGAGAAACCTTATATCAAACGCCATTAAATTTACGCCTAAGGGTGGCTCTGTGGAAATTAAAAGCCTACAGGAGAATGACACCGTAACGCTTTCGGTCTCGGACACCGGAATAGGAATAAAACCAGAGAACATTAAAAGATTATTCAAAATAGACGAGAATTTTTCTACTGCCGGAACCGAAAATGAAAAAGGGACCGGCCTCGGCCTTATCTTATGTAAAGAATTTACTGACAGGCACAATGGTAAAATAATTGTAGAAAGCAAAGTGTTAAGGGGAACAAAAATCAGTATAAAACTGCCGGCTTAAACTGAACCTTAAATTGCAGGGTGACACGAAATAAATCAAGACTGAAAATTGAATTACGGTTTCTCGCATGAAAAGCCTGCCTGCAAGCTCACCCTTTGACAACCGGAACTTCTCTTCCCTCCTTCTTTTAAATAAAAAAGGACCGTTCCAATTAGAACGGCCCCCGGTTTATATTTAGTTAGGGTCAAAATTTTTTTCAACCTGAAGTTAATTCACTGGTATCAGCTCCCACTGGGTTAACTTATCGTTATTGGCTTCGTGAATGACAACATTCGTATTATTGGCACTTTCTCCATTATAAGGTTGAAGGTATTTTCCGGTTTTACTGTTCTTAATGTTATAATAACCATTACCGGCATCTACCAGCACCCATTTCTGGGCTGCCCAGTTTTCATTTTTGTTTATCACCACATTTGTATTATTCGCACTGCCTCCGTCTTCAGGCCTTAAAACCATATCGGCAGCACGGCTAAATATCAACCTTTTACCACCTATATAAGGAAAACAAAAATGCTCTGACTCCCAGTCATTCTGTTGGTCGTAAGTTACAATCTGCGTATTGTCCAAAGTAGCACCATCCCTCACCCGGAGACATTTGCCTGTTTTTCTGTTTTTTATCACAAAATATCTCTTCTGATAAACCCTTACCCAGTCAATTACATAATCATCAGGATATGCAGAAGGATCTGTTACGCTGCCTCCCCAGCCACCAACGGCAAGGTTAAGAAGCAGGAACATTTTATACCCTTGCTTGCATTCGTCCCTGCCGGAATATGAACCGACCAGCTTTCCGTCAAAATAGAACTTCATGTAGTTTGGGCCCCAATCGCAGGCATATTTATGAAATGCTGCGCTTAGGTTTTTATTCTCATTCTTACTGCTCCCGAACGATTTCTCTTCTTTCCAGTTTGGCCCGTAATGATAATAGAAGTGGTGAACTTTATGCGCATTTTTGTCCTTAACAGGTATTTCCAGAATATCAATTTCAGGAGGCCATCCCCCTGATTTATTTAAGGTCCAGAATGCCGGCCATGAACCCCTTGCCCGGGTAGATTTAACCCTGGCTTCCATATAGCCGTAAGTAAATTCAAATTTCCCCTTGGTATGGACAGCTCCCGCCTGGTATTTCAGTACACGTTTCTTTCCTCCCTGATTTACAGACTCGGGAGCATCAGGGTGCCTTTCTGCTTTAGCGGTAATTACCAGGTTGCCCCCGGATACGGAAACATTCTCTTCAGCCATCCATGCATTATGATTGTGTGTATGGCCACCTTTACCAAAACCACAGCAGTTAGGATAATTTTTACTCCATTTGGTTTCGTCCAGTGTACCGCCATCAAACTCATCGCTGAACACAAGTTTATATTTACCAACATTGGCGGCTTTTAAGCCCGGTACATCAGAAGGAACAACGGTTTTATAATATGCGCTTATTGGAGTAGAAGGATCAATTGCACTAGCAAAAGCATCTTCTTTTGCTAAGTTCTGTGGTGTAACAGCATCTTCCTTTTCGCACGAGAAGAAAATAGCAACCACCAGCAAGACTGACAGATAAATTCTGATTTTCATTTAGTTAGAGTGTTAGTTAATATATAATTTTCATTTAGTTAGTTCTACAGAACAAAAAATAAAAACTCACACATTTGCTTGTTAGTCCCTGACATTTTAAGCGCCGTAAAAGTAATCAGCCCCCTTAACTTAATGGGGGAATTATGTTTTAAATAAAGGGGGGATTTGTTGCACTCCAAATAACACCTTGAATATAAAACAATTGAACTTAACCAAATGACACCCCGCGGCCATTTTACAGCTGTTTTTTTCTATATTCCGAAGGGCTTGCCCCAAATTGTTGCGAAAAAATCTCCCTAAAATATTTTTGATCGTTAAAGCCTACATCAAAGGCAACCTCCGAAATTGTTTTACTTTTGTCTTCCAGCAACTGAACCGCTCTTTCCAATCTTATTTTTCTTATAAACTGGTTAATGGAATAACCGGACACTTTTTTCATTTTCCGATATAAAGAGGATCTACTCATGTTCAAATTATTGGCAATAAAACCGGCATCAAGTTCCTCACTGGAGATATTTTCTTCAATAATTTCTATAATTTGTTTTATCAGTTTCTCTTCGGAAGGGGTAATTTCAATCTCTGTTCCCGATACTTTAACAACACTTGCATAATGGTCTTTTAAAATTTTTCTTGATTTTAATATTGATGATATTTTTTCCAATAAAAGTTCAGGATCAAAAGGTTTTGAGAGATAGTCATCTGCCCCGGCCCTTATTCCAAACGTTTTATAGTATTCAACGGGTTTAGCGGTAAGCAAAATAATCGGGACCAACATTGTTTTCTCTTTTTCCTTTAGCTTTCTGCAAAGTTCAAATCCATCCAGTTCAGGCATCATAACATCAGATATTATTATATCCGGTATTGTATTTATGGCTTTTGTATAGCCATCCATCCCATCTTTAGCTGTTTCTGTTATGTAGTTTTCCGATAATAAATCTTCCAGGTATTCACGGATGTCCTTATTGTCCTCAATAATTAATACGCGTGCTTCTGCCTGTTCCTTTTTCTGTGCCCTGCTGTTAGCCAAATCTTTTTTAGAAAGCAGAACCTCTTCCCGCTTCCGGTATCCCATATAGGATTTTTCATGCGGCTTAAAATGCCCATCCCCCTTCCGGAAACGTAAAGTAAATTCTGTTTCCTTAAATGGTATACTGGAGACTTCAATTTTTCCTTTGTGCAATTCTACAAATTGCTTTACCAATTCGAGCCCAATACCCGAACTTCCGTACCGGCTTGAACCTTCAACCTGATAAAAACGGTTAAAAATACTTGACACATCCTCTTCCGGAATTCCCTTCCCGTTGTCCACAACCCTTAAAATTAGGTACTCGGAATCTTCATCAATAATTACTTTTATTTCCCCGTTGTCAAGTATGTATTTAAATGAATTGGAAATAAGGTTATTTAAAATGACCTCCAGTTTTTCGGGATCGTACCAGATAACGGTATCCTTTGCAGTTACCTGTGTTGTAAGGCTAATATCATTCTGTCGGGCAAGTTCAGAGAAAGTGTATACTGTTTCTTTCACAAGTTCAACAATATCAGCCCTGCTGGCTAATATTTTTTGGTTTCCGGTTTCGAACTTCCTGAAATCCAGCAATTGATTTACAAGCCTCAGCAACCGCTTGGCATTTTTTTCAATAATCTGAATTTTATTGTCCAACTGGTGTGAGAGCCCGTATTTCTCTTTATTTTTTAATATTTCATTCAAGGGTCCCAAAATAAGTGTGAGCGGGGTCCGCAATTCGTGAGAAATATTTGTAAAGAACTTGTATTTAATTTCATTTACTTCCTGCTCCCTACGGCTCATTACCCTAAGCCTCTCTATATTTTGCTGGAGCCTTGCCTGATTTTTAATATTATACCTTACCAGTTGCAATACACCAACGCTTATGATGAAAAACAACAACATGGCGTACCACCTTTTCCACCAGGGAGACAATACAGATATTTGAATTGGCCTGTCCAGCTCATACCAGGAGCCGTCTTCGCCCAATGCCCTTGCCCGAAAAACATATTCGCCACTTTTTAAATTGTTAAAGGAAACATGTCTCCGTTCTCCAATATTAACCCAGGAGTCATTGTAATTTTCCAGTTTATAAGAATAGTGGTGCCTTCTCCTCGGGCTAAAATTCAAATATGTCAGCATAAAAGAGAATTCATTTTCTTTATGGCTTAGCTTAAAATGGCCAATATCATTCACCGACTTTGCCAATACAACCCTGCCGGAATATTTTTCTCCCGGGCTTACCTCTTCGTTCAAAATATTAAGGGATTCAATCTTCAACCGGTTCGGGCGAAAAGCCTTCTTCAGACGTGCCGGATCCACATTAATAAAACCTTGCGACGAGAAAAAACTAATTTTTCCATTTTTCCTTTTAACACTAACGGTCCCAAGGGGAAGCATTTCAATGCCATCGCTATTATAAAAGTTAACAAAAGTACCTGAATCAATATTAAATTTAGTTATACTGTTCTTTGTATTAAACCACAAAAAGTTATTCGTATCTTCTTCCACTGAATATATATGATTTTCCGGCAGCCCTTCACTAATCCTGTACTTTCTCACCTCAAACTTTCCTTCATCAACCTCGCGCAGTACATTTAAACCACATGAAGTCCCCACCAGGAAACGGCCTTTACCATCTTCATAAACAAAATTTACATAACTGCACGTTAAAGACGCTTCCCCGGTTAAAAACTCAACACTGTGCACTATCTCTTTCTGCTGGTTCAGGAAGTGCAGCCCACCACTAGTTGCAATCCATATTCTCCCTTTAGAATCTTTCATCAAATCATTTATGGCCTCATTTTGGAGCTTTCCTTTGTCCCGGGGGCTAACCTCAAAGCGTTTCACCCTCTTAAGGCTTAAACTGTCCCTTACGTACAGATACAGTGAATTTTCCAACGTTCCCAGGTAAACCAGGGAATCATCCTCCACCACAGAACTAATTTTACAGATTTCAAGCCTGGGGATATCATAAATCAGATGCAGAGGCTTAAGTTTCGGAGTGTTATTTTCCTTATACACTTCGTACAAGATTGCAGTTCCCGCTCACCCATACCTTATCATCCTGCATAACATGGACCATATAAGATTCATGCACCTGGTTCCCCCACATTGTCAAAACCGGTTCAACGCTGTTTTTTTCCGATATACGAAACATACCATGCACCTCGGTAACGGCAAAAATATCTCCGTTTTTATCTTCAGTAGCCGATATAACCCTCGGGTTACTTACCTCCCAGTTTATATATTCATTTGAAAGCTGCAGGGTTTTATTTAACTTAACTATCCCGTTTTTTTGGGTGGAAATCCATAATATTTTGTTTTCATCTTCAAAAATGTCGGTTACAACGTCGACCACCTGTTTGCCCGGAAGTTCTATTTCTATTTTTGTAAAGGCCTGCCGGTTATAGTCATACTTCCAAAGCCCTGCCCCCCAGGTGCCAACCAACAGTTCACCATCTGTTGTTAGAAAAGATGAATAAACATTTAATATTCCCGGGTTATTTACAATCTGCTCCTTTTCCGGTAAGTGCTGAACCATTTTACCTGTGAGGTAATTGTATTCGATCAGGCCGTTTTCCCAACTTCCGACCCAAATAACTTTTCGGAGGGTATCTTCCAACAGACTTATGAAACCAACATAACCTTTTTTTCCTTTTTGTACCCCACTTAAGGTAATGCTGTCTATTCTATTAAGCTCCTTATTGTATTTCCACAGCCCAAAATAACCTGCCCCGTAAACACTGCCGTCGTTTAATACAATAATGTCCCCGATATTGCTCCGGCCTCTTTCTTTATAATAATTGTAATGTTCAAACTTTCCTGTTCTGTAATCATACCTGCTCATTCCATTCAGCCATGTGCCCACCCAAAGGTTTGAATCTCTGTCTTCACAAAAAGAAATAACCCTTTGATCGTTCACGCAGTTTGCACTTCCGGCACAGTAAGGGAATTGCGTGTATGTTTCATACTGCAAATTATACTTGATAATACCTCCCGAGCGGGTACCTATCCACATATTCTTTCCCGAATCGATGTACAGGCATTCAATCGACGGACTTAAAAATGCGCCTTTAGGGTTCTCCGAAGGATATTGTAACCGAAAATTATACCCGTCATACTTATTTAGTCCGTTTTCTGTCCCGAACCACATAAATCCATGATGATCTTTTGCAATAGAGGTGACATTATTGTGTGACAATCCATCCAGAATAGTCAGCGAAGTTTTAAAAATACCATTGTCCTGCGCACAAACAGACACAGCAACTGTAAAAAATAACAAAATGAATATTTTCCAAGTTCTATACAACACCGTTCATTTTACTGGAGAGCCTTCTAATAAGGAGTTATTTGCGCCCTAAGATAATATATTCTGTTTTGCTACCAAACCAGCATTTGTATTTCCCGGCGTAAAAGCGCCCGATTTTCTACATAATTGTAGGATCGCCACCAAAGCTGAACGCATTTGTAGAAAAAACGTCCGTAGTTACCATCCACTTTCTCATAATAATCCTCATAAAACGCTATATATATGAACTTTACAAACAAAACCCTTTTAACAGACAGTATTGTGGCACACTCTTAGTTTAATTAAAAGTCAAATACAAATTTTTAAATCAACACTAACTCGGAGGGTTAAAAATGAGAAAAGTAGCTATCTATGGAAAAGGAGGAATTGGTAAATCAACAACAACTCAGAATACAGTAGCAGGTCTTGCCGAACTGGGAAAAAATGTAATGGTTGTAGGGTGCGACCCCAAAGCCGACTCAACAAGACTATTATTGGGCGGGCTGGCACAAAAAACAGTTCTTGACACACTTCGGGAAGAAGGCGAAGATGTTGAACTGGAAGATGTTATCAAAAAAGGGTACGGAGGCACCCGCTGTGTTGAATCGGGAGGACCGGAACCAGGAGTAGGTTGCGCCGGAAGGGGTATCATAACATCGGTAAACCTGTTGGAACAGCTTGGGGCTTATGAGGAAGACTTAAACCTTGACTATGTTTTCTACGACGTACTTGGTGATGTAGTTTGCGGAGGTTTCGCTATGCCAATGCGGGAAGGAAAAGCAGAAGAAATCTACATTGTTGTATCTGGCGAAATGATGGCCATGTATGCGGCCAACAACATTTGTAAAGGTATTGTAAAATTTGCTGAAGCCGGAAATGTTAAACTGGGCGGATTAATTTGCAACAGCCGGAAAGTAGACAATGAAGCTGCAATGATTGAGGAACTTGCGCGTCAGCTCGGAACCCAGATGATACATTTTGTACCAAGGGACAATATGGTGCAAAGGGCCGAAATCAACAGAAAGACTGTTATCGACTACGAAGCCACACACACGCAAGCAGACGAATACCGTGCTTTGGCTAAAAAAATAGACGAGAACGAAATGTTTGTTATTCCAAAACCTCTTGAAATAGAAGACCTTGAAAAACTTCTAATTGATTTTGGAATCCTAAACTAAGATATCAGACATTAGATTTGAGGTTTTGAATACGGACTTTATCGTTCTGACTTCTGGTCCATATTCAGACCAAACGAACATTCCTATGTAAATTAAACATGACAAACAAAAGCCTATTAATAATTTCACTTTTTAATTAGCCTCAAATCTAAAATCTCACCATCTAAAATCTGAATACTAATAATTAAAGACTATATAATTATGCAAATGATAAGAGCAATAGTAAGGCCTGAAAAATCATCGGTAGTGATGAAAGCATTATTCGAATCAGGCTTTGTAGCTATAACAAAAGTTCCTGTTGTAGGCCGCGGTAAACAACGCGGACTTAAAGTTGGTGATATTACCTACGATGAACTCCCTAAAGAACTACTTATAACAGTTGTAAAAGATGAAGACAAAGACTTTGCTGTAAACACTATACTGGAGTCGGCGAAAACAGGCGAAAAAGGTGCCTTTGGTGATGGAAAAATATTTGTTTGCCCTATTGAAGAGGCTTATACCATCAGCCGGGGTTCAAAAGAGTTGTAAAACTAAAAGCTAAAGACTGAATTTATGAAGAATATTTTCGCCATCATTCGCATTGATAAAATGAATGAAACCAAAAAAGCCCTTTCTGATGTCGGGTTACCTTCATTTACCGCTACCGGTAAAGTGTTTGGCCGGGGAAAAGGCAAATGGGACGCAAAAGTAATGGAAGGTGTGCAAAAAGACCAACCGGAAGCCATTGCCTTACTTGACCAGCAGCCTAGGTTGCGCCCCCAGCGGCTTATTACTATTACTGTTCCTGATGATAAGGTTAAAACAGCAATAAACGCCATTATTGAGGCTAACCGGACGAACGCTCCCGGAGACGGGAAAATATTTGTCCTACCGACAAACGAAGCAATAAGCATCCGTACCGGAGTATCAGGAAACTCCGTGTTAGATTAACCCCGCTGTGAAGTTTAAGAATAATGCACGTTAAACACCACTATTATGTCTGAAAAAATAAAAAACACAGTAATACCGGATCCTGCCGAAGTGAAGTCAGAGATTCTGAGTAAATATCCAAATAAAGTTTCCAAGAAGAGAAACAAATCCCTTATTATCAACGATCCCGATGAAAAACTTGTGATACAGTCTAACGTTAGAACAGTACCAGGTATTATTACACAAAGAGGTTGTTGTTATGCAGGGTGTAAAGGTGTGGTTTTAGGACCTACCCGGGATATCGTAAATATTGTTCACGGTCCAATCGGATGTTCTTTTTACGCATGGCTGACACGCCGTAACCAAACCGATCCCGGACCAGACGGTGAAAACTACATGAACTATGCCTTTTCTACCGATATGCAGGATTCAAACATCGTGTTCGGTGGAGAAAAAAAACTGGCACAGGCAATTCGAGAGGCTTATGAACTCTTTAACCCCCATTCCATTGCAATTTTCTCAACCTGTCCTATCGGGCTTATCGGTGACGATGTCCACGCCGTAGCCAAAGACATGAAAGAAGAACTGGGAATCAATGTATTTGGATTTAGCTGTGAAGGCTACAAAGGCGTAAGCCAGTCTGCCGGCCACCACATTGCAAACAATGGAATTTTCAAGCACGTAGTTGGCCTTGACGATACAGACAAAGGCGGCTTTAAAGTTAACCTGTTGGGAGAGTACAACATTGGCGGCGACGGATTTGTAATCGACAAACTACTTGAAGAAACAGGGGTTAACACGATTTCCACATACAGTGGAAACTCTTCCATACACGATTTTGAAAACAGCCATATGGTAGACCTTAACATGGTTATGTGTCACCGCTCCATTAACTATATAGCAGAAATGATGGAGAAAAAATATGGAGTGCCCTGGATAAAAGTAAACTTTATTGGGGCTGAGGCCACAGCCAAATCGCTTCGCAGAATTGCGGACTATTTCGAAGATGAAACCATGAAACAAAATGTTGAAACCATCATCGAAAGGGAAATGGTAAAAGTTAAAGAAGTTGCCGAAGATGTAAGAAAAAGGTGCGAAGGCAAACTGGCCATGTTGTTTGTTGGTGGTTCCAGGGCGCATCACTACCAGGAACTTTTCAATGAAATTGGCATGAAAACAGTTTCAGCCGGTTACGAATTCGGACACCGCGATGATTATGAAGGGCGCGAGGTTATCCCTTCAATAAAAATAGATGCCGATAGCCGAAACATTGAAGAACTTGATGTAAAGGCAGATGAAGCAAAATTCCGGAACGATTTGGTCGATAAAAAATCTCAACTCGAAGAAAAGGGGTATAAGTTTGAACACTATGACGGCATGATGCCAGAAATGAATAAAAACACCCTGGTTATCGACGATATTTCTCATTGGGAAACAGAAAAACTTATTGAGTTCTACAAACCGGATATTTTCTGTGCCGGAATAAAAGAAAAATATGTTGTGCAAAAGAGCGGTATTCCGTTAAAGCAGCTTCATAGTTACGACTATGGCGGACCATATGCCGGGTTTGAAGGAGCGATTAATTTTTATAAAGAAATAGACAGAATGGTGAATACCAGTATCTGGTCGCATGTTAAAGCTCCGTGGATGAATGAACCTGAGCTTATTGGAAAATTCGCTGATACGAGTGTCCGTCTATAAAATCCGTTTTCACTGTGCTTTTTTTGATTTCACAAGCCTTGAAAACAAAATTTATAGCCAAACACTTGACGAACAAACATTGATTGAAAATTTTTGATTAACAACCCTTGTTGCAGGGCTTCCGGGCCAGGCCCGGATTTAGCCCTGCACTTTTCACCAAAGCATTGGTAATTACAAAAACACAGAAATTGTTTGTGTCAAACACTATTCTAACAGATTACAAAATTTTAAGATTATGCTTCTTCGACATACACAAAAAGAAATAAAAGAACGAAAAGCACTTACCATTAACCCGGCAAAAACATGCCAGCCAGTAGGTGCAATGTATGCTGCTCTGGGAATTCATGGCTGTCTTCCGCATAGTCACGGTTCTCAGGGATGTTGTTCATACCACAGAAGTGCTCTAACAAGGCACTATAAAGAGCCTGTTATGGCTGCAACCAGCTCATTTACCGAAGGCGCTTCGGTATTCGGGGGGCAGGCAAACCTTCTTCAGGCCATTGACAATGTTTTCACCATCTACGATCCGGAAATTATTGCGGTTCACAGTACCTGTTTGTCTGAAACAATTGGAGATGACCTGAACCAGATTATTCAAAAAGCCAAAGATGATGGTAAAGTGCCCTTGGGAAAACATGTGATACATGCCAGTACTCCCAGTTATGTTGGCTCCCATGTGACCGGATATGCGAATATGGTTAAAGGTATAGCATCCTATTTCCCTGAAAAATCGACTTATCCGAATGATTTTGTGAACCTTATATCCGGATGGATTGAACCTTCAGACATGAGGGAAATTAAACGACTGGCTTCTATGATGAAAGCCAAAACCATCATGTTTCCTGACACATCAGATGTTCTTGACACCCCGCAAACCGGAACATTCTCTATGTACCCTAAAGGTGGGACTACCATTGAAGAACTAATTGCTGCCGGAAACAGCAAGAAATCTCTGGGGATAGGTTCATGGGCCACCACCGAGGCTGCTATTACGCTGGAAAATAAGTGTAAAATCCCGTTCGACATTGTTGATATTCCAATCGGCTTAAGTGCTACCGACAGATTTGTTCAAAAATTATCGAGGGCAGCAGAAATAAGCATACCGGATTCCATTACATCGGAACGGGGAAAATTAATTGATGTAGTGACCGACATGCACCAGTACCTGTATGGAAAACGTGTTGCACTTTGGGGCGACCCCGATCAACTAATACCCCTTGTTGAATTCCTGGTTGACCTTGACATGAAACCCGTTTACATTGTTTCGGGAACACCAGGAAAAGAATTCGAAAAAAGACTGGACAAGATACTTTCTGAGAAAGTTCCTGAAGCTAAGTACAAAAATGGTGAAGTTGCCGACATGTACCTTCTTCATCAGTGGATAAAAAACGAACCTGTTGATTTATTAATTGGAAACACCTATGGAAAATATATATCAAGAGACGAAAAGATCCCTTTCCTTAGAATGGGCTTCCCGATACTCGACAGGATTGGACACAGTTATTTCCCCACTGTCGGATATATGGGAGGAATCAGGATTCTTGAAAAAATCCTTGGCCTGTTCATGGATAAACAAGATGAGGAATGTCCTGAGACGACTTTCGAATTAACGATGTAGAGACTATAAGAAAACGCCATAAAAAAACAGCGTTTTCTTAGTAACTCTATGTAACCCAAATTACCGGGTATATGCTACCAGGCTATACCCTAACAAATATAAAAACAGGAACCTTTTACCTAATCTATTAATAATTTATCTATTATGAGCTCAATACTAACAGACCGGAAAAATCAGGTACTTACAAAAAGTAATGGTGAAAATCAGATTGACTGTTCAAAACAAAGTCTGGCCGGCTCTGTTAGTCAGCGGGCTTGTGTTTTTTGCGGCTCCAGGGTTGTTCTTTACCCTGTAACCGATGCCCTGCACATCATTCACGGACCGGTTGGTTGTGCAGCATATACCTGGGATATCAGGGGGGCACTTTCCTCCGACAAAGAATTACACCGTAACAGTTATACCACCGACCTAAGAGAAAAACACATTGTTTTTGGAGGAGAAAAACAGCTATACGAATCTCTAATCGAGTTAATTGACTCAATAAAACCTGAAGCGGCGTTTGTTTACAGCACATGTATTGTCGGCCTCATTGGCGACGATGTTGAAGCGGTGTGCAAGAAAGTGGAAAAAGAAAAGAAAATTCCGGTACTCCCGGTACAGTCAGAAGGGTTCCAGGGAACTAAAAAAGATGGCTATAAAATCGCATGCGATGCTCTTTCAAAGCTTGTTGGCACAAGAGACAACAAAACGGTTTCACCAAAATCGATTAATATACTTGGCGATTTTAACCTTGCCGGTGAATTGTGGACCCTGAAAGATTATTATGAGCAGGTTGGGATAGAGATAAATGCCACTATAACAGGCGATGGCCGTATTAACGATATCTGTAATGCCCACAAAGCTTCACTGAATGTTGTACAGTGCTCCGGATCAATGGTCCACCTGGCCAAAGACATGAAGAAAAAATATGGCATCCCCTTCATGAAGGTATCATACTTCGGCATTGAAGATATGTCTGAAGCGCTATATGAAGTTGCCAACTTTTTTAAAGATGACAGTATGATAGAAAAATGTACCGAACTCGTCAGAGATGAAATAAAAAACCTGTTACCTGTATTGAACATATATAAGCCCGGACTTGAAGGCAGAAAAGCTGCTATCTATGTTGGAGGTGCATTTAAAGCAATCTCCCTTGTAAAAGCTCTAAGGCTATTAGGTGTAAAAACGGTACTGGTTGGTTCACAGACCGGAAACAAAGACGACTATAACCTTTTAACCGAACTTTGTGACGAAGGGACGGTTATCGTAGACGACACCAACCCCAATGAACTTTCAACTTTCATAAAAGAGACAAATGCCGATATATTTATAGGAGGGGTAAAAGAACGCCCTATTGCCTATAAAATGGGCATCGGATTTTGCGATCACAACCATGAACGAAAAGAGGCCCTTGCCGGATATGTTGGCATGATAAACTTTGCCCGGGAAGTATATGCCTCGGTAAACAGCCCGGTATGGCAGTTCACCCGGAAAGCCTAAAAAATATTATCATTCTCACGTCTCAACACAATTATTCCTATGTAGCGGCAGATCTCCTCTCCTTACGGGGAGAGGAGATTAAAAAAGTAAAATTATGAAAAGTTCAAACAAAACAGAATACAAGTCAAGCAGTTTTACAGCTACCAGAAACGCCTGTAAACTATGCTCTCCCTTGGGGGCTTCTCTTGCTTTCAAAGGAATAAAAGCATGTGTGCCCATCATACACGGTTCGCAGGGATGTGCAACATATATTCGCCGGTACCTCATAAGTCATTACCGCGAACCATTTGATATAGCTTCTTCCAGTTTTAGCGAAGAAGCTGCAGTATTCGGAGGCAGGAACAACCTTCGTATTGCAATCAACAATATTATTGAGCAGTATAACCCCGAGATAATCGGAATAGCGACAACCTGCCTTAGCGAAACAATTGGTGAAGATGTAGGAATGCTTATTAAAGAATACATTTCAGAGCATAAAGAGAAACCGCTTCCAAAATTTGTTCATGTAAGCACTCCAAGCTACCAGGGGACACATGCCGAAGGTTATCATGAAACAGTTAAAGCCCTTGTTTCTACCCTGGCTTGTAAAACCGAGAATAAAGACGCTGTTAATATTTTTCCGGGATTCGTTTCCCCGGAAGATTTGCGGCACTTAAAAGACATTCTTAACAGTTTTGAGCTGAATTTCAACCTTGTCCCGGACTATAGTGAAACTGTTGACAACCCTAATTGGGAAGAGTATAAGCGAATTCCAGATGGGGGGACAACCGTACAGGAAGTCGCAGACACCGCCAATGCCTTTTCCTCAATAGAGTTTGGTTATGTATTTGGAAAAGAGAATATCAGCAGGATAAAAAATTCTAAAGAAAAAAAGGAGACAGCAGGAGAATTTCTGGAAAACAGCTTTGGGGTTTTAAACCATCAGACCGGCTTACCAATCGGAATAAAAGAAACCGACCGTTTTTTCTCTATTCTTGAGAAGTTATCAGGAAAACCTGTTCCAGAAAATTATAAAAAAGAACGGGGGCGCCTCATTGATGCTTATGTCGATGGCCATAAAATCCTGTTTGGAAAAAGGGCTGTCATTTACGGGGAAGAAGATCTGTTAATTGGATTAATGAGCTTCCTTTCTGAAACAGGGATTGATGTTGTTCTTGCCATTACCGGTGCAAACAGCGGAAAACTTGAGAGCATCCTTTCCGAAATTAAGAAAACAGACCAGACAAAATTAATTGTTGGCAGCGATATGGATTTTGAAGACCTATCTGATTTGGCAAAGAAAGAAAAACCAGATCTGATGATTGGAAACAGCAAAGGGTACTATATCGCAAAGCAACTGAAAATTCCAATGGTAAGGGTAGGGTTTCCGATTCACGACCGGTTTGGTTCACAAAGAATAAAACACATTGGATATTCCGGGACACAGAACCTGTACGACAGAATTGCAAATGCCCTTTTAGCATATAAACAGGAAAGCTCCGACATCGGATATAAATATTTATAAGGCTACCGATGATACTAAACCACAACTCCACTCAAATTACCAGACCAACATAAAAATGAGTGTGCCATAAATACCCGGCAAAAAACATCAAAAAAGACTAATCCTGAAAGTACGGACAATAAAGCACCCTCAACAAAAAAGTACAAATAATTAAAACCAACGATATGAAAGAACTGAGCAAACATCCGTGTTTTAATAAAGAGTCAAAAGGGGAATATGGAAGGGTACATTTGCCTATAGCCCCCAAGTGCAACGTACAATGCAACTACTGCGACAGGCGGTACGACTGTGTAAACGAAAGCAGGCCCGGTGTTACTAGTTCTGTTCTTTCTCCTTACCAGGCATCGGCATATCTGGAAGATTTAAAAAACAAACTGCCAAACCTGTCGGTTGTTGGAATAGCCGGTCCCGGAGACCCATTTGCCAATGCAGAAGAAACACTGGAGACGATCAGGCAGGTTAACGAAAAGAACCCGGAGATGTTAATTTGCCTTTCAACAAACGGCATTAACCTTGAACCTTATATTGATGAAATTGCTACCCTGGGCGTTTCGCATGTTACCATAACCATTAATTCAATGAAGCCGGAAGTGCTGGGTAAAATATACAAATGGGTCAGGGCTGACAAAAAGGTCTTAAGAGGAGAACAGGCAGGAAAAGTAATCTTGGAGAAACAACTCGCCTGCATCCCCCTTTTAAAGGCAAAAGGGATGATTGTAAAAATAAACACGATTGCTATTCCGGGCGTAAACGACAACTGCATTGAAGAGGTGGCCAGGGAAACAGCAAAGCTTGGAGCTGACGTAATGAACTGTATCCCCCTGTACCCAAATGAAAACACACCTTTTCATTCAATAGAAGCCCCTTCTCATAACGACATGCAGAAACACCGGAACGCTGTAATGAAATATATTAAGCCGATGACACATTGTGCCCGCTGCCGGGCAGATGCGGCCGGACTTTTAGGAAAAGACTACAAAGGCTCTGTTGATATGCTCCGCGAATATGCCCAAATGCCAGAAAAGACAAGTGAGGACAGGCCTTATGTTGCGGTTGCTTCATATGAAGGCATGTTGGTCAACCAACATCTGGGAGAAGCCCCCGAGCTGCATATTTACCGGGAAAGCCCCAATGGCTACAGGTTTTTGGAAAAACGACAAACCCCTCCATCCGGTTCAGGTAATCAGAGGTGGATTGAACTTAGCAAAACACTTAGTGACTGCCGGGCATTGTTAGCAGGAGGTGTCGGTCCCAGTCCTGCCAGAATACTGTCAACTTCCGGAATACGAGTTGTACAAATGACCGGACTTATTGATTCCGGACTGGATTCTGTTTATAAAGGTAAAATCTTAAGGACCATTAAAAAAGCAGATGCATTTAAATGCGGTGAAAGCTGTTCAGGAAATGCAATGGGCTGCGGTTAAGAGACAATAGCAATAAATATTGCAGGTATTGGATTCGTCAAATAGTTAAACAATGAAAATAGCGATAACATCAAACGAAGGAAAATATATCGACACACATTTTGGAAAAGCGGAGCGCATATTAATTTATGAAATTAATGATTCGGGACATACTTTACTGGAAGTAAAAAACATAGAGAAATACTGCTCCGAAGATCCACACCATAAATTCAGTCATTCAAAATTCGACGTGATTTATAATGAAATAAAAGGGTGTTCGAAGTTGTACACACAAAAAATAGGACCTGCAGTTGCAGAAAAATTTCTCGCAAAAGGTATTGTTGCAAAAATAACAGACTGCGAAATAGAAAAAGTTCTCAAAATACAATAAGTAACAATCTAAAATATTTTATAAAATGAAGAAACCTGATTATCATGTTCTGGTTTGTAACTCTTTCAGAGTAGCCGGAGATTCGCAAGGTGTATGCAACAAAAAAGGTGCTACCGATTTTTTACAATATTTTCAGGAGGAAGCAACCGACAGAGGCCTTGACGTAACAGTAACCAGCACAGCATGTCTGAATGTTTGTACAAAAGGGCCAGTAATGGTCGTTCACCCGAATAATTACTGGTACGGCGAAGTAGACTCTGAAGAAAAAATTGATGCTATTCTTGACGCTTTAGAAGAAAACAGCGCCGTTGAGGAATTCTTAATTTCAGACTAACAACAAAATGGCACCGGGGCGATTCTGACTAATTGATTGACGTGAAATCAGAACACTGGCTACCATGCTTTGCTTTGGCCATATTTCTTGTCTCAGCCCCGGTGTTTATTGAATGTCTGCTTTTAAAACTCAACACCCCTTCATCCATTAACCGAATATATAATCATAAAATCAACAACAAATGAGAATATGGTATATTGACACAACCTTAAGAGATGGAGAGCAAGCCCCTGGAGTATCATTCTCTCATGAAGAAAAGATGAATATTGCTGCGATGCTGAACGATCTGGGGATTGACGAAGTTGAAGCAGGAACCCCGATTATGGGTAAATCATCGCTTGAAATTATACACGATATTTCATTTGCCGGTTTTAACTTTAAGACCACTTCCTGGTGCCGCTCCAAGAAAGAAGACCTTCTTGCTGCCATAAAAGCAGGTTCCGACGGGGTAAATATTTCCTTTCCTGTTTCATCATCTCACCTTGAAGCAATGGATAAATCAAAAGGCTGGTTGTTTGCAAACTTCCCCCAATTACTGGAAATTGCCAACGATTTCTTCGAATATACCGCAATTGGCCTTCAGGATGCCAGCAGGACTGACTATGGTTTCCTTAAGGAGTTTATTGAATTTGCAAGTGCTTTCGAGATAGAAAGGTTCAGGATTGCAGACACTGTTGGGTGCATGAATCCTTTTCAGGCACAAGAATTGTTTAAAAAACTTACAACCGACTTCCCCCACACAAATTTTGAATTTCACGGGCACAATGACCTGGGCATGGCCACAGCCAACAGTTTGTCAGCTGTTCTTTACGGGGCAAACTGTCTGAGCACTACAATAAACGGTCTGGGAGAAAGAGCCGGGAACACTCCTCTTGACGAGGTTGTTATGGCTTTAAAGTACAGTGCCAATATCGAACCAACGATTAATACCGATCAAATTCAGAAAATTTCAAATTATGTGGCAAAAGCTTCCCGACGGGAAATTCCGGAATCAAAACCAATAACCGGAAGAAAAGTATTTCAGCATGAATCGGGCATACACACCCGTTCTCTGTTAAAGAACAAAACCACATATCAGATCATTGATGAAACGATAACCGGCCGATCTGAAAAACTGGAAATCGTTTATGGAAAACACAGTGGCTCCGGTGCCCTTAAACAATTTTATTCAGACAGGGGGCTGTTTCCCGGCACTAACATTCTATCCAATATCCTCGAACAGATAAAAATCCATTCTACAATAAAAAAAGACAACCTGGCCGAAGAAGAATTAATGAACATGTATTATCAATTAACTTAAAAGCTATGTTTCAATATAAGCCATTTTTAGAAGAAGCCGACGGCTACTACAAAATAGTATCCAACTCAGTAAACAGCAAAAAAAAATTGGGAAATAAAGTAATATTTAGTCTCAGTTCAATGATAGTTGAAAAATACCTGGTTGCCCTTCTCACGTCACAGAAAATTGCTGTAAACGGACATTCAATAAAGTCATTATTAAACATGACAGAAAAAAACTTTCAGCTACCCGAACAACTTGCAAACATTGAAGAGCTTGACAGAAAAATGGACCTATGTAGTTTTGACCCGGTTTCTATCGGAGAAATTGACGACAATGAAGTAAATGAGCTTTATTCGAGCCTTACTGTCTTAAAGAGTTTTGTACATAAACATATTGAGGCAACGTCCACTGTTTAGAAAAAAAAGTACGCTGTTTTTGTATACCATTTATTCTATTACTTCCCGGTAAGCATTTGCCTGCCGGGAAGTTGTTTTTGTCCGGGTTTATTCATATCGAAAACACATTTTTTTCTTTCTTTACAGTTTATTCATTCGTTCTTTGCAATCAAAACAAAACCCACAAAATGGACAATAACTTATTCGACAATATCAGTCTGGAAATAACTGAAAAAATCAAAAATCAATTTATTTCTTACACGTCGCGCTTCACCAGTGAGGATGAACAATATAACTTCCATATACAACTTAAAATCCAGCACACCAAAAGAGTGTGCAATGAGATTAGAGGGATTGCCCAAGCTCTTTATTTGCCAATCGGACAGCAATACTTTGCAGAAATTCTGGCCGTTTTTCATGACATAGGCCGTTTTGAACAGTACCACAATTATCGTACTTTTTCCGATGCCCATTCTGAAAATCATTCACAAATAGGAATTCAGGTCCTAAAAAAACTGGGGCTACTGGATTTATTTACCCCATATCAGCAGCAATTAATCTGCAATTGCGTTCTTAACCACAACAAACCCAAAGTGCCTGAACACATTCACGGGGAAGAGTGGCTGTTTTCTTCAATGGTCCGTGACGCTGACAAACTTGACATCTGGTATATCCTTACAAATGGGCTGCTCCCCAAGAAAGCCGATGAAAAAGAACCTCATGATGGATACAGGATCTGTGAAAAAATCCTGGAAACAATTAAGAAAAGAGAAACAGTAACCTTAAGTCTGGTTAAACAAAAAAACGATTGGGTTTTATTCCGCTTAAGCTGGGTTTTTGATATAAATTTCAAACCAGTATTTGAACTAATTAGTAAGCGTGATATTGTAAACAAACTAATTAACGAACTTCCGGAATCGCCCGAATCAGAGGAAATAAAACATATTGCTACAAGCTATATATTAGAGAAATCAAAGCAACTTTGTCCTTCTTCTATACACAAATAAGCCCCGGGTAAGCTTTCCGGGACCAACAAGCAGTGGTTATTTTTGGCTGACACCAGCCCCTTAAACAGTGGTTCCGTTATAAAAAAGACTTAATCTAAATTACGCACTCAATAATCTTATTCAGTTTTTTTTTGTAATTTCAGTACAGTCAACCAACGTTTGAACCTTAACCTCTCAGCTTATGGTATTTTTTAGTGACGAAGAACTGGATCGACTAATAGCCGAGGACGTTCCCTATTATGACATGACCACCAAAATAACCCGGTTTGGAAGCAGACTGGCAAAAATACAGTTCTATACTACAGAGCCAACAGTCATTTGTTGTACAGAAGAGGTAATGCGCCTTTTCAATAAACTAAATATTACCACAACGTTAATGACCCTGAGCGGCGAGTACATAGAACGTGATATAAAATTCCTCGAAGCTGAAGGACTGGCCAAGCATCTCCATACACTTTGGCGGGTATCATCTAACTTAATGGAATTTGCTTCTGGAATTGCCACCCGGACCCGTTTGCTTATTGACACTGCAAAAAAAATCAATCCCGGCATCATAGTAACCTCTACACGGAAAACTGTTCCTCATACAAGAAAAATTGCTGCAAAAGCTGTTTTATCCGGAGGTGGAAACCTAAACAGGTTGAGCCTTTCCGAGAATATACTTCTTTTTCATAACCATTACAAATTCTTTGGAGGACTTGAAGGACTGATTACCAGAATCAGCGATATAAAGGCAGACGCCGCCGGAAAGCCTATTACAATAGAAGCTAAATCTGCCAACGATGCGTTATTATTAAGTGCTGCTCCCGTTGATGTAATCCAGATTGACAATTTATCCTGTGAAGAGCTGAAACCTTTGGTCAAAGAGATCAGAGAAAATAACCCCACTGTGAAAATAGCTGCTGCCGGAGGCATTACGTATAAGAATATTAAAGAGTATGTTGAAACAGGGCTTGATATAATCGTAACATCTTATCCCAACCATTGCCGCCCCGCTAAATTTAAAGTCGAAATTGACCCGATTGAATAAAACGACTAACAAATTTTAAAATACTTACTCATATTTAAGAGACTCGCCCGGCTCCTTGCGCGCCGCATAATATGTTTTTATAAATACAGTTACCTGCGCCAGAATTAAAACCAGCAGTGCAGCTGCCACAAAATATTTAACGGACAGATTAATGTGGTAATAAAAACCTCCCAGCCAATACCTGGCCACAACATATGCTACACCACATGCTAAAAAGGATGCAATGAACACGAGTTTAAATGTTTCTTTTGACAGCATTACAACAAGGTTCATTACCGAGGCCCCCAAAGCTTTCCTGACACCTATTTCCCTCACCCTCTGACTGGTAACAAACGAGATAAGGCCAAACAGTCCGAGATTGGCCACAAACACAGCCAAAACCGAGAAAACCAGAAAAATCCTTCCCAACTTCTGCTGAGAGTAATAGCTTCTATTAAAATCCTTCTTCATATCAAAGTATACAAAAGGATAGTCAGGTGTATATTTGTTCCAGGTTTCCTCAATAAAAGCTATCGTTTTTTTCATATTCTTCGGGCTAATCCTCACATTAACAAACCCCTCCCAATTACCCGGCATAAAAAATATCACCAACGGCTGAACCGGTTTATCTAAAGGCTGATAGTGAAAATCTTTAACCATTCCGATAACTGTATATTGCTTTTTACGCTTTTTATACATTACCGGATGTTCCAGTTTAGTCCCTACCGGATAAGTAAGTTCCATTAGTTTGGCGGCGCTCTCATTTATAACACAGGCAAAAGAGTCCTCCGGAACCATGGGATCAAAAAACCTGCCCTGTACCACTTCCAGGTCATATGCTTCACAATAATCATAATTAACATGTATCTGATTAAGCATAATACTGGTATTAGTCTGCGCCCCAATAAGTTTGAACGTATTATTGACAAAACCCCTGCCCGGAATTGAGTTTGAATTTGTAACCGTCTTAACACCCTGATTTTCGAGAATATCTTTCTTAAAATTCTCCATATCTTCTTTCAGGGCATCTGACCGCCGAATAACAATAACATACTCATTTTCAAACCCTAAGTCCTTTTTCATCATGAACTGCACCTGAGAATAAATAACTATTGTCAATATGATTATCAAAACAGAGATAAAAAACTGCATAACAACAAAAACAGAACGTACCGTTTTATTTTTAAGACCGCCTGCAAGTTTCCCATGCAGAACTTTTACAGGTTGAAATGAGGAAATAAAAAATGCCGGGTAAACTCCTGCAACAATACCAACAGCAACTGCAAATAATAAAATCCAGAAAACAGTATGAAAGTTCTTAAAAAAATTAAATTCCAGATTTAAGTCAAAATACCTGTTAAATGACGGAAGGATCATTTCTGCAAGCAACAGTGCTATAATTAAAGCAAACAGACTAAAAACCACAGACTCGACCAGGAACTGAAGTATTAATAAACGGCGGCCTGCACCGGAAACTTTTCTCAGGACCACTTCCTGAGAGCGTTTTACAGAATTGGCGGAGGAGAGGTTCATGAAATTAAAGCACGCGATTAATAATATCAAAATGGCAACAATACCAAAACTGTATACATACACAGCCTTTCCGTTTTGTTCGAGTTCTGCCTCTAAAGAGGAATGCAGGTGAATCATTTCCAGAGGTTGAAGCTCATACCTGTATTCGTCGTCTTCAGAAAAAGTCATATTTAATACTTTCTCGAACTCAGGCAAAATATATTTTGGAACAAATTCGTTAATTTTTTCTTCTGCCAGCTCTCGGCCTACCCCCTCCCTTATTTTAATGTAATTGTAAATATTGTTATTTGCCCAGTAAATATTATGATGCTTTTGGTAAGTAACTAATGATGCCATCATATCAAACCTGATATGTGAATTTGATGGAATATCTTTTATTACTCCTGTAACAGTATAAATTTTATCCCCGGCTTCCAGCAACAGTTCTTCCCCCAAAATATCTGTCGAAGAAAAATACTTCAGAGCTGAAGATTCTGTCAGAACAATTGTTTTGGGTTCTGCAAGCCATGTTTCTTTATCGCCTTTTAGTACTTCAAAACCATCAAAAAAACTAAAGAAATTAGGATGGGCAAATAAAATTCCGTCTTCGTTATAACGAATTGAGTCTTTGGTTACAAGCCATGCCCCAAACCTGGCCAACCGGGTTACTTCCTCTACTTCTTCTATCTCCTTTTGGATAGTACGCCCCAGCACTCTGCTTGTAACAGCCCCGTCATATCTTACATCCTTTACTTTGCCACGCACGGTAACACGAAAAATCCTTTCATAATTGCTATGAAACTTATCGTAACCAGTTTCGTGCAATAAATAAAGACTGATTACAAGAGCACATGTTACCCCTATAGCCAGCCCCAAAATGTTAATTATTGTAAAGGTTTTATGCGCAGCAATATTCCTGAATGTACCCCTGATAAAATTCCAAAACATAAAATCCAATTAATAGGAACAGATTTAACAACAATAATACCAGCAACACCTAACACCCTGATTAATTGAACATAAATTAACAAAAGAAAAACAGCACTATGTACGAAAGTGTACAATTTTGTTCGATAACGTATAGCACATTGCCTTCGAATAAACTTGTTCGTTAAAAAAACACTGACAATCAGAATTCACAAAGATTAAAATCAAGGCCAATGGCATCGGCTATATCTTCTCCGTCTTCCTTCATTTTCTCGTCGGCCGGATCGTAATACCATTCTATATTAAGGCTTAGTCCTTCTTTTTTAAGTAAAACAAGTTTTTCCAATAACATTAATATATATTTCTGCGTAGCTGAATTGCAATAGTCCAAACGAAAGATCAGTTTAAGTGTTGCCGGAACAAATTGTCTAATCTCGGTCTTTAAATCATCCACCCAGTCAAAAACCTGCTGGTAAAACAAACCAACATTTTCCGGCCTTGAAACACCGGTGAATTTCATGGTTAATCCCGATGGATTTAAATCCAGGGCCGGGGTAAAATCTGTTTCACTAACAATTAGTCTTTTCATAATCCTTTTTTTAAGAAAGGGCTTCATTGAATAGAGATACCTCATCGACTTATGCTAAAGTCAAAAAAACTCAGGCTCAATCTGTTTATACAAAGAAACCGAACAGCATCCTTCACAAACTGAACTGGTATGTAAACAAACACCTACGGTTTAAATTGGTTCGTATCAACCACATTTTATCCTCAACTTCAGCCTGAAATGTTCGAATTCTGAGTTGACAGGACAAAAGGAGTAAGCTAATTTATCATCTGTAATTTTTGCCATCTCAATAATTCCCAGGCCTGCACCTCCCTTTTCAGAAAATTGTCCGTTTGTTATGGTAACTTTGTATTCATCTTTTACTTCAGCCTTGCTCAGGCTATTAACATGATCCAGCTTAGCTTTTAATTTTGGAATATCTTTTTTCCTTATTGGGTTCGTACATTCTACAAAAAACACTTTATTAACAGAGGTAATAAGAATCGAAGGAGGATATTCCTCCACAACCCTGTCTTTCTCGAAATATTCGTGGTATTTGAAAACATTCTCAAGGGACTCTATCATAACCATAAGCACCTTCTTGTAGATAACCTGCTTAATTTTTGCCTCAAACATGGCCTCTTTAAGCTCACCTATCAGGTTGCCTATAGTGTCATACTGTACCGGACCACTATAGCTTAAATACACTATTTTCCGGGACCTGGTCATATAAAAACATTTTGATTCGTATCCGTTTTAGTTCACGCCCTCCTGTTGTTCGTACCCGTGATCGACTAAAAGCTTGTTAGACTGGGAAGCTTCAACAGCTAACCTGTCACACCTTTCATTTCCGGGAATATTGGCATGCCCTTTTACCCATTGAAACCTTACTTCATGCTTTCGAAAGATTTTCAAAAACCTCATCCACAGGTCTGGGTTCTTTTTCTTTTTAAACCCCACTTTCTCCCAGTTAAAAACCCATCCTTTCTCTACCGAATCACACACATATTTAGAGTCGGTATAGACCACGACCTTGCAACTCTCACTTTTCAGGGCTTCCAATGCCACTATTACCGCAAGTAACTCCATCCGGTTATTTGTTGTACGACGAAACCCCTGAGAAAGTTCCTTATAGTGCCGACCTGATTGTAACACTACCCCATACCCTCCCGGGCCGGGGTTTCCACTTGCTGCACCATCGGTATAAACTATAATATCATAAGGCATGAGGCAATTTTATTCCGGTATTTGACAAAAATAACCGAATTGCAATTGCTAAAAGAATAATTCCAAAAAATTTTTTAAGAATTTGAATCCCAACTTCTCCAAGAATTCTTTCAAAAAACCGGGTAGCTTTAAGCACTAAATAAACAAACACCATATTCAGGGTAAGCCCGATAAGTATTTCAGCAACGTGATATTCTGTTTTAAGAGAAATTAATGTTGTCATGGAACCTGCACCTGCAATTAAAGGAAAAGACAGTGGTACAATACCTGTAGATTTTGTCATTTCAAACTTAAATATTTCATGCCCCAACACTAATTCAAGCCCCAGAAAAAAAAGTATTAACGAGCCGGCTATCGCAAAAGATGAAAGATCAACATTAAACAGGTTAAGAAGCGGTTCACCTAAAAACAGGAACATCAGCATCATACCAAATGCCACCAATGTAATTCTCATGGCTTCTATTGAACCAGACTTTTGTTTAATGCTTACTATAATAGGTATTGACCCAGTAATATCTATAACTGCAAACAACACCATAAAATTTGTAATAATGTTAACAAACTCAATATCCATGACAATCTATATTTCAAGTGTTAATAATAAAAAAGCCCCCAAAAAATTCGGAGGCTTAAAATAACGATAAAGTTTCAGATATTATTGAACAATTGTCATCTCTTCAACTAAATGTCGGGCATCTGCATATTTATCAATAATAAACAACACATACCGGATATCTACACAGATGGTTTTTTGCAGTTCTTCTTCAAAAACGATATCTCCGCTCATTGCCTCCCAGTTTCCGTCAAAGGCGAGTCCGATTAATTCCCCTTTTCCGTTAATCACAGGACTTCCTGAATTTCCTCCGGTGATATCATTGTTTGTTGTGAAACACACCGGCATATAGTCTTTTTCTGCATATTGCCCATAGTCTTTGGTTTCATAAAGCTCTTTTAGTTTTTCGGGAACCTCAAACTCTCCATTCTCAGGCCCCTCTTTCTCCATCACTCCTGCCAAGGTAGTGTAATGACTGTAATGAACAGCATCTGCAGGAGAATAGTCCCCTACTGTTCCATAAGTTAAACGCATGGTGAAATTTGCATCCGGGTAATATCTTCTGTCTTCATTCATTTCAAGCATTCCCTCGGTATACAGCCTTCTGGCTTTTACAAACTTTATCATTCCTTTCCGGTACTCTGACACTTCCACTGCTGTTCTCTTCTGTACACTGTTAGCAATAACTATAGCAGGATCTTTTGCCAGAACTTTTGCTGTTGGATTAGCCAGAAATGCATCAAATGTTTCTTTTTCATCGAATATCGATTTTTCAAATAGCCTGTTTACAAATTTATTAAAATCGCCTTTATATTTCCCTTCAATATCTCCGAAGAAACCTGGACGTCTTTGAGCAGGAACCATATCTTGATAAGTTTTTAACAAGGCTTTAACCACTTTTATATCGGTTGACCGGTTATAATCTTTAAAAAATGCTTCCCCTTTGGCTTTCAAAGCCTCAGTTTCCATAGCTAAAGCCTCTTTATTAATTTCTTCAGCGGACAGCAATTGCTGCAAGTCCAATAACTCCGAAGCCAGGTCGATTATTTCTGCAGCCCGGAAAACCTCTCCCATAATCTGAAGGTTACTCCGTGATTTTCGCCTGTTCTCATAATGATTTTCAATTTCTGTGAGTACAGAACCATATTTTTCTTTCCTGCCTTCATTTTGCTTTACCCAATTCCTAAACTCTTCTTCTTCTTCTTTTTTTCGCTCAATTACCTTAAGTCTTTGAATTCCTTTGCTCTGACCTATTGAATACTTCCAATAGTTTGAAGAACGGGCATATTTTGATGCATATTTGTTATAAACTACTTTATCAGCGTACATGTCTTCAAGAAGGATTTCCTGACGCACTCCCCTTATTTTTATCCGGTTTGGATGCGTTACCTCCATTAATTCTTTTACACCCCATGAAGATATGTACCTGTCTGTACCTCCCGGATACCCGAGAATCATGCTAAAATCACCTTTCTCTACCCCTTTCAGGCTGACAGGCAAGTGATGTTTTGGCTTAAGGGGAATATTTTCTTTCGAATACTCTGCCGGCTCTCCGTCTGGTCCACTATAAACACGAAACATACTGAAGTCTCCTGTATGTCGTGGCCACACCCAGTTGTCTGTGTCATGTCCAAATTTACCTATTGATTCAGGAGGCGTACCCACTAAACGCACGTCTTTAAACGTTTCGTACACAAACAACAAATACCTGTTGTTATCAAAGAAAGAACGAACTTTTGCCTGATAATGATTTTCTTTTGTGGCTTCCCCTTCCAGCATTTCTGAGTTTTTGCTTATCGTGTCAAGTCTGGCCCTCTCATTCATATCTACTGTAATACCTTTCAACACTTTTTCAGTTACATCCTCTACGCTTACAAGAAAGGTAACCTTTAATCCGGGGTTCGGCAATTCCTCTTCCTTTGTTTTTGCCCAAAAACCTTCTCCTAGAATATCATTTTCAAGTGTTGTATGCGATTGTATCCTGTCGTATCCACAATGATGATTTGTCAGCAACAATCCATCTGACGAAATAATTTCGCCGGTGCAACCTCCTCCAAAAATAACAATAGCATCTTTCAGACTTGAATTGTTTATACTATAAATTTGCTCCGGGGTTAACTCTAACCCCATATCACTCATTGTGCTATAATTTAATTTTTTAAGCAGTGGCAACAACCACATGCCTTCATCTGCTTTAACTTTCGAAAAACACAGCGCTGTCCCAATCAGAACAAGTAGTAAATATCGCTTCATATGACAATTTATTTATTTGTAATATTTATTTAATGCTTCTTCGTTTATTTGATATCGTTTCCATTATAAATTACCTGTCACAGTATCTTTATATTAGGTATTAACCAAATTTCAGTTCCATTTGTTTATCTAACAACTGAAAAGATCGACGGTGATATTTTGTGATCCCATGCTGCATTATTGCTTCCCGGTGTGCTTTTGTTGGGTAGCCTTTATTTTTCTCCCAACTATAAACAGTGAATTCCCTGGCTATCTCACTCATAAAATCATCCCGGTAAGTTTTTGCCAACACCGATGCTGCCGCTATAGAAAAATATTTCCCATCTCCTTTTACTACGCAGGTGTGCGGTATGTTTCCATAGGGATAAAACCTGTTACCATCTACTATTATGTGTCCGGGTTCACAGTTTAACTTTTCAATTGCTTTATGCATTGCTTTAATGGATGCCTTAAGTATGTTTATCTGATCAATCTCGGTATTGTCGATAAAGGCAACAGCGTAAGCGAGTGCTTCTTTCTCTATTTCATCACGCAAAAGATACCTGGCTTTTTCACTTAGTTTCTTGGAGTCGTTCAAATGTTCATTAGTGTAATCGGGAGGAAGGATAACCGCCGCCGCCGCAACTGGACCGGCCAGGCACCCTCTTCCTGCTTCATCGCACCCTGCCTCTACAACATCTATTTTTAAATGGCTTTTTAACAAACTGTTATTAATTGAGCGTTAAAAATAGAAATAAAAATAGTTTTAAAAACTAACAGATGTTATATTTAGTATAAGGGCTTACTCTTCCTTGTATTTTTTTTCCCAGATCAAATCTCCTTTTTTATCCCTGATTTGAATATTTACTTCCCGTTCGCCGATTGCTCCCCGAAATGTCAGCAAGCCATAATTATGTTTGTTTGTATACGTTCCCGGAATACGCAGAGTATTCTTCTCTCCTTTGTTATTTGATGCCCCGGATGTTAACGCAGAAACTGTTAAATCAATTATCCGGGGTTCCCCATTCTCTTCCAGCATGCTTAGTTCGGTATGGTGCCTGTCTCCGGTGAGGAAAATTACATTTTTTAAATTATGCTTATAAATAAAATCTATTATTTCCTGCCTTTCTTTATTAAACCCGTTGTTGGAGTATAACTCAAACTTTGCTGCATCATTCAGAAACTGCCCTCCCATAACTATTACTTTAAACGTACTTTTACTGTAAACCAGGGCATCTTTGAGCCATTGTTTTTGTTCTTCCCCCAAAATTGTCTTTTCTTCAGCTTCTAGATGATTGGGGGTGCGGTGAAAACGGTTATCCAGCAATATAAAATCAACATCCCCCCATTGAAACTGAGTGAGTGCTCCACGAATATTGCCTATTCCGTATGACGGATTAGCCCAGAAAAGCTTAAATGCTTCCAGCGTCCTGTTTTTGTTCCAGAAACCACGATCGCTGTCATTCGGTCCATAATCGTGGTCGTCCCAGACAGCGTAATGGTGAACAGATGCCAATAATGGCTGAAGTTCCGGGATAGAACGTGTATGTGTCCACCGTTTTGTTATTCCGGCCCATGTATCCCAATCTGGCTCCCTAAAATATGTGTTATCTCCAAGCCAGATCATAAAATCGGGACTGGTCCTGTGAATTGCCCCGAAAATTTCGTATCCTGATCCGTAAGGTTCCCCCGGCCTGTCATATTGTTCTTCGTTGATATAAGCACAACTTCCCGCTGCCAGGGTAAACTCCGGTGGATCTGTACGCCATTTCCAGAGTGGCTGTGCCTGAAATTTTGCTTCATAGGGCAACCTCACCGGAATACCATCCACCAAAACTTTATACTTATAATGTTTTCCGGGTTCAACCTCATCGGCAATGAGTACTGCGGTATACGCTTTTTCCTTTTTTGCTATCCTAATGCTGGTCCAATGAGTAATAAGGCTTTCGGACTCTAACCAGTATTCAACCTGTACTTCGGCTTCCTTTTTTGTCTGTACCCAAATTGCAACTTCTCTCATACCGGAATACCCCAGCATTGGGCCGGATTGGAGTTCTGCCTGGGTAAAACAAGGGTAATACACTACAACCATTACCAGGCTAAAAAATATTTTTTTCATGATAAATGCAGGGTTTAAAGCTTATGATGTTAACCGCAATTTATAGAAAAAAAATTATATTCTTTGGTTTAACTCACTTGCTTTTGACCTAAGCTAAAATTTAGTTTTATGGTATATATTTTTAGTTGCATAAACAGCTTGGCGACTATATACAATAAGATATAAACCAAATCCTTTTTATCAAAAAAATCCCCGAAAACGAATGGTTTTCGGGGATTTTGGAATTGTATGTCTGTTTTATGTTTCTGTCAAGCTATTCCCTTTTAAAACATTTGATTTTTAGTGAACAATGATTTTTTTTGTAACGCAACTTCCTGCACAGAGAATTCTAACGGAATAAACTCCTTTGTGCATAACCTGCAAATCCACATGTGTAAGTTCAGTTCCAGGTGTCAGTATTGTCTTGAAAACCAGCCTACCCTTCATATCCAGAATTTCTGCTGTTCCTCCGGTGTTTTTATGTCTGATAGCAAAAGAACCGGAATTGGGGTTCGGATATATCTCCGAAGCTCCCTCTGTAGGATTATTCACACCCGACACTGGTACATAAAGCTCGAATTCCAGTTCAGGAGCAGATTTGCTGCATACAAACTTAATGCTGTCCGATTCGGTTACATTTCCATTCCAGGTTTTAAAAGTGATTTTATAAACCTGCTCCCCTTTTTCTGCATTGGGATATTTTACCGGCAATAATACATCGCCTATAGCCGTTTGAACCGCTTCCTCCCACGAGTCAAATACACTTTTGTCCCAGCTTCCGTCTGCTTCAATATCAAAATTTGAATAATATGCACTTGCGCCAAAATGGTTCTCCGAGTTTTTAGGGTAGTCATGAGAATTCAGATCATTTGTATTAGCATAATCCACGATTACCTGAAAATCTGATTGCAGCATAGTAAACCCCTCCGAATTGTTTTGTATCGGGTTATCCTTAGGATCAACGTTTCCTGTTTCTTCATGAACGTATAACCTCCCAAGAACAGCATAATGCCCTGAGTACCCATTGGCTTTTGTTCCGCTCACCAACGCACTTCGCTGGTTTTCTGAAATATAAGCCAACTCATCAAATAATTCACTTGAAATTAATGCATGTTCAATATTGTTCCCCCCGTTTGAGTTTTTATAACCAAAGGCATGAACATAGTCTGTCAGTCCGTCTTCTTCGTTATCACCGTAAAAACCCCAGTCTGTAATCTCTCCTACCGCTCCGGGATCATCGGCTACATTATAATCTCCAATCAATACAACATTGTTTGCATAAAAATTTACGTTAAGAAGACTTCGTAATAAATCCATTGACATTGCCCTGTTCGTGCTAAACCCTTTTTTTGCTTTAAGGTGGATATTTACAAACATATAACGCTGTGTTTTACCGTTTAAGGTAATGTTTGCATCGAGAAGATAGGGTAAGCGCCCGTAGCCAAAGTCTGTTTTAGAAGCAATCTCCTGCAGCAGGACCGAATCATTATTCACCGATACGACTTCTTTGTTCCAGACATAGGCCAGGCATTGAGGCGGATAATCCGGATTATCTTCATTCCAGTAGTAAGAATGAAAATCACTCCATTTTCCGGCATATTTCTGGCTCCCTGCCCAACGGTTCATTTCATTAACCAGATCCTCCAAGGCATTTCCTTTATCTTTACCAACAACTACTTCCTGTAAAGCTATGATATCCGCATTTATCTCAACCAGTTTTTCCGCTATATTTCCGATATGCTCTTCGCGGGTACCATGCTTACTATTTACCATTTCAGGTGCCCCTAACCAGTCAACATTCCAATTAACGATATCTAAAGTTTTGTCTTTTGACAATTCAGCTTCGTTAATTGGAACAATATCTTTGATCGGATTTTCCGTACCTGGTGTATAAATGATATTGCTTAAATCATAGCCTAAGGTCTGTGCCCCGGCTTCTATGCAAAGACAACCAGCAGCAAAAAGACAGACTTTTTTAAATAATCCTGAAATATTTTTCATTTGTTTACATTTTATCTTACTCACCTTTTTTATTTTAAGACGGTTATTGGGAAGTTAATCCAGAAAATTGGCTAAGCCGAACTCCGCGTTGCCTCGGTTTACGGAATTTTCAACGACATAACAAATACTATGGATTGGAGGGCCTTCTATTCCTCAAATCTGAGTATTTGTAGATTAGGATTGTCTGCATTGCTTCCCACAATCCACCCTCTGGCTTTGTTTAGTGCTTCTGCATTTCGGTTCATGCCATTACTCCCCCAATAACTCAACATCATGAGAACATCTCACTTAGTCCACTTTTAACTTTGACATGAGAGGCTTTAGCCCTCGACGGAGTCAATAATGTGAGTTAAACCAGGAAAGCGTATTGTATTAATCGTGTATATCACCTGTATTCCAGAAATATATCCCCGCTAATGAAAAAGAAGGAAAACCGTTAAGCTTTAAAAGCTTTGGCTTCCCTTCTGTTTTCTTTATAAGTTATAGCTTACTTTTTAATAAAGCGTACTATGCTATCTTTTGTTTTCACAAAGTATATACCGTTTGGCAGCTCAGACACGTTTACCTTATCCTGCTCCGGATAAATTGTTTTCACTACCTTACCCAATACATTAATTATTGTAGCCTGTCCGTTTGAACCTTCAATATTTAATGTTCCATTACTACACGGATTTGGATATACATTTAAGGTATATTCGGTTACAGTATTGTTATTAATAGAAGATATGGACTCAACATCCAAGGCAGCCCTCGGGCTTACTCTGTAGTTACCATGAGAATAAATTACAACACCTGTAACATTATATGATTTACCAGCGTCAAACGTTAAATCTGCGTACAAGTCGTTATATATCTTCACTTCTTTACCGCCAACCTTCGTTTTAAATGCCTTTTTACTATCCTTTTCATCAGTATCTTCACTTACCTGCACATTCTCCAACTTAACCAGTACGCCTTCAAGACTCTCATCTAAAGCTCCGGTTAATGTATGCGCTTGCGGCATTGTTTTACGTGATTCCAATTTCTCAACAGAACTTGCTTCAATTTCTGTCAGGTTATAATATTCGGCAATTTTTCCAATCACTTTTACAGAATCTCCTTGCGCCAACACTTCTCCGGTAACTCTGTCATATACATATATTCCATTCCATGGTCCTGTTATGTTCTGGATATAATAGATATTCCATGAGCTAAACGAACCAAAGGCGGTTACAATACCGTTTACAATAACAATATCATCCAGTAAGGGAGAATTTCCATTGTCACCATCCAGGTCTGCACCTTCAACATACTGAATATCTTTTATAGATGTTGCTACATCAGCTAACTCTTCAACTTTTACCACCCACTCTCTTTTTGAACCATCTTCTGCAGTTACAGTAAATTTAACAGGAGCAGAAAAATCCTCAGCTGATTCCGGAACAATGGTGGCACCGGCAGAAATAGCCATTGTAGCTTTTAGCTTGGTTAAATCTGTTTTTGGAGCTACAACAATGAAAATTGAATCATTTACATCATCAATTTCAGTTTTTCCTATCTGCCCTTCTATCTCAAAGTTTTCAATTGCTGCTTTGGAACTCGGAGTATACTCCTGCACCGCTACGTCATCAATATACCAGGCTCTTCCGTCTTTCGTTGTTGATGTATACACAAAGGCAATGTAGTACTCTTTCTCAGGAATAGAGGATAAATCCAGGTTACCTGAGAAAGTCCAGGTTTTGTTACTAGAAGGTAAAGTTGGATCCAACTCAGTCCATGTAAATGATTTTGCGGTGGGGTCACCTGTTCCATCATAATCTGCAGAGTATTTTACTTTAATGCTGTCTCCATTATAATCGTAATAAGAATAAAATACAAGAGAAGCTTTTGTAAGCGTGCTTACATCAATTTTATTCTTGGTTATTAACCAATCTACATTTTCTTTATTTCCACTATCATATCCGTTCATGTAAGCGGAAGCAGTATCACTGTTCTTTTGTTTACTGGAAAGTGCCCATACCTGGTCACCCGTAACCGAAAAAGCATTCCATTTGCTTAGATCGCCGCCTTCAAAATCGTCTTTGAAAACAGTAGGTATTTCAATTAGTTTAAACTCAGGGTTTGGGGCTGCTTTTGAGCAATAAAATGTAAAGCTCCCTGTTTCTCCTGAAGATCCGTTATATGTTTTAAATTCAACAGTAACCGTATCATCGGTGGTTGCATCAGGATACTTCCCTGGTAGAAATTCCTTAGATATTCCTGCCTGAACAGCTTCCTGCCAGCTTGAAAAAGCCTCCTTATCCCAAGAACCATCGTATTCAATATCGAAGTTGTCATAATATGCAGAGGCCCCATAATAATCCTCTGAATTCTTGGGGAATTTGTGCCCGTTTAATTCTTTCTTATTTACAGAGTCTACGATAGTCTGATATGCTAAAGAATCCATTTTAAAGGTTGTTTGCGTTGCCTTAATCCCGATAGTTAGGCTTAACGCGATCGTTAAAAGTGTAAAAAGTTTTTTCATAGTGTTAATTTTAGAGGTATTAAATATTTAGGTGTTATATTTTAATTTACCTGCCTGAAAACAGCGTTCGTTATTTACTGTTTCCAGACAGGCTGCTTTTCTCCAGTTATTTTTTCTCTTCCGTTGATATCAGTTCAAATTCCGGACCAGGCGCATCTTTTGAAACCTTGAACGTCATTGTATATTTTTTTCTACCACTACCATTCCAGGTATCAAAAGTAAGAATGTAAGAAACCTCCACCCCTTTGCTTATGGCTGTTGCGTCCGGATATTTATTAGGGAGATATCCATCTTTTAGTCCAGCTTCGACAGCTTTCTGCCACGAACCAAATACGGTGCTGTTCCATGAGCCATCATTTTGAATATCAAAATTTCCGTAATAGCCTGATGCCCCATAGTAATTCTCAGAATTGTCCGGGAACGAGTTCGTGTTTGGTAAATCATCATTATCATTCACATAATCCACTATAATCTGGAAATCGTCTTTACTTAATGTTTCAACTACAGAAGGATCAAATACCCAACCATCGGTAGACATCTTATAAGGCTCTACCACCTCTGTAACAAAACTATATGACGAATTCCAAACGCCATCTGTTTTGGTGTAGGTATCGGCCAGGGTTATCGTCCCTGCAGCCGAAGCATAGTAGTTGTAAACAATCGTATAAGACACTCCTTCATAAACGAACGGATATAAGTTGTCAAGGAATATCGGAATATAATTTTGAGGTTCATCGGAAGACGAAAAGTTATCGTATTTAGAAGGGTTGCCCATCTGATCATAATCATGCGCTGTCAACCTGTAAACGTTTTCTTCTTTTTTCCATCCTTTGCCATCGTAACTGTAATAGTCTTCAAAAGTCCAGTAATAGTAACCAACAACCACATTTTTAATACTCCAGTAAGGTGCTATTGACTTACTTTTGGAAGATGAATACTTAAACGCCAGATGGATTTTTTTTCCGTCATATGCTGAAAGATCTATAGCCCCTGAACTTACATATAAATTTGTGTAACTGCCTACCTTGCCTGTGCGGTCAGAAATTGTGTCCCAGTGTGGCACTTCAATCTCCGTCCAGTCTGCCTGGTCTACATTTTCACCGTCAAAATTCTCCGAAATTAGTACTTGTACGTAGCCTTCTTTGTAAAAATCAATGGCATTTTCAAATTCCAGTTTGGTTTTTTCACTGGTAGAAAGGTCTATTTTCTTGGAAACCATCCAGTCTTCATTATCGAAATACGTATCGCTCCAACCGTTAATAATCATAGTCCCGGTCCCACCACCTAATGAAGCCCAGTTCCAGATTTGTTCGCCAAGTACATCAAATCTGGTAAAAGAACCAGTGTCTGAAGTAAATTGCTCATCTACAGAAGCTGCTACCTTAAATGCCTCAGCCTCTTCTTTTGGTTGAACGTATTTTACTGCAATTAAACTGTCGCCTTCTGGTTTAGTAATCTGATTGGCCAAAATACCCGGAATATAAGTATCTGCATTTTCAGATGGAGAAAAATATCCTATACCATTATTATAATCTTCGTCTGCCAAGTGATATTTCTCAAGGGCAACATATTGATTTAAGCCCGCAGGCATATCTCCGTTATAATTCAGCGAAATATCAACCGCGGAACCTACTGGTTTGTCAGGGAATGCCTGCTCAAGAAACAATGGCACATAATTGGCTGAAGCTACGGAATTGGTGAAGTATTTATTCGACTTAATAAAATCTGCATCGCTCGAATTCTCTGGAGTAAAATAAAGAATCCTGTCCGCTATCGTTTCATAATCGTCACTTGCAAGGGTATAAGCAAAAGATTCGGGCGCTGTCTGGTACTCATCCTTCAAATCTTCAAGAGGGTCGCAAGAGACCAGAAGAGTTGTTATGACGATAAATAATATCTTTATATTTTTCATTTTTATAATGTTTTCTGTGTTATAAGAGTTTTACTTTTCAAATTACATTTCATTTATCGCAAAATCCCTGGTTAAAACCGAATTTTCAACCCACATGTCCAGGTGCGTCCATAACCGTAATAATAACCACTTCCTTCTTCTGCGTCGGCTATATAAACTGTATTCAACACATTGTGCATGTTCCCGTAGATAGAGGCTCTAAATTTCCCCATATTGAATGTGTAATAAAGGTTCATATCCAGAAGAAAATAATCTGGTACCTGCTCAACATCCCGGCCTTCATCCTCAGGTTGTGTGCGGGAATCAAGTTCAAAGTCTGCATATAAGCGGTCGAAATAATTAAGGTCAGCCCCTATTTTAAACCCGGGCAGTAATTCGTAATTTACCCCTAAGGCACAAGTTGTCTGTGCTGCATCTGCAACATGAATATCTTTAAGGAATAAACCATCTATTGTTTTTACCGGAACCTGTTCTTTAAACACCTGCACCGAGTCTACATTGTTTGACCAAATCCAATCCCCAACAGATACCATTCCGTTTATCTCCAAACGTTCCAGCGGCTTTGCATAAAAGTCTAGTTCAACTCCCATATGGCGGGCATTTACCCCTTCAATATTGTAAAACAAAACAGCATTGGGGTCATCAGGATCCTCAACATTACCTGTCGTAGTTTTATCGTTCCACTGGGTATAATATGCATTCAGGTTCACATTAATGTAACGTGTCCGGAAACCATAGCCAACTTCTCCCGTAAGCACTTTCTCATTAACTGCTGCCGGATTAATTAAGTTCTTATAATTTTGAAAAACAGTTTTGAATATTGGCTGCCGCTCCATATAACCACCATTCACAAAAACATTATGTTCTTCTGTTAAATTATAATTTGCCCCGGCTTTCAAAGAATAACCAAAGAAGTGTTGCCACGCTGTAGATTGATCAACCAGATAAGCGTCCGATTCTAATATTGAATTATAGTTGTGTTCCTCCATATACTCTGCCAGTGTTCTCTCCCATTCTTCCTGAACAGCTGCATCTCCGGCAATTGCCTTTTTGTCATCCTCTGTAAAGTATTGGGCGAAATCGTGTCTTCTGTAAGAACGGTTTGATAATGTTACCGAAGCAAATGCCGACAACTGGTTTTCTGAGTACTCTGTCTGCAGGAAAAGGCCTTCCCACATTACTTCTCCATCATTATCATAAAAGACCTTACCCCCTTCCTGGACTTCGCGGTTATAAAAATATATTGCATCTCTGTTACGTGTATCTTTTACTGATTTAGCCCCCAGTAAATCATCGGCCTGTTGCCAGTGCTCTCCATAATAGTAGCGTAAATCAGCACCTACAAGGAAATTATATGAACCATAGCTTTTTTTCAAGGTCGACAAAGCCCCAAACCATTGGTGGTTATTATAGGAATTCTGGAAATAAACCCCGGCTGCTTTTCCTTCCGCTGCCCTTGCTTCATTTTCAGCAACAGCTTTATCCCAGTCCAGCTGTCCCATGGAATTATGTTCCAGTTTCACGTCCCCTTCTGTTGAGTATCCTCCACCTCCTATACCATACGAAGCATAAAGACTACTTGAAAGATATGTTGTCTGGTTTATATTGAAATAGTGATTAAGTATCGCCACTGGTTTGTGGTAAAAGTTCGTTGAATTACTTTTAAACTTTCCGTTTAAATATCCCCAGTCCTGATTATACCTGTGCCCGTCATTCTTCTCCTTTAGAACATCGATTTCCTGATGCTTGTATCTTCTGGCATGTTCCTGGGGTGCCCCAAATACTGTTAGTGCCAACTGGTGCCGATCATTTACTTTCTTTGAAACATTCAGGAAATAAGAATAACCCTGAAATGGCGTACCTTCAACATAGCCATCACCATTGACCTGCGAAACGCTAATTGTTGCAGCCCAGTTATTTTCAGTTAATCCGGTAGACACTTTCGCCCCGTATTTATTGTATCCATCGTTACCGAGCGTATAATAAACATTTCCTCCGCTTTTTGCATCTGTTGTTTTTGTAATAACGTTTATAGTTCCACCAACCGACGGCACGGCTATTTTCGAAGCTCCAACACCCCGCTGCACCTGGATAGTCCGCGAAACATCAGCCAGTCCGGCCCAGTTTGACCAATACACTTTGTCATCCTCCATTCCGTTAACTGGCATACCATTAATTAATACAGCCACATTATTGCTTCCGAAGCCACGGATACGCACGTCGGCATCTCCAAACCCTCCTCCACGTTTTGTTGCATATATCCCCGGCGTACTTTTTAAAACCTCCGGAAATTCCTGAGCACCAAGCTTTTGCTCAATTTGCTCTGGCTTTATACTTGATACTGCAATCGGGGTTTCACGATCCCGTGCAATAGAAGCTGTTACATAAACCTCTTCCAGGCCAACTGCATCACTCTCCAATTGAATCGTTTCCAGATCAATAGGCTGACCGGTTAAGTTGACAGTTTTTTCTAAGGTAATCATCCCAATAGAAGAAATGACGAGCGTCTGCTCTCCTTTAAGGGAAGTTTTAAAATTGTAAGTACCGTCCAAGTTTGTTACAGTACCTACGGTTGTTCCGTCCAGGTAAACGTTTGCTCCAATGATAGGCTCACCTGAAGGTTCTGTAAGTTTTCCGCTTAGAATTGTAGCACCTTCCTGCGCGCTTATTAATGTACATACGAAAAAGAAAGACAGAATAAATGAAATAATTCTCTGGGGTCTTTTCATCATTTTTATTAATTTGGGTTTTATTATTACAAAACTAGAAAGTTACTTTTACCTGTATTTATCTGCTAAATTAATAATTGGTTAAGTCTCGTTTGCCTGTAATTCAACAGTTGTAATATGTAAATCTCCTTCTGTTTATTTTTTTATCTAATTCTAACCGCACCAAATTTATATCTAAACCTATTATTATTAATTTTCAAATACTTCTCCGGGGTAAACTATTGAATTTCTGCTTAAGGTCACAAAAAAAACAAAATAAGACACTAAAAATCAGAGGATTAAATTAAACTATTACCGCATGATTATTTAATTGTTAACTGAATTTTAAATTCACACAAGAATCACAACTACCTAACAAACAACACATTAAATACAAATTTTCTTCAAACACAAAGGACGATTCCTGCTTTATATCTCTGATGTTGCTACAATTTGCGTTGAAAAGTAAGATCAGTCCATTTGCCTCAGTAAGCATCTCCGATCTCAACCACTTATTTTTCAATTAAGTAATCAAAAATACGATCAAAAGGTACCAGTTCATTAATATCATATTTATTTGCATACCCGGTGTTTTGAAACTTTTGCATAAACAGGGTTTTCCTTTCTGCAATTTCTGTCGGAAGAAATTCATTAATGGCTATCGATGCCAGGTATTTAAAAAAGTGTTTTATTCTTAATTCATTTAAATCTTTAAGGTTTCTGTAATAATATAATTGCAGGTTTTTTCCGATGTAATAGGTCTCCTCTTTCGTATTTTGCCAAACCAATAGCAACCTGATGATTAAATACTGAATATTATATCCCAGTTTATCCTTCGAAAGCTTTTTGCAATTGTTGTCCAAAACCATCAAAAGATTTGAAGATGCATATTCCGGTGTATACTTTCGAATGGAGCGGACATCCTGCCGTGCATAATAAATAAAATACAAATACGCCTTACGTATATACCAGGATGCTTTCGCTTCGGGGTGAAATAGTTTAAACTCATAGGCATTAAACACCTCGTTTACTATCTCTCCGGCTGTTTCATAATCTTCTGTTTTTACATTCAGGCTGTAATTTAATGCCTGAACCTCAAACTTTAAAAACGACTTATAATCGGAACTTTCCAAACATTCCTGTATCTTTCTGCCAGCATCGGTTAATCTGTCGGAAACAAGAAAACTTCGCCCCTCCATTAGTAACAGATTAAAATTTAATACTTTATTCCCTATGAAGGTGTATTTTTTCATCAGATTATGAATTTTACGAATATAACCGGGCAGTAATTCATATTTATTCCGATGACATGCACCAAAGATCTGGATTTCGTATCTGGATAATTCGAGGACCGGAGAGTAAGACTCTTTTAACTTCTCCCTGATTATATCGCTGTCTTTCTCTGCTTTTAAAGACAATTCCTTTAATAACGAACACTGATGAATGAAGTGCGCCTTAAAAAACTGTGCGGTCCCCCTGGCATAAATAACAAAATCATCCTGTTGCGAATAATGAATGACTTTCTCATTCCATTCTATCACCTGCTCCGGAAACCCTTTTATACTAAATATTTGCCTTTGCTGCACTGCAGCTTCTTTCAAAACATTATATAAATAAAATTTCTCTGCTTTTCGGATTACCTGCTGAAGCAACTTCTCGGCATTATGGAACACGTTATTTGAAAGAAGATTAGCAATCAGGGTCAACTTCTCCCGGCAATCTGATTCAATTAATGTAAAACTATGATGGTTCTTATTATTAACACTATTGACCTGAGATATGAGTTGTTCTTTCACGTTACGCTTCAACATCTGATACTTCTTCCCTTCATCTACTTTACCGTATATGAGCAGGCTGGCTTCTTTATCAGAGCTTACAATTCCCTCCATAACAGCCCTGAAAAGCATTCCTTTTTTTGAATCCGTCTGAATCAATTCATTATAAAATCCGGGATTTTCCTTCTGAATAATATTTCCGAGTTCTTTTATCTGATCCATTTGGCCCGATTTTTCTCTTCAATTCCCACTCAATTTAGAATCGGGATCAAGCAAAATAATAGGATATACAAGATTAGTAAAAAATCTGATTTTTTTAGGGCATATATAAAAAAATAGCCCTTTTCAGGGCTTAAAGTGTCAAAACACTGGATTCTATATATTCGCCAAAGGCTGGAATAACAATTTTACCTTCAGTAAATATACACACAAAAGGTTAATTATGTTTTAACTGCGGATTAATTATACTTTAACTCTGAATACCCCGTCAGGGTTAATGATTGTTGCGTAAATGCTCCATAATCGTAGTTGTGGCACCAGTCATGCTATCCACATAATCGCGAGCGGATTTCCCGTCCTGGCTAAGGAGGTCCTGATTCGTAAAATAATTATTTAATATCTTTTCCAGTTCATTAACTCCTGAGATACTTTTTCCTCCCCCTCGTTCGATTAAAGAAACGGCTTCCTGGAACCGCGTGTAATTTGGGCCAAACAAAACAGGGACCCCGTATACTGCAGCCTCAAGCGTATTATGTATCCCCGTGCCAAAACCGCCTCCTATGTACGATATCTGCCCGTATTTATACAAAGACGAAAGCATCCCAATATTATCAATGATTAAAACCCGGGCTCCGGCCAAATTGTTCTTTTCTGCCTGGCTAAACAGCACCGACTTAACCGGTAAGTTATTTACCAGGTTTTCAATTTTTTCTTTTTTAATCTCGTGCGGGGCGATTATTAATTTTACATTCTCCGGGCCCTTCTTCAGGTATTCTGTTAAAATATTCTCATCAGGTTCCCAGGTACTTCCGCAAACAAGCACATTTGATTCTTTGACAAATTCCTCCGCTATTTCGATTTTTTTGCTTTGTCCCGCTATTTGCTTTACCCTGTCGAACCTTGAGTCGCCGGCTACTGTAACATTTTCTATCCCCACCGATTTAAGAAGCGCTGCCGATTGTTCTGTCTGTACAAATAAATGGGCAAACCATTTCAACATTTCTCGGTACCAGCCTCCGTAACCTTTAAAAAACAACTGCTCCTCCCGGAAAATCCCGGAAACCAGATAAAGCTCGCTTCCTGACTTCTTTGTCTGGTTCAGAAAATGATGCCAATACTCATATTTCACAAAGAATGTCCACTTCGGATTTACAATTTCTATAAACCTTTTTGCATTTCTCCTTGTGTCCAGTGGTAAATATGAAATTATGTCTGCTTTATCATAATTCTTTCTTACTTCATAGCCTGAAGGCGAAAAAAAAGTAAGGATTATTTTTATTTCCGGGTATTCCTCTTTCAATGCTTCTATCACCGGCCTCCCTTGTTCGAATTCACCCAGTGACGAGGCATGGAACCATGCATATTCCGACTGGTTATCTATCTGCTGCTGTATTTTGTTGATACAGTTCCTTCTCCCCGATAGCCATAGCTTTGCTTTCGGTTTAAAAGTTGATGCGACCAGCACCAACAGATAGTAAATACGGATTCCCAGATCATAAAATATTATCATTTGCTTCCTTTTAAAGTCAATACTTTATTCAACACTGCCGACTTATAATAAAAACTTTGTAATATCCCCCTCATTCCGAAAAACACCAACTGGGCCAATAATAAAGCATGGTTGCCTAATGATGCTTCGAGCAAGCGGTATGTAAGAAAAAACAAAAGAGCGGCAACTATGGTTGCATTGCGCTGCTCCGCTGTTGCTGTGGCCCCCAGAAAAATCCCATCCCATATAAATGTAAGGATACTTACCAGCGGTATGGATATTATCCAGGGGATGTAATCTTTAGCGAGGGAAATTACCTGGTTATCTTTAGTAAACAGAGACATAATAGGCTCCCAGGCTACGAGATATATAAAGGTGAACACCAAAGCAATGCCAAATCCCCAGTAAAAAAGATACCTTACTACGGACTTTAACTCATTTTTATTTCCTGCACCATAGTATTTTCCCACCAGAGCTTCTGCTGCATTTGCAAAACCATCCGTAAAGAACGAAAAAGCATAAACCATCTGCAGGAAAATTACATTTAATCCCAGTATTAACTTCCCTTTTTCTGCCGATGCTACATTGTACCAGGTAAGTACCACAATAACCGACAAAGTACGTATAAACACATCAAGGTTTACCAGAAAAAACCTGCGTATACCACTAAGATCAATGATTTCGGCTACATTTAACCGTTTTAAATATTTTCTGTACCGTGTAAATAAAATTACAAGGGCTACGCCAAAACCTACATACTGACCAGCTACAGTCCCTATTGCCACCCCCTCTGATTTCATTCCTGCAAATGCGACAAGGCCATAACTCAAGCCTATATTCACCAGGTTCACCAGAATTGATGTAAGCATTGGGGCTTTGGCATTCTGCATTCCGATAAACCAACCCGTAAGTGTTGATAAGCCTATAGTTGCCGGAGCTGCCCATATTCTTATTGAAAAGTAATCGCGGGCATAGCTCTCTACATCTGCATCCGCATTTGTAATTCGAAATGCAAGGTTCTCTATCGGTATTTGCAAAACAATTAACAGTATTGCCCCCACAAACGACACCAATAAAGCCCGCCCAAGTAACGCGGCTATTTCTTTATCGTTGTTATTACCATATTCCTGGGCTGTCATTCCCACTGTTGACATCCGAATGAATGAAAAATTCCAGTAAAGAAAATTGAAAATCGCCCCCCCAAGCCCAATCGCCCCGAGGTGAGCGGTTGACCCGAAATTTCCCATTAGTGCTGTATCTACCGAGCTTACCAAAGGTACGGTAATATTACTGACAATAAAGGGAATAGCTAAACGTAGTATTTGCTTATTCACAACAATCTTTTTCGGGCGGCAAATATAGTTATTTCAACTCAGACTGGACAACAATGTTACTCCTACAATAAAAACCAACACACTAAAACCTGAAAAACAACACGTTACAAACCAAAAAGAAATTTATCAACTATTTCTTTAGGATTATAACTAAATTTTTAGTTATTTCACATCAACTAAATTTTTAGTTTTAAAACTAACAACTTAATATTTGAAATGGTAGAAAAGAATAAGTTTCTTACTAAAGCGGAAGAACAGATAATGCAGATTCTCTGGGAAAAGGAAAAGGTCCTGATTCGGGATATCCTGGATACTTTGCCCGAACCAAAACCTGCATATAATACTGTTTCAACTATTGTACGAATTCTTGAAAAAAAAGAATTTGTAGCACATAAAGCTTATGGAAAAACCCATGAATACTTTCCCTTGGTAAGCAAAAAGGATTATACCAGGCAATTTATGCGCAGTTTTATGCAAGGCTATTTCGGCAGTTCATTCAAAAAAATGGTGTCTTTTTTTGCCCAGGAAGAAAAACTTGACATTAAGGAAATTGAAGACCTGCTAAAAGAGCTTAAAGAGAACGAGGATAAAAACGATGAACAAACCAATAAAGAACTATGACCCATGGAAGCACTCTTTACATATCTGTTGGAAGCAAATATCTGCATACTGATATTTTATGTTCCGTACTGGCTTTTATTCAAAAACATGACACATTTCCAGTCCAACCGTTTTTACCTGCTTGGGGCATTACTTTTTTCAGTGGTGGTCCCTCTTATTAACATCCAAACTGTTTCACCTTCAACCTTGCCCAGTGCTTCCATCTTTATTGATGAATTGGTTTTTAACGTGGATGAGGATATCAAACCGGGTTCAGGTTCTTTTTTTAACATAAAATCTGTTATTGCCCTGGTTTATTTTTTAGGAGCTGGTGCCATGGCTGTTTTATTCATCATTCGTCTTCTTTCCCTTGCCATACTGGTCAGAAGCAACCCACATAGCAAATCCGAAGGCCTCCGGATCGTTCTTTTAAATAAAAACAGTGTTTCATTTTCCTTTTTCCGGACCATTTTTATCTCCCCAAAGGCTAATTCGGAAATTGAAAAAGAAACAATTATCAGACACGAAAAAATCCATATTGGTCAAATGCACTCTATCGACAACTTATTTTCAGAGACTTTACTTATTGTTATGTGGTTTAACCCCTTGTTTTGGTTTATACGCAAAGAAATAAGAGTTCAACATGAATATTATGCTGACAACGAGACAATAACTTCTAAAATGCAGGTTAACAAATACAAAAGCTTACTTCTCAAGAACGTGCTTAGCGCAAATTATCAGGCTCTATTAACCAGCAGTTTTAATTCTTTATTAATAAAAAAACGTTTAGTTATGATGACAAGACAAAAATCGGCCCAAAAGGCTAAAATCAGGTATTTAATTGCATTACCACTTTTTTTAACAGCAATTATTGTCTTCTCTTGCGAGAGCGAAAAGAATGAACAAATTGGAAACAAAACCTTGACAAATTCTGAAGAACAGTTCAAACGTGAACCTGCTTCCCAGAGTTTCCCGGATGAAACGATTTTTCTTATAACAAACAAAATGCCGTCGTTTAAAAACTCCGATTTGACTGCTTTTAGAAAATTCGTCCAGGAAAACCTTTCGTATCCGAAAGAGGCAAAAGTAAAGGGAATAGAAGGAAGAGTTTTTGTTCAGTTTGTTGTTTCCTCCGAGGGCTCTGTTAAAAATGTTAAAGTCATTCGGGGAATCGATCCCTTGTTAGATGCAGAAGCCGTCAGAGTGATTCAGTCTTCACCCAAATGGACACCTGGGGCGATAAGAGACAAACCCGTTGCAATTCGTTTTACAATACCCGTTGTATTTAACCTTTAAAGCCCTCCACCTGTAAATTATTGTCCCGGGTTTAGTTCTCTTCTCACCTTTACCCGGGCGTTTTTATATCATGCTAACCTTTTACCGTCCTTATATGCCTTTTTTAAATGTTAATTCCATCCCACCTTACACCCATCGGATAATATACAGAAAGTGTTTCAAGCCTTCCCATTTTATTATTTCCAATGTTATTAAGGAAAGTTCAACATGTATATTATGCTGATAACGAGACAATAACTTCTAAAAATACAGGTTAACAAATACTAAAACTTACTTCTCAAGAACATGCTTAGAACAAATTATCAGGCTTTATTAACCAGCAGTTTTAATTCTTAATTAATTAAAAAACGTTTCATTATCATGACAAGACAAAAATCGGCCAATAGGGCTAATATTAGGCACCTAATTACCTTACCACTTCTTTTAACAGCTATTATTATCTTTTCCTGCGAGGGCGAAAAGGAAGAACAAACCGAAACTTCGACAAATTCTGAAGAACCGTCGGAACATGAACCTGATTCTCAAGACCTCCCGGGTGAAACAATTTATGTTACAGCAGAAAAAATGCCCTCTTTTAACAACTCTGATTTTAGTGCTTTTAGACAATTCGTCCAGGAAAATCTTTCGTATCCGGAAGAGGCAAGAGTAAAGGGGATAGAAGGAAGGGTATTTGTTCAGTTTGTTGTTTCCTCTGAGGGCTATGTTAAAAATGTCAAAGTCATTCAGGGAATCCATCCGTTGTTAGATGCAGAAGCCGTCAGAGTGATTCAGTCTTCCCCCCAATGGACTCCAGGAGAGAACAGAGGCGAACGCGTTGCAGTTCGTCTTACAATGCCTGTAGATTTTAACCTTTAAAGCCCTCCACTTGTAAATTATTCGCCCGGGTTTAGTCCTCACCTTTACCCGGGCGCTTTTATGAGCATGCCCATGGTTATCCCACACGAAGGCGAATAAGCGCCAAAAATGCGAAATCTTTGACTTCACCTGGTGTGGTAATTATTAAGTTCGTTTACTCATATTATTGTTCTAATTTTTCTTTATGCAAGGCAAAGTTTACAGGCATGGCCCTAGCTACATCGAAAAATTTTAACAGAGCAGAAAGGAAAAAGAGGCTGCTTCACTAAAGTTTGCAATGAACGGAGTAGCTTTTAGGCCCTTCTGAATGACATTGCCCATTAATTCAGACCTGTACTTTCTATACTATTTTTCCAAGCTGTAGTCCCAGGACAATTGAATAAGTATTTGTATTCAGCTCCTCTAAGAAGCCAAATCCCCTTTGGTACCTGAAATCTAAAAACAGTTCCTTACCCTTCTGGTATTTTCTAACAAATCCTAGTCCCAGGTTTATTCCAACATCGTACTTTTCAAATGGATTATCATTATAATTATACCAAAAGCTTTGCTCACTTACCGGATATTTTACTTCAAGTTCCCGTCCATATTCTACACTAAAGAAATAATCAAAAAAACCTCCTGCCTGAACAGTTGGCCTGACTTTTCCTTTCGGGAATTTATATTTCACACTAAAAAGATTATTTATTCCATTTTGAGTATAACTTATATCGTTTATATAGCTCCTATACGATATACTTGAATTATATGTTGTAGACATTTGCATGTTCATCCTGGAATAAGTCCCCTCATACTGGAAATATAACCTCTCATTTATAAATGGCATATTCAGTTCGTAAAACAACCCGATGGAAGGGTAAATACGAAACTTAAATCCATTGTTTCCCAAATAATAATGCTCAGCAGAAAACTCTACCATCTCAGAGAATGAGATCCCGTTTACACCAATAACTACACCATATGTTTTCCTGATTTTCGGTAGTTTCTTCTCATAAATGATACATTCTCCATCCGAACAGACTGCATTATGATAATCCTCCGTTATTTTTATTAACGATTTATGGCCTAAATTAATTCCGGACACTTCATTTACAACAACGGGACTTTCTCTAAAAACAGCCCTTAATACGCCCTTATACTCCTCCTTTTCTTCAACATAAGTTTTACCATCAATTACTACCTGCTTTTTCTCATTCTTAAGTTCATACAATTCTCCCGTTCCATTATCTATCAAATAATGTTCACCATAATTGTCCCGATAATAATAGACATCAACAATTCCATTTATTAAGTATTCCAGAAATAATTGTTTCGTCTTATTCGCTGTAACTACAGACTTAGAAACGTAATATTTGCTATCAAGAAACCGATAACACTTTATTTCTTCGGGCTCAAATACCCGGGCATCTAAACCATCTGTCAACTGGCAAACACATTTTTTTGCATTCGCCATGTTCCCCTTGTAGTCAATCAGACAATGAATTGTATCATTGTTGTTTTTAACTATATAACCATCTCGAAAGTCTGATTGTGCCTTGGATTGCAGTATACTGAAAATGCACAGTATTTCAACGATTAAAAATCTTTTCATTTAAAATTGGATTTTGGTAAATTACTGTTATGCAATAACTTTACTATTGCGATAAATAAATTTTATAATAAAAAAGTTACTAATTTCCCGATTTCATTTATTTTCAATAAAACATTACCTACCTATCTTTTTCCCCAATACACGATAACCGTATTTAATAATTGCAAGATACAAATTATCCAAAGGCCTGTCAACTATGCTTTGGTTATATTTAATATAAACCCAATTCTAAACATCAAACATAATACAGCTTTATTGGTTACTTACCTGTACAAACAAACATGAATGCATTATGAAAACTCCAAAGAAAACTATTCTTGTTATCATGACCGCCGTATTATTAGGGGCCTTTAATCAAAGTGTTCGTGCACACTGCGAAATTCCCTGTGGAATTTACGGCGATTCCGTTCGTATTGCTTTACTTTATGAACATATCTCAACGATAGAAAAATCAATTAAAAAAATAGAGGAATTATCTGCTGAGAAAAAAGTTGACTATAACCAAATGGTCAGATGGGTCATGAATAAGGAAGGACATGCAGAAAAAATTCAGGAAATTGTTAGTCAATACTTTCTTCACCAACGAATTAAGATTAAAGATCCTTCCGACTCTGAAGCATATGGCGTTTACATAAAGCAATTAACCCTGTTACACCAGCTTTTGGTCTATGCCATGAAAACAAAACAGGGAACGGACTTGAAGTATATCAAAAAACTAAAAGATACGCTCCACGATTTTGAGCATGCTTATTTTGGGTAAGATTATCCACCATTAAAAGAAGAGATTGGTTAGAATTAGGCAATCTCTTCTTTTTTTCTCTATCTGCCAAAATCAAGTACACTAAATGGCCAGAACTTAGGATCAAATTCTGGTTCTATGATTTCTTGTAGCGTTTCATCAAGAGTCGAGAAATAGTCCATTCCGGTAATCCCCTCCAATTTATCAATGGGTACCGTATACTTATCCAATTGTTTTTCTTCACGTGTTTCATCCATAAAGAAACCAATGGCATCGCCCTGACACCCTTTCAGGATAGCTTTGTAATATGCGGTAACTTCAGGCTTATCGGTTCCTGGTTTATAAAGTATCTTTCCTGTAACCACATACAGACTGTCAAATTCAATTGACCAAAAGCGAACCTGGTTCTCCACCTTCTGCCACATTTCAGACATTGAAACGGGGATATTTTTAAAGAACTCGCTATCAGGCGGGAAGTATATGCTCTCTTCAATATCGGAGCCATACATTTTTGCGGCAGTCCAAACTACCTCATAGTTACTGTCAACACAAGAGGTTACCCTCCCCTTTTTGAGTGTTCTGCAATTATTGGGCTCAGGTACCTCTACCTGGGCTTTTAATATAATACAAAGAAACAATGCTGAAAATACGGAAACAATTCTGTTCATGTGCAGGATAGTTAAGTTAAATGGTTTGTTTTATGTAAACGTAAAAGTAGGTATAGATTAGCGACCATCCAAATTGTCCTGCTATTAACCAGACAAGGTTCATCTTATTTTTCCCATAATACTTGGCAACAAGAAAAGTACTAATAGGTATGGAAATGACAATTGGGTTTAATATAACGATACCAATAAAACCATATTTGTTCTTAATCTGAATAAACCTTCGTCTCCTTTTCGTAAAAACCGGCCTTCTTCTGCGGCCAATTTCTAATCCTGGCCTGATATACTTATTCCATCCTTTTATAAAAATCCCGGAAAGAAAGGTAAAAAACAGTACGCCCAGAATACCTCCAAGGTTTGTATAAATAAGGGTTTCTTTAAATGACATCTGCATTGCATATACAGCAACCGGAAATGTTAATGCAAATTTCCACGTGCATGACAGTATTATCACTAACTCCTTCATAATTTCATAAACTTAACCCGACCAATTTAATACTTTTCCGGGTTTTATGTACATTTATGCACAACAAACATTTCCGCGGAAATGAGACGGTTATAAACAAAATGCCCCGGGGAAATGAAAAACCAAAAAGACACCGATAACAAACCGGACACGTATGGCTTTAAAAAGTATCAACCCTTTTACAGATGAGATTATTGCTGAATTTGAAGAACATTCAGAAGACCAGGTAAATGAAATACTTAGCAGGAGCGAAAAAGCTTTTCGCGACTGGAAAAGCACCAGTCTGCAAAAACGGACCACCTTAACACAAAAACTGGCTGACATTCTCCGTCAAAATAAAGATGAGTATGCACGCACTATTACACTGGAAATGGGAAAAGCTATTACCGAGTCAAAAGCGGAAATAGAAAAATGCGCCTGGGTGTGTGATTATTATGCAGAAAACGCAGAAACACAGCTTGCTCCGGAGATTATTGAAACAGATGCGCACTTAAGCAGGGTCCAGTACGAACCGCTGGGGACCATACTTGGCATTATGCCCTGGAATTTCCCCTTTTGGCAAGCCTTCAGGTTTCTTGTCCCAACTGTAACTGCCGGGAACATTGCCTTACTAAAGCACTCTTCAAATGTTCAGGCCTGTGCTGCGCTCATTGAAAAAACCTTTATTGATGCCGGTTTTCCGGCAGATATTGTAAAAAACCTGGTCATAAACTCCAAAAAGGTAAAACCAATAATTAAACACAACGGAGTAAAGGCCATTACACTAACAGGAAGTGAATTTGCCGGCTCTGCGGTTGCAGCCATCGCCGGGGAAAATATAAAAAAAACTGTTTTAGAACTTGGTGGGAGCAATGCCTTTATTGTTCTGGCCGATGCTGATATTGACAAAGCTGTTGAAACCGGCATTACAGCCCGGATGATGAATTGTGGACAAAGTTGTATTGCAGCCAAGCGTTTTTTGATCCACGAGTCCTTGTTTAATGCGTTTACAGAAAGGTATAAAAACTCAATTGACAAACTGGTTGTTGGAGATCCACTTAACGAAACAACCCAGATTGGCCCTTTATCAAGCCGGAAGCAAGCCGAAGAAGTAGCATTGCAAGTTCAAAAGTCTGTTACAATGGGCGCAAAAGTTGTAATCGGAGGTTCAAAAAAAAATTGTTTCTATTCCCCCACCCTTTTAACAGAAGTTACAACCGATATGCCGGTTTTCAAAGAAGAGGTTTTTGGACCGGTTGCTTCTGCTATCAGTTTCCGAACAGAAGAAGAGGCGATACAACGGGCAAACCATTCAAGATTCGGGCTTGGAGCCAGTATCTTTACAACAGATATAAAAAAGGCAGAGCAACTTATTCCACAAATTGAAGACGGGGCTGTTTTTATAAACACCCTTGTAAAATCAGATCCACGCCTTCCTTTTGGAGGGACGAAAAAGTCGGGTTATGGACGGGAACTAGCACTACATGGCATACGCGAATTTGTGAACGCAAAAACGGTATATTTTTCGAGCTAAAAAATGTTTACACAATACGCAAAGTAGTTGCTTATCATCAATCTAATCGCTATATTGTATACACGAAATGCGTTTGCAACATCTTTTATAAAACGAAACTTGAAATAAGATAATCTTCTTCAAAAGATTTGGCATATTAATAAACACATTCTACAATGAAACTTCAAAAAATATTAGATCAAATTAATTCATTAGAGAAAAACTCATTTTTAAAAATTATTGATAACATTAAGTCCTCCAACCCCAAAAACAGCAAGGAAATTGATAAAATCCTTTCTGAAAGCAGCAGTGATCTAAAAAGTGTAGATAGTATTAACATTGCAAAAGTATTTAATTTGGTGAAAAATGAATTTGCAGAAACGGTAAGAGCTGAGTTTGTAAATACTACTTCACAGTTAGATATTTTAATAGACATTATTATTAAAGATGGTCATTGCATTTTAAAACAAGACTGGCTGGCCAGACTATATGAAAAAGAGCTTGTTGAAATCAAGAAGAAGACACAGGAATTAAAAAAACGGTTAGAAGATGAAAAATCAGATATTGAAGAAACCAGAAGAAGAGATTATGAAATCTATAAAGCCTGTGTTAATACGGCATACACAAATGACCTAGCACATAACCGCGAACCTAAAATAACCGATGATGAGTTATCTATATTAGTTACCCTCATGCATAAACTAGAGCTTTCACAAGAGGAGGTAAAACTAATTAATTACTTAATCATTCCCCCAGAAAAACTGGATATAGAAAGGATTATTACATTTCTAAAGAATATTGGGATAATATTTTTTTCAAGAAAAAACAATTTAATTTATATCGCTGACGAGATCGTTAGAGCACTTCGAAAAATAAGAGAAAAAGAAATTGCAGATAAGTATTTTAGAAGAGTGCTAAAAACATTAAAAGAGCCCCAAATAAACTCTGTTTGTCGAAAACATAATATAGAAACCAAAGAAATAGACTATGAAACAAAAATCAAACAAATTATTAAAGAAGGGATTTCATTTTCAAACCTCTTAATTAATGAAGTTCACCGAAATGGTATAAGCTTAACTGAAAAAAAGAAATTCGTGAATGACCTTTGGGAAAATGGATTAAAAATCTGTGAACCATTAAAGGGATCGACTGCTGAAGAAAAAGTTGAAAACATAATCTTATATTTTGAAGAACTTGAGAAAGATGAAAAAGTTGGGATTTCAATCGATGGCTACGAAAAACTACTTGTAGACCTAGATGACATTTTAAAATCCTTTAAAAAAATAGTTCTAAAAGAATTGGAGTTGGCTGAGGATACTAAATTAGATAGTGGTACACTTTTAGATTTAAATATGAAACCACGAGATATACTTTACATCCTACCTAATGAGGAACTAAAAGTATTTATTGAAGCTAAAAACTTAAAATCAAGAGGAGATTTGGTTTTAAATATTCTCGAAGCATACAAAGATGCCGAAAACATGATGATCGAAAATTATGAAGCTATTGGTTTTAGAAATCTTGAAGTCTTGAAAGAAAATGGAATCAACATTAAAGAGGCTGAACTGGGTATTAAATTTGAAGAAATAACAAAAGTAATTTTTGAAAAACTTGGGTTCAACATAGATGAAACATCAAAAAACAAACTAAACAATGCCAAAAATAGAATCGATCTTCTGCTAAACTTGGGAAATAATGATATAATAATTGTTGAATGTAAAACAGTAAAAGAAAGTGGTTACAACAAATTTAGTTCCGTTTCAAGACAAATTAAATCCTACGTAGAATTAGCAAAAGAAAACGGCTTTAATGTTGTTAAATCTCTACTCATTGCCCCAGACTTTAGTGATGATTTTGTTAATGACTGTGATTTAGAATTTGAAATCAATTTATCATTAATAACAGCTGGTTCATTAGTGAAAATATTTGAAGGCTTTAAAAGTTCCAAACACAAAATATTTCCACACCAACTTTTAATGAAAGATGTATTGATTAAAGAAGATAGAATTATTAAAGCCATAAATAAATAATAGCTATCAGAAAATTAAACTGAGCAACTTATTCCACAAATTGAAGACGGGGCTGTTTTTATAAACACCCTTGTAAAATCAGATCCACGCCTTCCTTTTGGAGGGACGAAAAAGTCGGGTTATGGACGGGAACTGGCACTGCATGGCATACGCGAATTTGTAAACGCAAAAACAGTATATTTTTCAGGACAATAAGTAAACGTTTTTATAAGATACCGGTAAAAACTTTTTCAAACAAATCCTGTAAATTTAACGTATCATATTTTGAAAAACTTGCTTACAAAACCTATTTATGAGACCACGGGCTAACCTAATCGTTATCTTAGGAATTTTATTGTCTATATGCACCTATGCACAAAAGGGACATGTTTATGTCTCGAATTACCAAGTCGATCAATCCGTTCTTGATTCAAAAATAACAGAAATCCAGTTTGACAATTCAGGCCTGGCCTTTATAGCGGGACGGAAAGGCATGGCTGTATTTGACGGTAATAAGTGGAAAAACATTGAAACTGTACCTCAAAACATAAGTGCGGTTAAAATAGACACCGCTGTAAATAAAATATTTATAGGATTAAAGAAAGGCATTGGCCAATTGATACGGGCTGAAAACGGTTCATATCAGTTTCATTACCTAAAACAGGTTTCTAAGAGTGATGTTCTTTTCGACAAGATAGAGACGACAAATAAAGAAGTTGTTTTTTATAGCCCGGAATTAATTTACATTGTCCAAAAGGATAATCCGGCAAAAATTGACTCTCTTGTTCCCCCGTCCGGAAAAACATTTTCAGGAATAATAAGCCGGAAAGAATCGGTTTATGTTAACATTATGGGAAAAGGGTTTCATAAACTAAACGGGTCTAAACTTCAATATATCAGCACAGTTTCCGGGTTAAAGAACTCAATTGTCCGTTTTTCAACCAGTTTTAACAGGAAGAATATCCTGCTTGGAACAAATAAAAACCAGATTTACCTGTTCGACGGAAGAAAATTTGTTCAGTTTGCCAAACATACTGAAATCCGGGATTTTCTTGACGAAAATATACTTTGGGAAGGTATCGACTTTTCAGGCAAATATTTCGCCGTTACAACCCTGACAGGAGGTTGCGCTATTATTGACAAGAGCTACGGTAAGATTGTAAATGTCATTAACTATCAGACCGGACTGCCTGATGATGAGATTTATGCTATCGCCAGGGACAACAACAAGGGGATCTGGTTGTCGCACGAACATGGTATCAGCCGTTGTGCCCCGGAATTGCCCATGAAGTACTACTCAACTTATCCCGGTTTAAGTGGCAATGTTAATGACATACTGGTCAAAAACAACGTGCTTTATGCAGCAACCAACGATGGAGTATACAAGCTACAGAAAGCTGACTACAAATCAATTAAAAATATCCCCGTAAAACAAAGTTCCTCGCGGAACGCGAAAAGAAAAAATGTTGCCCCACAGAAAAACAGAAGGGCATACATACAACAATCAATTACCCATCAGTATGTTAAGGTTTCGAACCTAAAAGAAAAATGCAAGAAATTATACTTATTTGGGAACAACCTGATTGCATTAAGTAATTATGGTGTTTACGAAATTTCAGACAAAACAGCCAAACCAATCATTACAAATGTATATCCAAATGACATTCACGTATGCGATGATACTTCAATTGTTTATCTGGCTGCACTAAACGGAGTATATGAACTAAGCTATACCGGTGATAAGGATGCCTCGTTCAACACCTGGAAAAAAAGGAAGGTTTTAAGGGATGTTCAGGCACAGGTCCACTCCATTGCAAGGGATAAACATAAAAACCTATTCCTCGGGCTGGATTCCAAAACACTAAAAGCACCTCTTTCTGAAAACAGCAACTATCTTACAACGGAGCAGCTTCCACTGCCGGAACCCACGGAAGAACCGATTAACCTGATCAACAACAATGGCGACGTTTATTTTATCCAGTCAACAGGAATATATGTCTATAATGAGACTAAAAACGAAGTATTGTACCATGATATCCGTTCAATTACCACAAAAAATCTCCAGTTTGTTTTAGGGAAAAGAAATGCCTGGATAAAAGAAGATATATTCTGGGAACCGGTAGCCGGAAAAACCCTTGATATCCCTTCTGAACTGCTATCAATTTTTAAGAACACAAGGAACATTTACTATAGTAAAAAGGGGGAACTCTGGCTGGTAAACGGCACCACCCAGGTATTAAAGATTTCGCCTTCAAAAGAATATTCCGTCAATCACAATTTTGAATTAACCGTTTGTTCCCTTAAAGATAACTCAGACAGCCTTCATGTTCTGCAAAATGCCGCAATTCCACACAGGAACAATGCGATAAAATTAGAAGTAGACGCACCTTTCTATTTACGTCCGGAAGAGGTCCAGTACCAATACCTGATAAAGGGGTTAAAAAATTATGAAGGCTGGTCAGAATGGTCATTTAATCCAATTGTTGAACTCTCGTCTGTTCGTCCGGGCAAATACAATATAATTGTCAGGGCCAAAAACGTATTTGGCCAAAAAACAATAGAAGTCAACACTGCGTTTAAAATATTAAAACCTTTCTGGCAAACAAAAACCTTCATCATTTCAGCCTCACTCGGATTAGTGGCCATTATTGTTCTTAGTTTCTACCTTTCACACAGACGGCTGTTAAGGAAAAAACGTATACTGGAACAAAAGGTAAAAGAAAGAACGGCGGAACTACTTGAAGAAAAAGAAAAAACCGAGGCCCTTCTTCTGAATATCCTCCCCAAAAAAACGGCAGAAGAACTAAAAAAGTACAACAAGGTAACACCAAGAAATTACGACAACGCGACCGTATTGTTCACAGACTTTAAAGGCTTTACCCATATCGCCGAAAAACTTACCCCGGAGGAACTTGTAAACGAAATTGACTTATGTTTCAAAGAATTTGACAATATAATAAGCAAATACAGAATTGAAAAGATAAAAACTATCGGTGACGCCTATATGTGTGCCGGCGGCCTACCCACAAGAAATAAATACAATGCGTTTGATGTTGTTAAGGCAGCACTTGACATTCGTGATTACATGTTAAAATATAAAGAAGAAAGGGAAAAACTGGGCGTTCCTTTCTTTGAGATACGAATTGGAATCCATACCGGGAAAGTTGTTGCCGGAGTTGTTGGCACCAGAAAATATGCCTATGATATCTGGGGCGACACGGTAAACCTTGCGTCAAGAATGGAATCGTCCGGTGAACCCGGTAAAGTAAATATTTCAGGAGATACCTACACGCTTGTTAAAGAAAACTTTGCATGTACCCATCGTGGAAAAGTGCAAGCCAAGAATAAAGGAGAAGTTGACATGTATTTCGTTGAAGAACAGATAAAACCAGTTAAAAAACGGGCAGCTTCAGCTAAAAAAACCAATTAACCGAAAAGTACTACAAAATCTTTTCAATCATCTCCTTGTACTTATTATGGATTTGTTTCAAGTGTTCAATGGGAATATCTTTTGAGTAAATACGCACAAGATCCATAACTTCTGAGCCATAGATAATGGAAAGAGCAGCATCAAAACTGGCCAGGTCAATATTGTTCTTTACCTTTCGGGTAATAGCCCGGAAATTACTCCATATCACCTGCTTGTTTACTTTAAGGTAGTACATTCCCTCATCATCTTTTAAGGTCTCTTCATCAACCTCCCTCAATTTGAAAATTTTCTTTACCTCAATTACTCCCTCTGTATCAATATTTTTCTTCTTCATGAAGCTTAAACCATTGTCCCGATAATAGTTTTGAAGCTCTTCCAACTGAGAAAAATCAGAGAGGTTACGGATCCTTATGCCGAAATAATTATCATTATAAACACAAATTTTCACAGGGCTCCCGTCAAAGTCTATATGGGAGTTATTTCTGATAATATGGGTGAGCCGCATTATTTTTTCTGTTGATTCTTTCTGTACCAGAATAAGAAAAAAAGAATCAGGAACTTTGTCTGTTGGCGACGCCCCATAATACCCGGGGAAAGGCACCTGATTTTCGAGCACCAAAGTATTGGGAGTTATCCCTTCTTTAACCGTTATTAGTTTTTCCTCTTTTATAATACTACCAAAAGTCTCCAGAATCATTTTATTTTACTTTTTTGGTTATTACTAAAGTTACGAATAAAACACCTGATATGAGATAATAACAGATACTTACCCCCTTCTGTTCAATTTATTAACAAAACCAGACAGCAGTAATACTTTAATAACTAACAAATTTTAGAAACTATCTGCAATGAGCCAAGCTTGTGGGCTCACCCCAGGTAAATTGCAGCCCCAACCTTTAACTTAATAATAAAATGAAACACAAGCACTGCGATTGATTTCTTTTTTTAAGAAAAAAGCGCAATTCATATTTATTTATACAAAATAAAGCATCCCCCCTTTAAATACATAAAAATTCGAAACTTTTTATATTCATTATAAAATCTAAAATATTCTATGTCCGCAAAACAGAATTGCCGCATGACAAATATCACATCACCAAACACCCAATAATCTTTTAATAACACATCACACCAACAACATTACTAACCCAGAGAACAACAAGCGACCAGGCGTATGTTTATTCTTTTAAAATTCATTAAAACACATAAAAAGCCTATAAACTAAGCATTTCAAAGGGAAACAGTTTTGTATATCATGAATTTATATTAGTTTTAAACCCGATATCCGTTATTAGTAAGCGGACTAACCTATTTTAACTAAAAATAATTTCATGAAAAAACTCACAAGTTTACTTGTATTTCTTGGTTTCTTAAACACGATGATTAAGGCCCAGGATATACAAATATCAGGAAAGGTAACCGGAGCTGGTGATGGCAGTGCCTTACCAGGCGTTTCGGTAGTGGTAAAAGGTACAACCATAGGAACAACCACTAATATCGATGGAAATTTTGAGCTTTCGACCCCTCAAAATGCTTCCTTGGTATTTAGTTTCATAGGAATGAAAACTAAAGAAGTCTCTATAGAAGGGCGGCCTATAATTAATGTAGGCATGGAAATGGAGACCACCGGACTAGAAGAAGTAGTTGTAACTGCACTGGGTATCTCGAAAGAAAAGAAAGCACTGGGGTATGCCGTTCAGGATGTTGGAGCAGAAGAACTAAACCGTACCCAAAACACAAATGTTGTAAACTCATTAGCAGGCAAAGTTGCCGGAGTCAACATTAATAGTTCTAGTGGGGTAGCAGGTTCTTCTTCTTTTGTAACTATTCGGGGGGTTGCATCTTTAACCAGAAACAACCAACCTCTTTTTGTTGTAGATGGAGTACCGATAGACAACTCACAAAGTTACTCTGGCAATCCTGATGATGGCAGAAACAATCTCACCGATGGTGTAGGGTACTCTAACAGAGCTATTGATATTAATCCGGACGACATTGAATCAATATCCGTTTTAAAAGGAGGGGCGGCTACAGCAATGTATGGAATGCGTGCCGCAAATGGTGTAATTATGATAACCACCAAGAAAGGAAAAGAAAGTGACGGAAAATTAAATATTTCTTTCAGCACATCTCTTTCTCTGGACAAAGTCAACAAATACATACCTTACCAAATGACTTATGGCCAAGGTTCAAAAGGGTTATGGGAAGGACCTGAAAACAAAACCAGGATTTCCTGGGGACCCAAAATGGATACAATGAGTTATAACGGAGCTAGTAATTATCCCTGGGATGAAAAAGGAAAACTGGTTAGCATAAATAACCCCGGAGCAACAGGAGAGAAAGCTGCCGTATACAATAACCCTGAAGATTTTTTTCAAACGGGAATGACCTGGAATCATAACCTGAACCTTTCCGGCGGAAATGAAAAATCAAGATTCTATATGTCATTAGGACATTTAAACCAAGAAGGCATTATCCCCAATAACATCTTTAAAAAGACAACTTTAAAAATATCAGGAGAAACTAAATTACACGAAAAGTTTTCTCTTAACGGAAGTGCAAATTATATTCACTCCGGGGGGGACAGAATTCAACAAGGTTCAAATACCTCAGGTGTTATGTTGGGATTATACAGAACCAGTCCTTCTTTTGACAATTCTGCCGGCTATGTTTTTCCAGATGGTTCACAAAGAAGTTATAGAGGATATGGTATTTACGACAATCCGTACTGGACAATAAATAAAAACCCTTTTTCCGACAGAGTTGACAGGTTAATTGGATACATTGGTTTTAACTTTACCCCTACGACATGGCTAAGTGTTAACTATAAACTTGGAACAGACCACTACAGCGACCTCCGGAAATATAGCTTTGAAATTGGCTCGGGTGCCCATAGTGCCGGACAGGTAGCAGAGGACCACCACCATAAAACTGATATAAACTCCGACTTAATTGTTAATGTCAATAAAGATTTAACAAATGATTTCAACCTTAACACAACCCTGGGGTGGAACCTATACTCAACACATTACAATCAATTGTATGTGCAGGGAGATGGAAATAACGCTTATGGATTTGAACATATATCCAACACATCTGAGCAGATGGTGAGGGAAGAAACCTCAGAGTCAAGAACAGCAGCTTATTTTGGAGATATTGGACTATCTTATATGAAAATGCTTTTTCTTAATCTTACAGGAAGATATGAATGGTCAACAACCCTGCCAGAAGCAAACAACGCGTTTTTCTACCCTGCTGCAAGCTTAGGTATCATTTTCACCGAACTGGGTATTTTAAAAGATAATACAATCTTGTCGTATGGAAAGTTGCGTGCATCAATGTCTCAAATGGCAAATACTGCCCCCGCTTATGTAACAAAAAGTTATTACTCAATAGCAAAGTATGGAGATGGCTCAACAAATGGAATTTCATTTCCTTTAAGCGGAAAAGCTGGTTTTTATGTTGACAATGGGTTAGGCAATAACAACCTGGAGCCTGAATTCATGAAATCCATCGAATTTGGAACAGAATTAAAGTTTTTCAAAAACAGACTCGGCATTGATGCCACATATTTTATAAATAAACATGAAAAACTTTTACTTTGGGTTCCCTTATCAGGTTCTGCCGGGTATACAAGCCGCTATATGAATGCAGGTGAAATGGTAAACAAAGGTATTGAACTTGTAGCAAACATTACGCCTGTTCAAACAAAAGATTTTACCTGGGATGTGACATTAACGTATTCAAAAATTAACAATGAAGTTAAAAAACTCGCAGAAGGTGTTGACAATGTTACATTAGGTGGGTTTACAGGTTCGCAAATGCGTGCTGTAGCAGGTATGCCATATGGCTCCGTTTATGGATCAGACTGGGTGCGCGATGAGGCAACCGGGCTCCCAATTATTGACAACAGAGAAACTATAAATGGTAAGGAAAATAAGAATTATGGGCGTCCTATTATGTCTCCCGTTGAGGCTGCCCTGGGGAGTGCCCTTCCAGACTGGACCGGAGGTATTACAAATTCATTTACTTACAAAAGTATTTCATTGTCGTTTTTATTAGATTTCCGTCAGGGTGGAAAAATGTGGAATGGAACACGTGGAATTCTTTACTATTTCGGAACACATAAAGACACGGAGGATCGTGGAACCGAAGTGGTATTCCCAGGAATAAAAGGTTATTATGAAGAACTAGATAACGATGGAAACCCTAAAGTTATTACCAACCGGGAGGTAAACGACATTGCCACAGTAAAAGACCAATCCTGGTATCAGGGGCTAGGTGGTGGATGGGGAGGACCGTCTTCTCAATTTATTGAAGAAACCTCCTGGATTAGATTAAGAGAATTAAATGTTAGCTATAATTTCTCTGGCCTTCTGAAGTCTTCCGGCATAATTAAGGGAGGCTCCATTTATTTTACCGGTAGAAACCTATGGCTGAGCACTGATTACTCCGGCATTGATCCTGAGACAAGTTTAATGGGGGCCAACAATGCCCAGGGGTTAGACTACTTCAACATGCCAAATACGAGAACATACACCTTTGGCCTAAAATTAGACTTTTAAATTAACGATAAAGAGAATATTATGATAAAGAATAAAAATAGTCTTTTTGCTATTGCATTAACCGGAGTATTGCTTCTGGCTTCGTGCGAAAGCTGGATCGACCCAGACCTAAATGATAGTCCAAACAAAGTTGAAGATGTTCCAATGAAGGTAATCCTGCCTGCTGCTGAAGCCGGACTGGCTTACTCTCAGGGTGGCGAATTATGCAGATACTCCAGTATATGGATGCAACAAATCGCAGGTGCAGGAAATCATTCTGCAAAACACGAAGTATATAATGTGCTGGAAGGTGACTTTAACAATGTTTGGAAATGGTACACATACGCCGGTCAATTAATGGATTTGAACGCAATAATTGAAAAGTCTACATCAGAAGAGGAAAGATCCCCTTATTATGAAGGAATTGCAAAAACCCTGTTTGCGTATAAAATTATGCAAACCACTGATTTTTGGGGTGATGTACCTCTTTCTGAAGCATTTAAAGGAGCTGATATCCCTAAACCAAGGTTTGACTCACAAGAGTCTGTTTATGAAGCAATAGAGACTATGCTTAACGAAGCAATCTCAGCTTTGGCTTCTCCAAAGGAAGGTATAGATTTACTGCCCGGAAGCGATGACGATTTCTTCTATGAGGGCAATCCTGGAAAGTGGACAAAAGCAGCCTACGCGCTAAAAGCAAGAATGCACCTGCACCTTGCCGAACAAAAAGGTGCCGGTGCATATACAGAAGCAATTGCGGCCTGCAAAAATGCTTTTTCATCGAACAGTGAAGATCTTGAATTTTCATCCTGGGGTTTATCTGCCAACCAAAACCCAATGTATCAGTTTCATGACCAACGCAATGGGTACTTAGGAGGTGTTGGTGCTAAATTAATCAATATGATGAATGGAAATGGCGATCCAAGACTTAAAGTTTATGCTGATACCCTGACGGATACCTTAAAGGTTGGTGAAATAAAATACCCTCCTGGAAAATACGTTGGTGTCACTGCAGGGGGATTGTATCAGGCAAGTAAGATTGGCAGCTATTTTAGAGAAAGTGACTCTCCAGTTTCTTTAATTTCTTATGTTGAAGTTAAATTTATAGAAGCAGAAGCCTTGTTTAGAACAGGAGACGCAGCAGCTGCCGCCACCGCTTATAACGATGCCGTTAAAGCTTCGCTGGCAAAATATGATGTAAGCGATGCCGAATGGGAAGCTATAAATGCAGCAGAAACAGAAACAACAATTAACCTGACAAAGATTATGGATGCCAAATATATTGGCCTGTTCCTGAATTGTGAAGTATTTGCTGACTGGCGCCGCAGAGAAAACCAGTTAATAGTAGGCAACCCAAATAGCGGAGAATTTCTTCAGGTGGCTGTTGGTGCGGTTACCCCTAACCGAAATATACCAAGACGGTTCTTATATCCCACAGCTGCACGCCTGTATGGAGATCCTGCGACATTCCCAAAAGGAAAGCTATTAACAGACAGAGTCTGGTGGGATGTTGCCCAATAACAGTATCATCATAAAATAAGTAATAACAAAATAAATATATTGCAAAGAAAAAGACCGTTCTTTCGAACGGTCTTTCCAAACAACAAACCTATTAATTATGACTATCTAACAAATGAAATTACAAGTCTATCCAAAATTCTTATCCTTTTAAGCGCGAAGCAACCTCATCCCAGTTTATCACATTCCAGAAAGCCTCAATATAATCAGGCCTTCTGTTTTGATACTTAAGATAATAAGCATGTTCCCACACATCAATTCCAAGAATAGGGTTTCCTTTTACTTCGGCATCATCCATAAGAGGGTTATCCTGATTGGGCGTTGATGTAACCTTGAGCCCGTCTCCTGTATCTATTAACCATGCCCACCCGGATCCAAATCTGGTTGCAGCTGCCGCCGAAAAGTCTTCCTTAAATTTATCAAATGAACCAAAATACTTATTCAAGGCATCAAGTAAATCCCCCGTTGGGGTCCCTCCGCCGTTGGGTCCCATAATTTTCCAAAACAGGTTATGATTATAAAAACCACCTCCGTTATTTCTTACTGCCGCACTCTGAGAAGAAATATCTGAGAGAATTTCCTCAATGGGTTTTCCCTCAATGGAGGTACCTGAAGTGGCTCCATTCAATTTGGTCGTATATGCTGCATGGTGCTTAGTATGGTGTATTTCCATTGTCCGGGCATCAATATGCGGTTCAAGGGCATTGTATTCGTAGTCGATTTTTGGTAATTCAAAGGCCATATTATCAGTTTTTGTATTTAACACTATTCTTATTTAGACTAATTCTATTTTATTGTTAGTAACATAATCCCTAAAGAAAGGTTCGGCCAGTCATAAAAAAAAATCAAAGTTTTTACTCTGAGGAAAAAAACAAATAATCGTATTTTAGTCTGGCACAAGAAAAACCATTGATTTATGAGGAAGAAAGTAAATGTGACCTGGCTTGAAATGGATTCTAAAGAACAGTTCATTCCTAAAAAAGGGTTTAAAGATGCGATTGAAATAAAACAGGTAAAAAACATTAAATTTTTAAACCTGATGTTATTTCTCCAGGTAGGACTCTCTTACAGGTGGTATGAACGATTATTCTGGAATAATGAACAATGGCAGGAATACTATTCCACAAATAACGCAAGCCTTTACCTTGGTTTTAAAAATGATGCAATTATTGGATATTATGAACTGGAAAAGAAAGAGAGTGACGTTGAAATTAAATACTTTGGATTAATACCGGAATATACTGGAGCGGGCTTAGGAGGGTATTTTCTTTCCTGTTCGATTGAGAGTGCATGGGAACTAGGGGCAAAACGTATTTACCTGCAGACCTGCGATTTGGATAACAAATATGCCATTGACAATTATTTATCCAGAGGGTTCTCCATTGAAAAAGTAGAGGAAAAGCTTAACGAACTACCAGATAAAGAAGCGTTTATTACAAGAATTTCCGATTATTTTTCAGCATATTATGAGGATCTTAACTTAACACCAAAAGATTTATAAGAAATATACCCCCTTGCAGGTTTAAGAATGAAAGCCATTCGGTTACGAAGTTATAACTTCAACCCCATCGTATTTTTCTTACCTGGCGGATATCCCATCCTGACATTTACTGAGGGCTTGCCTCTTAAACACAATGACTAGTGTCATGACAATTCTCAATTGACGGATGGGATTACTCCCTATCGTCCGTAGGACCCCTAACGCTAAGTTCCTTCGCCATACCTCCTCTGAATGATGCCATTGCGATACTGAGGTACGAAATAGAAGCAACCGGTGCCATTTTAATGGCAGAGCTCACCGAAGGTAATCTCTACCCGAAACTTGATGCTTGACTTGACACTAGAATTATTTCCTATAAGCCATAAAATAAAAAAGCCGTATTGAAAAATACGGCTTTTTATAAAAGTTAATATTTTTTACGAATAGGCGCAATTATGCTATTTGAAAAGGAACAGACAAAACACCCAAAATCTTTTACATTTACCTTTCGTTTTTTACTAAACGATATTGTTGCTGGAAGGTTGACCTGGGCAACGTAAGCGGGGTACCCACTTGATGTAATTGGCGTAAAAAGAATTTTGTCTGAAGCAAAGCGAGTTTAATTCTTTTAGCCAATAAGTCATAAGTGGGTCGCTGAGTGGCTGAGTCTTGAACTTTGTTACTTTGGTTCAAGCCAAAGTAATTGTAATCTGCTTTTATGTTCGCATCTCTTGAACCCTTACATATTATATCTTTTTAGTGGTGGTATAAAAGCGACCTGTCATTATATTTTTTAATCCTTAACATTAAAGTTAATCACCTTTTCTGTTTTATTCCCCAATTTGTCTTTTGCAACAACCTTTACATTTTTCTCACCGGTTGAAAACCCTGTTATTGGAGAAGCATAAATTTTTGTCGGTTCAGCAGATGAAAAACCATACTTAATATTTTCAAGCCCAACCACAGAATCGGTACCGGACAGAAACAAAATCACATATTTCGGATATGTATTTTTACCGTTAGCCTTATCAACAACCGGCGTACTAAACTTGTAATTTATATCAGGGCCCGTATTGTCCACTTTAACAAAAAAGCTGTTTGAATTGCTATTTTCAACATTATCGTAACCTGTATAGTTAATGGTATGCACCCCTTCTTCCAGGATTGAAAAAGGTTTTTCGTAGGTTAACATCTCCTTACTATCCACAGTATATTCTATTCTGTTTATACCAGCTTCTTTATCATAGGCTTTAAGCTGTATCTTTGTTTTTGCACTTATAAATATTGTATCCCGTGTTCCAAATACGGGCCCAACGAAGTTTTGCTTCAGCCCTGGACCAGAAAGGTCAATATACGGAATAGATGTTTTTTCATTCGTCGCCTGACTAACCGAGCGGTTGTTCACATTATCCACGGCATATGCTTTAATGTCCAGGTTACCTGAAGAAGAGGTTAAGAATACTGGTTTATCATATAACTTGTATTCTCCACCATTTATGGAGTACCGTATTTCCTTCACTCCTGCCTTATTATCAAAAGCTGTTAATTTTAACTGGGATTTTCCTGAAGCATATTCCTTTCCATTTGCAAAAAACGTTTTCGCAATTATTTCTTCAATAATTGTAGGGGGCTTTTTATCAACATAAACCGAGTAGGTTTTTTCCGACTCTTTATTTCCCACTTTATCAATTGCATAATAGGTTATTGTATGTTCACCCTGTGACAGGTTTGCTGCATTAATGGGATATTTATATGTACGCACACTCCCTTCATCAATTTTATACAATATTTTACTTACCCCAATCCCTTTGTCTTCTGCCGACAACTCCACTTTTGAGCGTGCTGAAATTACATTCGTATGTTCGTCTTTACTAATTTTTCTCGTCGTTACCGGTGAGGTTTTATCATACATATACTTAACCTCCTTCACTTCTTCCGAATTACCTACATTGTCTACAGAATAATACTTCAGCGTATATTCCTTTTCTTCTGTAAAGCTCAACGGTTGGGTATACTTTGTATAGGCTCCCCCGTCAATTGAGTAATAAATAGCTTGCAGCCCGGACAAAGCATCTTTCGCATTCAACTCCAACTTTGTATTTGCCATTACAAACAGTTTCCCCTCGTACTTGTATGGTTTAGAGTCTCCATAATGAATAGCAGTAACGGGGGCCACCCCGTCGGAATACACCTCAAACACTATATCCCGTACAGGGTATACCGTTTTTCTTGTTTCAGGATCCACCGCCGAAGGAGAACGAAAAGTATTATACCCTTCCGTATCAAAATACATCGGATTTGAATATTGAGGGGTTTCTTCACTTTTTAACCTGTACTTCTTTGATGACTCATCGGGAGACGTCGATAACCAGAGATATAGGGGCAACTCCTTGTTAACATATAGCTTTCCTTCCTGCGACAAATACACCTGTTTTTCATGTACCGGCTTTTGTTGCGCCGATAACACAAGAGATAAAGCGGTTAAAACCAAGAATGTAAACTTTTTCACCATAGTAGTTATTTTTTACCATTTAAAAGATAACGAATATTAACGATATCATAAAATCAATAATAAGATTTATTATTCTCTCAAAATAGAAAAATCATGCCGTAAGTTTATCATATTGACTTTTCTCCTGTTCAGGGTATCCTGACTTTTTTAATATTGAAAGTATAAGTACAAATACTCCTGACAGAGAAGATTTGTTTCTTACTTTTTCATTAATGCCCGCACCTCACATTCGTTTTTTTTCTTACGACAAAACTAAAAGAAAGTTTACAATCACATACTGAAGATAAACGTAATGCAATAATTTTTTCTAATGACGCGTCACTTTAGGCAAAGAGAACTGTTTTCCTTTATTTTTACTTCTTCCCAAATCGTATTTTACGCCACTTTACTGTAGACATGCTAGTTATTAATCATGTCCGATATATTCAAACGCTAAACCGGTTAACTCTGCATAATCAAGGCCTGCTTCATGCATATCATCATCATCTCTCAGAAAGTGCCATTGTACAAGTACTTTCTTACCCAATTCATTTACCTCTGCTAAAATGTCCATAATGTCATTTATTGCCTTGTGCGAAGCTGAGTTAAAATATTTAATATTCATTTTGAATACTGTTTCGTCGTTAGGCTCCCCTACATAAGATTCCAGCCAGTCGTATATCGGCTGGTAAAATTCCAGCACGTCCTCCGGCAATGATTTTCCTGAAATTTCAAAAACCTGATTATTCTTGTCAAGAATAACCATTGGTGTGTCATCTTTTTCTTCAATAGTAAGTGCCTGCATAAATTCAAGTAGTTATATTTAATCAAAATTAGCTTAAAAACTGCGACAACTTATTCATAAAAGTTTTTAAATCGATTGGTTTTGAAATAAAATCATCTGCACCAACTTCCATTGATTTTGCCTTTCCGTTTTCGTGCACTGCTGTTTGAATAATAACAGGAATATTTCTATTATATTCCTTTATTTGTCTGGTTGCCTCATAACCATCCATCTTGGGCATATTAATGTCCATTAACACCAGGTCAACATCATTTGCCTGCACCAGTTCGATAGCCTCCATTCCGTTTTTAACCCGAATTATGTTGGCTTTGGTTTTTTTCAGTACTTCAACAAGCAAGAAGTAGTTTATATCTGTATCTTCTGCCACAAGAATTGTTTTTTCAGACCACTCAATTGAACTGGCATCAGCATCTCCCATGAACCTGAACCCTATAATCAGGACATCATCAATCTGGCCAAATTCACCCCTCCAATTGTCAAACTCCTTCTCCAGCAATCTTTTTTGTTCCTGCATGGGCTTTTTATGAATTTCAAGTAATTTCTTTTTAAAACGCTTCATAAGAAACTTATGCCCGTCTACACCCCCAAACTGATCGGTAAAACCATCGGTAAAAATATACAGACTGTCATTTCCTAAAAGCTCAATTTCTTTTTTGTTAAACGGAACATTCATTCTTCTGTGGTAGCTCACCGGCATTTTATCCCCTTTTAACTCAATTATCTCCCCTTTTCTAATGATTAAAAGCGGGTTATATGCCCCGGCAAACTGTAGTTTTTTCTTTTCGAAATCAACAATGCACAAAGCAATGTCCATTCCGTCTTTCGGGTCGCGCTTATTCTCTGACTGATGTAATGAAGTGATAACCTTATCCCTTAACTGGTTTAATATTTCATCGGCATTCAATGCATTTATATGAATATTTATGGCTATTTTATTCACTATTTCATTGAGATAAGCCACTCCGAGCATGCTCATAAAAGCACCTGGTACCCCATGGCCAGTGCAGTCTGCCGCCGCAATTATTAATAGGTTATCTTTTTGAACATACCAGTAAAAGTCTCCACTCACAATATCTCTGGGCTTATATAAAATAAAGCTGTCTTTGAAATGATTGTGCAGACTTTCCTCTTTTGGTATTACTGCAGATTGTATTCTTCTGGCATATTGTATACTGCTGGTTAAGTTTCTACGTTGTTTATCGGCGAGGTCGCGCTGCCTTTCTATTTCCTTATTTTTCTTCTCAATTTCAACATTCTGATCTTTTAGCCGCCTGTTAACAACCTTTCTGTGCCTGTTCTGAAATAAAAAGAGAAGAAGAATGACTAAAATAAAACCAATTATTGAAAGGAGGTACCTGATATTAGCCTTCTGCTTTCTTTCCTGCTCTCTTCGTTCTATGTCACGAAGCTGCATTTCATATGTAAATTCTTTAATTTTTTCTTCGGTCGATTTTAAATCCTCCTCCACTTTTTGCTTTTCGTCCTGAATTTGTTGTTTTTCTGTTTGAATTCGTTGCTTCTCACTCTGAATCCTGGTTTTTTCTGTCTTTAACTGAGCAACCTGCTGCTGTTGCAAATGTTTTACAAGTGTATTATAATGCGAAAAGTAATCGGAAGCACTTTTGTTATCCCCCATTTTCTCATAATTATTGGCCATAAGCAGGTTACAGCTTTTCGCACTTTCCAGGTTATTAATTTCAATAGACTTCTCCAGTGCTTGTTGGGCATACTCATTTGAACTTTTATAATCTTTAAGCATTTGATAAGCGCTGGCAATATTGTAATAATCTGAGATTGCTTCCTGCCACTTTTCTTTCTCCAGGTTTAACCCCAGACTAATCTTCAGGTACTTTACTGCATCATCATACTTCTCCATCTCCAGGTTGATAAGCCCGAGGTAACCGCTGACAATACGCTGGGCATTCTTATTGCCCAATTCTGAATTGATAAGATATGACAGTTCATAACTTTTAACGGCTTCCTGATAGTTGCTTTTCTGCCAGTACAAATAACCCAGCTTATTGTAATTATTAGCCAGTTCTACCTTATTATTCTCTGCCAAGTATTTCTCTATATTGGCTTTAAGTGTTTCTATTTCCTGACCTCTTAGTCCAAGCGAGCAGCAAATAACGATTAATATAAACTGTATAAATCTCAAAATTCTGAAAGTTGATTTTTTATCCCACAGTGTAATTTAAACAAATTAAAATCAACTAACTTATGATTACCGAACACAATAAGTGACATTCGTTATCAATAGATAGTGATTTGACTCATCTTTTTCTTACGAAAACAATTCCAGTTATGTTCTTCGCCGTTGATATTGTTTCCAAATTCGGATTTATTATTCCGTCTTTTCCACTGTGATGAGCATGTCCAATAAGTTTCAATTCAGTTTTCCCTTCGTTTGAATTCAAATCAATTTTAGCCTTGTACACCAACGCCGGCTGACAAGAGGACTTATAATCAGCATCCTCCGGATACTTATTGTTTGTCCAATACTCATTCCAGTCCCAGGATTGGTTAATTTCAAGATATAAATATATATATTTCAGAATATTCTCAGAAATTTTTGTTTTTAGGATAAAATTACCCGGAGGGGTTGCACCGGTTATTGCATCGGGCATAGGGGTATCTTTTAATGGAATAAATAATCCATCTTTTTCTTTTACCCCGCGGCTATGGGACCAGACTGGCAATGCCGCAGGCCTCCGGACTTCTCCTGGCATCCATTTCCCCTTGCTTTCGTCTCCATGTTGAAATACGCCTTTTCCTATTGACTCGGCAATAAATAAAGTCTCGATATAATTATTATGGGTATCTGTAACCCAAACGGCCATTAAAGGATGATTATGGGCATGCCCTTTCTCAAATACAATATCAAGAGGGACTCCCGACAGGTTTTGATTTGTATAAATTGTGTCCACCTGATAATTAGCTATAGTCCCTCTTGTTGTGCATGAAAACTGAGCAACTACGAACAATGCACAACCAATTATCAGAAAAAATACAGAATTCGTTTTCATTTGAATGGTATTACTCATTTCTGTCCTTAATTAATTTAAAACTCAACGATAATGCCAACCGAAGGTAAAACTGAGCCTCCTCCTGAAGAAGGGATTTCTACCAACTCGTATCTATCCGGACCTAAGCCCTCCCCTTCAATTAGATCGTTATAACCCGGTTCTTCAAAAGATTTTCTGGCCAGTATATCTAACTCCTCACTTTTAAAATTATAAATATTTTGTATATCGAGGTATAAATTTAATGACCACCTGTTAAAGAAATATTCTTTGTCAATCCTGATATCAAGCTGATGAAATGCAGTAAAACGCAACTCATTAAACCGGGAATAGTCCAGATAAGGGCCTCCTGAAACGTCCCAGGCCTCTTTTATTGATGATTTTGAATTATCATAAGGCGTATATGGGGCCCCGCCAACAAATCTCCACTTAAAACCCAGATACCAGTTTTTCTTAAACTTTCTTGTTCCGGTTAAATTCAGTAAATGCTGGTTATCCCATGATGAAGGCAGATACTTTCCTTCCCTTCCCTTTCTGATATCCTTAAATTCACTTCGAACATAAGTATAAGATAAAATTGTATTGAAGCCCAGAATGTCCTGTGCCCTTCCGAGAATCTCGAATCCATATGCCCTGCCTTCGGAGACTGGTATCAACTCCTCATCTCCAAAAGTCCCAAAATCGGCACCCTTAGTGGCAAGAGGAATTGAATCCTCTACTGAAAGTGGGTAGTCAGAGTAGTTCTTCACAAATCCTTCCAGTGAAATACGCGCCCCTTCGCCCGGATTAAATTCCACACCCGCCACATAATGAAAACTGCCCATATACTTCAGTCCATTTTCCTTGTTCACCAAGACCTCGTTGCTATTCTTATACCCCATGGCAGTATAGGGGGGACGTTGATAATACTTTCCCGTATTAAAGTTCAGGTAAACTCCGTCAAAAAGCAGATAAGAAGCCGAAAAGCGTGGAGAAATATGCGTTAAAAGGTTGTTCATTTCGGTTGAATAAGTACTTGCATCCGACCTTAAACCGGCCGAAAGGACCAGCCTGTTTTTTAAATATGGCTTACTTACCTGGCCAAACACGGAATAATGAAACATTTGCACCTGAGTGTCATAATCTATTACAGCAACCTGTTCTCCAACAAATTTCCGAAATTTCGTGCGGTTATCATACTCTGCAAATGCACCTCCGGCCCCAAAATTAATTTTCAGTTTTTTCTTCAGGTTTAGCGTTCTCTCATACCTGAACTTTGTCTCAATTTCATTCGAGTTATAGTCAAGTAGTTTTGCCCGTGCTTCATCATTATCTTCATACTTGTATGAGATATTGCTAAGATGGTTTCTGCTAAGTACCCAATTATCATAACCATTCGACCGATAATGTTTATAAACTGCTCCAAGAGTGTAATTCCACTGCTCATTTACGGGCAATGAGCTAAGAAGGTATCGCTGTTCCAGTGTTTCATCGGCATCAAGATTTAACTTAAACTGATCGATAGCGCCAAGCCCCACGAAAATAAGCTCATTTTTTTTGTCCAGTCTGATCCGGCTTTTAAACTGAAAATCGTTGTAAGTCGGTAAAAAAGGTAATTCCAATGCAGCAAACAGAAATTGCAGGTACGACCTTCTTACTGAAAAAATAAAAGTTGAATTATCTGATAATGGACCATCAAGCGTCAATGCCAAATCTGAAGAACCTACCGATCCCCTGAACTTAAGTTTTTCCTTATTGCCATCTTTTTGCTTCATATCAATAACAGAGCTTAGTGAGTTGCCATAACCTGCAGGAAAAGCCCCTGAATAAAAATTTACTTCACGTACAAAATCTACATTTATTATCCCTACCGGCCCTCCTGAAGCGCCCTGCGTGGCGAAATGATTTATTGTTGGTATCTCAACACCGTCCAGGAAAAAGGAATTTTCATTGGGCCCTCCTCCACGCACAATAATATCGTTACGAAAAGAAACTCCTGAGGCCACCCCCGGTAAAGACTGGATAACTTTAGAAATATCGCGGTTACCCCCGGGATTTTTCTCAATCTGTTCAATACCGATCCGTTGAAGTGAAACCGGGCTCTCTTCCTTTTTTCTGTAGAGCGAAGCTTTTACCACAACCTCATCCAGCTCAATATTTGACTCCGTCATAGGAATCTCAATAAATGCGGTATTTGCATTTGTGACCAATACCTTTTCGGATATATAATCTTCAAAACCCACAGCCGATGCCGCGACCTGAACATAGCCCGGCTGGATTCCTGTAAAAAGAAAATTTCCGTCCAAATCACTTATAGAACCCGTGGTAGTCCCATAAATCACTAATGTGGCAAACGGCACTGGTTCGTTTGTTGAGGAATTAAAAAGCCTGCCGGAAATTACTCCGTTTTTCTTATCCTGAGCAACTAATGAACCATGCAATGTTACCGCCAGGAATAGTATGAAAGTTGTGATATTTCTCATTATGCTTGTTATTATTTAGTCGAACATAAGAAATACGTAAAAGTTCAACAGAGCCCCCGGCTTCATTAAACAAAACTAAATGCCGACAGCTTTTAATTCCTCGGTGAATTCCAGAAAAGGGTACTGTGCCTCCAGTTTAGCCGCATTCTCTTTCAGGTTCAAAAGAAACTTTTTATAGGGTTCCCCTCCGGCATTCAGAGGCCTGTGTTGAAAAGACTTAATCAACTTGTCTACCCGTGTGGCCAATCTCATTGTTTCCCCGCTAAAGAAGGTTTCTGCAAAGCGCTCCCAAACATAATCAATTGAAAATTCAGATGGGTGGAGCATATCTGAAGCATAAAACCTGTAATCTCTAAGTTCATCCATATAGATTTCATAAACAGGAAAGTAATATACGTTACTAAAAGTTTCCTCCAGTTCTTTTATAGCTAACAATAATGACGATTTACTCCTCATATTCTCTATTGCCCCGTCTTTCCAATGCCTAATCGGGCTAACAGTTATCACAAACCGAACATCTTTATTATTCTTAAGCAGTAATTTCATTGATTCGGACAATTCCTGAACAACCTTTTCCGGTCCCATGTATTCCCGAATAAACTCCCCTGCCGGAATTTTATGACAATTTGAAACAATATTGCCCGTTTTTTTATACCGGTATGCCCAAGCTGTCCCTAAAGTAATGAAAACATATTTCAACTGTTTCAGCTCGCCTGCACTTGCTTCCAGTGAGGTATTTATTTTACTCAGGCAGGTTAGCTTATCGGAGTGGCTAAAAGATGAATGAAAATAAAAACTAAACCATAAATCATTATGTTTATCCAGCTCTTCCTCGCGGAAACTCTTTTGTTCTGTAAGTATTTTAATAGCTTGTGAAATGGATGCCGGATTGTAGAGAACGCCGAAAGGGTTTACATTAACCGGAAATTTTAACCTTTTCAGGCGTTGGCCAATATTGGTTGAAAAACAGGAACCTAAAAACAGGACTTTATCTGTATAGTTTATTGATAATGATGGATTCGGAACTTCCACCCGGGTTTGTAACGTAACCATTTAAATCGTTATCTTATCTTTTATCCACTTCATAATAATTTCAAAAACCCTGTCTTTCTCACTATCATTATGAAGCTCATGATATCCACCTTCAATCTCGACAAAAGTAGTTTTGTCTCCGGAATTCATAACAAATTCCCTTGAAGCATTACAAGAAGTTATTTTATCTGCCGACCCGTGCAAAACAAGCAGCGGAACGTTTATCTTATAAATACTTTTCCTGGCTAACAGTCCTTTTTCATAAGCATCAATAAAAAGCCGGGCACTTATACGGTTATGGACCAGTGGATCTTTCCTGTAAAGATGCACATCCCTAAGTTCTTTCGACATGTCCTCTGCCCTTAATCCGGTTTTTGCCCTAATACCCGGGGCTATACGACTTAAGATTTTTGCAGCTATAAACTTCAGGCGAGGTGGAGGCGAAACAACTTTAAACCAAGGAGATGTAAGGATTAAACCGGATACATTCGGCACCCTTGTTATGGCAAAATTCGACACAAGGTTCCCTCCAAAGCTATGACCGTAAATAAATACAGGCTTATCTTTATAAAGCTCCTTCCCTTTCCTTACAAACACATCAATATCTCTAAGCAACCTATTGTAATTCGTCTCTGAAGCCACTTTTCCGGGTGTTTTTCCGTGCCCTCTTAAATCAAATGAAAGAACGGACACCCCACTTTCGGAAAATCTTCGGGACCATTGATCATACCGGGAACTGTGCTCTCCAAGCCCATGAATCAATAAAACAACTGCATAAGTATGTATTCCGGCATCCCAACATTGTCCAAATAACTGTTTTTTATCGCTGGATTTTATAAAGAATTCTTGCTGCCTTACAGTAATTTCGTTAACCAGCGTTTTGCTTTGCAACATTGTACACTATTTTTATTCATATTTGCTATATACGACAAATTTAAAAAATATCCTTTGATTTAAAGACATGAACTTGCAGAAAGTAGTTGAAATAAAAAGAAATACAGCCAACGGCTTGTTTGACATATAAAAAAACAAGTTCGTAAAATTGTCACTGACAGCCATATAAAATCCGGAACGGTTGAGGTGTATATAAAAACATTTTGCAAATTCCATCATAATACGGAGGAGAATTGGGATGATCCAATTCTGAAAGGTATGACTGCCCTTTTGGGTAGAGTAATATCCGTAAACATCTAGTGTCAAGTCAATCTTCAATTGACGGATGAGATTACTCCCTATCGTCCGTGAGACCGCTAACGCTAAGTTCCTTCGTCGTAACCCCTCAGAATGAATCCATTGCGATATTGAGGGGCGAAATAATAGAAGTAACCGATGCCATTTTAATGGCAGAGCTCACCGAAGGTAATCTGCACACGTTACTTTATTATTGACATAACACCAATTGTACAATCATAAAACAACAGAACACACTTCCGGGAGCATGGTAAAAAAAGACAACAACAGTGACACCAATTTAAAGGAGGAATAATAAGCCCCTTAGGACCATTCCTATCACAAATAAAAATGGGCCTCAACTGATAAAATATTTTTATTGCGAATTTAATGGACCAAAGAAAAGCGAAAGATGGTAATAACCTTTAGCGCACAAATAACGACAAAACACTGGTTGGAAAGAAAAGTAAATTTCAATAAATAGAATCAAAACCATTTTTTTCTTAAATTTATTCATGCAACAACTCTATTTACAAATAGCGGAAACATGAACAATGAACATCTTCCTATTATAGCACTCGTTGATGATTCTCCTCATATCGCTAAAGTAACCGGCCTGATTTTACGAAAAGCCGGCTATGAAATTCTAAATTATAATAATGGCTCCGATTTTTTAAGCGACACTAAAAGTTATGAAGTAGATCTTGTATTACTTGATGTTATGATGCCCGGAATAAATGGTTTCGAAACATGTAAACGCTTTAAATCGAACCCTAAATCGAATAAAATTCCGGTAATATTTACAACCGCCCTTCGTGAAATAACAGATAAAACAACAGCTTTCGAAGCCGGCGCCGCCGACTATATCATAAAACCCATAGAAAAAGTTGAGCTTCTGGCAAGGATAAAAAACCAGTTAACAATTTACAAGCTTCAGAAAGAACTGGAACTTTCAAATAAATTTTTGGAAAAAAAAGTTCAGGAGCGCACATCTGATCTTGAAAAAGCAAATTCGTTATTAAGGGAAAATGAGGAAAAACTGCTAACACAAAACCGGGACTACATCGAGGTAAATGAAAAGCTTACAAAAGCAAACCTTCAGCTACTTGCAGCAAAAGACAAGGCTGAAGAAAGTGAGAAATTAAAAGATGCGTTTCTGGCGAATATGAGCCATGAAATTCGCACTCCGATGAATGGTATAATTGGGTTTTGCAGTCTTCTCAGGAAAAAAGATCTTAAGGAGGAAAAGAAAGATATATACCTTACTGCTATTAATGACAGTTGCGAGCAGCTTCTGACCATTGTAAACGGCATTCTTGACATTTCTAAAATTGAAGCTGACCAGGTATATATAAACAACACTGCTGTTTCTTTTAAAAGTTGGTTTTCCGGCATCTACCAACAATTTATCTCTATAGCCAAGAAGAAAGAACTCAACTTTATTCTGGAGGCAAACCCGAAAGAATTCAACGAAACCGTTATTCTTGATAGCAATAAGCTACAGCAGGTCCTGGGAAACTTGCTAAGCAATGCATTTAAATTTACACCAAAAGGCTGTGTTACGCTGGGATATAAAATACAGGAAGACTCAATTTTATTCTATGTGGGCGATACGGGTATCGGAATCTCAGATGAGAACCAGAAACTGGTATTTGAAAGGTTCCGCCAGGGAAATATTGAAATAGGGAGACGTTACGGAGGCACTGGGCTGGGGCTAACAATTTCCCAAAAACTTATTCAGTTATTGGGGGGTAAAATTTGGGTAGAGTCTAAAGTTTGTGAAGGCTCAACCTTTTATTTCACCATCCCCCTGCGGAAATAACAATGCCCTTTTTATTATTTTTTCCTGGAAATTTTAGCCCAGGAATCTTTTAAAGTTACCGTCCTGTTAAAAACTGGTTTTTCATTTGTACTGTCTTCATCCAGACAAAAATAGCCCAGCCTTTCGAACTGAAAATGCTTCATTGAAGCCACACCTACGTAAGGTTCAATGTAACCCGTAATGGTCTTCAGCGAGTCTGTATTTAAATTCGAAAGAAATGACCCCCCGTCTTCAAATTCGCATGGGCTTTCTTTACTGAAAAGCCTGTCATAAAGCCTGACTTCAGATTCTACCGCATGTTTTGCAGAAACCCAGTGCAAGGTTGCTTTTACCTTCTTTGTACTGGTCCCTGTTCCCGATTTTGTATCCGGATCGTAGGTACAGCGTAGTTCTGTTACTTCTCCGTTCTCATCTTTAACAACATTAACACATTTTATAATGTATGCATATTTTAACCGGACCTCGCGTTCAGGGCCAAGCCTGAAGAATTTCTTTGGGGGATCTTCCATAAAATCGTCCCTCTCAATGTAAATAACTTTTGAAAACGGCACTTTGCGCTTTCCCATACGTTCGTCCTCCGGGTTATTTACAGCGTCCAGCTCCTCAACCTGCTCTTCGGGATAATTTTCTATTACAACCTTTAATGGGTTCAAAACCCCCATTACCCGTTGAGATGTTTTATTAAGGTCTTCCCTTACGCAATGCTCAAGTAAACCTACATCAATTACATTTTCCCTTTTGGCCACCCCAACTTTATCGGCAAAGTTTTTAACAGACTGCGGAGTATACCCCCGCCTGCGCAAACCTGATATGGTCGGCATCCTGGGATCGTCCCACCCCTTCACGTGGCCTTCTTCAACCAACTGCAAAAGCATTCGCTTACTCATTACCGTATAGTTGATATTTAAACGGGCGAACTCGGTTTGGCGTGTCCTGTTGCTGTTTACTTCCGGATCATCAATAATATTATCAAGAAACCAGTCGTATAATGGCCTGTGTACCTCAAACTCAAGCGTACACAACGAGTGGGTTATCCCTTCATAAAAGTCCGTTTGTCCGTGTGCCCAGTCATACATAGGGTAAATACACCATTCATCACCGGTCCTATGGTGCGTAGCATGGATTATCCGGTACATTATCGGATCCCGCATATGCATATTAGGCGACGCTAAATCAATTTTCGCCCTGAGCACCCTGGTCCCATCTTCAAACTCTCCCTTCTTCATACGTTCAAACAAATCAAGGTTCTCTTCTGCTGAACGGTTCCTGTAAGGGCTTTCATGACTTGGAACAGTGGGTGTGCCCCGATTAGCGGCTATTTCCTCTGCACTGCTGTCATCTACATAGGCCAATCCCTTTTTTATAAGAACAACGGCCCATTCATATAATTGTCCAAAGATATCCGATGTATATTTGTCCGGTCCCTCCCATTTAAACCCGAGCCATTTTATATCTTCCTTGATGGAGTTTACATACTCTACTTCCTCTTTGACCGGATTTGTATCATCGAACCGTAAATTACACTTTCCGTTATATTTTTTTGCTAAACCAAAATTTAAACAAATGGCTTTTGCATGTCCTATATGCAGGTAACCATTTGGCTCAGGAGGGAAACGAAACAATAAATCTTTATGTTTTCCCGATTTGAGGTCTTCCTCAATCATACCTTCAATGAAGTTCAATGACTTGTTTTCTTCCTGACTCATAGTATCAAAAATCTGTTACGTGAGAAAATACTGACTGGACAATCCAGAAATAATTCATGCAAAAGTAAGTATTTTATGGATTTGAAGAATAGCAATTTATTCATATGCACTATTTTTACAAAAAAAAATCATTATGGGCAGAATTCTAATCAATAGTCTGGAGTTTCGGGCATTTCACGGATACTTTAGAGAAGAACAACAAATTGGGGGGAAGTATCTGGTTGATATCGAGATCGAAACTAACTTTAGAGAAGCTGCAACCAACGACAGGCTTGATGGCACTATAAATTATGCCGACATAACAAATCTTGTCGGGGAAGAAATGAAGGTTAAATCAAAACTTATCGAACATGTTGCCAATCGGATTGCAGAAAAAATAATGGATAAATTTTCTGAAATAGAGCACGTTCAGATAAAGCTGACCAAAATGGCCCCGCCTCTTAAAGAGAAAGTGAAGTCTGTAAGTGTTATTATAGAAAAAAAACGATAAAATGAGCAAATTAAAAAAATGCCCGGAATGCGGAAAATTATTTACATGCAAAGGTGAAGAAGATTGCTGGTGCGAAAATTACCAGATTCATAAAAAAGAATTCCTGATACTCAACGAGAAATACACCGACTGCATATGTCCCGACTGCCTTGCAAAATATGCCGAAAAATAAGGTAAGATCAAAAAATTACTAAAGTGTAGTTAATCTTATTAAAAAATTTCTATATTTGCCTCCCCAATTTAAAAAATGAAATTGGTTCCGTGGCCGAGTGGCTAGGCAGTGGTCTGCAAAACCATGTACAGCGGTTCGAATCCGCTCGGAACCTCGAAAGGCTGAAAATATTTTCAGCCTTTTTTATTATAACCAAACCAACCCCCTCTCTTTTTTCCCTTACATTACAAGCTTTGAGTTGCTGTACTTCGAGCTGCTATTGCGCGAATAATTTTCCCGAATTGACAATTATATTTTCATTTTGAAACCTTTCCCCTCCTACTGGCATTTGCTATATACCTGACTAATTACCACTTACACAAAACGCCCCCCTTTGGCACTGTATTGGTAAAAAAGGTAATCGTTATTAAACGACAAAAAAACTACTAACTATAACCACACTACAACGAACAAACCACAAAACTGCACACAAACTACACTACTACTACAAATTCGTTTCAAAACAGCCGGCTTTTAGTCGGCTGTTTTGGTATTATCAATTTTTTATAATAAGTTTTTGTCTAATAATGCAAGCATATATTTAATACATTCGGATTATTATTTTGTCATCACAACAATTCGCTTTTTGCCACCTAATTTCTTTTGAGCTTACAATTAGGCTTTTAGTAGTCGAGGTTAATTAGATAACTTGTATTGTAACAGTTAAGACCTGATAGAAATCTCATGAAACAATCATTTTATTTGACGAGTTATCAAAGTACCAGAACAACTGAAATATATACTCATGTTAGTATTCGAAGTTTGAGGAACATAAACACCTGGAGATGATTTTAATATTTTACATGCCGTTTGAACATATCCTCTATATTTTATTATTATTGTGCAATCTTTATGAACCTAAAAGTAAGTTAGGTGCCATTTGGCGACAGACCGAAACAGACAGAATATGAGATATATAACTATAATAATTTTAAGCTTATTAATTACCTATTTATCAGGACAAACAAATTGGTTGATTGATAAAAATGGATGTAAAGTACATAATCCTTATCCAAGGAAAGGAGAATCTGTATTGTGGACCGGCGATTGTATTGACAGTTTAGCGAGTGGAGAAGGTGAATTGATTTGGTATTTATATGGATTTAAAACAAAAAATGTATTTAAAGGAAAAATGATTGACGGAAAAACTGAAGGAGAAGGAATTTACACATTTTCAGATGGAACAACCTTAGAAGGTGAATTTAACCCACATTGCAGGTTTTCGCCCCCCAAATCAGAAAAATCTGTTAAAAACCCACCTATTTATTAACAATTTAGTTTTTGTGTAATTACAACATTCACATTATCAGTCTATTGATTTTTATAGTTTTTGTAAAATCCAATTATAGACCTACCTGGGGTATTGACAAACAGAAAGTTATGCGGTATTTTGCCAACATGTTTGTCAAGCCACTGATAAAATATAATAAAACAACCAGAAAGCGATATAATATATACCAGCTCTGTGAGAGTTTTCGCCTGGATGGCCGGGTCAGGCACCGCTGTATAATTGGGTTTGGCAAGCTGGAGGGGTTGCAGGAAGAACAAATAAAGCTTTTAGGCAGGCGAGTGGAGGAACTTCTCACCAATCAATCCAGTTGTTTGTCCTATGCAGAAGCTGACCCGACCGTTGAAGAACTTGCCCGGTACTATTTTAATGAAATAAAAAAGAAAGGCCGCTATGATACAGGAAAGGAAGGGGCGATTGGCAAGCAGTAAATTTGTCCACAATGAAAAACAAGGATGCCAGGGAAATTGGGGCAGAATGGCTTTGCAAGCAAGCGTCTGACCAGTTAGGCATAGAAGGTTTTTTACAGGGCAAATCATGGAGTGAAGAACAAATCTCATTGGCCATGACCCATATTATAAGCAGGGCTGTTTATCCGGCATCAGAACTAAAAACTGTTTCCTTTATCAAGGAGTCCTCTGCTCTAACTGAAATTACAGGTTATGATAGGGATAAGATAACAAAAGATAAACTTTACAAGATATCACATGGTTTATATGCGGTGAAAGACGAGTTAGAAAGTTACCTGTCAAAACGAACCAACGAGCTGTTCGATTTAGATGACAAGATCATCCTCTATGATTTAACCAACACCTATTTTGAAGGGCAGGTGAAAAACAGTAAACTGGCGAAATTTGGAAGGAGCAAAGAAAAACGAAAAGATGCCCGGTTGGTTGTTTTAGCTGTGGTAATAAACCGGGAAGGCTTTTTGAAGTACTCGAATATCTTCGAAGGGAATATGGCCGATAACAAAACCTTAGAAAGCATAGTAACCTCTTTAAGCCAGAAGACCTCCTTCTCAGGCAGAAAACCGGTCGTTGTTATTGATGCCGGGATTGCTACGGAGGAAAACCTGAACATGCTTAAAAAGCAACAGTATGATTACATGTGCGTATCCCGCTCGAACCTTAAAGCCTATAAGGCGGATACCAATTGCACACCTGTTGAAATTAGGGATAAAAGGGAACAACCCATAGAATTAATGAAAGTTAAAACTGATAGCCAGGATGGTGATAACTATTTATGGGTCAAGAGTAAGGCCAAGGCCATGAAAGAAAATAGCATGAACGGGTTGCTTTCCCAACGCTTTGAAGAAGGAATTCAAAGCGTCAATGAGGGAGTTCTCAAAAAAGGGGGGACAAAGAAACTTGAAAAAGTTTATGAAAGAATAGGCCGGTTAAAGCAAAAATATCCTTCTGTTTACAAGTATTATGACATAATTGTGAAAGACAATGATGAAGGTGTCGCAACCTCTGTTTCATGTAAACATAAAAAAGGTGCCGATCCGGATAAAAGTGCAGGGATATATTTCTTGAGAACTTCTTTGGTAGATATTGATGAGAAGGCCTTTTGGTCGATATACAATGTAATCAGGGAAATAGAATATACTTTCAGGGTTTTAAAAACCGACTTGGATCTACGCCCTATTTACCACAAGACGGACGGTGCAGCCATAGCCCACCTACATTTAGGAATACTTGCATACTGGCTCGTTGCCACGATTCGGCACCAGCTAAAACAAAAAGGCTACAAGCATGACTGGAAAGAAATTGTGCGCACAATGAATACACAAAAATGTGTAACTACAATCCTGGATAATATAAAAGGTGAAAAGATATCTGTCCGCCAATGTACTGAACCAACACAAAAAGCAAAGGCTATTTACGAACGAATGAACTACAAAACAGTACCATTCTACCGAAAAAAATCTGTAGTACTACCTGCAGAAAATTTTAAAAATGGACCTCCTTAAAATCAGAAAGTTATAAGCCTAAGGCTGCAATGTGGGTTAAGTTCTCCAATAACAGATTTAACTTTTCATTTGATAAATAAAGGTATTTTTCATGAAAACAATTCGGGGAGAGCAATTCTACCAAGGAGTTTATCTGTTTGGCTAGATGAAGAGGAGAAAGGAAGTGACATGTTAAAATTAGAGAACCTAAAAGAGAGACTTTCAGCACAGAAAATTGACGGGCTATATTTGGGAAACTTTGAGACCGTTGTATCCAGAAATAATTTCTTTATCCAAGCGGTGGATTTATGTACTTCTTCAATTAATAGAAAACTCAATAGTCCTAGTTCTGGACATTTTAAAGATGAATTAGCTAATTTTATTTTGGATTCATTGGGTTTTGAATTATCTGCACTAGAAAATATTGATTCAGAGATAGATAAGTCAAAAGTTTTTAATTTACAACATAAAAGCTAGATCAGATGAACGACTCAACAATAGAATAGAAACAACTTGGATACAAAACATGCTATTTTAAATCAATGGCTATATGCACTTTACACTCGTGTAATTAAAACCGTATATTTTTCAAGTTTCTGTCACTTATATGTTACTCAAGTAGTATAAAATCCACATTATGAAGAGATTGGAAATTCATTTTTTGCCACCTCATTTCTTTTAAGCTGATAATTAGATGTTTATCCAATATAGTGGATTATGTAATTTATAATTTTCACAAGTTGAGAGAAGCCTCATAAAACACCAATTTTAAGTAACATTTTCCGAATTGACAAACGATATTTTAAACAGATGTTGCAAATAAATTAACCAGAATAGGGTTAACTGGTCTTCAAATTATTTATATTACAAACGAAAAATATGTTTGCACGAAAAGAAGACGGGAACACCCGATAATAAGCAGGTGCAAATTATTTAGGAATGGTTATTATGGATATGTATCATTCAATAAAAAGAATAAGAGTGAGTTGGCGAGAGAAAGGCATAATGGGTATCAATATAATGTACATTTATTCGGTTATTGTTCAATTCTGTTACTACAAATAACTTAGTTTAATGGATTTAAGAAACTATCAAATATCATTTTGCAAGACTTGTCACAATCGAAAAATGGACTTTAAGGTTGGGTTGACTTGTAAGTTGACTGGAAAGGTAGCTGATTTTAATTTGATCTGTGAAAGTTTTAGTTTGGATGATGATAAAAGAGCTATTAAGATCCATGAGATTGAGGAGAAAATTACAAATAATCGAAATACTAGAAATAAGAAGATTTATCAAGTAATTTCAAGCTGTACTGATAAAATGGAATTTTTAGTTGAAGACAAGGTAATTGCTCGCAGTCGTTTACTCAAAGGACAAATGGATTTGGATGCAACATATTCTTTCAAAAATACTAAGAAAAAGATGGTTAATTATCTGGTTTATGGGATCTTTGGAATACTTATAATCTACTATATGATTAAATCATCTTCTGAGCCTAAGATAAACCTCTGGGTTTATGCTTTAATCATTTTAATGATGACTTCAGGAGTTGCTTTATTCTTTAAAAGATTCTTTAACAAGAAGGAAACCATTTGCATAAATAAACATGGTATAGAATTAAAGGCAAATAGATTTTATTCATGGATTGAAATACTCTATTGTTACTTTGAGACAAGATATGATAGTGATAATAGTTACGATGGGACTTTCCTGGTATTTCATTTATCAGAAAACCGAAAAGACGAAATTGAAATAGGAGATTTAGAAGTAGATAAAGAGAGTTTAGGGGAATTGTTATATCTAAATTTAAGTAGAATATCAAAAATAATTGCCCCCAACAAATAGAATAGAAATAACTTGAATATAAAACACACTATTTTAAATCATTGATTATGTGCGCTTTACATCCAAATAATTAAAATAGTAATATTTTTTTTAAGTTTCTGTCACTATATGTTTCCCAAGCAATATAATACACAGATAATAAGCAAATTAGAAATTCGTTTTTTTCACCAAACACCACATAGAGTTGATAACCAGCAACATAGACCATAAAAGCGATTTGCTAATTTGTAATTATTACAACCGGAAAGAAACCCATAGAACACCAGTTTTAAGCGACATTTTCTGGATTAATAAACCAAATTCTAAATTGGTGCTATAAAATAACTAACCAGAATAGGGGTGATTGGTTTCGATTAAATACTAACTTGCAAACAATAGATACATTTAGTATAGAATAAAGAAGAGGTGAATAGTCGGCTATAAGCATGTGCAAATTAATTTTAAATGCTTAGAATGGATATCGGTCAGATTACCAGAGATATTGATAAAATACTACCTTAAAATGTATAGGAGAAATATCATTACCTTTAAAATAAAGTCATCCTATTTTGTTGTTACCATTAATTAAAAACAAACGAAATGATTGCAATTACAGACAAGCAACCCAAAGAACTGATTCTTCCCATAATTATTTTAGTACTTAGCATACTGAACATTACAAATTATCTTGACTTTAGTAATATTATCTCATTATTAGTATCGTTGCTTGGGTTTGCAGGAATTGCAATGTTCTTTACAAAAAAAGGGAATTACAATTTGTTGTTCCAAATATGGATTTTGAGTCAATTCATATTGATTTACAAAGAAAACGTCCAAGCTCTACAAAATGGAGTTCAAATACTTACAGAGACTCCAATTTTCATGACCTCTCAGTTTTTCAAGCTATCATTCGGACTTAACCTTGGACTAAAAGGAGGAACCATATTGCATATTGACTTTAACTTTATTCCTCTGTTCTATTTTGGTTTGTACAAAATCACAGCAACAACAGCATTAATAGGAAAACGAATAAGGCTTGCAAGAGTTAAAAGAGATACTAAATATAAAAATGACTTGCCGGTTTGTGGTACAATATCTCAAAGAGTTGAAGTTGAAAAAGAAAAAGACTGGTTGTTAGTCAAATTAGAAACGAGTCTTGAAATCGGAAACATTCAGACTAATAAAGTATTGATTCATCCAAAAGAAAAAGAGAATTATAAGAAGAAGAAAGGAATAATATCATATATAAGGCTTGTGAAAGACGAAGAGCAAGAAATCTCAAATGTAATTGACAGAAAAGAAGATTATCCTTTTTACGAATGGTTATCAATTAAGCTTGAAAAATAACATAACGGTAAATGTGTATAAATTTCATTTGGCAGTTAATGGTTTTGGAAAGGTTTTCCTATCCTGTTACCACGCCAAGTTTGCAAATTGGCTTCGTGCCAAACTGCAAGGCTTTGTTAACTTTGTGTGCCAAACTTTATTTATATTCAAAGTTAGGTGCATTTCAAGAATCTAAAATAAATGACTGCAAATGATTTAAATATTGAACTTGAGAAACTTCAATCTGAATCTGTTAATAATGGAGGAATTTGGAGGTTTTTAAAATTGCCATTACCAAACAAAGAGAATTTAAACGAATTCTTGAAAAACATAGTTGAAGAAGCAAAACTTGATTCTATATTTAAAGAACGAGCAAAAGAATTAATAATTGAATCGATTGACCACTGGTCATCATATTCTGGACCTTGCCCTGAACGGACTGAGAACAGCCAATATTATGATAAATTAAAAGTGAATTTTGTCAACAATCTATTTCGCATGATAGACGAAAAAGGTAGCACTAAAATATATCGTGTTGAAAATTTAGATTCGTGGCTTAATAAAATTATTGAATCTGGAATTGACCATATGAATGAAGATTTTATTTTTCAAACTGACGGTGGAAATTATATTCTGCATTTAGGGTTTAGTTCATAAAAAAAGCCCCTAACAAATAAGCCTCAGTTTTACTCCTAAGGCAATATAATAAAAACGACTTGGATTCAATGCTCTGCTGTATTATTTAAATAATCAATGCTTTGTGTTCTGGCATTTCAGATTGAAATATTTTTTTGAGTCTGTATCACTTATATGTTACCCGAACAAGATAATACACAGATAATAAGCAAATTAGAAATTCTTTTTTTTTCACCAAACACCACACAGAGTTAATAACCAACAACATAGACCATAAAAGCGATTTGCTAATTTGTAATTATTACAACCGGAAAGAACCCGATAGAACACCAGTTTTAAGCACTATTTTCTGGATTGAAAAGCTAAACTTTAAACAGATGCTGCAAAAAATGATGTAAATAGGGTTGACTGGTATTTGATTAAATATTAATTTGCATACCACAAATACGTTTTGTAACATAAAAAAGATATAAGCAGCCGATTGTAAACATTTGCTATACTTAATATAAACCTGTGCCAAGTTACCAGAAGTATTGATAAAATGGTACTTTAGAATGGATGACGAGAATAAATGTAACGAACATTTATTCGTTATCGCTCATTACAAATTCGTAGCAAACATAACAGCTAGTACTGATATGTGACAAAAGAGTATAATGACAATTTGATTAAGATGTAGAGAAAATATAGTTAGTAAGTTACATTAATATGGATATTATGAAAACGTCACTTTTAGTTCTTTTTACATTTTTATGCTTTAACATTTATGCTCAGAAACCTAGCCATGAAGTTATTCTCAAATCGGGTAAAAAGATCAGAATTGAGGTTGTTACCAAGAATAGTAAGAAAGTCACATATTGGGATGACAATGGTAAACGTGCCTTGATATTGATGTCAGATATAGAATCGATTTCTCCTTTGAGTGGCGAACATGCATCCAAGATTAAAGTAGATAAAGTCGATGATATGACGGGAAACACTGTAAAACGGACATATTGGGATAAATTAGTGATGGCAATAGATTATACTTATTACTTTCAGCTATCAAGGATTAATGAAAATTATTATCTCGGGTTAAAGGTGCTGTTAGGTTCTGTTAGTTCTGTGGATAAAGGCGACAAGTTGATACTTAAACTCGAAAATGGAGAGTTGGTTAACCTTTATTGTATGGAATACTCCATATCTTGTCGGGGTTGTGGAGCCATAGGGATTTCTGGTTCAGAGATGCAAGGAATTGAAGTTGATTTTATCTTAACAGAAGAGGTTATTAATAAATTGGGCAGTAAAAGAATTATAAAACTGAGATTATATACTTCTCAAGGTTATATTGAGAATCAAGTAAAAGAAAAAAACGCTGATGATTTTATCAGGTCATTAAAGGCACTTGATGGGTAAATACTATAACTTAAGAGCCTTTTTACGGCTCTCTAGCCGTAATATTTACTTGGGGTTGAACGCCCCTTTAATCAGAGCGGCGACCTTATTTTCACCATTCTCATTGTTGTATAAAAAACTGCTTAGGTCAAGGAATTACAAAAGGTTGTGTTTTTAAAGAAAAGCCCGTTTGCTTTTAAGTGTTTCAACGTACAGTACTTTTTCAAGTTTGTGTTACTTATGTGTTACCCGAACAGCGTAAAACGTTCATTATATGATGTTTCGAAATTCGCTTTTTTGCATATTTCGTTTGGCTTGATAATAAGCATTTATCGCTTATTGTTAATGGTTTAATTTGTAACAATTACGACCTGACAGGTATCTCATAAAACAGCATTTTTAATGCACTATTTTCCGGCTTGATAAACGATATTTCAAACAGATGCTGCAAAAAAACAACTAGGATAAGGTTCAATGGTTTTGAAGTAAAAATTTAAATATATACATTAGATACGTTTTGTAAAACAAGGAGACATAAACAGGCGATTATAAACGTAAGCAAATTAATTATAAATACTCTATGTACATGGTTAGTTAAACAGTTGAATAAACTTGCAAAGTCTTAAAAGCAGATACAATGGGGATAAATGTAACATGTACTTATTAGGTTGCTGGGCAACATTTGGGAGCATCCTATTAATTTGTAAAGTTATGACTCAGGATAATCTTGGATTAAAAATAGCTTAATGAATTTTTCATTGTACCTAATATAGCTTTTGATGCTAGAAATAAATAATGCCAGCATGGAAATACTTAATAAAAAAGAACTTAATGAGTTGTTAGGAAAGATTGGTTTTCTTGATACACCTGATGAATTAATTGCCAAAATTGAATATTTGGGTGGGATTAATGCATTTGATTCTTTATTAGATGGACGGTCTCAAAAAGAGTATGGGGCAGTTATCCATATAATTAAAAGACCACAAGGATTGCAGGTTAAACTTGCGAGTAACTTTTCATCAAAATCTATTGGAATTTTAGACAATCAGATAAAAAAAATATTGATCGGGCATAAAGATGCAATTGTTAAAAATAAGGATAAATCGGTAATTGGAAGAGCTGTCGTTGGAGGTGTCTTATTAGGACCACTTGGTGCGTTGATTGGAGGAATGTCGGGATTGAAGAATGGAGAAAAAATAATTTTACCAGACTCAATTTTACTACTGGAAGGAGAAATCAATAAAGACATATTCAAGATTGCTTTTAGTTGTAAAAAAAAGAATTTAAATGATGCTAAATCATTTTTTGACAAATTGGGGATTTCAATTGAGGAAATATCTGAACCTAGCTCAAACAAAGCAGTTTATAAAGAATCTAAGTATGATAACCTTGAGAAACTGGCCAAATTGTATAAAGAAGGAATTTTAACTAAGGAAGAATTTGATAAGGAAAAGAGTAAATTACTGGAGTGAATCAACTAGAAACTATAATCCTCAGAATATATAGGGGTGTTGTCTCGGCTGTAAGGAGTACTGTTAGCCGGATATGTCTTTGCCTCACGGATAAAAACCCAAGTCCACCTCCACGACTATTCTTATCTGCTATACCGGATGCAAAGAAAACTAAAAGTGATTCTTAAAAGGACTATAAAACGATATGGATATCCACCAGACATGCAGAAACTAGCAACAGAAACTGTATTGAAATAAGCTGAGTTGATTGCAAGTGAGATTACAAATAATTAAAAATTAATTAGCTTAACATAAGAGCCTTATTTTCTAATCAATAACCACTAAAAGCTCCCCTCAAAATTCATTTTCTTGTCCTCCCGTTTTACAAGGAAGTTGAACATGTAACTGTAGGCAAAGTTGACCGAGTAACGGGTTGACGTGCCCTGCAAGCCGTTGTTGTTGACCATTGCTGCGCTTAGGTTGAAGTTGTGCCGCTTTTGTAAGGTGTACCCCCCGGTTAAGCGCAGGTTGACAATGTTGGCTATTGTCCCTTCATTGTTTGAGGAATTGCTGTATGTCCCGATAAATGCCGCTTTAAAACTCTCAAAAAATGCCTTTTGTACCGACAGGTTGTAGCTCATGACTGTCATGGTGGCCTCCGGCATTTTGTTGTGGTTATGGTTTACCGAGGTTGATATGTTCAAACGTTGCGGTATCAGGGAAAACTGGTACGATAGGGTTGAGTTGTATATCTGGTTCCCGACAAACCGTTCATCGTCTTCCTGTTGTTCTGATGCTTCCTGGTAGGTAAACCCCGCATTCAGGTTCTGCCGTATTTGTTTAGTGCTTTGGATAACATAGTTCAGGTTGATGGATTCTGTCAGGTTTAACTGGGTGAACGACAAAGTGTCCAGGTTCTCAAACTCGTTGGTCTGGGTTACCTCGTTGTAAATGTCTTTAATGTGGACATGCGTCTGCAAATTCGAGATGCTTCCGGCCACGTTCAGTTTTTTTGTAATTGCCGATGATACATTGGCCGAGTAAATCATCCGTGCGCTGGTGTTGGTTTTCTGTTTTTCCAGGTTGTCGCGCTGGTAACCGGCATCCATGGCAAGGTTCACCCGTTTCTTTATTGAAGTTGAAAAGTTGGCGGTGATGTTTTCAAAGTCGTTGTTGAAGTAATAGGCCCCTAATGTTTTATAATTTGGGGCCACCCTCTCATAAGTTGCCCCTATCTGCCCTATTTTCGAGCTTTGGCTTATGCTGGCCTTAAATGCATGATAAGTCGATTTGTCCCCATCGCGGGTTAAAAACAATCCCCCTTCTGATGGCAGGCTGTCAATTTTGCTGATGTCGTGGTTCATGGCACTTATGGCATATTCTGCCATGAACGACAGGTTATTGACCATTTTCAGGTTGATGGCCGCACTTCCGCAGATGTTGTCCTGCGGTTTTAGGTAGGTGCTGTCCGGTTCCGGAAAGTAGACGGAGTTTTCACCGTCTTTTGCTTTGAACACATTAACGCTTGCATCTATTTTTTCGTTCAGGTATTCGAGTTTCAGCCCTCCGCCCATGCGTTTATAGGACGGTCCTGTCCCGGTTGTGTCCGGGTTGACTGCTTTTCTTAGCCTTCCGTACATGGCCGATATCTTGAACGTTTCTCCGGGGGTAAGTTCTACGCCTCCGCCCAGAAATTCGTGCCCTGCCAAGGTGTAGGGCGAAAAGTTCATGCTGGCATACCCGATGTGTGTGGTTATCCACTTGTAGGACGGGGACATGGAGAAGCGGTTGAAGGGCTGGGGCAGTTGGGACGTTACCTGGTTGTTTGTATAGGCAAACGAGAACGGCAGGTTGACCACCCCAAACAGCATGGTGTTGATGTTCCCGGACAGGTACCAGGAGTAATCGTTCCCCGGGGTGTTGGTGTCGGGTGAGAAGTTGGCGATATGGCTCATGGACACCCCGCCATTGGTTGTCATAATGGGTGCTTTTGCCACTTCTTCGATGTCCTGGGCGTGCATGTTTCCGGTAAACGCCAGGGCTGTAATGATAAAAATAATGTTTAATACTTTTTGCATGGTTTTGTTTGCTGCTTCTTAATTTAACCTTTGTGTTATTTGCGTGGCATACATTCTTTGCTTTTCAAATTACGACGGCAGGTGCCACGCCACCCCCGTCCTTGTGTTCCCAGGGCGTTGCCCCGGGCTGGATTGGCCTGCCCTTTCAGGGCGGCCCCAAACTCCCTGGCCGACAGCTTTAAACACATAAAACTTCACCCATAACCCATAATTTATAACCCATCACTTTTCTCACATTTTCACTGTTATCGTTTTGCTTAGTGCCGATGTGCTCCCGTCTTCGTAGACTGCTTTTATGGCGTACCTGTAGGTTTTTTCCGGCCGTATCTTTTTGTCCATGAATATATCTTCTTCGGAGTTTCCGTATAGGCGGAGCTGTCCGTCCCCTTCTGCACGGTATACCAATATGCGTTTTACTTCTTTTTCTGATTCTATCTTCCAGGTGAGTTTTACCCTGTCGGTCTGTGCCCGCTTTTTTAGTTTAATGCTTTCGGTTATGCCTGATGGTATCTTAAAATATCCCGTGTTTGATGGCGGCGATTGCAGCTTGCTGTCGTCTTCGGCTGTGACATAATACACATATTCTTTCCCGGCTTCGGTCTGTTTGTCCGTAAAGGTTGAACGGGTTTCCGGTTGCTTTTCTATTGTCCCGATTTTCTGGTACAGGCTGTCTGTCATTTCTTTCCGGTATACATGGTGTTGTATGACATCGGTACTACTGCTGTTTACCCAGGTAAGTTCAGGGCCGCCGTCTTTTCCTTCGATGTTTTTAAGCACCGGGGGGACTGGCGGTATAATGTCCGGGCGTTTTAGGGTCAATAATTCGGAGAATGCCGACTGGTTCTGGCGTACATCCACGGCTTTTACTTTGTAGTAAATGTTTTTTGTGAGTGTTTTTATGTTGATGGAATCGGTAAATACGGTGTCCCTGATTACTGCCGGGGCTGCCAGCATAAACTCAAACTTTGGGTTGTTGGCACGGTATACCCGGTAGCCTTCCAAATCTTCATCGCTGTTTGGTGGCCAGGTGATGGCCACTTTTCCGGTGCTGTCTACTTTTCCCAAAAGTCCTGTTGGTGGTCCCGGCGGGAAGCTGTCTACCCGCTCGGCATAGGTTTTTATGGATGAAAATTTCTCTGTCTGCTGGTTGTAGACTGAAATCATGTAGTAATTTGTGAAGTTGGCCGTGCTGTCGGTAAATTCCCGGCTTTCCGGTTCTTTTCCTTCATAGACCAGTTTTTTCCTTCCCTTTGGCTTTGTGGAGCGGTAGATCTTAAACCCGGAAATGTACCCGTTCATTTTTTGTGGGTATTCCCATTGCAGTTTTACCTCTTTGTTGTCGATAACCTGGTGGCCGGTGATTACCGGTGCGGTTGTTATGGGCAATGTCCCGGTCCCAAAAATGGAGTCTGATGGCGGGCCAACTTCCCCAAAGGCACTGGTCCCCCTTACCCTGTAATAAAAGGTTGTTTTGTTGTCGGGCAAGGTGTCTGTTTTGTACATCCTGTCGGGGTTTACGCCCTTATCTGATACCTGCACGATGGCATTCTCACTGGTCCTTTTGTAAGTCTTTCCCCCGTCTGTTGATTTTTCCAGTATGTAGCTGTTGTAAATATGGTTGAGGTACCGGATGTTCCATGACAGGTTGGCCTCTTTGTCTTTCCATTTGGCTTTTAATCCTATTGGTTTTGGTAATGGCTGATATTCTGACAGGCCGGTAAATGCAAAGGCCGTATCGCTTGCCAGTGAATCCGGGCAGTTGATATAGACCCTGTACAGGTATTTTTCGTCCGGTTTTGCGGCCTTGTCTGCAAGGTACAGCCCCGAAAGTTCTGCTGCTGTTAGTGACTGGTCGGCTGCAAACAGGGCAAAGCTGAACCTGTGCTTTTCTTCTTTGTACTTTTTATAGGCGATATGCGGGTTGCCTGCCGCTGGTATATCTTTATAATAAGAACCATAGATACACTCGGCCGCTATTCCAATGTATTTGTTGCCGTCTACGTGTCTTTCCCATTTCTCTATTGGTGCCGGCTTGTATGGCTCCGGGGTAAGTACTGTTTCCGGGATGTCTTTTGGGATTTTCTTTCCCTGCAAAACAGTGTAGCGCTTTACAATGTATCCGTATTCATTCCCCAACCTCCAGGTTTTACTGTTTGCCGGTGCCCAGCGCAGCAAGATAGAATTCTGACGCGGGGAACACAGGAGTTGGATGTTTTCCTTTTGCGCCTGTACTTTTATGCTTATTGCCAATACTACGATGAACAGCGTTGTGAGTTTATTTTTTAACATGGTTTATATTGTTGCATTATTTTGTTAGTGTCTAGTTTGCGTTTGTAACTATTTTGTGTTATCCGCAATTGTTCCCATTTTTATTTTTCGTATTATAAATGCTTTTGTTCAAACATCCGCGTTGCAAACGCGGACGAGTTGGGAGACTTTATTTTATCATTATCCCTGTAAGTTTTCAATTCTTTCTATTCCTAAAGGTGTTAAGGTTATTTTAATTTCCTTTTCTCCCCTAGATAAACTAATAAATCCTTCATCTATTAACTTCTTCGGAACTACATTAAAACTTTCAGGTATAGGTATGTTCTTTGTTATGTACCTATCAAAGGAGTAGCGAGAAATTCCCCCGCCTGCATCCTTTATAAATTGAAGACACTTTACTATAATTTCGTTGGTTATATTTTCCATGGCTACTTTTTTGGGTGATACAATGGAGCGTTTATTTCATTAATACTGTATGACTCCAAACTTGCTGCATGAGCGTTATAATAAAAACCTTCATCATTGACACCATCAGCTATTCCTCTGTTTTTGTATCGACCATACTCTTCTAACTCATGAGTATAAAATCTTTTATCATAGTCTGTAGCAGATATTTCCCTTCTAGTCCGCGTTTGTAACGCGGATTTTATTCGTCTGTCGTTTATAACGATTTTTGTATTATCCGCAATTGTTCCCATTTTTGATTTTCGCATTATTAAATGCTTTTGTTAGAACATCCGCGTTGCAAACGCGGACGAGTGGGGACTAAGGTTTCACTTCATCAAGAAAATACCTTATCGCTCCCCCAAAAAAATTACACCACTTTTCATGTTCAAAACCTATTATGTCAATATCCGCAGATGAAAAATTACTATTAAAGTTCTTTAATTTTTCAAATACTACATGTAAGTAATCATATAGTTCTGGATGATCATATTTGTATGTCTCGTAAGATGTCATTGATGATATTTCTTTAATTGCTCTTAATGATAAATCAGAGAACTTACCTGTGGCAGATATCTCAAGCCTCACTATCTCTAATGCTAGAATAATCTTATAATCTCCATATTTAAATCCAACAGAGTCTCCTTTCTGTTTGATTTTCGCAATTAATTTATCTAATAAATCTGTCATAATTTATTCCCTTGCTATTTCTTTAATAAAATTCTGTAAATCATTACTAATAAATTGATTCTGCCCAGTACCTTTGATTTTTGTCCTCAAGCAATTTGGCACATCCTCAATTATTTCGTAAACAACTAGAATATAATCATCTGAATTAGCAAATCCAACAGAACTTGCACCAGCATCTGCTCCATAAGCATCAGTAAAAAAGTGTTTTTCACTGTTGGGATTTAGTTCCCCACTCGCGCGCATTTATAATGCGTGTGGCTAATCTTTCGTTTGTTTCATTTCTTGTATTATTTATCACTTTATACCTTTCTTGCTGTTCGATACCTAAATCTTTAATTAAGTTACGTGCACGCTTTACAAAAGCGCGCGAGTCGGGGGCTTATTCCTAGACTCTTCAAATATAATATTTACATTAAATAGCTGTTATAAATATCTTTCCATAAGATTGTAAAATCCCATACCACGCAACCTCACATTTTTTTCTTAACTTAGACAGATTGCTCTCCATTTCACCATAATTGTTAGGATTACCATATACACTTTCAAAAAAACAAAAATGTCCCTTACTTATTTGACGGCTCTTATTTATTTGGGGGGCACTAATTAATTCTAAAACTTTTTTGTTGAAGTTATCCGTTAATTTGTCTTTCTGGTTTCCTAATTGCATATCCATTTCCAAGAAAAGTCTTTCTAATTTTCTTGTTTCTTCTTCTATTTGTTCTTTTTTCTTTATAGCATTTCTGAGGTTTGTTATCTGAACAAACACCATATTCACCTTCTTAGAAAGTCCTTCTAACTTTTCAAACAATTCTGCTTCTAATTCTTTATCAATCATTTTGTAAATTCAACTATTATTAAATCTTGGCTCACTTCATTTACTTTAGCTTTCGTGAATCCATTTTCAAAAGCTCTTTTACCAGACCAAGTTCCCCCACTCGCGCGCATTTATAATGCGTGTGGCTAATCTTTCATTTGTTTCATATCTTGTATTATTTATCACTTTATACCTTTCTTGCTGTTCGATACCTAAATCTTTAATTAAGTTACGCGCACGCTTTACAAAAGCGCGCGAGTCGGGGTTCTCATACAAACTTTTAAAATTCCACTAATCTTTTCAACTCCACCTCCCACAGACAAAGTATCCTTCTTCACGATGAGCTTATAGGAAGGGACATTAATATTTATTAGCACCTTTTTTTTCATTGTTACCCAAACACAATTAAACTTAAAAAAGTTGAGTTCAAATTATCGGGGAGCCAAAAGTTTAAATGAATACACCTTATCCCTTTCCCTTGAAAAGGCAATTACATTTTCTCTATTAAAAAGCTCTTCACAAAAGTAGTATTTAGGTATTCCCTCTTCATCACCTACTATTGCCCATTCTTCACTACGCTTCCCTGTAAACTTATTGTAAACATTTAAATCAACACCATCTTCTCCTTCCTGAAAATATGTCAAGATATAGTCCTCGACTAAAAAAATATTTCTGTTAAAACCAGCTGTGCTAGTTGTAACATTTGTCCAGTTCTTTTCTCCAGATTCTAAATCAACTGAATGTAAATATTCGCCAGTAAAATACACAGACTCCCCATCTGTTAATAGCTCTGTTCCACTCCGATAGTACAAAATATCCGAATAAATCCAATTAATAAGCAAACTATTGCAGTCAATGGAAAACAGTCCCTTATCTTCAACTAAAAAAATAAGTGAATTATCAATTTGTCTTAATTTAGAGATATGTTTCCCTGTCTCTACTTTTTTAAGCTCTTTCCCATTATTCACGTCCAAAATAACTAGTTCATTCTCTGTTCCCAAAAAGAGCCTATCTTCAATTACTCTTACTTCATCATAAATAATATTGGCAGACTTATAGCTCCATACTGTATTACCAACTTCCGCATTATAAGCAATTAAAGTAAAATCATCTTTCGCATAATAAAACATAGCCTTAGATAGTAGTGGTGAATTTTTATAAGGCCATTTACGTCTTCTTTCGCGAGTAAAATTAATTTTTTCTTCTCCATTTGATAAGTCCATTATTATAACTTCATTTGGTCTATTGAATAACAACCAATTATACCCATTCAATCTACTTTGTATGTCAATTAGTTGTTCTTGACTTGAAAAAAATATTTTATTCCCACTACTTGCGTCAATAGCAAAATCCGTATGACATGACGTAAAAATTAAGTCATTATATAACAGTGGTGCCCCTGAGGAAATACATCCATACTCTGTATCTAACTCAGCCTCCCAGTTCAACTCCCAGAACGATTGCGAAAGGAAAACTATACTGTCTTGTCCCTTTAAAAATAAAGAAAAGGTTAATTGGATAACAATTAACCAATGAAGACTCTTATTCTGATATTTCTTTCTCATTTTCATTTGACTTAGATTCTAATTTCTCCTTTAATTGTTTATACTTAGTTTGATTAAAGCCAATATGCATAGCATCAATTTTTGAACCAAATAAACCACCCCACTGAGCATATTGTTCTATTCCATATTCTTTTGCCAATTTAAAAAACTCATCGATTATTTTGATATCTACATCGCAGAATCCATCTTCTAATAACACATTATTAAATCCGATATTTCTCATATCAACATCTAATGCTTTTCCAAAATCTTCGAGTAAAGAATACTTCTTATTATAAAACCTTTTACTTCTACTACTATGCAATGTGACAATATAAAAAGATTGAATCTCGTCCCACAACTTGGAATAGTCACCTTGTAACATTAAAATACTTTCAATCTGATTTTTATACTCAAGTGTATTAAAAGTACAATTATCAAATAGTGCTTCACATTTTAAATTTATCTTTATAAGGTTCAACCTTTCTAATATTTTATTTAATTCTATCTTCAAATCAGATAACTCTCCTGTTTGTTTAAAGACAACTGTTTGATAATAAGCATCGGCAACATTAATTGTGTGTTCCAAAGTCTCTATTAGTTGGTCTATTAACTGAATTGTCTCATCATACTGTAAATTATTCACATTACCTTGCAACCCTTGCGCTTCAATTAAACCCTCAATAGATACTTTTATGCCTTGCAAATTTTCATTAATATTCTTCTTAAATCCAAGCTCATATTTAATACTAATTTCGTTTTTATTATATGCGTCAATTAATTGATATTTCTCAAGTAAAATAGTTATGCTAGTATTTTTATTATAGAACAATGATTGAAAAAGCTCATGCTTAGACTTTATATCAAAATAGTCGTATATATCCTTTTTCGATTTCGCAATATCAAAATCAGTTGATTTTAAAATTAAATGACGGCTTTGCCCTCTTGATTTTGTTATTTGAGGGTTCTTCTTTGGTAAGAAATCCACAGCTAATCCAAATGCATGAGGACTCATTCCTGCACTTCCATTAATTTCTCTCATGAAATAAGTATGTGTTGCGGGATAATCTATTTCTACTCTATTATCCAACTCTTTAAAAAACTCCTCTAGCATTTTGTGAATAATTATTGTTTTACCCAAAAAATCAATTCTCACTAAATTATCCTTAAAATGTTTTAAAGGAATTTCATCTGGATTTTCCTCAAAGAATTCACTTTCTGTTTTATAAAGTTGTCTAAACTTAACATAACCATCTAATCCTCCAGCAATATTGCCTCGCATTATACCTTTATTATACAGCTTCCATTCTTCAAGCACACTCTTTGGCACAAGTTTAATTTTCTTTTGAGCAGAAGCATATTCTGTAGTTTCACTATCCTTCTTATATAATTTCAGTTCAGCATCAGCAGGAAAACTCTCCCTACTTACAACAGTAGGTTTATTGTCCTCAATTATTTTCCCATCCCACACAATAACCTTTTTAATACAATAATACCCAGTCTTTTTATCCTTATACCAATGTTTATCTGAGGCTGTAATTTTATCATGCACAGCAAATTCCCAGAATTTATTATCTGATGGAATAATCCGAAGAACAACATCAAGTTCCTTTATCTCCTGACAAGTAACTAGGTAATTCATTTTAAGCTCATTGTAATCTGGTTCAAATCCGGGGGACATTTTCTTTATTTCTATATCATAAAATTGTTCTGAGGGCAATACATACTTCTCCCATACACGTTTCTTCTCATCGTAAATATATCTCTCATGGGCTTTGTTATCATTATAATCTAACTCAAACTCTAAATGTGTATGTGACTCATCCAATCTTTTATCTTTATAAGCTCCACTATTACAAATTAGATCCCATACAAATACCCGTTCCCGCTCTTTAATTGTTTTCTCCTCTTCATAGAGTAATAACTTTTTACCCTTTCCAATAGAATTCAAACGGAATCGAACCTTCTCACTACTCGAACCATAATCTGATATCTTATATGAAAATTTCGCACTTTTTGTTCTTAACCCGATTTCTTTTGGTGTATTAACAAAAGAAATTCCATTCTCCATCTCCCCCTCTTCTTCATCCTTACTCCACGCGAATAATATCTTCTCCGGTGACTGGACATTCTCCCACTGGTGTTTCCACAGTTCTGTGCCGCCTTTGTAGTCCATCAGGTTTTGGGTGGTGCCTTCGCCTGCAAGGAACTTCTCTGTGCTGAATGTATGAAGGAGGTTAAAGGCTCCGTGCCCAAGCTCGTGGGCTATGGTGTTTAACCCCGGGCTGTCATAAATAAACCCAACCTGCCTTTGTAAGGGCATATACCCTGCAATACTGCGGTTTTTAAACTGTACATTGTTAACAAAGAACAGGTAAAAGGCACCTTTCTCCAGCTTCCCGTTTTTGCTGCTTTCATAGGCCTTGACAATGGCTTTCTGGTCTGTATTGTACACAGTAAACGCAGAACTTTCCCCATGTACCATGTTGCCGTTCTCAAAGCTTACTTCTACTTTTTCTTTGGCCTCTACGGTCCATTCTGTTACTGCCTGTCCGTAAATGGCATTGAGTGTTTCTTGCAATTTTTCTGCATCAGGCAGTACCGCATCGTTGACCGGGACGATATAAAGTTTCACTGCATTCTCGTCATAGCTTAGGATGTTCAGCTTCCCGGCTATTTCTTCCGTTGAATCACTTACTGGCTGATAAGCATACAAGGCAACTTCTGAACCGTCCGCGCTTCCCCTTATGGTCAGGTTTTCCCCTGTCCTGAGTGCCGGGATCCCCATTTCGTCTTTAAAGATGGTGCTTTCCCCGTCGCCGGATGTCTCTACCACATCGGTACTGTAGCTGGCCACACTTTTGTATGCCGGCCTGTACCCGTTATTCAAGGTTGGGTACTGCGAAAGCAAGGCCATTTTCTCCTCGTTGTAGGCATCAAAACCGTATTCCTGTCCTTCTGATTTTAAGAAGTTGATTTCGGCTGTTTCCGAAAGGTTGGTTTTTTCTTTTTCTTCGTTGTACCTGTCTATGTTTTTCTTTTTGCCCCCCGTCTTCTTGTATTCGTCTACGCCCATTACGTCGCCCCTCTTCGTGACCACGTATTCTTCCCCGTTTTTGCCTTTTACCAGGGTTTTCTCTAAATCATTGGCGTTGTTGTGCAACAGGGTTTCTTTTATCTTTCCGTTTTCATCCACTGTCACCGCAATTACCGAATCTCCACCATTTACGTAAATCGAGGTTATCGTCTGGGTAACTGCAAGGGTGTCTTTTATCTCTGTATCGGTCGTTAGTGTCGTAATGGCACCTGCAAGGTTGTTAAGGTATTCTTTTGTAGCATCAACATCCAACAGGAACTGCGGGTTGTAGACACTTTCAAAGTCCATGTTCACAATTACATTGTCGGTGTTGACCTGTAAGTCCCAATAGTCGCAGTATATCTGTAAATTCCAGATTTCTGCCCAGAACAGGAACACGCCCTTGTATATCCCGTCCCCCTGCGGCTCTACGGCCTCTAAAATGTAGCGTGTTGTCCCGGTCTTGTTGACAATGGTATCGCCTGGTTTAAGGTCTTTTTTCAGCTCAAAGTTGGTCAGTTCCGCCTGTGGTATCTCATCATCACAGGAACAGTCCGGACAGGTAGCGGTGTCTATCAGCGGTTCCGGCTCTTCTATTTTAAGTGTTTGCCATCCTGAATAATCGCTGGTCGATTCCGGGTCGCCATTACACACGGCCTGTACCCGCATTTCATAAGTTGTCCCGTAATCCAAATCAAAAAACTCTGCCCTGCTGTCGTAGGCCTCGCTATTGGACACCCAGCCGGTCCCGGGGTTGCGCATCTCCACATTAAACGAAGTATGGTTTTCTTCTGCGTCCCAGCTGAACTGCCCGCTTTGTCCCCGTTGTGTTGCGGCAAAGTTTGTTACGGAGTCACAGGCCGCTTTGTATTCAAATGTCCTGATTTCGCTCTGCCCGTTCTGCTCAAAGGGCACAAAGCCGCTAACATCGCTCGCTGTTATCCGCCATGCGTATTTCATGCCCGGTTCCATCAATAATGTCGATGGATATAGCGAGTACATGGTATTAAAGGTGGTATGTTCATGGAATACAGGCATCGAGGCTGCCACGGTGTTCGGGGCAATACCGTCGATGCGCATTTCCCACATTTCGAACTTATATTGTATGCTGTTTGCCGATACGGGGCTGCCCACATTGCTGGCGAGCCATGAAAAGGTTATCGGCATCCCCTTGAACTGGCCTAACTGGGTGTTGTTTAAAGGCAGTTTCAGCACGGGCGGTTTTCCGAGGGTTATCCATGCGGTTGCTGTTCCCTGGTTCGATACCGGCCTGTTGTTGTTAAAATGCAGGACTTCTACCGTAAAGCGGTAAAACCCTTCGGGGAGCTGCCCTGTACGGGCGTAGGCTTCTTTGCTGTACCCTTTGAATATAAGGTTTTTGACATTAAAGTTGTCGGCAAGGTCTTTTCCAAACAGGATGGTTGTTGAGCCGCCGTCAATATAGATCGGTGTTGTATTGATGGTTGGCGGGTTTTCGATGGTCACGCCCATAGTCTCCAGTTTTATGCGGAGCTTTACCGGCATATTGGAAATGTTCAGGTCTTTTACCGTTATGTTGACCATTAACTGCTGCGAGCCAAACTTGCTGTAATCGCTCAGGTTTAACGAATAGGGCGGTGTCAGGGTTGGTGTTGCCTGGACCGGGTAAGTGGATTGGCCGTATATTCCGGAAATAACCACCTGAAAAAATATTATAAGTATTGCTAAAAATTTACGCATGTCAGTTGTTGTCTGTTAGTTATGGGTTATAAATTATAGGTTATGAGTTGTGGGTTGAAAATGAGTTATAGGTTATGAGTTATAGGTTATGAGTTGCAGCCTCACTTATCATTCATAACTTATCACTCATAACTCTCCCCTCTTATCATTTTTTAAGTTTTTTTTCGTTGTCATTATTGTGCTTCTAATCATTTTTAGCAAAGAATCTGCACTGGATACCAACTTCGTGAATTCCTCTTTTTCCAGGTATTTGGTTTTATGTAATAATTCCAGCCAATACACGGTTTCGTCACATTCCTTCTGCGCTATCCCGAATTTATGTATGAAGTCTGCTTTGCTTTCTGCATTCTGTGCTTCCCTTGACAATGCCCCAACTGCTGTCCCGCTCCTTAACAATTGCTTGCTTAGTACATATTCCTTTTTATCCGTGCTCAGATATTTATATATTTCAACGATTTCAACCGCAAATGAAAAACTCTGCCTTAAAATTGCCCCTTTTCTTTCTGTCATTTTCCTGCATTTATATTTTTACTATAAACCATCCACTTATAATTCATCACTTCTATCTTATAACCCATAATCCATCACTCATCACTCAAAACTTATAATCCTTCACTATTCAATAATCATTTTAACCTGTTTTCTTTCGTCTTTTGCGTTGAGCATGATGACATACAGCCCTGTGTTCAGGCCGTTAAGCCCGTAGCCCAGCTCGTATTCTTTTAGTCCGTATTCCATTCGTTGGTCGATGGCCCTGCCATAGTCCACACTGAATACCACGACCTGTATATCGGCTTCTTCCCTTAACCCGATTTTTAATGTAAAGAACCCATCGTTCGGGTTCGGTGTCACCAACATGCTTTGCACCAACGGCCCCTTGTAGCCCAAACCGTCACCGTCATCAATTGTGTCATCTACGGCTTTTATTTCTACCTGTTTTACCGTGTTCGATGTACACCCGCCTGAATATGCCCAAAGTTTGAAATTATATATCCCTGGCCCTAATGATTGAAGGTTCAGGACATAGCCCGGTGCCTCTTCGCTGGTTATATCGTTGAATGCCCCTTTGTCGTATTCCCATTGCAGGCTGTCCAGTTCCAGGTTGGACATTTCCAGTACAATCAGCGTATCGGTAAGCGGTGCTTCCGATGCCATCAGGAAGTCTGCTTTCAGGGCATCGTCACCTATGGTTATAGAAATCGTGTCCCAGGCAAAACAACCTATGCTGTCGGCCACTTCAAGGTAATAGCTGTCAAATTCGCTTAGGTGCACGTACCTTTCCTCTGAGAATGCCCCTTTTTGTGTTGACCATTTGTGCGTGGTAAATGCCTGCCCGTCGATGGTGATGGTGTTCCCGGGGCATATTTTTATGTCTTCGCCTAAATCTACGGTGACCTTTTCCGGTTCGGTGACCTCAAATGTGCGTTCCAGCGTACACTGGTTGGTGTCCGTTAGCAATACCGAGTAACTGCCCATGTACAACGAGTCGGCTAAACTGGCCGTATCGCCGTTTGACCATGCAAAACTGTAGCCGCCAACGCCCCCAACTGCACCGGCTTCAATAAAGCCGTCATTATAGCCAAAACAATGGGCGTCTTTACGGCCGGTTATGAATACCCATAGCGAATCCGGCGTGGTGACTTCGAAATATGTCGTTGTTGAACAACCGTTAGTATCGGTAATGGCCACCGAGTGTACCCCCGGGGCATAACCACCGGCATACCTTCCCGTATCGGCATTTGACCATGTAAAATGGTACGGCGCGTAGGGCACCCCGGCCGTTTCGGAAACCACCTGTGCCGTTCCGGTACTGTCGCCGTAACAGAAAAGCGGGGTCGTGTCCACATCGGTAATGACCGGGTTGGCCGATGGTTTTATGAACTGCCCGAAATGCTGCGGACAATTGTGCATATCGTACACATCAAGGAAGTAGTAGCCACTTCTTTCGAGTCCGTTAATAACACTGTCGCTGCCTACAGGATTTTTGTCAAAGTCCGACCATTCGTAGCGGTACGGCCTTGTCCCGCCCTGCATGGCAACGGTTATTGTCCCGTTGTCCATATCGCAGGTGGTATGGGTGATGTCTATTTCTTTAAAGAGCAATGAATCCGGTTCGGGCATGTATGCTGTCAGGGTATCCTGTCCTGTACAGTTGTTGCTGTCGGTAAAGACAAATGTATACGTGCCCTCTGCAAACCCGCGCGCCACCGTGTCCTCTGTCCAAAGCCCGGGGGCAGTGGTTACCGCATAGTGATAGGGCCTTGTCCCCCCGTTAATATTAAAATTAAAGTCCCCGTCGGGTGCCCCTTTACAGTTTACACTGTCGATAAGCCCCATGGAACTGGTCAGGTAACCCGGTTCCGTAATGTCTACCAGCATGCTGTCTTTTACCCCCATTTTATCGGTCAGGTAGAAATAATGCCCCCTGACTTTAAGGTTTAACCAGGTATAGCCGTTTGAATAATGTCCTGCGCTGTCCCAACGGAACTGGTAACCGCCCCAGCCACCTTCGGCCTGTGCTGTTACGTAGGCATCCTCATAACCTTTACAGCTTTCGTTGCGGTATTCTGCTATGCTGATTTTTAACGGCGAGCCCGGTTCCAGTACCCCGTATTCTTTGGTAAGTTCGTTTCCGAATTTATCGGTTACCTTAAATTCATAGGCCCCGGCTTTGGCATTGGCCAGTGTGCTGGTTGTTTCCCCAGATGTCGTGTTCAATGTTTCGACTGGATTGGCCGTGTTTGTCCATTGGAAAACATAATCCCCGGCACCACCGGCTACCACTACGCTGACTTCACCGTTGGTTTCCCCGATCCGGCGGGCATGGGTAATGGTTTCCTCCGTAATCTCCATCGGGTTGTAGGCTTCGATGGTAAATTCGGTATAAGCTGATTTTTTGTTGCTGTTTGTCGCTGACACGAAATAATCACCTCCCTTTAAGTTTTTAAGGTAGATGGTGTCGTTACTGAAATAAAACCCTCCGGAGGAATCAGTTATGCTGTAAGTTTTTACAACGTCGTCCGGATCCAGTACCTCTATTTCTGTTATGTCCCCGATACAGGCATATAATGTTGCATGTCCATTCTGTGCTCCATATGCGGTTTCATGCCCAAGTTCTACAACGATAAGCGAACGTTCGTTGATTTCCGGCAGGTATACCCGTTGGGCCTGTCCGCAGCCCCCATTTTCGGTGACGGTAACTTCGTAATGGCCTGAAGGGATATTGTTCAGCCTTGGGCCGGTTTCGGCAAAGGTACTTCCGTTCAGTTCTTTCCATAAATGCGTGATAGGGGCTTTTCCCCCCGTGATTTGTGTTTCCAGGTAACCGTCATTTGCCCCTGTTGTTGTGGGAAAGCCCAGTACAATGTTGTTGATGTTCAGCAGTTCTGTCCCGCCCAGGTTTGTCCCCAACTGGAAACGGCATCCGTTGCTGTCGTTTATGTGAAGCATGTAGCCACCTTCCGGGCGGTTGTTTAATGTTACGGTTTGTGGGAGGGGAGCTTCTGTTGTGTCGTTTTCGTCCTCAAAGAAGAGTTTATAAGGGGCCGTGCCGCCTTTTACACTGACCTGTAATGAGCCGTTGTTGTTACAGGTCGGGGCCTGTTCGGCTGTTATTACCGCCTGCAGGCTGTCTTTGGGTTCGTGGACTGTGATGGCCTCCGTGTAGGTTGCCCCGTATTTGTCGCGGACTGTTATTTGATAGCGCCCGGCATAAAGGTTTTCGAAAGTATTTCCGGGGTAATGCCCCTTGTCGGTGGCCTTTTTGTAGGTGTAGCCGCCCCAGCCGCCTTCTGCTTCCACGGTTATGCTACCGGTCTGTGCTTTACAGAGGGCATCGTGCTTTTCGGTCAGGGTAAAACTTAGGGCTTTTTCCGGTTCTATGACTTTAAGCGTGTCCGTAATAAATGAACACCCCTTGCTGTCGGCCACCGAAATTGTGTAGCTGCCGGCTTTTAATGTGTCGTAAAGGATGGGGAACTCACTTCTTTCATTCCTTGTGCTGGTCACCGCCCCGGTTTTGTCGGTAAGCACGGTCTTTTTCAGTTCCAGGTTCCCGCCATAAATGGTGCTGCGTATGCGCCCTGTGGAACTTCCTTTTGTCAGTACGGGGGCAATGGTGTCCACCACGATGTATATGGACGTGTCGGGCTGGTTGACAACAAGCTTGTAGGGTGCACCGGACTGGCAGCCAAGGGTATCGAAGGCATGGATTTCGTACCGCCCATAACGGAGTTTTTTGAAGCTGCTGTCGATGTTTTCAATGGTATCGTTATGCTGGAAACCAAGCCCCTCCAGCACCAGTTTTTCCATTGGCGCTGTGCCGCTTACCCCCATGATTTTTATGGCCCCGTTGGTATCGCCATGGCACAGCACGTCGCTTATCTGTACACTGTCGATTTGGGGGTTGAAATATTCTTCGAGCCTAAAACTTTGGGCCAACTGGCAGCCTTTGTTATCGGTTGCCTGTAAGGTGTAGAGCCCAAACTTTAAGGTATCGCCAAATACCGTAATGCTGTCCGGCCCAAGTGTGCCGTTGGTATAAAAAGGCGACCCGTCATATTGCCAGTCATGCCTGTAATGCCCGTTCCCCCCTTCCACTTCGGTATACAGTGCCCCGTTTTCCAGTTCACAGGTTGGGTGTAAAATATTGAAGGTGTCTATCTTCAGGGTGTCCGGTTGTTCAATGAGAATGGTACATACTTCTCTTTGGGCGCACCCGTTTTCACTGTCGCGAAGGAATACCGGGCGCACCCCGGGGGAAAGGCCTGTGATGGCCTGTGCTGTGTCGTGCCAGTGCCCTTCACCTACCCGGTACTGGTATTTTCCGCTCCCGCCTTTTAGGTTAAATACCGATACCTGCCCGTTGTTCAGCCCGTGGCAGCTTACATCTACGGCGTCTACGATCCCGGTGACGGGGGCGGGGGCAACTACATCTACTTCAAAATAGTTGGTCAACGAATGGGTGATACTAACAGGATTGCCCCCTTTGGGGGCGGAAGTCATTTTCTCGTCCTTGATATAATAGCGGAACGTCCCCGCTCCTAAGGCAAAATTCTTAGCCGTGTTATACCTCAGTCCATCCGCACTTATAAGAAAGTCTTTGCCGTCTATCCCACCACTTGGGCTTAACGAGATTGTCCCCCAGGAACCCGGATCAGGGCATACCGGATTTGTTAAGGTATAGGTGTTTGTTATGCTTGTTTGCAGGCAGTTGAATGTATGCAGTTCAAGGGTGTTGGTGCCATATTCCAATTGGATAGTGTACGTTCCGCTTTCTCCGGTTTTTTCCCAGAGGTTTTCATTCTCATCCCCTGTATAAACCGTTTCACCTGTTGATTTTAACAATTTCATTGTAAAAGGGGCAATCAGTTCGTTTGTTCCCGTCATCCTGACATGTACTTCACAACTGTCTTCATCTTCACTGATGTTTATGATTGCATTGAACTTTGGTTCCTTTATGGTTACCGAACCGCTTATCTCACAACTTTTATTATAACTGTCCTTGTGGGTGGCCGTATAGTTGTATGTGTCCGGGGCAATTCCCGTGTAGCCCTTTTCATCGGCTGTTAAGATTGGGCCAAAAGGTGTAACAACATCCCCGCCCCATGTTACATTTTGTTTCCGGTTGGTGGTTTTCACTAATATTTCACCTGTTCCCCCAACTGTTGCCGCATGTTCTTCAGGGGCAACTGAAACATTGAAGGGATCCGTGTTATTGACGACAAGGCCACTTCTTCCTGTTGAACAACTGCCATTGCTTACCTCCAGGTTGTAGGAACCGGCCGAAAGGTTTGAAAAGGTATAGCTGTCTGAAGGGCCTGTATGTGTAAGGACGGAAAAGTCATCTTTGGTAAGTGTGTATGTTTTGGCCCCTGTGCCCATACCGTTAACGGCGACCTCGACCTGCCCGTTGGCGTTTACACAGGTATTGTCTTTGGGCAAAGCCTTGGTGATGCCTACCGAACTGGCCTCAATGGTAATCTTGACCGGGTGTGGCACCCCCCCGTTAAACAACAGGTTAATAGTTGTGTCGCCGTAACCCAGGCCTTCAACATCAACATAGTCACCGGGTGCCTTAAGCTCGGTTTTTCCATAGCTGTAAGGTGGATAGCCCCCCCCGTTATACGTTATTCTTCCTGTTCCGTTTTTTGCACAAAGGTTTTTTGGCGCGCCCCTTCCCGTGCCATAAATATTTACCGTGGAAGGGGCCGTTACCTTAATGGCAGGAAAATCATAACTGCACTTGTCCCCATCTACAAGTTTCCAGTGATAGTCCTTATCGATCTCAATTCCATAAACCTTGATGCCCATATTGGACATGATCCAGTTTTTCTTATAGTTGGTGGTAAATTCGCCATACCATGATTTGGCTATGTGCTTGTCCTTGTACAGATAGTCCCTGACAATTTCGAACATCTCTTCGGACGACTTAAAATCACTGTACCACGCCTGGGCAATTTCTTTGTCGGGGTAAAGGCCCTGCATGGCATGGCCCTCATCAATATAGTGCTTGAAAACTTCTTTTTCGGTTAAATCAGAATAAATGAGGTATTTCTTTTTTTCTGAATAACTGATGTAACCGGCTGTTGTTTCAATAATACGGTTTCCGTTATTGCCATTAAGTGAACAACGGTATATCCCTGCGTCTGTTTTAGAAGGGGGTGTACCATCAAACGAATAGATACAGTCATTTGCGCTTAAAACAACAGTCCGTTCCGGTTTTATGCCCCGGCTTATTGCTTTGCCTGAAGAATTTATCGGGTTGGTCACGTCTACATAGTCGGTTTGACCGGACCAGGACACCAGGAAATCGTAGGTTTTGGGGATGGTTTTCAACTTAAGGCTGGTCTTTTTCTCTATTGGCGAACTATAGGTACCAGTGGTGTCCCCTTCGTACCAGCCGGCATGTTCGAAATAGAACATGCCGGGATCCGGCTCAATCACTACGGGATCCGACATGTCATAATGTTTATGGGAAGGGTACCGGCACACCCTGGACGTATCCTTGGTATCAATATTTAACATGACGATAGATGCAAAATCGTCAGGGTTGGGAAAAATATCTCCATAAAGAATATTTTGGTTGTCCATGAAAATGTTTTCATTATAGGTGAATTTTCGACCTTTAGCCTTATAGTCAAGGCTCTTTGATGTATGGGCACCTGCCCCGGTCAGTGGGATGGTATAAAGCTGGTTTACAGACTGAAAAACAAGGGTTTCGTCATTTGGGGAAATGCCCCAACACGTGGCCCCTGTCATACTGTTGGATTTTTGTATGACATTGTACAGGCCATCACTTTTTAAAACAGCCTTGTATAGCCCCCCATCCTTCATGAAAATAAAATACCCCCCGTCATGGGAGAACATTAATTGGGATGCCTTTGATGCACCCGGTATTCGCACCCCTTTGGGGTTATTAGAAAACCAGGAGCCAAGTTTATCTTTAAAATAGTTCACGTAACGGTCGTCTTTACTTGTTGTCATTGACGCAAGCAGGCTGTTGACAAGGCTGTTCAGGCTGTCCTTTTTGGCTGTGGGTGCCGGACTGTTCCAAAGTTCTCTTAACTTAAGGTTCAGGTAGGTCTCATAGGCCGCCTCCATTTTTCCTGACTCTGTCGCTTCAAAATGTGCTTCTAAATAATCCCGTTGTTCTTTGTCCGATATCAGGTTATATATTGTTTTTATTGTGTCCCCCGTAATTGCGTCTACTATTTTATAGGGCATACGCCTGACCGCATCATCATAAGGGTCATTAACAGACAACTGTGCGTATGGGTCCTGGCGGTGGGGAAGGTGAAATGTTTTTCCGGATTCTATGTTGTCCCATGTGGCAGGAAACTGGCCAACCTCTATTTCGGGGGGAACACGGGGGATAGTGAATTTCTTTTCGCAGGCAAAAGTACTTGTGTTTTCTTTATCTATTAATTGTAATGCCCATTCTTTATCTCCATACTCTTCATTGAATGGACTTTCTTCATTTCCATTTAAATGTGGTTTGATATCATATATAGAAGTGCTTTCTTCACTTGGTTCCATTATACAATGATAAGTGGTTGTAGAAGCATTTTTTTCTCCTGAAAAAAGTATCCAATAATAGTTATCCTCTGAATTTGATGATTTAAACTTAAAATATCCACCATCTTCCTGATTGTCCAATTGAATGGTAATTTTTACATTTTTCGTGCAATATGTTCGCCTGGCACCCAAAATGCTAAACTGCGGCCCTTCAGGATAGAACTTCATTCCTGCCGCTATATGCCCTACCGTTTTTTTTCCATTTAATAAGGTTTTTACAATACGGAACTGAAGTGTTTTGCCCATCCATTCAAAATAATGATTATCTACTTCATCCCTGTTACCGGCAATATCGGTGTATGATAAATAAATAGTGCCTCCCGGTTCTATAAGCACATTGTTTATCGTTTTCCATTTGGGGTTTGTTGAACTATTGTTTAAAGCTACCTGCAAAACAGGCTCCGGGTCGTGTCCCGGATGAACATAATAATCGCTGGTTTTTAACCGTATCTTATCTTTTTCAAGGTTAAGGCTACTTGAATCCCCTGTATAATAAACCGAAACGGGATCGTCAATATATATGTGGGTAACCATGTTGTACCCTTCTCTTTTTGTTCCGCCAAGGGCACTACATGGGTCTGAACCTTCTTTGGAAATTTTGTTATGACCTGTCCTCAAATCACTTAAAGGAAAAGAAAAATCCTGCTCTTTATCGTAAAGAATATTACCGATCCATACATTCACATATAGGCTATCTAATTTTATTTTCTCTTTGTTGGCCAATGTTGATATTCTTCTAGCAGAATCAGCACTATAAAGTTGTTGGTCGATTTTTATCAACTTACCTATGCTGTCTTCTCTTATGCTATCCGTTTTTACATGCCCGTCGAACTTAAGGTGTATGTTGGCATAGGCAAGCGATGGTGCTCTATTATTGCACTGGCACCACCGTTCAAAATTTTGTTTTGCAGCAATGCAATACAGGTTTGTCTCCGCCTCTTCCTGTGCTTTAGCTGTATTGAGCATCAACGTCACCCCGATAAGTGTTGCCAATAAGGAGTGATAGATTCTTTGCCTTTTCATATTTTTGTGATTTTTATTCTTTGCTTCTAAATGTTTTGAGGATAGGATTATTTCTAATAATTAATCTTTTATACATCTAATAGAAAGGCGATCCCCTACGTCTGGTCTGGTAGAACGAGCTACCCCAAGAAATTTGTAGGAGAATCCTCTAATAAAATACCACTCGGATCCACTAAATTTTTCTGTTGAAGTCATTAATAATGCCATTTTCCCAAGTTGATACTCTTTATGATAACCATCAGCTAATCCCCCTGGCAAAAGGTTAAAACCATATAAGTTATTCCCATTGCCACTGGCACCTTCATAATCTTCCCAGCCTGTTTGAGATTTTAATGCATAACCTACTTTTGCAGCTTCTTCATCGCCCCGGTAAACCATTCCATCATTAATATCCAAATCTTCTTCGGTCATTCCAAGGTTGCGTTCCAGTTCTTTAAATTCGTCATCGGTTGGTATATGGTAACCACAAGGGCAAATGTTTTTATACCCTTCTTCGCCCCCTAAAGCTTCTCTAATCGGGTAGTAATAGCCATATGCCTCTACACTGCTTTTTGTATATTTTTTAACAGGTGTCCCGTCTTCAAAACGGGTTGTTTTTAAATTTTCCCGCAGCCATGTCTGGTCACCAATTTTTGTTGTTGTGTACACATTAAAGTCTGCATCGTGTACCTGGTTAGGCAATAATGGCAATGCTCTTATAGTGTCTGCCTCCGAACAGTGCCCAAGTATATTAAATGCTTTAACATAAAAACTGTAGATGGTCCCATTTTCCAGTTCTTTAAACCCTGCTTTACCAACTCCTGCATTTACCTTAACAGGCTGGGGTATACCGCTTACTTTCGGTGTGAAGGTTATTTCTACATAGTCCAAATCCTTTGGGTCTTCCCAGCTTAAGGTTACAAATTCATGCCCGGAGGTGTCATCTAATTCTAAAACTCCCGGAGGTGTGGTGTAGAATGAAAAAGTTTCACTCATGGCTTCGCCTTCTTCCATCACAGGGGCATTATCGCTAAATATATTTTCTGCTTTTACTTTCCAGAAGTATTGTTTTCCTTCTTCCAGTGTTACCCCCAGTTCACCAGCTTTAGCAGATGTTAAAATAAAGGTACTGGCATCAAGCTTTGAAGTTAACTCAGTCATATTATTTTCACCGGAACCCAGATAAAGGATATATTCAATTTTATCGCCTTCCAGATCGGTGCTGTTTTCCCATTTAAAAGTTATCCCGTCTGTTCCTGTTACAGAACCATCTATTGGCTCCAACAATACAGGCACTGTAGGTTGCTCATTGGGTTTTGTTTCTTCATCTTTTTCACAAGATGAAACAATTAAAACAAGTAGGATAGCTGTAAGTAAGTTTAGTTTTTTCATTGTTTAGTAATTCTTTAGTTAAGCGTTAGGAATTATAGGTTATGAGTTTCATTCATCACTTATAACCCATAATTTACAACCCTCTATTGTTCATTTTCTGGTATAATATCTTTTGGCTTAATGCTGTACACACCTTCTGGATTTTTGACCTTATAGCGTTCTGACATATCTTTTTTCTTTTCTTGTTAAAGTGCCGCACGCTTTACAAAAGCGCGCGAGTCAGGTATTACCTGTAATTGCCTCTGTAAGTTTTGCCGTTTCATTTTGGATAATTTAGCTTTGGTTTTGTAATATAAGGAAATGTGTAATTCTTAATAACATGCTAATCTTTTATACAACGGAATGATAGCCTCCTAAGAAAGTTATATTCGGCTCTCCTTATTCCTGTTGACCAATAATAAAATTTACGACTTATATAATCACCATCTCCATTCTTTGTTGAAGTGACGATTTCAGCAGATTCACCTAAATGGTATTCTACCCAGCTCTTTGAATTTATGTCGTAGACAAATGCGCCACTTGGATAAAGCCTGAAGCCGTTTAAATCATTGCCGTTTCCACTTTTTCCTTCATAGTCCAGCCAATCATTCTCCGATTTTAATACATACCCTGCTTTTACGGTTTCTTCATCCCCTCTATAGACATTGTAGGCTAAAGTATCCAAATCTTCCTCTGACATACCCAGAAAGCGTTCCAGTTCTTTAAATTCTTCATCAGTTGGGATATGGTAACCGCACGGACAGATATTTTTAACGGGATATTCAAGCGTTTCAACTATATTATTATAATACGCATAATCAAGTATTTCAGTTATATTGTAATAATACCCGTATTTATCACTTTTGCTCCCAATGTAGAATTCCTTTATAGGTGTCCCATCCTGGAATTTTGTTGCCCTTAAATTTTCGCGCATCCATGTCTGGTTGCCTATTTTTGTGGTGGTGTAAATGTTAAGGTTAGCATCATATACTTCATCGGGCATAAGGGGCATGGCTTTTATTGTATCGTTCAAGGAGCCGTGGCCTTTCCTGTTATATGCTTTCACATAAAAAGTATACAACGTGCCATATTCCAAACCTTTGATTTTCGCTTTTCCAATTCCCGCACTTACTTTGATGGGCTGGGCTATCCCGCTCACTTCAGGTTCAAAAGTAACCTCAACAAGTTCTGTCCCTTCCGGCTCCTTCCAGTATAAGTTGACAAAATCATGCCCGGTAGTGTCGAGTAGTTCTTCAACCCCCTTGGGTGCAGTATAGAAATGAAAGACTTCACTAAATACCCCGGGCGCATCATAATCGTAATCGCGATCTTTTGATTTACTGGCATATACTTTCCAATAATATTTTTTTTCTGTCATCAAGGTGAAATCAGATGCAAAATTGGATGGGGTGGTTAATGTCGTTTTGTTTAAATTTTGGTCTGAATGCCAATTAAGAGAATCGTCACTAATATATAAAATGTAAAATATCTCGTCCCCACCCAAAGAAGGGCTTTTCTCCCATTTGAAGGCCACTGTGTCCGGGCCTGCCACCGAACCATCTGCCGGTTCTAATAATTTTGGGGCGGTTGGTATTGGTTTCGTTTCGTCTTTTTCACAAGATGAAACGATTAACACAAGTAGGATAGCTGTAAGTAAGTTTAGTTTTTTCATTGTTTAGTAATTCTTTAGTTAAGCGTTAGGAATTATAGGGTATGAGTTTCATTCATCACTTATAACCCATAATTTATAACCCTCTATTGTTCATTTTCTGGTATAATATCTTTTGGCTTAATGCTGTACACACCTTCTGGATTTTTGACTTTATAGCGTTCTGACATATCTCTTTATCTTATTGTTAAATACCGTACGCTTTACAAAAGCGCGCGAGTCAGGTATTACCTGTAATTGCCTCTGTAAGTTTTGCCGTTTCATTTTGGATAATTTAGCTTTGGTTTTATTTGATAATGGTCAAGTTTTTATTTTAGTCTATTAATCCTTTATGCATCGAATTGGATATCTATCAAAAACATTATTTCCTTTTCTGTAAATTCCGTTTGACCTATAAGAAAAACCACGAATTATATAATATCTACCATCATCGGTTTTTGTTGAGGTATATATTTCCCCATATTTACCTAACTCATATTCTACCCAACTTTTTGAATTTATATCGTAAACATATACGCCACTTGGGTAAAGCCTGAAGCCGTTTAAATCATTGCCGTTTCCACTTTTTCCTTCATAATCCAGCCAATCTGTCTCCGATTTTAATACATACCCTGCTTTTACAGTTTCTTCATCTCCCCTAAAAAACTTGCCGCTTAAACCATCCAAATCTTCTTCTGTCATACCAAGAAAGCGTTCCAGTTCTTTAAAGTCTTCATCAGTTGGGATATGGTAACCACAAGGACAGATATCTTTAGTGGCATAACCAAGGAATATTTCAGTTATATTGTAATAATACCCGTATTTATCACTTTTGCTCCCAATGTAGAATTCCTTTATAGGTGTCCCATCCTGGAATTTTGTTGCCCTTAAATTTTCGCGCATCCATGTCTGGTTGCCTATTTTTGTGGTGGTGTAAATGTTAAGGTTAGCATCATATACTTCATCGGGCATAAGGGGCATGGCTTTTATTGTATCGTTCAAGGAGCCGTGGCCTTTCCTGTTATATGCTTTCACATAAAAAGTATACAACGTGCCATATTCCAAACCTTTTATTTTCGCTTTTCCAATTCCGCCACTTACTTTGATGGGCTGGGCTATCCCGCTCACTTCAGGTTCAAAAGTAACCTCAACAAGTTCTGTCCCTTCCGGCTCCTTCCAGTATAAGTTGACAAAATCATGCCCGGTAGTGTCGAGTAGTTCTTCAACCCCCTTGGGTGCTGTGTAGAAATGAAAGACTTCACTAAATACCCCGGGCGCATCATAATCGTAATTGCGATCTTTTGATTTACTGGCATATACTTTCCAATAATATTTTTTTTCTGTCATCAAGGTGAAATCAGATGCAAAATTGGATGGGGTGGTTAATGTCGTTTTGTTTAAATTTTGGTCTGAATGCCAATTAAGAGAATCGTCACTAATATATAAAATGTAAAATATCTCGTCCCCACCCAAAGAAGGGCTTTTCTCCCATTTGAAGGCCACTGTGTCCGGGCCTGCCACCGAACCATCTGCCGGTTCTAATAATTTTGGGGCGGTTGGTATTGGTTTTGTATCGTCTTTTTCACAAGATGAAACGATTAACACAAGTAGGATAGCTGTAAGTAAGTTTAGTTTTTTCATTGTTTAGTAATTCTTTAGTTAAGAGGTTGGAATTATAGGTTATGAGTTTCATTCATCACTTATAACCCATAATTTATAACTCTCTATTGTTCATTTTCTGGTATAATATCTTTTGGCTTAATGCTGTACACACCTTCTGGATTTTTGACCTTATAGCGTTCTGACATATCTTTTTTCTTTTCTTGTTAAAGTGCCGCACGCTTTACAAAAGCGCGCGAGTCTGGGATGTTTACAGGTTACTGTTATTTATAAGGGGCTATTTCGATTCAGATTTTATGCAACGTATGGATACAACCCTCACTTTATTACTATAAAATCTTATTATTCCATCCGAACGGTTTGCGAAATTTCTGGTTATATAGTTCTCAGTTTCATATTTCGTTGATGTTCCTAAAAAGGACACTTCTCCTAAATGATATTCTTGATAATCGTCTTCACCTGGACCAATCCAAACAATACTACCACTAGGATATAGGCTAAACCCATTTAAATCGTTTCCGTTTCCACTTTTGCCTTCATAATCCAACCAGTCAGTCCCTGACTTTAGTACATAGCCCACTTTTGCTGTTTCTTCATCTCCCCTGAATATTCCAACTTCCAACATTTCTATATCTTCCTCAGTCATTCCCCAGAAACGCTCCAGTTCCTTAAAGTCTTCATCGGTTGGAACGTGGTAGCCACATGGGCAAATGTTTTGTTGCTCATTTCCTATGGCATATTCCAGCGGGTAATAATACCCGTACTTGTCGCTTTTGCTTCCTATATAATATTTCTTTATCGGGGAACCATCCTGATATTTTGTCGTTTTCAGGTTTTCCCTTAACCAGGTTTGATTGCCCATTGTAGTTGTAGTATATACATTCAGATCGGCATCGTGCGCCTGGTTGGGCAACAATGGCAAAGCTTTTATAGTGTCTGTCTCTGAGCCGTGCCCAAGTGTATTAAACGCTTTTACATAAAAACTGTAGATGGTCCCATTTTCCAGCCCTTTAAAACCCGCTTTTCCGACCCCTGCATTTACCTTAACAGGCTGGTTTATACCATCTACTTCCGGCGTGAAGGTTATTTCCACGTAGTCTAAACCCTGTGGGTCTTCCCAATAAAGGTTTGCAAACCCATAACCAGATGAATCATGCAAACTTACAACGCCTGGAGGTGCGGTATAAAAAGAAAAAACCTCGCTTTCAGCTTTCTTTAACTCTTCTTCCGAGAAACCCCTGGCTACTTTTGTCCTTACTTTCCAATAATATTTTTGCCCTTTTTCCAGTGTAATTCCCCACTCGTTAGGTTTACCGGCGATTATGGTTTCACTTTTGTCATTCGTTCCTGCATCCAGATCTGGAACAGCCCACTCATTCTTGTCTTTACTGCAAAATAAAACGTATGAAACGTAACTTCCTCCGGGATCGGTGCCTTCTCCCCATTTAAATGTTACCGATTCTATTCCGGTTATGGCCCCATCTGCCGGTTCTAATAATTTGGGGGCGGTTGGTATTGGTTTTGTATCGTCTTTTTCACAAGATGAAACAATTAAAACAAGTAGGATAGCTGTAAGTAAGTTTAGTTTTTTCATTGTTTAGTAATTCTTTAGTTAAGAGGTTGGAATTATAGGTTATGAGTTTCATTCATCACTTATAACCCATAATTTATAACTCTCTATTGTTCATTTTCTGGTATAATATCTTTTGGCTTAATGCTGTACACACCTTCTGGATTTTTGACCTTATAGCGTTCTGACATATCTTTTTTCTTTTCTTGTTAAAGTGCCGCACGCTTTACAAAAGCGCGCGAGTCTGGGATGTTTACAGGTTACTGTTATTTATAAGGGGCTATTTCGATTCAGATTTTATGCAACGTATGGATACAACCCTCACTTTATTTCTATAAAATCTTGTTATTCCATCCGAACGGTTTGAGAAATATCGGGTTATATAGTTCTCAGTTTCATATTTAGTCGATGTACCCAACTCAGCAAATTTTCCTAAATAATCCTCCTTATAATCATCCGCACCAGGTCCTTCTCGATAAAAACTACCACTAGGATATAAGCTAAACCCATTTAAATCGTTTCCGTTTCCACTTTTGCCTTCATAATCCAACCAGTCAGTCCCTGACTTTAGTACATAGCCCACTTTTGCTGTTTCTTCATCTCCCCTGAATATTCCAAATTCCAACATTTCTATATCTTCCTCAGTCATTCCCCAGAAACGCTCCAGTTCCTTAAAGTCTTCATCGGTTGGAACGTGGTAGCCACATGGGCAAATGTTTTGTTGCTCATTTCCTATGGCATATTCCAGCGGGTAATAATACCCGTACTTGTCGCTTTTGCTTCCTATATAATATTTCTTTATCGGGGAACCATCCTGATATTTTGTCGTTTTCAGGTTTTCCCTTAACCAGGTTTGATTGCCCATTGTAGTTGTAGTATATACATTCAGATCGGCATCGTGCGCCTGGTTGGGCAACAATGGCAAAGCTTTTATAGTGTCTGTCTCTGAGCCGTGCCCAAGTGTATTAAACGCTTTTACATAAAAACTGTAGATGGTCCCATTTTCCAGCCCTTTAAAACCCGCTTTTCCGACCCCTGCATTTACCTTAACAGGCTGGTTTATACCATCTACTTCCGGCGTGAAGGTTATTTCCACGTAGTCTAAACCCTGTGGGTCTTCCCAATAAAGGTTTGCAAACCCATAACCAGATGAATCATGCAAACTTACAACGCCTGGAGGTGCGGTATAAAAAGAAAAAACCTCGCTTTCAGCTTTCTTTAACTCTTCTTCCGAGAAACCCCTGGCTACTTTTGTCCTTACTTTCCAATAATATTTTTGCCCTTTTTCCAGTGTAATTCCCCACTCGTTAGGTTTACCGGCGATTATGGTTTCACTTTTGTCATTCGTTCCTGCATCCAGATCTGGAACAGCCCACTCATTCTTGTCTTTACTGCAAAATAAAACGTATGAAACGTAACTTCCTCCGGGATCGGTGCCTTCTCCCCATTTAAATGTTACCGAGTCTGTTCCGGTTATGGCCCCATCTGCCGGTTCTAATAATTTTGGGGCGGTTGGTATTGGTTTTGTATCGTCTTTTTCGCACGACAAAGCGAATAAAGCAAGTAGGATAGCTGTAAGTAAGTTTAGTTTTTTCATTGTTTAGTAATTCTTTAGTTAAGCGTTAGGAATTATAGGTTATGAGTTTCATTCATCACTTATAACCCATAATTTATAACCCTCTATCGTTCATTTTCTGGTATAAAGTCTTTTAGTTCAATTGTCCGTTCCACAGTGGATGTTGTTATGTTTTTGCCCGGCAGGATATATTCTACCTTCACCTTGTAGCCCCCATTTGTTAAGTCCGGTATATTGTCTTCGGCCAAAAATTTTGCAATTGCCTTGCTGTCTTCCCCGCTTTTAACCACCCGGTTGGCCAGCAGGTCCTGCAACTTCATAAAGTCCCTGTCGATAAATTTTCCTGCCCGGTAGTTCATGGCCCCTGTGGAAGATACGGTGTGCCTTGCACTGCTTTCCACCAGTTCTTTTGTCAGTTCTTTGTCCTGGGAGTTCAGCACAAATTTAGACACCCCCGGTGCTGTGGGCGGTTGCATGCCGCTTTTTCCTGCCGCTGCCAGCATGCCGCCGTTATCATAGATAAGCGGTTTTACTTTTTTGGTGTACCAGCTTGTGCCCTCATAGTCAGGGGTTGCCCTCACCATTGAGCCCTCCAGGTCCAGCAGGCTGTGCTCCCCCCGGTCAAAAACTTCCGCAGGGGCGGTTTTGTCATAGATATTGGACACCAGGTTGTACACATGCGGGTATTCCTGGATGGCCACACCGCTGTAATTGCTGATGGCCGCCATTTTCTCATCGAACGTGTTGTAAGAACTTGTCCTGAAATGAAGCCCGAAGATTTCTTTTTCTTCCAGCATGTCCAGCGTGCCCTCTGCCTGCAAGGTGTTTACCGTAATGGAACCATTGCCATCAAGGTTTGACGTGTTGCTGCTTACGTTATCGTCTATCCCGCTTGCCGTACTTTGTGGCACGTTTACAATGGCAAGGTTGTAAATCTCGTCGTTGACAAGGTTTTTGCTTACCGGGTAGTTTATTTCCAGGCGGATATCGTTCCCTGCACCGTTCACTTTATAGGTAAACCGGGTTTCTTCTTTTTTCCCGTCTTCATTGGTATAGCGCAATACCTGGTCAAAACCTTCCGGCTTTTCTGTACTGAACAGGTAGGAGTAGTTCTCGCTTACGAGGATGTACCCTTCGCTGTGCTCGTCCCTGTAAAAGTTATATTGTTTTGCCTGTGGGTAGCTGTATTTTACATGTTCAGGCAATATTTTTTTCGGGCGCTCACCGGTTGTAAATTCTGCCAGTTCCTCTTCGTACAGGGGCTTCCCGTCATCGCCTTTTACATCAAACCATTGGTTGCCTGCCTTGCGCTGGAAACCCACTTTGGCATATACGGCCAGCTCTTTGTGGCTTGGGAACGGCTCTGAAGGGTCGAGCATGTACACCCTGCCGTCATTGCCCAATTCGGTATGCCCGTCCAGTCCCTGCCCGGTCGTTTTGTCGTATACCTTAAATTCTTCAAGGTTTACTTTATAGGTTATCATTGTCCCGCCCTCGTCAACTTCCATTTCCAGCCCGACAGGAATGTTAAACACGGCCTGTGGCGATGCAAACACGTTTACATCTGTTTCCTCTTTTTCAGGTGTCAGTTGCGCAATTACCCTTTCCCCGAACGGGCTACCGTTGGCCTCAATGCATTCATCGCCAAATTCAAAGTCAAATTCACAATGCCCGGAAATCAGCCCCCCCATGATACTGAACTCCCCGTCAACCATCCCGTTAAAGTAAAACGGGTTGGGGGCCGTGCCATAGAGCAGTGCCCCGGCATCTACCCTGAACGCACTGAATTTCCTTGTTTTGCCAAATAGTTTCGCTTCCATCCCGACATCGGCCTCAACGCCTGCCCATGCCTGCCCACTGGCAAACCAGCCTTTGAAGCCCCGTGGCCCCTCCATTTCCTTACAGAAGGTTTCCGAGTAATCTTTTTTAAGTACGAAATCTGCCCCTACGTCCAAATCTATCCTTGCATAAAACGGGGGAAGTGTTGCATCAATGTCTATCCCCAGTGCCTGCCCGAAGGCTATCCCGGTGCCAAGGGAAGTGTTTTGGGAGTACCGGCGGTTCAGTTTTTCCTGTTTGTCCGCGCTGAACTTGCTTAATACGTCTGCCGGCGGCGGTGGGAGGCCGGGGATGTCGTCCCCCAGCATAAAGTAACTTTCCGTTTTTATAAGCCCCAAAAGGCTAATTCCCATGCGGTCGGACGGGGTGCCGATGTAGGCATACCACTTGTCCGGGCCAAAGTACAAACTGGCCCAGCCCATGCGGCCATTGTCCCCGGTACCCTTCATAAACCCGGCCCTCAGGTAGCTGTTCATGTCGGCGGTAAAGACCTTGTTGGCCACATCGTATTTCATGTTCACCGATGCGGTCATAAAACTGCTGTTCAGGTTGCCCGGTTCTTTCAGGTCGCCCTTTTTGGCCTGTTCTATTTTTCCCCCTGCCTGCTCGTACTGATCCATCACCTTGCCGATGTCGTCCGACAGCTTTTTCATCTTGTCCGGCATGTCCATCATGGCGGCATCGCCACGGAGCTGTACAAAGTTCAGCCCCCCATGGCCATTGAACTGCATTTCAAAGGTAACCTTGGCGTTCATGGCCGTTTCACTCCCGGCAAGGGCAAACTTTGTAGAGGCCATCAGCCCCATGCCCACTTTACTGTCCGGCACATAATTTATGCCCGAAAGGGATTTCCCGAATTCGGAACTTATGGTATTGTCATATGATTGCTGCATCCTGCGGTAAAGGCCCCCGCCAAAGCCATAAAAGGTCAGTGCCGGTGGGACAGGGAGCCCCGAGGCCGGGCTGGTCTCGAAGAACACATCGGTGAGGAAGTAGCGGTAATTGTCTTTTTTACCGAAAACGGCAACGGCATCGAATGCAAATTTATCTACGGCAACGAATTTTACATCGCCCCTGAAACCGGAACCGTAAACTGCATCACCGTTTTTGAACATTACGTCACCTGCCACACTGTAGGCCCCGGAGGTATAGTCCACATGTACTTTATCGACACCTACCCGGTCAAATTTCCAGTTCTTGTAGTCGCCATAGAGCTGTATGCCGGCCTCCCCGCCAAAGCTTTTTTGCAGTTTTATACCGGCATCGAAGGCCAGGCCGCTTCCTGTGGCTCCGTTGAAGGAGCGAATGTCGTTCAGGTACATCTGGAAACCGGCTATCTCCGGCGGACGCAAATCTCCCGACACTCCGATTGTTCCAATTTCGAAGTACGGGGCTTCACGGCTGATCTTCAGGTTTTCAAAGGTAATATCGGGGACAACAAACTTCTTGTTGGTGTCTTCTTTGCTTAACGGGGCATTAATGGTTAAAATTCCCGATGCGTTTACAGTTGGGTAGACATCGGTACCCTTGAACAGTATCTCGATGGTAGAAGTTTCGTTCAATGAGAGCTTACTTTTTAGCACGGGCAGGTTGTAATCGCCTTCCATGTTTACCTGGAACTCATATTCCTGTACACTGGGGTTAAACGTGGCCATATAGGGGAGCAAGGAATGGCTGCCCAGCGGCGGGACGTTCAGCTCCCCGCCAAACCCAAACCCGGTGACCTGGCCCTTCAAGATGTTTAAGGAAAAGTCATCAACTGATATGTCCCAGCTGGCCTTGTCCAGGGCTTCGCTGTTGATGATGTTATTGGCTGTGGCCCCGCCCGTAAACCCGTTTTCATCGATCAGTGCCCCGCGGAGGGTGAGCCCGATCCGGCCGGACATTCCCGGATGTTGTGGGGCAAGGCTGTCCTGAACGGACTTTTCAAAATCGCCGCGGGCCATTGATTTTTTAAATATCGCCGGCAGGGCAATGGAGGCCTCACTTATGGCCAACCCTTTCCACAGCCGGATTTCTTCCGGACTGTTGTTTTGAAAATACCCTTCCGGGAATTGTACCAGTGCCGGTGTCAGGGTGTCACTTTGATCCAGTGTTGCCCCTTGCAGGCTGAATATAATGTCTTTCAGCCCTTTTAGCATGAAGTGCTGGCCAATGTTGGCCGACACCACGTAATTGTCAAAATCAAAGAAACCTGCATCAATACTTGTGGCCAGTGGCCGGCCTGTTGGTTTCCCGTCCCTGTCCACGGCAACAACTTTTTCCGATGTTATCACAAGTTCCAACAGGGCATAGAAAGATTCTATCCCGCCACAGCCAAAATTTGCTTTTGTGCCGGGTTTGAAAATGATGGCCGCCTCTTTTCCCATATCGCGCTTTACGGGCGCTATGAGCCCCAGGTGCCCGGAGGTGCCCAGCCCTTTCTGCCCTTCCACGTCAACGCTGCCTTCAAAGGCCATTTTTTGCCCGTTGTCCTTAAACCGGAAGGCACAAGTGGCATAAATCCTTGGTTTCCCGGTCTCCCGGTTGTGCTTTATCTTTTGGATGACAAGTTCGTATTCCCCTTTCTTTATCCCGACCGGTAAGGTTATCCTGCGGTTTCCGAACAGGTCTGCCAACGATTCTACATATGCCCCGGCTTTTTGTACGGCGTCCATGGCCGCAAAGGCTGCATCTATCTTTTTTTGTTCTTCCGGTGTAGGGCCTATGAAAACGAAAGGGTTTTTGGCGGTGCCCGCGCTGTCTGCCTGTTGTGCGGGCAGCACAAATGCTTTTCCCAGGAAAAGGATTGTTATTATTGCGGTTTTTACTGTATTGCTCATTGGTGTAATCGGGGAATTTTTTTCGGTTAAGGCTTTCGTTTTGTTAATATATATCGGTCCTTAGTTTATAACCGGGGTTTTCGGACAGCCATTTACGGGCTGTTTCAAGGGCTTTCCTGTAGTCGGTTGTGTCTATGCTCCCGGTTGAATCCAGTTTTAACGGGAAGCCTTCAATTACCGGGGCCAACAGTTCCATTGCCCTGTAACCGCAAAGGGTTTTTGCCGGGTTGTCGGGGTCGAGGGAATGGCAAAGCTTTTTGTCTTCTTTGAGTGTTTCAATGCAATAGTCGGTTGCTTCTTTTTGCCGGGTATAAATTGCATAAGGGAGCACATAGGCCATGGCCACGTCGTTTACCGGCTGCTTTTTGATCTGCCCCAGGCAAAACCCTGCCCGTTCTTGATCCCCCAACCTTGCCAGTGCCAGCGACATGTGCCACTTTATATCGTCTGCAATTTCCTGTTCGAGCAGTTTCCTTTTAAAATATTCTTTCCCTGCCCCGGCAAAGCCTGCCAGTAAGATTATTTCCTTGTAGTGCGGGGTGCGGTGGCGGGCCAGCAGTTTTTCTATTTTCTCTACGGCCCCTTTATCGTAATGCTTTTTGTTGAACTGTTTCAGGTAACCAATATTCTGTCCGATAATGCCCCCGTTTTTGTCTTTGCAGCCATCTAACAATTTGTAGATTGCCTGTTCGGGGCCCCCTGTTTTTTCATGGGTGCCTTTTTTGTAGGTCAGGTAGTAGGCCTTCTGGCGGACCCTGGCCAGCGTGTCGCTGTAGAAAGGGGACAGTTCCCTGACCAGCCCCTTTAACCGGGCACCTTCCAAAAGTTCCTGCTCTTTTTTAAAATTGGCCTGTCCTGTTTTTGCATAGCCCTGCATATATTCAACTATTCCGGCCGCCTTTGCCGTTATCGACAGAACACAGAACGTGCACACAATTACGCTTTTCATAAACCCTTTAACTTTCAAAAACTTAAACATGGTAACATTCATCACTTTTTTACGGTGATGTTTGCTGCAAGTTACTGTGTTTCTGGCCAAACATGAAATATTGTACTTTATTTCTCTTTTTTTATTGATTAATGGCATGCCCGTTAGCTATTTATTGCCTGGGCTTTTGTTTTGTAGCCCGGGTTTTTCTTTTTTTTTTCATCCTTTTCTCAAATGCGTATATTTTTTCGGGTGACAGCTAGAAATATACTGGCCAACTTTCATGGGGTGTGGCGCAATACGCCAGTATTTCTATGGTACCGGTCATTTTTTATGGTTTATCGTTGAATTGTCCGTTATTTTAGTTCTGGAAACAAGCCCCCATTACAGGGCTGTTGATTGTAAGATCCCCCCGTCCCGGCTTTTCTGGCAGAAAAGGCTACCGAAACAGGGAGGGCAAACTACTACCAATAAATAAATGTTTTAAAGGCCCTTCCGCTTTCGGAGGTATTGGTCAAAGAAAATTCGAATATCCAATCAATATTTGATGTATATGCAAATACTGTTATATTTATACAGCGCGAAAGTTATCCTGTTATGCACCGTAACATACAGGGTTTAATGGTACGGACCGTTTAAAGATTTTTAAAGTATATGGCTATTTTTCAGATAAATAATGGTAAAGCAGAACGTATAAGGTTATCGGGGTTCTCACTGGAAAAGGATTTACAACTGGTTATTGAACAAAACCTTGAAACTATTTTTAACTGCCGGTTTGTGGCCACTGAATTTTCTACCGGCAACATCCATTCCGGACGGATTGACAGCCTGGCTTTGTCGGAAGACAATAACCCGGTTATTATAGAGTACAAAAAAACGGCTTCGTCTGAACTGATTAACCAAAGTTTGTATTACCTGCACTGGATAACTGACCATAAAGGCGATTTTCAGGTGGCTGTAAACAAAGCCCTGGGTGCCGGCATTGAAGTGGACTGGTCTGAGGTCCGGGTAATTTGCCTTGCCCCTGAATACAAAAAGTATGATTTACATGCCGTACAAATGATGGGCGCCAACATTGAGCTTTGGCAGTATAAGCTTTATGAAAACGGAATTTTAAACATCGAAGAAACATACAGGCGCACTGACTCTCCCTCTCCCCGGGAGGACAGTTTTGACGAGGGCGGGAAAAATCCGGTAATGGTGCAGGCGGGCAAAAAAGCCGCTGAGACAAGGAAAAACGGCACATACTCCATTGAGCAGCATTTAACCGTTCTTGCCCCGAAAATGGAAGAACTTTTTAGTGAGGTCAGGGATTATATTGTTGGCCTGGACAACTCCGTTGAGGAAACCCCGAAAAAGAATTATATCACCTACAAAACCAGCCAGAATTTTGCATGCCTGGAAACGCATAAAAACAAACTGAACCTGTTTTTGAAAATAAACCCCGACGAGGTTTCCCCTATGCCCAAACAGGGGAGGGATGTCAGAAATATAGGGCATTTTGGGACTGGAGACTTCGAGCTTACCCTGCAAAATTCCGAGGATTTCAAGGAAACCAAACATCTTATAAATAATTCATTAAAAAATATTGGCGGTTAAACCGGAACAAGGGTAGATTCTGTTAATTTTACAGGGTTAACCTTGTTCGGAACCGTTTTAAATTAATATATGTCAGAAGACCAAAAAAAACAGTTAGAGCAGCAGCTTTGGAACATTGCTGATACCTTAAGGGGAAGAATGAACGCCGATGAATTCCGGGATTATATACTCGGTTTTATTTTTTATAAATACCTGGCTGAGAAGATGGAAATTTATGCCGACACCATCTTGCAACCCGACGGCATAAAATATAAAGAGATACAGGAAAACACCGAAGATGGTAAAGAATACATTGAAGCCATTCGGGAGGAATCGCTCGAAAAGCTGGGATATTTCTTAAAACCCTCTGAGTTATTCGGAGAAATTGCCAAACGCGGAAATGGCAATGGTGAAGATGAAGAAGTAAGCAACTTCATACTGGAAGACCTTCAAAAAATCCTGATTAATATCCAAAACAGCACAATGGGTACCGAGAGCGAAGAAGATTTCGACCATCTGTTTGAGGATATGGATTTAAACAGTACCAAACTCGGTAAATCTTCCGAAGCCCGAAACGAAATTATTGCTAAGGTGCTGGCGCACCTCAATAAAATTGATTTTAAATTGGAGAATACCGAACTTGACGTACTAGGCGATGCTTACGAATACCTGATTGGGCAGTTTGCCAGCGGTGCCGGGAAAAAAGCTGGGGAATTCTACACCCCGCAAGGCGTAAGTACTATACTTGCAAAAATTGTTACTACGGGCAAGACCAAACTAAAATCGGTGTACGACCCAACTTGTGGTTCGGGCTCTTTATTGCTGCGTGTTGCCAAAGAGGTGGAACAGGTTAACAATTATTACGGACAGGAACTTAACCGCACTACTTATAACCTTTGCCGAATGAACATGATTTTGCACGATGTGCATTATCGTAAATTCGACATTAAACAGGAAGATACCCTGGAACACCCCCAACACGTAGAAGAACGTTTCGAGGCAGTAGTCGCCAATCCTCCTTTTTCTGCAAAATGGAGTGCCAACCAACTGTTTACTTCCGACGACCGTTTTAGCCAGTACGGTAAACTTGCACCAAGTAGTAAGGCCGATTTTGCCTTTGTGCAGCACATGATTTACCAGCTGGACGACAACGGCTCCATGGCCATTGTGCTGCCACATGGTGTATTGTTCCGCGGGGCCGCCGAAGGGCATATCCGTAAGTTCCTGATTGAAGAAAAGAACTATCTCGATGCCGTAATTGGCCTGCCTGCCAACATTTTTTACGGCACAAGCATTCCAACCTGTATTCTGGTATTTAAAAAATGCCGCGAAAATCCCGATGATATCTTGTTTATTGATGCCTCGCAAGGCTTTGAAAAAGCCAAAACGCAAAACTACCTGCGTGCCGAGGACATCAATAAAATTATTGACACCTACCGTAAGCGCACCGAAATTGAAAAGTACAGCCATCTGGCAAGCATAGCCGAAATTGCAGAAAACGACTACAACTTAAACATACCGCGCTATGTAGATACCTTTGAAGAAGAAGAGCCCATTGATATTAACGCCGTGGCCAGTGAGCTGGTGGAACTGGACAAACAAATGGCCGAAACCGATAACACCATTGAAAAATACTGTGATGAATTAGGAATTAAACCACCATTTTAAACAATGGCTGATAAATTCCGAAATAAATATCGAATATCATCTCACCGAATGCCTAATTGGGATTATTCAGGTGATGGCATTTATTTTATCACAATGGTTACGCAGAATAGGGAACGTATTCTGGGGAAAATTGCAGACAATAAAATAACATTATCCAATTATGGTGAAATTGTACGTGTTGAATGGTTGAAATCGTTTGAATTACGGAACGAATTATTTTTAGATGAATGGATTATAATGCCAAATCATTTGCACGCCATTGTTATAATTGATAAAAACAAATTAATTGTTGACAATAAAACAACCCTGGTTGATGATACGGCCGAACCCGACGTTGATGACGCGGCGGCAACGCGCGCAGAGGCGCACGGCCGTGCGCCTCTACGCGGCCGTGCGCCTCTACGCGCCAACCAAAAACCATTCATTCGCAAACCCCAATCAATTTCGTCGTTTATTGGCGGGTTTAAATCGGCAACAAATTCAAAAATCGACGATTATATTGACGAAAAACAATTGGATATCCCAAAATATAATCGCAACAATCATTTTTGGCAACCGAATTACCACGATCATATAATACGGAATTATATGGAATTGGAACGCATACGCCAATACATAAAAAATAATCCTAAAAATTGGCAGGAGGACAAATTACATGAATAGACACACAAAGAGGCAGGCCCATGCCTCTCAATACAATATACCACAGTTAAGATTCCCTGAGTTTGAAGGGGAGTGGGAGAAGAAGAAGTTGGAGAACATTGCTAAAATTGAAAGAGGGCGTTTCTCACCTAGACCTAGAAATAATCCAGTTTACTATAACGGCAACATCCCATTTGTACAAACAAGTGATGTAGTTAATTCATTTGGAAAAATTCAGAATTATTCCCAAACATTAAATGATAAAGGACTCTCTGTTAGTAAGTTGTTTTCCAAAGGAACAATCCTAATAACGATTGCCGCAAACATCGGTTATACAGGAGTTTTGGAATTAGACATGGCATGTCCTGATAGCCTTATTGGAATAACTTGTAGTGTAGGATATCATAATCAATTTCTTAATATAAGATTCTCAATTGAACAGCCTAAGTTGGATTATTTAGCAGTAGCTGCAGCACAAAAAAATATAAACATTGACTTTCTAAAACCATATAAATTCTCTTTCCCCACCCTCCCCGAACAACAACGCATAGCCTCCTTCCTTACAGCAGTTGACGAAAAACTCACTGCCCTTAAAAAGAAAAAAGAGTTGCTGGAGCAATACAAAAAAGGCATCATGCAAAAGCTATTCTCTCAACAGTTGCGCTTTAAACCTGACCTGAGCGAAGTCGAAGGTGATGAGAACGGAAATGAGTTTCCGGAGTGGGAGTATATACAATTAGGTAAAATAGCAAAGATATTTGATGGTACCCATCAAACACCAAAATATACACAAGAAGGAATACCATTCTATAGTGTTGAGCATGTAACTGCAAATAATTTTTCTGATACTAAGTACATTTCAGAAAAGGTTTTTGAAAATGAAATTAAGAGAGTAAGGTTAGAAAAAGGAGATATACTACTTACTAGAATTGGGGATATTGGCACATCCAAATATATTGACTGGGACGTAAAGGCTTCCTTCTATGTTAGTTTAGCTTTAATAAAGCAATCTGAAAAGTATAATTCGAAATTCATTAATCAATATATCTCAACTAATGCCTTTAAGAAAGAATTATGGAAAAGAACAATTCATGTAGCCTTTCCTAAAAAAATAAACTTGGGTGAAATTGGAAACTGTTTTGTGGTTCTCCCCTGCCTCGAAGAACAAACCCGCATCGCCAACTTCCTATCAGCCATCGACAAAAAGATAAACGAAACAGCAAAGCAAATAGAAGCCACGGCGCAGTGGAAAAAAGGCTTGTTGCAACAAATGTTTGTGTGAAAAATGTCAGTATTACGATTGGTTTGGTTAAAGGATAATCGGATTAAAAAAATATAATATGAAAGAGCATAATCTTATTGAAGCAAGAAACAATCCTTCAATCCAAAAATCCAGCAACCCCTAATCCAGACAATTAAAGGAGCATCAGATTATGAAACACGAAGAATTAACCCATAAAATTATCGGTTGCGCGATGAAAGTGCATAGCACTCTTGGTAATGGTTTTCAGGAAGTGATATACCAACGTGCTTTGGCAATTGAGCTTGAAAAACAAGGATTAAGCTTTCAACGTGAAATGGAAATGCCAATTTATTACGAAGGAATAGATATAGGAAGACGCAGGGTTGATTTTTTTGTTGAAGAAAACATTATGCTGGAACTAAAAGCTGTAATAAAAATAGAAGATGTACACTTAGCCCAAGCCATGAATTATTGTCAAGCGTACAACCTACCCATTGGTTTGTTAATAAACTTTGGTGCTAAAAGCCTTGAGTTTAAAAGAGTGTATAACCTTACTCATCCTGAAAATAAAAATTATAGGCAGAATAATCCTTCAATCCAAAAAAAACCGTGATTCAGACAAATGAGATAAATTCAGAAAACAAGTAAGTCATTAATCATTTTAGTTATTTCTACAATGATAAATAACAAAAAAGAGATAAAGAAGATATTCAACCAAGGGGTACTGCATTACTTAACTAAGAATGATAGAAACTGGTATTTGAAAAATCAAATCCTTCCTTCAATAATAGCCCTTGCATTAATACTACCTTTAACTATCCTGTATATTAAAAACAAGATTCCTATTTGGTTCTTCCTACCAGCCAATTTTTCCATTCTTATAGGTTTCCTTCATTTCTCTAAATCTAAAATCCGAAAAAAACTGAGCGAACAAGAATTAACTCGCAAAAAACTTCGAAATAAGCTCATCAAATATCAATACGAAGATGCTATTGAAGCAAAAGTATTTTTGGGAAACAATTACGATAATATCCTGATCGATGAATATTTAGTGCTTTTTAAAAAAGATTTAGATAAATTTAATAACCGCTTCAATCACAAATCCACTATCTCAATGGTTATTATTGGTATTACCGGATATTTCTTAAAAGAATGTTTTGCAAGCTCAATCAAAAACTTAGGTACAGGCTTCAATGAGCGGCCAGTGACAATTGCGTCTGTAATTATTTATTTTGTAGCCCTGGTATTTTCAATTAGCATATTATACCTGATTATTATAAATCTAATCAGTATGAGAGATAGAGATAATGCAAATATCCATGATAAGCTGCATAATCTGAAAATCGAACTCATGAAAGAATATAACAAAAAAAAACCTGAGCAATCTTAATTGTAAAGAAAATCCTAATCCAGACAATATGAGCAAACAACCCGAACAAATATTAGAAAACCAATTCATAGAACAGCTCTGCGAACTGGGCTACAAACTCGTTTCAGTCAAAGACGAAACCGGACTCACAAGCAACCTAAAAAAGCAACTCGAAAAGCATAACAACATACAATTTTCCGAAAGCGAATTCGAAAAAGTGCTGAATATACTTAGCAAAGGTTCGGTATTCGAGAAAGCCAAAACCCTGAGGCAAAAACAACACATTGTTCGCGATAATGGCGACAACCTCTATTTCGAATTCATCAATACCGAACATTGGTGCCAAAACCAGTTTCAGGTTACCCATCAGGTAAGCATGGAAGGGGTGTATATAAACCGCTACGATGTTACATTGCTTATTAACGGATTGCCCCTGGTACAAATCGAACTAAAACGCCGTGGTTTGGAACTCAAAGAAGCCTTTAACCAAATCAACCGCTACCAGCGCCATTCCTTTGGGGCAAGTGCTGCCTTGTTTCAATACATCCAGATATTTGTCATCAGCAACGGGGTAAACACAAAATACTATGCCAACAACAGGCGTCAGTCCTTCAAGCAAACATTCTTTTGGACAGATAAGGAAAACAAACGCCTTACCAATATCTTAAACGGTTTTACCAGCGATTTCCTGGAACCCTGCCATATCTCTAAAATGATATGCAAGTACATTGTGCTCAACGAGACCGACAAAATACTAATGGTATTGCGCCCTTACCAGTTTTATGCCGTTGAGGCAATCATCGATAAGGTCATGCACAGCCGAAAAAACGGCTATGTCTGGCATACCACAGGTTCGGGCAAAACCCTTACCTCCTTTAAAGCCAGTCAGATATTAACTGCCCTGCCAAAAGTTAAAAAAGTGGTGTTTGTGGTGGACCGTAAAGATCTCGACTACCAGACCAACAAAGAGTTCGACAGTTTCAAAAAAGGATGTGTCGATTCTACCGACAACACCCGCGAACTGGTCAAACAATTTTCCGACGATACGCCGCTTATTGTAACCACCATTCAAAAACTCAACACGGCCATCAGTAAAAAGCAGTATCAGGCAAAAATGGAAAAACTGCAGGACGAACGCATTGTATTCATTTTCGATGAATGCCACCGCTCGCAGTTTGGCGAAACGCATAACCGTATAAAGCAGTTCTTCAATAATCCGCAAATGTTCGGGTTTACAGGCACGCCCATCTTTGCCGACAATGCAGCCAAAAACGAATTGGGCAAACGCACAACCAAAGATTTATTTGGCGACTGCTTGCATAAATATGTGATAACCGATGCCATTAAGGATGAAAACGTGCTGAAATTCTCGGTTGAATATGTGGGAAGATACAAAAAGAAAGATGCAGCTACGGAAATTGACATAGAGGTAGAAGACATCGACACCAAAGAACTGATGGAATCGCCTGTCCGTTTAGAGAAAATCGCTAATTACATACTAGCCCATCACAAACGCAAAACGCACAACCAGGAATTTACGGGTATGTTTTGCGTTAGCGGTGTAGAAACACTCATAAAGTATTACGACATTCTGCATAAGAAGAAAGAAGCGGGAGAACACGACCTTAAAATAGCAACCATCTTCAGCTTTGCAGCCAACGAAGAAGATGCCGATGCCAACGGCTTTTTGCCCGAAGAAGACTTTCTGATGGCAGCAGAGCCAATTGTGCCATATGGCGTAAATACGCACGAACGTGCATCTCAGCACAGCCGCGAAAAACTCGATGAATACATCGGACATTACAACCAAATGTTTGGCAGTAAGTTCTCCACCAAAGACAGCCAGTCGTTTTACAACTACTACAACGATATTTCTAAAAAAGTAAAGGAACGCAAGGTTGATATACTTTTAGTGGTAAACATGTTCTTAACAGGTTTCGACAGCAAGGAACTAAATACCCTTTATGTAGACAAGAACCTCAGGTATCACGGATTAATTCAGGCCTACTCCCGTACCAACCGCATATTGAACGAGCAAAAATCGCAAGGCAACATTGTAGTGTTCCGCAACCTCAAAAAAGCCACCGACGATGCCATTACCCTCTTTAGCAACAAAGAAGCTATTGAGGAAATCATCATGAAACCTTATGAGGAATATGTTAAGAAATTCAACGATGCCTTTATTGAGCTGCTAAAAATTGCCCCGACCGTAAACAGCGTAAACGATTTACAAAGCGAGGAAGACGAACTAAAATTCATTAAGGCTTTCAGGGATTTAATGCGGATAAAAAACATCCTTATCACCTTTGCCGATTTCAGTTGGGACGATTTGGCAATGACCGAACAGCAGTTCGAAGATTACAAAAGCAAGTACCTCGATTTACACGACAAAGTAAAATCCGACCATCAGAAAGAAAAGGTTTCCATTTTAGACGATGTCGATTTTGAACTCGAACTCATCCACCGCGATGAAATAAACGTTACCTACATACTTAAACTTTTAGCAAACCTGAAAGATGCCAAAGAGAAAGAACGCGAGCAGAAGAAAAAAGAAATTCTTGATATACTTTCGGGCGAAGCACATTTGCGCAGTAAGCGTGAACTAATTGAGAAATTCATATTAGAAAACCTTCCGGTTATAGAGGATTCTGAAGACGTGCCCGAAGCCTTTGAAAAATTCTGGAACGAAGAACAAATCAAAGCATTCAACAAACTGGTAGAAGAAGAGAAACTGGTAGCCGATAAAGCCGAAAAACTGATTGAAGAATATCTTTTTGCCGAGCGGGAACCCTTACGCGATGAAGTACTGGCTCTCATTGAAGGCGAACAACCTTCAGTCCTGCAACGCAAAAAAACAGGCGACCGCATTTTAAGTAAAATCGTAGGCTTTGTAGATACTTTTATAAATGGAATAACCGGAAACTGACAGTAAACAGGCAAGCGTGGGGTTGGGTGTTGGGGGTTGGGTGTTGGGGGGGGGTTGGGGGTAAATTCATAACTCATAAACCCGCGTTCGAACAGATCGCGTTCCACGTAGCTTATAACGGGTTCTAAAAGACTTGTCTAAAAGAAATATGAATGGCCTTATCGATCCCGGTGTCTGGATCACACTGATCCCGATGTCCGGATCACACTGATCCCGGTGTCCGGATCACACTGATCCCGGCGTCCGGATCACACTGATCCCGGATCCCGGTGTCCGGATCACACTGATCCCGGTGTCCGTTAATAGTTAGGTATTGGTGCTTCACCGGTGAAGGAACTGTTTCCAAAAGCTCCAACTCTTCAAATCCCTGAACAAAAGCAGGCAGTCCGTTCTATGTTTTCAACCATTTTGGGACCGTCTGCAATTGTTTTCTTTTTTGTTTTCCGCATTATAAATGATAAATGCTTTTGCTCAAACGTCCGCGTTGTACACGCGGACGAGTGGAGGTAACTTTTACAGCAACGCCTTTATTCTTTCACAACCTGTTCAACAAACACCTGTTTGTCTGTCACAATTTTCACCAAATAGTTTCCTGTTACCAGGCCAGACAGGTCTATCTGGTTTCCTGTGGTAGGTTCTAAAACTATTTGGCCGGTAGTGGTCAATATTTCAAGTTTTTTAATTGCCTGGTTGCCGTCTATTGACTGAACAACTAAAATATCGCTAACCGGGTTTGGATAACATTTTATCTTATTTTCTGCAAAGTTCAAAGCTGGCACAGAACTGGCCTGTATGCCCGTACCGCTAACATCAATCACATCGTCACCTTCTGTGGCATTACACCGGACAACAATACTGTCATTATACGGTATTCCCTGTGTGGGTTTAAAAAACACGTCAATATCCAGGTCCCTGCCTTCATCAATTATGCCCCCATTCCATTTTGTGGTAAAGCCTTCAGGTAATTCAAGTTCCGATATTACCAGTTCAGAGTTACCATCATTTTTAATATTCATGGTCCTTGTGGCCATTGAATCTACGTTAACGTCTCCAAAGCTAAGATCCCCGGACAGTTCAATTTTACTGGCAATACCAAGCCCCTTTACGTAGATGGTGTTTCCGCTTGAAAGCCCACAGTTAAATGTTATTGTCCCACTATAAAACCTACCTTCAACCGGTTTAAATTTAACATTGACCCATTTGTATGCGCCCGGATTTATCTCGGCATCAACCCTGCTTAATTCAAAGCCCTCCGGCAAATCAACACTGGTTATATGTAAAGTGTCTGAACCTGAATTCAGGACATCCACAAAATGGCTTCCAGTTCCATTCACATCGGTATCGGTAAACTCCAGGCTGTCGGGAAGTGTTAATAATTTTCCTTCAAACACTGCTCCATACTGATTACTTAAATAAGTTATTGCATCACCTCCGCTAAAGGATTCCCCCTGGTTACTCCTCCATTCAACAAAGGTATGCCCTTTTTTAGCCGATACAGGGAGTATTATTTTTTCCAGTGAAAGACCATGAAATGCACCCCTTCCCAGATAGATAATACTATCAGGCAAATCGACATTCTTAAAGTCGTTTCCACCAAAAGCGCCTCTTTCAATTCTCTTAAGGCGGCTATTTTCTTCAATAGTCAGCTTAGTGGATTGATTCCCGGCAAAAGAATACCAGCCAATATAAGTGACATTTTTAGGAATGACCACTTCTGTTAATGAATTGTTTCTGAAAGCATAATCTCTAATACGGGTAATCCCGTTATGCAATACCAGGTTTGACAGGTTATTACCTAAGAAAACCCCTTTTTCAATAACGGTAATATTTTCAGGTATTACTACTTCCTCTAATATATTATTTTGAAATGCATACTCTCGAATATAGCTGACACTTTGAGGGAAACTTATTTCAGAAAGACTGTTTTCCCTAAATGCCCATAATCCAATATATTTAACTTTATCCGGAATTTCTACCTGTACCAGCCTGTTTCGATAAAATGCATAATCCCCAATTGCTTCAAGAGTAGAAGGTAATTTAACTTTTACTATTTCTTTCTGATAAAATACCCCTGTTGTTTTATTCTTTGCACTTCTGATTTCTTTCACGGTCTGTCCGTCCAAAGTTTCAGGGACAATAATATCATTCGCATAAAATTCATGGGTACATTGCCTTATCACCCCGTCTTCAACAACCACATCTTCATCTTTTAAAGTATAGGGTACTAGCGCATTATAGGACAAAGACAGATCCTTTACCAATGTATTGAACGGATGCATATTTCCTTTGCCATCTATCCAACCGGTACATGAATAACCTTCCCTGATTTTTGTTTCCGGTAACATTAGGTTTGTGAGGCTTACATTTCCTTCAAATACCCCTTTTCCCATGTAAGTTATGCTATCAGACAGGGTAACGTCTGTTAGTTCATTGTATTGAAAAGCATACTCCTCAATTCTGGTTACGCTCCCAGGGATTATCACCTTTGTTAAATTATTCTCCGCAAAAGTTAATTGAACTATTTCTTTTATATTATTCGGTAATACAAGCTCTGATAAGTTGTTGCCTGAAAAAGCCCTTTCTCCTATTAAAGTTACACTATTGGGAATAATGGCCGATGTCAAATTATTACCGCTGAATGCTTGCCCTTCAATTGCAATAACACCCTCAGGTATGATTATCTTTTCAAGAGAATTATATAAAAATACGCCATGTTTAAGTTGTTCTAATTTTGACGGGATATTTATCTCCGTTAACTTATTAAAAGCAAAAGCATATCCTCCCAGTTCTTCCAGACTATCAGGTAATTTTACTTTTAACAATTGATTTTCCGCAAAAGCATGCCGTCCAATTTCGGTAACCCCCTCTTTTATATCAATTTCTTCAATTTGATTTCCAAAAAAAGAATTCGAGCCTATTTTCTTGAGCGTAGAAGGAAAAATAACTTTTTTTAACTTATTGCGGCCAAAAGCATTATCTCCAATTTCTTCAACCCCTTCTGAAAAAGTTACTTCGCTCAGAATATTCCAGGCAAAAGCATTATCTCCAATTTCAGTCAGACTTTTCGGCAAAACTATGTTGCTCAAAAGACAACTTGCAACTGCTTTATCTCCAATACTCTTTATTGTTGAAGGTAGCTCCACACCAAAAATACCCCTCTGATAAAACAACTCATCACCTAACCCAAGTACCTTTTTTCCATCTAATGTTTCAGGTATTGTAATGTGATTCGTATACGAATCAAAATTACAACTGATAACAATTCCGTTTTCATCCACCTCCACATCTTCATCATTCAACACATAGTTTATTACCGCCTTGTAATAACTGGAAAAATCTGTTATTTCCTTCCCTGCGGCATATATACTATCCTGGTAATCGGCCCAACCTTTAAATGTGTAGCCCTCTTTCGCTTTTGATGAAGGTAATATTATGCTTTTAAGGAGATTTCCTGAAAAAGCACCGGAACCAAAATACGTTACACTGTCCGGCATTACGACCTGACTAATCCGGTTGTACCCGAACGCATAATTGCCAATGCTATGAATAGACCCGGGCAAATCAACACCCATAATACCCTTCCTGTAAAACGTATAACCTTGTATTCCCTGAACGGGTATTCCTTTTATATTAGAAGGTATTGTTATAATATTGGCAAAAAAATCATAACTGGGTTGATAAATCACCCCTTCCGCATCTATTTCTACATCGTTATCCGTTAAAGTATATTTTATTTCTGCGTAGTATAACTTTGTTAAATCTGTTATTTCATCGCCCACTGAGTAAGATGTTCCCTGGCCATCTTTCCATCCAAGAAATGTATGGCCTTCCCTGTTTTCCGGTTGTGGAAGTTTAATGTTTGCCAATGTATTTGATGCAAATGCACCCTTTCCGATAAAACTAACGCTTGCGGGTATTGCCATGTCACTTATCGCATTCCCGTAAAATGCATTCTCCCCAATTCGCACCAAAGAAGCAGGCAATTGCAAACTTGTAATCCCTTTATTGGCAAAAACGGAAGAACTATTGTCACTATTTCCCGGGATTTCAAGCACCCTTCTTCCATCAAGGGTATCCGGAATTATAATATCTTTTTGGCTAAAATCATAGCTACAACTGGAAATAACCCCGTCCTCATAAACATTCACATCATCATCTGTAAGTGTATACTGTGCCTCTATACGGGACGAAAAGGCTAAAATTGAAAATATGGTCCCTAACAGGAAAACATGTTTGCTTGTAAGTAATGTAAAAGCTTTCTTCATCGTGATTTATTTAATAAGTTATTATTTCGACTTGTCCTATATTTCACCTTATATGGTTTAAAAACAGGCAAATATACTATTTTATTTTAATTTAGAAGCCCCCTCAAAGCCCACTTTCTTGTCCTCCCGTTTTATAAGGAAGTTGAACATTTAGCTGTAGGCAAAGTTGGCCGAATAACGGGTTAACGTGCCCTGTAAGCCGTTGTTGTTGACCATTGCCCCACTAAGGCCGAAGATGTTTGCTATTGCCCCCCTCATTGTTTGAGAAATTGCCGTATGCCCCGATAAATGCCGCTTTAAAACGCTCAAAAAATGCCTTTTGTAAAAAACACCCCCCTTTTCTATTCTACAAAATAGAAAAAACCCCTGCTGGGTAATTATCCGGCAGGGGTTTTTAGAACGAAGCATCTACGTCTTCTCTATTTCTTAACTACCTGTTCAACAAACACCTGTTTGTCTGTCACAATTTTCACCAAATAGTTTCCTGTTGCCAGGCCAGACAGGTCTATCTGGTTTCCTGTGGTAGGTTCTAAAACTATTTGGCCGGTAGTGGCCAATATTTCAAGTTTTTTAATTGCCTGGTTGCCGTCTATTGACTGAACAACTAAAATATCGCTAACCGGGTTTGGATAAATAATCATTCTTTTTTCTGAAACTTCATTTATCGAAGTACTTCCTTTAATCCCTGTTCCAGAAACAGAAATTGTATTATTTGCATCTCCAGCGTTAGAAATTACAGTTATTTCCCCTGAATATAAGGATGTTTTCTCCGGAGAAAAGGTTATTGTAACTTGTTTTGAATTACCTGCTTCTATATCACAATTGGCTGGATTAGCTGAAAAACCTTCGGGTAACTGAATATTAGTTACTTTAAGCAATTCCGAACCTGAATTATTTAATTGTAATATCTTGTTAAGGCTTCCATTTATTTCAACTTCTCCAAAATGAAGATCTCCAAAAAGAGAAATTATTGGTGTGCCAACTACTGTTCCACTAATATTAAGCGAGCTTACACCTGCATTTGAATTTATGGTAACAACTCCCTGATATGCCTTCACTTCCTTAGGGGCAAAAGTGATTGTCACATCCTGTTTATTTCCGACAGCTATTAACCCACTCTTCCAGTTAGCAGTAAAACCTGATGGTAAATCTATATTGTTTACCTTTAATTCAGCACTACCTGTATTGCTTATTGTAAGTTTGCCAGTTGCCTCTGCTCCAACTTTGATGTCAGTAAATGTAATGTCTTCCGATAAGGAAATTACCGGTGCTGCAATCCCATTACCTTCAACCAGAATTGAATCCACACCACTGCTTGCATTACAAATCACTTTTATGTATCCTGAATAGCTTTTAACTTCTGTCGGCAGAAAAGTTATCTCTACTTCCCGGTTTACATCCACAGCAATGTCTCCTTTTGTCCAGTTGGCGGAGAATCCATCCGGCAGGCTTAAGCTGCTTACTGTTAGTGTGGCATTACCAGAATTACTAATTGTTAAGTTTGTAGTGGAAGAAGCTTGTTCTTTTACATTGCCAAATGATAAGTTCCCTGACAAAGCTATTTCCGGATTCCCTGGGAGCAATGAAAAATTCGCCGAATAAGAAGCCTCAAATTCTGTAACCTGTTCTCCTCCGGCAAATGTGTTTCCATCTTCATCTTTCCAGTTTATAAATTCATAATTATCCTTAACAGGAGCAGGAAAGTACATTTTTAAGTTTGAGTTGTTATCAAAAGCAGCATATCCTATTTTTGAAATCCTGCTATTGCTTTCAAAAATAACCGTATCCAGGCTAAATCCCCAAAATGCATAGTCTTCAATAGATTTAACACTATTTGGTATTATTAATGTATCTATTGAGTTAGAATTGAATGAAAACTGTCCGATGGTTTCCAAAGTTGAAGGAAGCGTAAGTTCTAAAAGTGTTTTCCCATAAAAAACTGCTCCTTTCTGTGAACTTGAACCGGCAATTCCTGTAATAGTTTGTCCATCTAATTCATTTGGGATTATGATAAATTTACTGTCAAAGTTATAACTACAACTTTCAATTACCCCGTTAACTACCTCAACATCATCATCTCTCAAAGTATAATCATACTTTGCAAGAAACTCGTAATAATCTGGAGTTACAACAGCACCTCCCTGATAATGAGTCCTATCATTATCAAATTGAATCCAGTATTCAAAATTATTATCGGGAACAACTGGTGTGGGCAATTTAATTGTTGTGACTGATGTATAGACAAATGCGTGCGATCCAATCTTAATTAAATGACTTGCACCTTCAAAGACAACTGTATCAAGATTTGCATTCGAATGAAATGCATTTGGTTCTATTGTACGCACTGTATTCGGAATAAATACACTGTCAATATCGTTACTATAAAAAGCATCGCGCCCAATATAAGCAACACCGTTCGGTATTGAAATATTCGCTAATGCATTCTCTCTAAAGGCAAAATCTCCAATATATTCAAGAGTGGACGGAAGTTTTATGCTTTTAATATTTTTTTCTGCAAATACAGCACTACCACTAATATAGCCCATCCAATCGGTTTCTCCATCAGCTATACCAGTAATTCCAAGTGCATCTGGTATAATAAGATCAGTTCCGTTCGCATTGGCTGAGAAATCGTAGCTACAATCTGTTATCGCTCCATTTTCTATTGTTACATCACTGGCTTGCAGTGTATATTCAACTGGGGTTTGCCCTTGTAAAGAAAGGATTAGTGTTAATACTCCAATTATTGTACTGATTAATTTCTTACCGGATAATGGATAATTGATTAATCGTTTTTTTATTCTTGTTATTTTTTCTTCGTTTTCCATTTGGTTGTAATATTTAATTGAATTAGTATTTTTTTAATGGTTTAATATTCACCCACATTGGTTTCAGACACTCTATTTCTTAACTACCTGTTCAACAAACACCTGTTTGTCTGTCACAATTTTCACCAAATAGTTTCCTGTTGCCAGGCCAGACAGGTCTATCTGGTTTCCTTTGGTAGGTTCTAAAACTTTTTGGCCGGTAGTGGTCAATATTTCAAGTTTTTTAATTGCCTGGTTGCCGTCTATTGACTGAACAACTAAAATATCGCTAACCGGGTTTGGATAAACTAAAAAAGCACTTTTGGTTGTCTGAACCAACTCTATTCCGCTTACCTTCTCCACTTGAACAGTAAACTCTTTTTCAAAGGACAAACCGAAATTATTGGTAGAGCTGATTAGAATTTTATATGAATTCTGTGTTTCATAGTCGAGCGTTTTTGCTTTCAACACCGCCCCCTCAATGGTAAATGACTTATTGTCCGGATATTTCTCCGTATTAGCCAACTCATAAGTGTGCGTTGCCCCCTCATTTAAATCTTCTGTAGTTAAGTCCCCTACTTTTGTGTTTTCCGGTTGTTTCTCCTTTACGGTCAAATTACTTAGGCTAATATCTGTAGGAGTTACAGGATCGGGTTTCTCTACTTTTACCTCTATCTTCTTTACGATGGATTGTCCGGCTGAAGTAACTTTAACCTCAATATTTGTTTGCCCCTCTGCTATAAAATCAACAATAAGTTTATTTCCTTCCGAAAGGGTAACCTTTACCACAGCCTCATCTGCCGGTTTCGTTATTTCATAGGTTAAATTTTCACCCTCATTATCCGGATCAATAAAGTATTTATCCAGCTCAATAGTACTGTCTGCTGCATCAGCTTTTCCGCTTATTACTAATGATTCGGCCATAACGGGCAACTTATCGTTCCATATTTTTGCTATTTGCCCATATGAAGATGTAGCATAAATCCCATCCAACACACCTTTTCCTGTTCCGTTTCCATTAACACGCATAAAATTCAAATCAGAAATCCCCTTTCCTGTTGATATGGTGTCAAACCCTCCTTCTTCACCATATTTCGCGTTCCATTTGCCAATGTAATTTTCTGTTTGTGTCTTAAATACAAGAAATAGTTGACCGGAATTATCCATATCGCATGCAAATAGCCCTTCAGACATATTCTTAAAGTCAATAAGCTCTGTTGCATCTTCTGCTTTTAAAGTATCCTTTCGGGTTCCGTTGACAATATCGTTTATATCATCAGCATTCCACCGAAGCAATTTACTTCGAAACAGAATATCCGAAAAACCACTATAAAGGTTTCCGGCATCATCAACACAGAATGTCCAACTGGCATCGTTCTCACCAAAATCAATAAGCAACCTGTGTTTATTTTCCCCCGACAAATCGAGCTGGTAAATCGCTGCTTCCATTCCCATTTTTCCCCATATCCGGGCCAATGCAAACATGTTTTCACCAACAAACTCGATAAAGTAAACCCCTTCTAATTCCGCTTTCTTTTCCCACTCACCGGTTTCTGTATTTATTGCATAAATGGGATCGTTACCGCTAGAGGAGTTAAACCCGGTCCAGATACTTTTCTTATCCGGCGAAAGTGTTAAACCATGAAGGTTTAGAAGGTTTACCTCCTGAGGCCTTTCATAACTGGCGATAGTATCTCCGGTTGACTCTTTTATGGCATAAATCAGATTTGGAGAATTAAATCTTCCTGCAAGCCTGCTTGCATAAAGGGTATCTCCTGTAATATCAAAACATGATGATGTATCGGCAGCGGTAAGCGGGTAATCCGATTTAAACCCATCTATTACCGGTTTCAAATAAGAATTTTGCTGAGATTTTAGCATTACATGACACATCACCAGGACTGCCATGATGAAGTAAGCTTTTTTCATTGCATTTAAATTTAATTATTAATAGTTATAATTGGTTTTTGTTGTTTCTATGTTTATTGCGTTATAGCGATATCATTTCATTTTTTTCCATCTAATGAATAACTTCCCTGCCAGTTCCTCCGGTTATTCCGGGGCACCCTGCAGAAAAGCCATCAAATTCTTATTCCTTAATTATTTTTCCGGTAAAAACACGCCCGTTCCGATCCAATACCCGAATAAACAGCAAGCCGCTTTCCACCTTACCTATATTTATTGTATATGTATTTTTATCCCGAACTTCGGCTTTATAAACTACCTGCCCTGAAATATTACTTATTTCAACCGTTTCAATATCCTGTCCCGATGCTAAATTTATTGTCAGGTTATCAGATACCGGATTTGGGTAAGCGTGTACATTGTTCTCTCCGGAAGCATGGAATACCGAACTACTTCTCTTCTCCCATTTTGCATAAATGGTTACATCACCTGTGCTTCCCCGATCTATTGCCGGGGTTCCAAGTTCATGAAGGCCTTCCGGATCACCAAACCATCCTATAAAACGGTACCCTGTGCTGTCATAAGGTTTATTAAGCCAGATATCATCCCCAACATTATACGTTACCGGATTGTTGCGATGATTTAATGAGCCCACATTCTCATAAATAATATCGTATTCGCTTAAACTAAACCGGGCAAAATAATCATTCTTGTCATTTTGGGGATCCCTGATTGGCATAGTGGCTAATTCTCCATCCTTAAACCATCCTAAAAACGATTCAATCCCGGGTTCTAAAACAGGATCGGGCAAGTTAAGACTGTCCAGTTGCCCACAGTACGCAAAACATTGCTCTCCGAGAAATTCTAAATTACTATTGGGTTCAAAAAGCACATTTTTTAAATTATAATTATCACCAAATGCATACCTTTCGATCCGTTTCACACTACCCGGAATGTTAATATACTCCAAGTCATTACCATAAAAGGCTACCTCCCCGATGTTAATTATATTGCCTGGTAAATCAACCTGTTTTATACCCTTCTTCTCAAACGGCAGCCAAAAAGCCTTTTTACCGATATGCGTAACACTCCGGGGAATAAAATCAACAGTGTCACAGCTGCCTCCAAACGAAACAACCATCGAACTATCAACACTACCGTCTGTATTTCTTGCGAACACTAAACCGTGACTCTCTGCTCCGTTTATTTTTTCTATTCTATTTCCGTTAAATGCAGACTCCCCGATATAACTAACCGTAGAAGCTATGTTTACTTCTTTCAGATTATTGTCATAAAATGCATTTATACCAATGGATGTAACACCTGAATGTATTTCCAGGCTTTCCAAAGTATTACAACCAAACGCACCTTCCTTAATTTCTTTCAGGCCTGAAGGAAGTTCTATCTTACTTAATCTGTTATTGTAAAAAGCATGTTCTCCAATAGAAGTCAACCCGTCTGGCAACTTAATGTTTATCAGTCCATATGCAACAAAAACCCGGGCTGCTATACCAACAACCGGAACATTATTAAGACTTTCCGGTATTACCATATTTGGATACCAGATATGGCAGGCGGTAACCGTCCCGTCAACCAGTTCAACATCATCAATAGTCAGCTCATGCGAAGGAAGTTCGGCATAATACCATATATCTTTATTGCTTATCTTATCGCCGGGCGCATACGTATTGCCATTCGCATCCTTATAAACAATAAAGTTCTCATTTGAGTTTGACGGAAAATAAACAGGCGGTTCCTCCCCGGAAATGCTGCCAACACGAAAAGCATTTTCGGATATTATTCGAATTCTGCTATCCGGTTCAAAAGCAACATACTTTAGGGTATACACTGTTGAAAATAAATCCTCTCCTAAAAAAAACACACTTTTAGGGATAATAATACTATCTATTTCGTTCTCTTCGAATGCTCTATCCTTGATAATTCTAAGTGTGCCGGGAAGTTTTACTCCTGTAATACCTTTACTGGAAAAAACACGGTTAATATTATTTTCACCTATCCCGGTTACAACCTGCCCATCTAATGTTTCAGGTATTATAATATCTCCTGAGCCCCAATCCGATGAACTTGTCTGACATTTAACAATATAACCACCTTCCACTACAACATCATCATCCGTAAGCGTATACTGTGCCTGCAAAAGAGATGAGAAAGTGAAAAATGAAAGTAAAATCCCTGATAGCTTTATTCGCTGACCTGTAAGTAATGTAAAAATTCTCTTCATTATAATGGAATGTATAATTATGTGTAAAAAGTAAATTGCCCTTTTAAGGTTTTAACCCCCTTAAATATACGCATTTATTCTTTAATCAGTAGCAATAAGCGAAGCTGATGGAATATCTTGTCGATGTCCCCTGTACACCTACAGCTCTCACAGATTTGAAATTAGGGGTGCCCGGAAAAGTTAAATCGTTGTAAACTAACGGTTATTAACACTATTAAGCGTATTGGGAGTAAGAGTAATCCCATTCGTTAATCGAAGATTGACAAGACACGAGTCCCGATGTGCTTGGGACCACGGCCAACAGCACCGACAAACTTTCCGGGGGCAAGGCCCCGGATTGAATTAAGTCAGCCTTTCAGGTTGAGAACCTTAGTTAGTCTTCTTGAGAAAGACTTTCAAAATGCATAGTTTTCTTGCAGCCACTAGTTATAGACAGGCCCTAAATCGCTTTGTACATATCACGTTGAAGTTAAGCAACCCCTGCATGTATTTAACTGTCCCTTATTTTTAATTCCCGTTTACAATAACTTCCAATTGTGTTGATGATCCTCTCCCATTTTTACCGTCAACATATGGCAATAAAAAACATAAAAAAGACCGTTTGCGACAAGCTGTACGCATCACTTTATACGGCTTACAAAATTGCACCTGCCATGAGGCAAAAATTTAGATTTGGTGCTCTTTACATAGAGCAACTTCAAAAGAATCAGCTAACTATTATTTTATATGTATTTTTATCGCAACTTTTGCCTTAAATTGATTAATTAATTTAACTTTACCATAGGAAGTGCTATTAATCCTCTCCATAAATACTTTGCTTAAAAAGAAAAGAATTTATTTATGGTTCACTGTTAAAAAAATTAACAGGTCTACTTTTTGAAGACGTTAGTAATATACTACGCTACAAAATTCATTGATTAAATTCTAAAACACCGTTTTTTCACAATATAAAAGTTAAATAATAACCAAGCCTGGCCATACGATGAACAAGAAAAAACCAGAAGAATTTCCAAGCAACTATGTTTCACCTTGGATGAGTGCCAACAATCTAATATACAACGATGTTGTAATGCCGGAAAATTTTATTCCCGGAATACTTCCTGGAGACTGGAAGGAGTAGAAGACAAAATTTATTAGAATGTTCAAGTAATATAGCTTGTTTGTTAAGAAAAGTAAGTATCTTAATACTAAAGAACCTGTCTGATTTCTCAGCTACCGTTTCAGAGCAGGTTTATTCTAATAAAATCTGACAAGAAAATACTCTATTACTACTTTATGCATTCTTCATATGCTCTTAAAGAAGGTGCAAAAAGAGAATGGGAGTGCTTTATCATCTCACAACCAAACCAAATTGTAAAAGAAAATCACATTATTCTTACAAGGAATTTCAATTCTTTGCAATTAGGTATATTTTCATGGGGCCTGTCAACATTTTTCAAAGGTAAAGTTCTACACGTAAGGCTCTTAATTTGCAACAGACTTTAAAAGTAAAGAATAAAAGAAATTCTCAGTATGTAGTAAAAACCAGTTTAAACAATAAACATTTTTTGTACAATGAACAACTACATCAACACACAGAAAGAGACTACTCAAGTCAATTACAGAGAATCTGCTTTCGAAAAATTCCGAAGTCTTTCTTCCGGAACCAGGCCCAAAGGGGACACTCTCTCATCAGCAGCCCCAACCATTCTGCCAACCACCAAAGCTTTCATGTCTAAAAGACTATACATGATGCGGTTAGCATACAGAGAGACATCAAAGGTAGCAGCTACATCATTGTTAATACCTTCTGAAATATGCTGGGCAGCAGATTTCATTCCATTTAACTGGGAAATGTTTGCCAGTGTACTGGCCACAAACCCTAAAGTAACGAACCTGACGAACAAAGGCAGTTACCCTGTACCGCGCTGTAGTTTTATTAATACACTCAAAGGGGCACATATGCAGGGTGTATTACCTTCACCTAACGTAACCCTTAGTTCATCAGCCTTTTGCGAAGGAATCGGATTTCTTTTCAGCGAAATGGCCGATGAGTTTAAAGTACCGCCGGTACATATTGATATTCCGGGTTTCACAAGTAAAGAAAATATTGCTCAGTGTGGAATGCAAATAGAGTCCGCGTACAATCAACTTTGCGATGTCAATGAAATACCGGAGGAGAAGAGAGAAGAAAGATTTCGCAAGGCAATGTTTTACTCCACATTGGCGAAACTCGAATATTCGGAGATTTGTGAGATCAGAAAACAAAATGCCCCATTAAACCTTGGACTTGAGCCCTTACACTGGCATTTTCTTTTATCAACAGTTTGGGGAGAAGAATCCACACTGGACCTATGCAAGAAGCTTAAAAAAGATATCATTGAACACGTCAGCAAGCATGCGCATACCAAAGATTCCGGCATACCATTGGGTATATTCGCACTTATCCCCTATGGACGTACGCCAATCTGGGAAAAACTAATAAAAGAAAAGGCTTACACTACATTTGAAGGGGTAAATTATCTGGGAGACTCACAACTCTTAAGCGCCGATGAAATACATGAATTGCCTGTCAGTAAACTATTTGAGAACCTGGCCTATAATTTAATTAAGTCCCCCGTCCGTGGCCTTGAAGTAAAAGATAAACTAGATACTTTTATGAAAGAAGCCGCAGATACAGGGGCCAAAGGCATGATACTTTTTTCACACGAACATTGCCAAATGCTAGCTTCACGTATGAACGAAATTGAAAGCACTGCTGTTGACAACAACCTTAAATTTGTGGGATTAGGTGGAGATGTTATCCTAGGGATGCCACAGGGACCGACAAATATAAGGCTTGACACATTTCTGGCCTCTTTTAAGGATATACCCAAACCCCAAAAAGCCGATAAAGCTAACAATCAAAACAATAAACCCGAAACTAATAATGGGATAAGGGTCGGAATTGACTTTGGCAGTGGTTTTAGTAAATATGTTATAATTGACAATGAACACCGATGGTTACAACATGGTATATTTAATTCCGGAATTGACTACGTAATGCTACTTGACAATATCAAACGTAAGCTGTTTAAAATGAAGGATTACAAAATAGGAATATCCGGAGTAGGGGGAGATAACCCTAATTTTAGTAGCCTGGCCAATCATCAAACAACAGAAATTAATGCCTTAATAACAGCTGTAAGGCATATTTTTGATTCAGAAACGCTATTGGTAATTGATATAGGCACGCAAGACGTTAAAGTTTTGTTGTTTGACGACATGAGCCGAGCGCCATGGGTTAACACAAACAAAAGCTGTGGGGCAGGAACCGGTATGGTACTTGTTCAAATACTGGAAAGATGGAAGCAAACCGAACCGGACATTACATTTGAAATGTTGGACAACATGGCACTGGAAGCAACTCAGGGAGAAGTAATTAACACAACTTGCGGAATATTTGCCGTAACAAATGTTGTGTCTGCTCTGGTACAGGCGGATGAAGAAGGCCGGAAAAACATATTAAAAGGTGTTTATCAGTATGTCGCAACGCAGGCACTTAAACTTTTACCCGCCAACCTTAACACGAAAAATCATCCATTGCTATTAACCGGAGGGATTGCCAAGCACAAATCGCTACAAAAAATATTCGATGAAATGGGCTTTGAGCTGTTAAAGTTACCAGAGCACATGAAATCGCAACATGTTGTAGCCTACGGTACTGCTTTATCCATTAATTAGTTGACTATAAGAAAACACCGATAACTGCGTTCTGTTAGTCAGAAAAAGACTCCGTTTTTCCTGACTGCACAAGCCTTGTTCCCGGTGTTTTTTAACACACTATTTTGAAACAAAAACGTTTTCATTAGTAGCGCTAATTAGGTGATAGGCCCAACTTCCCAGCCTCTTCTGATTTACACAGAAAAGTTCAAACATTACGCGTAAGATTAAAAAAAATTTATTATCTTAAATCTACGTGAAATAATAAAAAAGGGGGGTTGGGTTTATCCCCTGATTATCAATTAGTCAATAACTTAACGTTTATTAGTATGGAAGAGTTCAAACTTTTAATTGGGTTGGGCCTAATTTTTTTGGCAGGAGTATTTGTGTTTATTCTGATGAGAATTTATTTTAGAAACTCTTTGGCATACGTAATCGGAATCATGTTCCTGATTAGTGCAGATTTAATTGCTATGGATTGTTTTTTTATGGGATATGCTGATACAAAGCATATGAGCTGGGGAGTTCCGCTTGGCGCAGCACTGTTTCTGGCTTCTTTTTTAATCTTAACACAAACGGTAAAAAAACCTTTTAATGAATTATCCACCAAAATAGAATCCTTATCTAAAGGTGACCTTACCACCCAATTTCATAAAAAAATGCTTAATCGTTCTGATGAAATCGGAAATATTACGCAATCGCTTAAAAACCTTTCTGAACAATTACACTATACAATTCAGGAAGTACAAAACCTGTCGGCAAATTTGTTTGAAGCTTCACAAGCAATGGCATCAAACTCACTTCAATTATCTCAAAGTTCTAACGAGCAGGCTTCTGCCACAGAAGAAATCTCGTCATCTATTGAAGAAATGGCTGCCAGCGTTCAACAAAATTCAGAAGATGCCAAATCAACAGAAAAGACATCAAAAACACTCTTCAATAATATATTAACAACTAATGATGTTACCCAGAACAGTATTTCATCAATGAAAGACATAGCGGGGAAAATTACCATTATTAACGATATTGCCTTTCAAACCAATATCCTGGCCCTTAATGCTGCTGTTGAAGCTGCCAGAGCAGGAGAACATGGCAAAGGCTTTGCTGTTGTTGCCGCTGAAGTCAGAAAATTATCAGAGCAAACTTCACAGGCCGCAAAAGAAATAGATTCCAAGTCAAAATCCGTTGTAACAAAAGCTGAAAGTGCCGGCCAACAACTTTCAACGGTTGTGAATGAGATTGAAAAATCTACCACTTTAGTTCAAAAGATTTCCTCTGCATCTATCGAACAGTCAAGAAACACAGAACAAGTGAACGGTGCCATACAGCAAGTTGCGACAGTTACCCAGGAAAATGCAGCAACTTCCGAACAGTTATCTTCACACGCGGAAACCCTTTCAGTACAGGCCCAACAGCTTAAAGAGCTCATTTCTTATTTCATAGTTGAGACAGATAAAAAAACAAATGCATTTGGTAGAACGAGCCAGAAACTGGTTAGAATTGATCAGTCAGAAGAATTACAGGAAGATCAGCTATTCTGACCTAAATAGAGCCTGTCTGTAAAGTCCATGTTACTCATTATTTTATAATATTAAATGTGTTCGTGACCTTCGGTTCTGCGTTGTCGCTCAAAATATAAATCCTTGTCCCGACCTTCAGGAATGCGGTTTATATTTTTTTTTCACCCTGTAATTTATTTTAATGGTGTTCAAGAGCTCTCTTCGTTCGGTTCACCATGTATTTTATTTTAATGGCGTTCAAGAGCTTTGCCGATGTCTCGGCATCGGTTTTTACACGCCTTGAACCGAACGGAGTGAACCTCATGACTGAAAGGAATAATTTGAACTTTCTAGTCCAGACTCCCCAATTTATGGACAGACTCTAAATATATTCAAGAGCGGTGCTATTCTGAAACTATAAACTTTGGATTTTCCATACCCCATCCGTGACAATTATTTCAAAAAACGTATTCCTAATAAAGCGCCCTCACACAGGCACCCACTCCCAAATTGAGAGGAAATTTCCCAAATCAAGAAAGAACACCATCAGACCCAAAACATAAAAACCTACTAACAAGCAACTTACACAAAAACGTGTTTTTTGGCACCTTTTTGGCACTCTCTTTTTCAAACACACAAAACTATTAACCAGGTTCTTTAAATATTACGATGTCTGCTTTAAACTGCAAAACTACTAACGAAACCACACAAACCTAAACAATCAAACCAGCAAAACACAAACTACTAACAAAACCAACCAATAAACAGACACTTCTCTGCCTAATTCTCAACCATGCCAACCAAACCGTACAAAGGTAAATTCAGCCAATCAAACCACCCCTAAGATCCGCCTTCACTATTTTGTTTTATTAAAAATAAAAAAGCCACCGTTCGAAAAAGGTGGCCTTCTATAGTTTTTTTGAATACCGTTAGAAATAAAAGTTCAGGCCTCCCCCAATCCAGTGCGCCCCATAATCAGTAAGGTTTATAGATGTTTCAAAAATAAAGGCCATATTGCTTTTAAGGCCAACCTCAACACCTATTGGAAGCCATAAAGGAAACTCAACATCATCATCAAAAACAATGTCCAAATCAAGCCCGGTGTAAATATTAATCTTGCTCAAATCAAACGTGTATAATGCGGTAATATCAAGGCCAAAATCACCGTAAGAATGAGCTCCGGTCGACAAAGAAAACTGCTTCCCAAACTGAAACTCAACATCCGCCCCAACATAATTTGTATGTCCCAGCACACCTAGCTTTAATCCCAGATCCACACCACTGGTAATACCAGCCCCTCCATGAAGGAACAAATTGAAGTCTGTATCACCGTTAACATAGATACCTGGTTCAAATCCGGCACTAAACTTACCTCTTTTTAAAGTTGATGAAGAATTAAAAACCTGTGCATTAATACCTCCCAGAAAAACAAAGAATAATAGAAATGTGAAGACTCGTTTCATAGTTTTAAGATTGTAATTGGTTTAATTTTAAGAATTGTATGTGTTTAGAACAAATATTTACTTTTTCATGAAAAAAAATGGGATATTTTAGTTAAAAGCAATTCTCTGTCAATTGGCTTTGCCAAATAATCATCACAACCACTATCAAGACATTTTTGCTTATCTTCAGCCTGATTAAAGGCTGTCTGTGCTATAACGGGAATACTAATATTTTGTTGCCGAACAACTTTTATAGCATTAATTCCGTTTATTCCGGGCATCTTTATGTCAAGAAGCACCAAGTCTATGTCTTTTTTCTCTCCTACAATTTCCAAAAATTTAACCCCATCTTCGGCCCTTAATATTTTCACTCCTGTTTTTCTCAGAATCGCTTCTAAAAAATAGAAATTTGAATCCTCATCTTCTGCAATAAGGATTAGTTTATCGGACCAGTCAGGATTTTGTTCAAAAACCTCTACACTTTTCCCCTCACTAATAATTTCTTTAAACGGAATCCGCACTGTTAACGTTGTGCCTACATTCAAGGTAGACTCAACATCTATGGTCCCGTTCAATAAGTCTACAATTCCTTTTGCTATAGTCAGCCCTAAACCGGCCCCCTGAAAAACATCTCTCGATTCGGGTTCTATCTGATAAAACCTTTCAAAAATTATCTCCTCGTATTTCTCTTCAATTCCTATGCCCGTATCGCTTACAACAATGACATGAAACCCACCTTTAACCGAGTAGTTTATTTCAACCTTACCCCGTTCTGTAAATTTAACGGCATTATTTATTAATTGATCTATGACACTAATTACCCGCTTACCATCCAGAAGAGAGTCTTCTACATTGGACTTATTGTAAAAAATTGTAACATCCGGATTCTCACGAAGTACACGGTTACGGTATTTATCTACAAGATCTCCCAGCAAAAGGTTCAGGTTGCATTTTCTTTCTTCAATCCGCAACTCGCCTGTTTCAATTTTTGTAAAATCTACAATGTTGTCAATTAATGCAAGAAGATTATTTCCACTCTCCCGAATAAACTTGAAATAATACTCCCCGTCTATTTTAGAAAGGTTAGGGTCGTTTAATAAATTTATAAATCCCAGTATGGCATTTAACGGAGTCCTGACCTCACGACTAATTTTTTCCAAAAAAACTTCTTTCAACCTATTGCTTTCCTGCGATTTTTCCAAAGCCGTCTGCAACTTTCCGGTACGGTTCAATACTTCTTCATCAAACCTCTCCTCAGAAAGCCGTATTTTGTTTTCCTGTTCCGCGAATTGCTGTTTCTGAAAAGCAGCTGCTTCCCGAAGTTCTGATACCTCATTTTTTAATCGTTTTGCATCCGTTTTTAATTTCGTGCAAACCTCATCTTTTTCATGAAGATTATGCTTCAAAGTGTTTGCATCATCTTTTAGCTTTCTTATCCATACCAGTAGTGTCCCGCTGACAATCCCGAAAATCCCGATAATTCCAAAAACATATCCCCAGGGAATAAATAAATGTATAAGATTAACAAATAAAAAATTAACTAATAGCCCAATTGTAGTTTGCATATCCAGTTTTCTGATAAGACTTTAAAATTAGAAAAAAAATATGAATTCACTCCTCCTCTGAACAATTCCCTTGTCCTTAGTGACTAAATGTTTCTTTCTGCATTTGGTTACAAAGTGGCATGTAAATTGTATAGTATAATAGAAATATCAATTACCATGAAAGGAGAGAATAACAATTTCCTTTACGTAAGGAAAAGTGAAAACAAAACAGTAGCATTATTTCGGGAAATGAACCAATTGACCGTACCGGATTCTGAGGCTATACGGCTGAAATTAATTGATATAGTAACAAAAAGAAATTCCGAGCTGGAAATAAACCTTTTGGGAATAAAATTCATTGACAGTTCAATCATTGATGTATTCAACCTTTTGTACAGAATGGCTAAACGATTTAACTCTAAGGTTATAATTACACATGTCAATGAAGAGCTCATGGAGTTAATTGAACTGGTGAAAATACACGCTGTCTTTGATATCAGAACAGTACTACTTCATGAACCACAAAGGGTTGTTGCTTAAACAGAGGCTTTAAGAAAACTCCGATAACTGCGTTATGCTTGTCTGGCAAACAACCATCCCGAAACTTTAGGGACTCTGTTTTTCCTGACCGTTCAAGCCTTGTTTCCTGAGTTTTTTACTACGCGACAAAAAAGTGCTTTCTTACTTGCATTAAATAATTGTATTATATATACCCTCTTGATTTTAACTCCAGGTACTTATTTACAGTTTCCAACGACAATTTATCCGGCTTTGTTCTAATACACTGAATTCCGTGTGCATGAAACAGTTGTTCGATTCTTGTCTTATGCGAAACAAGTTCTTTTGCTGCAGTTTGTTGGTGTATCTCCAGCAAATCGTTACATTTTTGTTCACAAAACTGGTTGAGTTCGGTATTTTCAAAAAACATAACGACTAACAAATGAAGCTGATTTAGCTTTCTCAGTAACGGCAGGGTACGCTCCAGGGCATAAATACTTTCAAAATTTGTAAATAAAAAAAGAAGGCTCCTTCCTTTTATAAAGTTCCTTGTTGCACTGTAAAGCAACTCGTAATCCGCCTCCGGCCAATTCACCTTTTCATTGTATAAATTCAATAAAATCTTATTTAAGTGATTCCCTTGGTTTTCCGCTTTCAGAAACGTTCCCAGTTTATTACTAAAAGTCATCAGGCCGGCTTTATCGTATTTGCGCAAAACAATATTAGAAATAACCAGACTTGTATTAATCGCATAATCAAGCAAGCTTAAGCCATTAAACGGCATCCTCATTGTCCGGCTTTTATCAATGATACAGTAAACCGGCTGAGAGCGTTCATCTTCATACTGATTAACCATAAGGCTAAATGAACGGCCGCTGGCTTTCCAATTTATACTTCGCGTATCATCTCCTGGTGTATAATGCTTTATCTGTTCAAACTCATAACTATGCCCAATTCTTCTTATCTTCTTAACACCCTGAAAGTGGGATATCGAAGTCAGCGCTTTCAGTTCAAAACTTTTCATTTGAATAATTGAAGGATAGACAGCTATATCTTTTGCTGCCTTTACAATAAACCTTCGTTCGGACAAACCGATAATACTCCTTGAAAATATATTTATGTTACCAAACCGATATAAGCCCCTGCTTTTGGGGGTAATTTCGTATTCTACTTTTAACTTCCTCTTATATGCTGATATAGGGGTACTTATCAGAAATTTTCTCTGCTGAAGTTGTTCGGGCAATTCATCGATAATTTTTATAAATGTTTTAAAATTATACCTGCTTGAAATAATAATTTGAATAACATTCCCATCACCAAGAGAAAAAACCTGTGCATGTTTTCTCTCTGAAGAATAAGGCTCTTTTTCCTTAAACAAAAGAAATGTGTCCAGAACTGTTATTGAAAAAAGCATAACAAGGCACCCCAGGGCGACAACCCAAAGAGCCGGAAAAGGAAAACTAAGTACAAAAAGAACAACCACAACTAAAAAAGCGGCAAAAAAATTATGACTCAGGTATAAGTTTCTTAATAACTTCATTAGCGGGGAACTTCAACTTTTTTGATTAGATCTCTGATAATGTCTTCCGGCTCAAGCCCCTCCATTTCCCTTTCCGGGGTAAGTATAACCCTATGGTTCAAAACCGGATATGCGACGTACTGAATATCGTCGGGAATAACAAAATCGCGGCCATTAAAAACGGCCAGGGCTTTTGCTGTTTTCATAATAGCCAGTGAAGCCCGGGGGGAAGCCCCTAAAAACAAATCTCCGCTTGAGCGCGTTAAATCAACAATAGAAGCAATATAGGTCAATAATTCATCCTTGATATGAACCTTATTTATTGTTTCCATACATTTGTTCAGGATTTCTTTATCGAAAACTTTTTCCAGCGTTTGTTCCAATAAACTTTCATCATCCTTCTTAAAACGTTGAAGAATTTCAATTTCTTCTTTATGGGACGGGTATTTAATTTTCACTCTAAACAAAAACCTGTCCAGTTGGGCCTCCGGCAATTTATATGTCCCTTCCTGCTCAATCGGATTCTGTGTTGCCACAATAAACAAAGGAAAATCAAGCTGATAGGTTTCTCCGTCAACGGTTACCTGCTTTTCTTCCATTACTTCAAAAAGAGCCGCTTGTGTTTTAGCGGGAGCCCTGTTAATTTCATCTATTAGAATGATATTGGAGAATACCGGACCTTTTCGAAAATAAAAATCAGAAGTTTTCATGTTAAAAACATTTGTACCAATAACATCTGACGGCATTAAGTCCGGAGTAAACTGAATTCGCTTAAACCCAACATCCAGTGTTTTCGCAATTAATTTTACCGTAAGCGTTTTCGCAATTCCGGGCACCCCTTCCAACAGAACATGCCCTTTGCAAAACAAACCGGTAATGAGCAGATCTATTAGTTCCTGCTGCCCAACAATCAGTTTCTGCAGTTCTGCACGGACTTCTTTTACTTTTTCCTGCACGAAACTAATGTCTTCATTAGCCATAAAGTCCACACCCGGAAGACCTGTACTTTGAATATTTTCCTTGTGTCCGTTGAAATTATCCTTGTCTTCGTTCCCGGGTGGAATCATATTTTTTTCTTCCATTTATTTACAGTTTTTATAAAAGTTCTCCAATTCTGAATGAAGTTGAATTGTTTGCCTTATTTCAGGGGCAGGATTGTATTTTATCTGAAAATGTATTTTCAATAGTTTATCAATTTGGCTCGCGTCAACTTCCGAATGCAAAGAAACTAACTTTATGAACTCCTCTTTTTCAAGATTTTGCAATATTCCATACCTACTGTTAACATACTGATAAAACAGTTTTATTAATCGATCTGCCAGTTCTGCATGTTCAGATGTTTTATAATGCAACAGCCCCACAGCTTTAGCATACTCAATTGATGTATTTTTATCCGAGTTGATTATTCGAACGGGATTCTGCCTACGTTTTAAACGAAAGAGTACATACATTAACAATCCCAAAAGAATTAAATACCAACTTAATCTTAATGACCTGTTTTCAAGAATAAACTCCAGGGGATTATTGCTATCCAGAACTCTTCTGTTTGGGTTATATTGGGGCAACCTGTTAAAATTATCCCAGTATAAGGCCTCAAAACTATCGAACTGATTGAAAAAATCACTTGAATAGCTGTACCCCTTCCCGGAGATAATATAATAGTTCGTTAGCAAAACAGGGGTTGTAAAAACAAACAATTTCCCATCTCCATGTTCAAATTTTAAGAAATTAACCCTCCCCGAATCTATTCTTGATAAAGGCTCACAAACATAGTTCTGCCTGTAAGCATTAACCACTGTATCTGAGAAGTAGTTCCAGCTAAATTCAGCAGTGTCTTTTCTGAACTGGTGATGAAAACTGTACTTCTCTTCTTTTTTATTCTCGAATACAGTCTCGATCTCCCCTGCAAGGTAAGCTCGTGTATAAAAAGAAACGGAATCAATGGTATAAATGGAATTTAAGAGCGAAAAGGGCAAATAATCTGAGGCAATACAAACCTGGTTCCCCCTTTCGATGTATTTTTTCAGCCATTCTACTGTTAAAGAATCAAAATGAGTGTTAAACCCCACGTAAAAAAGCAAGCTGTTCTTCTCTTCATCGCTAATTACCCGTGAAGGTTTTTTATTTACCAGGATAAAATTCTCTTTTCCATATTTTTTTTTAAGCAATTCATATAACAGCTTCGTTCCGTAAGGCTGCTCACTTGTATGGCGGTAATCCGGCAACCATTCGTATCTCGGAGAAAATTGTCTCAGATAAAAATACCCGCCAGCAAACAGGGTTACCGCCAACAGTACAACAACAAATATTATGATGGTATTTCGTTTCAATCCAGGCTCTTTAAATATTTAATAAAATACTGACTAACAAAACCATACCCCTCTTCATCAACTTCATGCGTGCTAAACCAGGCTTGCTCGTATATTCGTGTTAAAAGACCAAATTCAGCTCCAGTTTTATGTTGACCCATTTCACGCACATAATGTCCGTTTGTTTTATTTTTTCTCCACTTAATCAGTTCTCTATCTGATAAAGATTTTATTATTTTCAGATAAAATATTCTTATTGCTAACTGAAACTGTTTGCTATCCGTTGCCTGTTGCAACAACTTTTCAAAATCTACATCGTGAATATTTTCCTCCAGGCTTTCAACTACGCTAACCAGTTTTTGATCCGGAACTTTCTCGGAAAAAAATCCAAAAGCGTTTTTCAAGATCAAGAACAGGAGAAAAGAGAGCAATGCAATAATCAGAACTATAAGAAACCCTTTCATTACTCCGGCATTTACCAAAGGTTTTAACCCTATGTTTCTTTCATTCCTTTGTCTGTCCATCTTTCTCGGTTCCTTGTAGGTTTCCTCATAGTCAACCCCTTCTTTGATTTCCTGCCATTCCTTTTCGTTAAAAAATGCATCTGTTTGTTGCCCTAAACTATAAGCCGGAACAAAAAGCTGAAACAACAAACTTAACCACAGACAATATTTTAATCCTCTTTTATTCAAGCTCGTACCCTCTAAGTGTTTTTTTTGATCCTATACTATTTACCGCTCTCAACAAATGTTCTGAAGTATGAATCTCATGCAACGTATAATAGAGCAAACTATTGGCTACCGATAAAATCAGTATACAAACATATATGCTTAGAAAAAACACCATACTTACAATCAGGTTAAAAACCAGGTTAATATACTGTTCCTCCAACCACAAATTCCAATGTATAAATGATAATAGCTGTCCGTAAAAAGAAGGGTTTACCAGTAATAAAATCAGTGTACTGATAAACATAAACTCCAGGTTCAGAAGAAGAAACTTCCCGAAATTTTTAGACAACAAGCTAAAAGTTACGCGAATTGCAGTTAAAAAAAACAGTTTCCTTTTAAAGGAAGTATATAATACCAGCGTACCAAATGGCAAAAACAAAATGGTAAAAACCACTCCCCAGGCTGTTGAAAGGAAAAACACACACTGAACAAACAAGCTCAGAATAAAAGGATTAAGAACGAACCCGGGCCATTTGCGAAAAAAACGAACGACCGTAAACCTTTTCCTCTTTGTTTTAACCATTAAAAACGTGCTAAAATACAATGCAGCCCCAAACAAAAGAGAATTTAGGATATACAATAAAAAACTGTCCTTAAACCCAAAAAAAAGTTTAAAAACAGCACTCTGTTCAATCAAGGCTCCACTGAGGTTAGGAAAAAAGGCTTTGTAGCCAACCAAAAGTATAAGACTACCAACAAATGACATCAATAAGAAAGTTTTGGCAATTCTCCCAAAGTGTTCCTTAAAAAGCTTCAATGTCCCCCCAAAAAGTAGTTCTCCGGATAATATTCTATTAAATGGGGGGAGCCCTGAATCAGTCTCATTCAGTTTATCGGCCACATCCAGTTTCTCCGGATATCTTCTGGCTATTTTCTTTGGATAAAAAACAAAATAAAACAGAACAAAAGCCAGCGAAAGCATTATTGTAATAAGCCTTATTATATCTGGCACATCGGTATACCGGGTAAAAAAACCTTCAATAAAACCGGCAAGAACAAAAACCGGGATCAATCCAATCATAATTTTCAACCCCCTTCGCGCTGTTAACCTTAAAGACTGAAAACGGGTATATGTTCCGGGGAGAATTAACCCCCGCCCTATAGTAAAACCCGCTCCCCCGGCTATAATAATTGCTGATATCTCAAGGGTCCCATGCTGCCATATAGTAAGAAATGACTCTTTGAACAGGCCGCGTTCGATAAAAAAGTACTGAAATGTGCCAACCATTATACCATTGCGTAAAAGGCTAAAAAAAGTACCAAACCCAAAAAACAACCCGAGCAAAAAAGTTACAAAAGCAACCAACAGGTTATTGAGTGTTATGCCCAGAAACATATCAAATCCGTTTTGTTGTTTATAAACAGCCATCGGATCATTTTTCTCGATGTTCTCAATAGTCATTTGTACATACCGCTCACCAAGGATATTCTCTGCGAAACCTGGTTTATAAACCGAAGTAACAACTCCAATACCAATCATCAGGGCAAAAATCAAAAACGAAAACAATAACTCAAACCGGGTTTTAAAAAGAATAATCGGTAAATCTTTTGTCCAAAATTCAAGAAGGGCCCCTATTTTTATTTTGTTCCTTTTGTTAATATCATTGAACAAAAGCTGGGCTATTCCATTCAAATAAACCTTTACAGACCGACTTTTGTAAAATGTCTGGGCATATGCCAGATCATCTGTAATTTGCACAAAAAGTTTACTTACTGTTTCCGGATCCTTCTTTTGCTTCTTCAGTTCGTTCTCGTAGATATTCCACTTATCTATGTTTTGTTTAATAAAACTGGTTTCTTTCATCCAAAACTATTTTGCCTTTAAACCTTGATACAAGCTATTGTAATAGTATAATCTATTTTAATTTTTCACTTCCTTTTTGCAAACCGAATGAAAAAGTACGATGATTAAATATAAGAAAAATGATTCAACAACAGATTTTTGCGGATAAAATTATATTTTTATTTCTATTAGTAATCATTCATAAGTTTTATTGTGAAAAGTATTGAAATTACAACACCCCAGAATGTTACAATAGATTATAAGGCAGCCACTGTTTTTGAGCGTTCACTGGCTTTTATTATTGACTTTTTCATTATTGGTGCAGGTATTGGTATTTTGAGTATACTAATTACCGTTTTTGTTCCCCGAGAACTTCAAAATGCTGTTTCCATTGCACTTCTGGCCCCGCTGTACCTTTCTTATCATTTCGTTTTCGAGGTTTTCCATAATGGGGCATCGCCCGGAAAAAGAGCTTTAGGACTAAGAGTTGTAAAACTAACAAATGAGCCGGTCGGGGTGTATGATTATTTTATGCGTTGGGCCTTCAGGTTAATTGACATTTTGGCCTCCTCAGGGATACTTGCTGCTATTACGATAGCCTCATCTCCAAAGAATCAGCGAATTGGTGATTATCTCGCCGACACTACCGTAATCAAGGTTGTTAAATCCGGAAGGTTTTCTCTTAGCAAGGTTAAAGAATTAGAAACATTAAAAAATTATGAACCCCAATACCCTGAAGTTACAATGTTTTCGGAAGAAAATATGCTGGTTTTAAAAGAAGTCGTTGAAAGGTTTGCCAAATACCCCGGAGAAGGAAGTGGTAAAACTGTTGAATTAACAATTAATAAGATTGAAAGTACTTTAGGGATCCAGGCAAAAACAAGAGATGTTAATTTCTTACGTACTTTAATTAAAGACTATGTAGCATTAACAAGATAAAAGGGAGCTTAAAGCTCCCTGAATTATTTATTAGTCTAATATTCGTCAGGATAGACGACTTTTGCATTAAGAATCAAATCATCATTGTACTTACCATAAAGTTTATAGCTTCTTTCCGGAAAGCCGTTCTGACAATCTCCTATTACCGTCATGTCCACATCAAAAAAGAATTCGAAGTTACCGTTTGATGCCCTTGAAATCCTTATAACACCATCATAATCGACGCATTCTTCCCCAAAAACGATTCCATCTATTCTAACTCCGGCATTATCATATCTGGCTCCAATACCAACCCTTAAACTTTCAAACTCACCTCTTTCAGCGGAATATTCATAATAGTAATCGCCGGTAGCCAGATCTTGTGTAGAATTTGATGCAATAAAAAAAGAAACATAATCACGGGGGAAATCCTCACTCGTCCTTAACGATATCGCAAAATACCTTGTATTCACAATACCTGTTGTATTGGTCCCCCAGTCATCCATGAACCCTACAGAAAGTTCATGCCTGATGCCATTTACTTCAAAATACCTCTCAGGTTTTTCTACTTCACAGGAGTTTACCAAAAAAACAATTAATGCTCCCGTTAAAAGAATAACTATTTTTCTCATTTATGAATTTTATTAAGGCAATTATTATAATTTAATACGAACCTCTTTGATTGAAAGTTCTGCTTTAAGGTTTTTTAATTTACAAAGAACCTCTTAAAAGTTCACTCATTCCAAAAACGACCATTATAATAATTGCAATTATGTAAAGTACAATAAAAATAATTGTTACTATCCCCAAACTTTTAAATAAAGCTCCCAGATTTTTTATTGCTTCATTAAAAGCCCCATTATCATTCTGTGTACACGCCAAACCGGCTTTATGTGCAAACTTAGCCAAAAAAATCAATGGCATAATGTTTAACGCTAAAATTGCCAAATAGAGCAGCCCCAGCCATCCTCCGTGAAATCCGCTCCCTTCAGCCATTCTACCTCCAAATGCGAACATTATTATGGCTGCCAATAAAACAAAACCCGTGCCAATAAATCCAAGAATGGCTAGAAACCAAGCCCATCCTCGACATTGTTTCAAACTTCTCTTTCCACCATTATTAAGTTCTAAATTTCCTGATTCCGCAGTCTTGGAATCTAAAACGTCATATTCCATCATTGTTTTACCTTTAATAATTCAAATATTTTTTTGTAAAATATATTTTATTTTTGAAGTTTAGGTTCAAATGAAACCATCATTTTATGAAGATAATTATTTTTCATTATCACCTGAATCCGGGTGGAGTTACCAGAATCATTGAATCGCAGGTAGAAGCACTGAACACGCTTTATAAAGACCTGACAATCAAAGTTGTTACCGGCGGTTGCGACAACCCTGCTTTTTTTAAACAATACAACACGGAAGTTAGTATTCACCCGGAACTAAATTACCTGTCCAGGGAAGATAACAACCACGTTGAAAATTTTACACGTATTGATGGTATTTTGAGAAAGCTGTGCAATAAAAATGACATTTTACATTTTCACAACTTAAATCTTGGAAAAAATCCATTGGTAACCCTGGCTGTTTCAAGAATGGCAAAAGAAGGCTACAATGTTGTAAACCATGCCCACGATTTTTCTGAAGATCGTCCGGATAACCAGGACTTCCTTAATAAAATAATAAACGAAGCGTTTGAGGAAGATCTAACTTCTGTTATGTACCCGCAATATAAAAATTACACTTTCGCGGTTCTTAACAAATTCGACTATAACCGTCTAATCAGTTATGGAGTTGAAGAAAGCAGGTGTTCCCTTCTTGCAAACCCGGTAATATTCAGCTCATCGCTTTCCGGCCATTCAACCGATAAATGGCGCAATGAAATTTGCAATGAGCTGGGATTAGATGCCAAAAAAAGGATTGTTACATACCCGGTACGCGTAATAAGAAGAAAAAACATAGGTGAATTCGTGCTACTGGCATCACTTTTTGCTTCTTCTGCAAACTGGGTAGTTACACAGCCACCTAAAAATCCGGTTGAAATAGAACACTACGAAAAATGGAAAGATTTCTGTTCTAAAAATAAAATCAGAATATTCTGGGAAGCCGGGACCAAGGTTAACTTTGAGAAACTAATACGGGCATCTGATTTTTGCATTACGACCAGTATCCGGGAAGGCTTCGGAATGGTGTTCATGGAACCCTGGTTACTGGGAACCCCTGTAATAGGACGGGACATCCCTATGGTTACCAACGATCTGACAGCGAGCGGCATTGACTTCCCAAGGTTGTACAACAAGCTTGCCTTTCCAGACGAAAAAGAACTCCATGAGCTTTCATTAAATGAACAATTTGATCGAATAGAGGCAATAAACAACACACCTGAACTAGCGGAAAAAATCATCCATCTAAACCCATTCCTGAAGGATTTGCTAAAAGAGATGAATGAACTGTTGCTCAAAAAAAATATTGAGGTAATTTTGAGTGAGTATTCTTTGGTTAACTACGGAAAAAAATTAAATGGAATATATAAAAAAATTACTGGATAGCTTAGGGGAAATTAAACCTATAGAAACAGGCACTTCTCCAAGCTATGTGCAAGACAAGAGCATTAAAGCAGTTATTTTTGATATTTACGGAACCCTGCTGGTATCTTCTTCAGGAGATATTGACCAGGCTGAAATTTCAACAAAAAACCTTGAAGAAGCATTTAATGCCAGTAAAATTGAAATCCTGAACAGTATAGACAATGCACTGGAACATATACTTTTTGATTTTGAGTATACGATAAAACTTTGTCATCAGGAAGCCAGAAAAAACAAGGTTCCGTATCCGGAAATTGACATTTTAAGCATTTGGGAGATCGTGCTCCTTCATGCCCGCAGAAAAAAGTTGATAAATTTTAACGGAGATGCGAACATGCTGAGGATGACCTGTGCATTCGAATTTCTGAGCAATAAAGTTTACCCTATGCCGGGAATGAAATCTCTTGTTCAGGATTTAAAAAGTAAAAATTACCCGCTTGGCATTGTCTCAAATGCTCAATTTTACACCCCCGTATTAATGAATTATTTTCTTGGAGAAAAGGTTGGTTTAGATGAAAACATTGAGTATTTTGACCCGGAACTAACCGTATACTCTTATAAATTGGGCGTTGGAAAACCAGATACCAAAATGTTTGCTGAGTTAATTCCAATCCTAAAAAAAGAATATCATATAGAACCTCATGAGGTTTTATTTGTTGGAAATGATATGCTAAAAGACATTTATACCAGCAGCCAGGTTGGTTTCAAAACTGTTCTTTTTGCTGGGGACAGGCGCTCACTCAGATTAAGATCCGATGATGAACGTGTCAAAGGGCTTCAGCCCGATCATATTATTACTGATTTAAATCAACTATTAAAAATTGTTGGATAGATGAACATATCACACCTTAATATTGGTATTATTCACTCGCTTATAGGCAAGAATGACGGAGTTTCAATTGTTATTGATCAGACGGTAAATGCTATGGTAAAAGACATGGGCATTGAATTAGGTAATATCTATTTCCTTGCGGCCCATACTTCGCCAAGATTTAATGCAGAGACCAATGACATCTTCTGGCACAAAAATGAGATTCACAAAACGATAATCAAACATTTTTGTGACGAATTACCAGAAGGCTACGACGAACTCATTCATGAGAAAGCACAGGAAGCAAAAAAAATCATTGCCTCCTGGGTTAAAAAAAATAACATTGATCTTATTATTGCCCACAATACGTCACACCCTTATAATTTCATAACAGCCGTTGGACTCGGATATTATATTGAAGAACTCCGGGACAGGGGCATTGTCTGGCCGAAAGTAATGGTTTGGTGGCACGACTCGTATTTTGAAAGGGCTCAATTTGGCAACCCTAACGAAACAATTAAAAAGTACCTTAAGTACCTTCCCGGAACTGAAATTGACGGAATTGCGTTTATCAACAAATCGCAACCGGAACTTGGGAAAAAATTATTTCAGTCATTAAATCATCCACGGGTTGAAAAGTTTTTCAGTAATAGAACTTCCATTGTACCTAATACAAGTAGTATAGACTGGTCCTGGCAAATGCTTGACTGGAACCAAAACAAACTTTTAGCACCGGCACAGGATAATTACAACGATACTTTCTTACGCGACATCGGGCTTGAAGAAGAGATTGAGAAACGGGGCTTCACTTTAGACGACACCGTTATATTACTTCAGCACACACGCGTAGTACCAAGAAAAAAAATTGAAACGGCACTTGACTTTGCATTTAAAATTGAACAGAGATACAAGAAAGATGACAAGAAAAAGTGTATTGTCCTCCTGATAAGTGGCCACTCCGGAGATGAACAAATAGACTATAAACAGTTTCTTTTGTTCCATTACAAGCAAAGAATGAAGGAAAACCCGGAAGCCAATGTTGTAATGATTTTTGGAGAAAGCAGAATCCTGTCACACCGGGATATCATTGTTGACAAAAAATATTACAATTTTTACGAAATCCCGTCAATAGTTGCTTCCCACGGTGGAATGGGAACCTATTTCAGCGAAGTTGAAGGTTTTGGAAACAACCTTCTGGAAATGATTTCCTTTGGGCTGCCTGCAATAATAAACAAGTACGAAATATACAAAACGGATATTGAAGAACTAGGTTTTACGTTTCCTTCTGTTGAAGAATGCGAATTAACGGAAGAGGCTATCGAAGAATCGTATCTACTTTTGACCGATTATAAGAAACGAAACCATGTGGTAAGGCACAATCTTGAGGTTCTAAGTGAAAAACTTGATCACCGGATTATTGCCAGCAAAATGAAACCTCTTATTAATAAGATGTTTACACGAATCCTTAACTTAGAAAACTATTAAAACATATAAATAAATGGGTGATTTTTATCAAAACGGCATGGTTACAACCCTGCATAATCTTCACAAAAGGCCCTATGAAGAACTGGAAAGAGCATTATTACAATTCTCGAAAAGGAGACCCATGTCTTTAGTTCTTCCGAGCTTATATTCTGAACTTGACGGACCTGCCTTATCAAATATTATTGACGAACTGATAAAAGTACCTTATCTTGAAGAAATAATCATTGGATTAGACAAAGCCAATGAGGAAGAATTCAAACACGCGAAAAAATATTTTTCCAGATTGCCCCAGCACCATAGAATTTTATGGAATGATGGACCAAGGTTAAGGGCCCTTGACAAATTACTCATTGATATGGGAATTGCCCCCCGGGAGATGGGGAAAGGAAGAAATGCCTGGTATTGCTTTGGTTATTTTAATGCATCTGGAAGATCGGAGGCGGTAGCCTTACACGATTGTGACATCGTTACTTATTCCAGGCATTTACTGGCAAGGCTCTTTTACCCGGTAGTTGATCCCACATTTAATTACAAGTTTTGTAAAGGATATTATTACAGGGCCGATGATAAAAAACTAAACGGAAGAGTTGCCAGACTTTTGGTGACCCCCTTATTACGAACACTAAAAAAATTCTTCCCCAGCGACACTTTCCTTGACTACCTTGATAGTTTCAGATACCCACTTGCCGGAGAGTTCTCAATGAGGGCTGATGTTACCAAAACAATACGGATACCTAGCGACTGGAGCCTTGAAATTGGAATCCTTTCAGAAATTATGCGCACAAATGCCATAGGCAGAATTTGCCAGGTAGATATCGCTGACAGGTATGACCATAAGCATCAAACCCTTTCAAAAGATGACCCATCTGCAGGCTTGTCTAAAATGAGCATAGAAATTTCCAGGGCAATTCTTGCAAAACTGGCAACCAATGGAGCTGTATTCTCAAAAGGACTGGTCCGTTCCCTTAAAGCGACATTCCACCGGGTGTCCCTCGACTTTCTGGATCAATACTATGCAGATGCCGTTCTTAACGGCCTTACCCTGGACAGGCACCTCGAAGAACAAACCATTGACTTGTTCTCGGCAAACGTCTATCATGCCGGGTTAATGTTTCTTGACAACCCAATGCAAATACCCACAATACCAAGCTGGAAAAGGGTAATTAGTGCTATTCCGGATTTTTATGAAAAACTAAGAGATGCTGTTGAACTGGACAACGCATAACATAGAATATAAAACCCAACAACTTGCCTGATATCTCTGTGGTGTAAACAGCGTTTTGTCTGTTTTTTTAACGAACAAAATATTTCTAACAAATAGCCCAAGTTAACCCCTGCATTAATAATGACACTAAAGGAAAAACTAAAAAAAAGACTGGACTTTATTTATAAATCAGACTTTAACGATGAAACCCTTTCTGAACTAGTTACCAGAATTGAACATACAAAAAATATTGTCGGAACCGGAAATGAAAAATGGTCTGAAAACGACATTATATTAATTACTTATGGAGATACAATAACAAGTAAGTCAGCTCCGTCACTTTTCGTATTAAAAGGGCTTGTTAATCAATATCTGAAAGATGTAATAAGCTACATACATATTCTCCCCTTTTACCCTTACAGTTCCGATGATGGTTTTTCTGTAATTGATTATAAAAAAGTTAACCCTGAATTAGGTGACTGGAATCACATAAAAGGACTCTCCGGAGAATATAAATTAATGTTTGATCTTGTCATTAACCATATATCTCAGTATAGTGAGTGGTTTCAAAATTATTTAAAAGGGATACATCCCGGAAAAGATTTCTTCATTGAAGCAGATCCAAACCAGGATCTCTCCATGGTTGTCCGCCCGAGAAGCCTGCCCCTTTTAACCAAAGCCGAAACATCAGAAGGGGCAAAACACGTTTGGACGACCTTTAGTTCCGACCAGATTGATCTGAACTTTTCGAACCCGGAACTTCTGGTTAAAATGGTAGAAATATTCCTGTTCTATCTTGAACAGGGCGCCAGCATGATTCGACTTGATGCCATAGCATTTTTATGGAAGAAAACAGGCACAAATTGCCTCCATCTTGAAGAAACCCATGAGTTTGTTAAAATTCTTCGTGATATCACGGACCATATCAGTCCGCACCTTATTCTGCTTACAGAAACCAATGTTCCGAACAAAGAAAACCTGAGTTACTTTGGAGATAATGACGAAGCCAATATGGTTTATCAGTTCAGTCTCCCTCCATTACTTGTGCACACCCTGTTCTCCGGAAGCTCTGAACACCTCTCTAAGTGGGCCGGTTCTATCCCCTCATTAACTTCAGAAAACACGTTTTTTAATTTCACAGCCTCACATGATGGTATTGGTGTGAGGCCCCTGGAGGGATTATTGCCAACAGAAGATTTTAACGCCCTGGTTGATGGAATGAAAAATTTTGGAGGGGAAATAAGTACTAAAACAAACCCCGACGGAAGCAACAGCCCTTATGAAATGAATATAACTTATTTCGATGCCATGAAAGGGACCACATCCGGAGAAGATAGCCTGCAAATTGAACGGTTTATTTGCTCACAAACAATTATGATTAGCATGCAAGGGGTCCCGGCTTTTTATATACACAGCCTTTTGGGAACAAGAAACTATTACGAAGGAGTTGAGGAAACCGGAATGAAAAGAACTATCAACAGAAGAAAATGGGAAAAAGAAGAAATACTCACGCTCCTGGAAGATGAAAACAGCCATCATTCAAAGGTATTACAAAAACTTACCGAATTGATTAAGCTAAGAAGAAAACAACCCGCCTTCCACCCTAATGCCAGTCAAAAAATAATAGCTTTAGGCAATGAATTCTTTGGCTTATCAAGAAATAATGGTGAATTATACTCAATTTCAAATATTACAAATAAGGTTCAAAGAATGAACTTAACATCTATTGAAGAAAATAAAAGCTTTACAGACATCATTTCAGAAAAGAATATGACGGCCAACGAAGAGATTGAAGTAAAACCTTATCAAACATTATGGTTAACCATCTTGGAATAGTACAATAAAGAACTGCTTAACTTTTTATAAATAAGTTAAGCAGTCCGAAGCTATTTGTTGTGTGAAAAATTCTTGATGGTTAAATTGACATATTGACAAGGACATTGCTGATAATCAAATTCTGGTTTGATGCATACGGGACATTGAGCCTGAATTTTAAACTTCGGTCAACCATCACCAAATCGATGATTGCAGAAGATGAATACCTTGTTCTGCTGCAATTGTCAAAAACCGTAAGACAACTCGTACCTTGCAATTTTTTAGTGATACCTTCCAGGCTCTTGCGTTGAGACTGAGATATGTATAAAATATGACATTTCTGCATATCTTCATCTCTATTACAAAAAGTAACCTGCACCGACTTGCCCCCAACTAACCTATCCTTTGTATACTTCTCCAAAGAAGTGTATACAGGTGTACTTCCAACAACACCAATCACATACCTATCCTGAATAGGGTGTTGGGGCCAATTGACATAACGAATAAAATTGTAGATAAACATCGCCTGTGCATCTGACATACTTGTTTCAGCTTTCAAAAAAGTGTTCACAGGCAATAAAACGAAAACAATAAGCACACATACTCTCATTACAAATTCAATAAAGGATTTTATGAATTTGTACGGAAAGAAAAGACAACCGTTAGGTAACATGCAATGACATAAATCACTGTATATACTTAACAACAATCTCCTTCAACATGTAACAAAACCTACAAGTCAGAATTTAAAGCTGATTCGTAAAACCAAGATAAAATAAACCCATGTCTTATTTTAACTCGGCGAAATAAAAAACGCCTGTGAAATCATCACAGGCGTTTATATTTTAAAACTATAAACTAAATAGACATTTGAATTAAAGAATTACTAACCAGAAGGTTATGCTTTTCCGCATTTGCTTTGTCAAGTTTATAACGCAATTTTCCATTAATAATTTTAAAGTCCACTGCAGCCCCCATTCTAACCGTTCCTGACTTTTCACCTACTATCAGACAGGCTTTTCCATTCAGCCTTTGAGATAGCGTCGTCATTTCAGATGATTTTCCATGCGCAACAAGTAAAACTTCACATCCTTTTACTTCGTTAACTGATGTATAATCAACGACTTCAATTGGCTTTGAACCAATCCTCCTGTTTTTTGTATAATTTTTCAAATATTTAGTGGTCGGTGTTTTACCATATACCCCAATAGTATAGGAATTACCCACCTCACCATCCGGCCATTTAATACGCGTTAGAAAATTATATATGAATATGGCCTGAGCATTACCAATATCTGTATCAGCAACCAGACTACCACCTGTTGTAAATAAAAACAGCGCAACTGCAATAAAAAATCTTGATATCATAATAGCTAGTTAATTTTGAGTTTATATTTACGGATACAAGCCTTTTTAGTTACAGTAAATATCACTAGTATTGTTGGCTCGGATAGTAAAAAAATGCTAGACAATGAAGATACTTATTGCAACCGACTCGTTTAAAGACTGTTTAAGTGCAAGAATGGTTGGGGAACATTTAAAAAAAGGACTTCTAAATGTTTCGTCCGAAATTGATGTTAAGGTTATTCCGGTGGGAGATGGAGGGGAAGGCACGGTTGAAGCCCTTATAGATGCCTCAAAAGGCAAGATGGTTACTTGCAAAGTGATGGATCCTCTTTTCAGAGAAATTGATGTAAACTATGGGATAATCGAAAACGAAGATACAGCCATTATTGAAATGGCCGCGGCCTCCGGCATTGAGCTGCTACAGCCCGAAGAAAGAAATCCGTGGAAAACAAGTACATTCGGCACAGGACAGCTTATTATTGATGCACTAGACAGAGGTTGCCGACGTTTTATCTGTGGTATAGGGGGAAGTGCCACAAACGACGGTGGCATAGGTATGGCTGCCGCATTAGGGGTAAAATTCAAAAACAAGGAAAACCAGGAAATATCACCAACAGGGGGTGAATTAAAAAATATTGAGAAGATTATAACCAACGGCCTTGATCCACGGATCCCGGAATGTGAATTTATAATTGCCTGCGATGTGGACAATCCTCTTATAGGGGATAAAGGGGCCAGTAAAATATACGCTCCGCAAAAGGGGGCTGACGAAAACATGGTAAACCTGCTGGACAACGGACTAAGGCACTTTTCCGATAAGGTAAAAGAATATCTTAATATAGAAATTGAGAGTTTACCCGGTGCAGGGGCAGCAGGAGGATTAGGAGCCGGGTTTGTAGCCTTTCTGGGCGGAAAATTAAAAAAAGGTATTGACATCGTTATTGAAGAAACAAAACTTGAAACCTACTGCAGGTGGTGCGATTATGTAATTACCGGAGAGGGGAAAATTGATCATCAGACGAAGTTCGGGAAAACCCCGCAGGGTGTTGCAAATATTGCTATGCAATATAACGTTCCTGTTATTGCTGTAGCCGGAACTCTCGGTAAAAACTACCACGAGCTATACAACACCGGGTTCAACATCATATTATCTATTGTAGATAAACCAATGAACCTGGAAGAGGCTATAAAAAAAGCTCCAGAACTACTTGAAAATGCAGGGTTCACAATTGCTAAAATGCTCACCATGAATAAACCCGGTTTTGAATTATGACGATAACCTGCAACCTGCCTTATTTCAATTAAAAAAACAGCCATCGTTAATACGACAACTGTTTTCTTTTACAATAAAAGGTTAGTCCCTGTTCCCTAAAAACCTCAATAGAAAATAAACCAACATTGCTAACGATGAAAGAGCAGCAACGACATAGGTAAATGCCGCCCACTTTAAAGCATCTTTGGCCTGACTGTGATTATTGTAATTCGTTATACCACTTCCAGACAACCAGGCTAAAGCCCGCCTGCTGGCGTCAATCTCAACGGGGAGCGTAACAAAGGCAACGAGAGTGAAGATCCCATAAGCACCAATAATTACAGGCAGGGCAATTACTTCAAACCCCTGCATCATAAACAAGCCAAAAAACATCAATGTAAATACAATATTTAAAATAGTAGCACTAATGTTTTGCAGTGGCACAAGTGCAGAACGCAATTTTAACGGCGCATATGCATTTGCATGCTGAATGGCATGCCCGCACTCGTGGGCTGCTACGGCAGCGGCTGAAACGCTCTGTCCATAGTACACATCATGACTTAAAGCAACTGTTTTGGTTGAAGGATTATAGTGGTCGCTCAATTGTCCGTTTGTTGGAACAACCTGAACATCATAAATACTGTTATCGTGTAACATTTTCATAGCAACATCTCTTCCAGACATTCCTCTTGACACCGGAATTCTGGAATACTTCCTGAAGCGTGATTTTAACTGATGGCTAACAATCATGCTAAAAATTGCAAATACTGCAAAAATTAAAATATACCCTAAATCTATCATAGCACTCTGTTTTTAAGTAAACCTGCAAATAGTTTACCAACCCAGGCTACAGCTTACTTCAGTGTCAATTTGACAGCACTTTTAATAAAAAACATCCTGCTGAGTTACCTTTTCCACAAAGGTTATCCGACTTTACATCGAACAAGGGCATCTTCACTAGGCGCGGTGACAAAAAAGCAGGGATATCAGTTTTTTAAAAAAAATATTTAACCAGTCAAAACAATGTAATCGCCTGATATTTAAAACACAAGCCCCTTCATCCTTCATAAATAGTTAAAGAATAATTAATATTTTATTAAGAATTTTGAAATTTATTTTGTTCAAATGAAAAACTTGCCTATATTTGCAACCGCTAAAGACAAAGGGACAACACCTTGATTTTAGCGACAAAGAGAAGAAACAATTCGCAATTATTTAGGTGAAAGTTTCTTAAATTGAACATAGGCAGTTCAATTTTGAATAGAACATAAAAGTAAAAAATATATTGCGGGGTAGAGCAGTTGGTAGCTCGTCGGGCTCATAACCCGGAGGTCGCAGGTTCAAGTCCTGTCCCCGCTACTACTACAACCCTTGAAAACATTAGTTTTCAAGGGTTTTTTTGTTTCATTAGGTATAGAGGTGTTAATTATCCTCTAATATCTTGCCGCATAACAGCCGCAGTTCTGAAAACGACAACCAGCTCGCTTATTTTATGTTTTTCCAGCAAAATAGGCATTCTTCGCTTAATTGGGCGTGGCAGTTTTTTTTGTTTTGACGATAGAAAGGTGTTTAAAAAAACAATTCACCCTACAAAAAAAGCCTGACATTCATATGCCAGGCTCCCTTTTTCATTATATAATATAATTATTAAGCATTCAAAAGTTCTTCATAGGCTTTGGCATCCAATAAAGAATCCAATTGCCCTGCATCACTAATTTCAATCTTAATCAGCCATCCTTCCCCGTACGGATCTTTATTAACCAAATCCGGGGTATCTTCTAAATTGGGATTAAATTCTTCCACCTTTCCTGCAACCGGCATAAATAAATCTGAAACCGTTTTTACGGCTTCAATCGTTCCGAATACCTCATCCTTATCCAGTTCTTCCCCTTCGGTTTCCACCTCAACAAAAACAACATCTCCCAACTCTCCTTGCGCATAATCAGTCACACCAATATATGCAACCTTATTTTCAATTCGGATCCACTCGTGCTCCTTTGTATACTTTAAATCTGCAGGAATATTCATTTTATAAGTCTTTTAATTTTGCTATGATTTATTTTTAAACAAAAATATGACTTTCCTTTGGTAGAATAAACATTGAACAACTGATTTTTATCAGAATTCTATTCAAAATAAAATCCCTACAATGTCATCCTAAGACTAAATCCAAAGCTGGTTTCAGAATTCGGGTAATAATTTGAAACATACGGCGTATTTACATTTCTATCGAAATAGAACTGTATGTTCACCCTTTTACTTAAAACATAATCTGCAGTCAGTCCCAGCACAAACTTCTTGGAGCCAGTTGTTGCCTGATCTACAGTTGTTTCCGACACCGATCGCAGTACCGTTATATTATCCCTGATTGACAAGTCAAACCTTAAATTCAGATCACTTTTAATTGTACTCTCCCCTCCCGCTGTTGTCAGCTTCAACGGAACATCCTTAAACCTGTACCCTGCTCCGATAATAATATCTTTATTCCTGCTTTCAGTAATCTGGTTATTATTCATACTTAATGCAACTGTTCTTGTTCGGCGAATTTCGAATTTCGACAGTAAACTGTTATGCCATGTCATATCGAAACCAACCAAAGGGCTTAGCTGCTCATTAATCGAGACTCCTGAAGGTTGGTATTTTAAAATAAAATTATCCTGCGCATCTCTGAATAATCCGGCTAAATCCACTGGCTCATCACCCTGGGGAAAGAAATCTACATTAGTGGCGTATGAAGTAATACTATATGTTGATTTGTATGAATGGGTAAACGTTACTTTCTTTAAAAACTTTTGAATAAAGTTTATTTTGGACAATCCGTCAAACGTAAATTTCCAGTTTGGCATAGGAATCCAGCTAAACATTTCCAAAGGCATCGTTTTCGGATCCCTGCCGGTATAGGTTGATTCAAAAGCATACATCAACACATCCGGAGAGGTTGGTCCAAAACCATCTGAATAACCGGGATATCCTTGCTGTAAAAGACTTCTGAAATAAAGAGGGTTTTCCTCTTCTTTTATTTTACCCAGTCGTTGAGAGATAACAGACCTGTTTGCTTTAAAATCCTCATAGACTTCTGATTGCCAGTTATTATCTCTGGTAACACTTTCAAAAGCTGACTTTATGGTTATAACCGATATTGAAAAGTTTCCACCCCTGTATTTATTTCCGAACGGATTTTCCAGATAATTAAAGTAATCCTGCTCAGTTGTATGAGAGTGAGTGCGGGTTCCGGTCAAATCCAACCTTAGCCCTTTATATGGCTCGAAAGTAGCACGATAATTAAAGGTCTCATTTACCATAAATACGGTCGGACTACTAAACGTTTCATTTCTTGTTAACCAGTCATTTTCATGAGCTTTCCGAAGAATATCATCATCCTGCCAACCTAAAACAAATGGCCAGCCCGGCGCTCCATGAAAGTCTCCCAAATCAAATCCAAGCATATAGGTTTCAGGCACATACCCTGGTAACATTGTTGAACCGGTACGACTATAAGAAACACTTACATTCTTGAGTCCCAACATAAACCGAACGGCATTTTCGCCAACAAACACAAAAGGGTTTTCTCCCCGCTCAATTTTTCCCTCAACGTTCACCGTAATTCCGGTTAAATCTTCCCCGGCCTCCAGGGTAATTTTATTTTCAGATTCTACGGTCATACTTACAGGAACTTCTGCACCACTTCTGTCAGTCACCTTAACGGTAATATCTTCTGTGCCCAGTTTGTGGACAATACTTTTGGGAGTGTCCTTTTTAAGAAAAGTACGCTTGGAGTATTGCACGGTTTTATATCGTGCATCTTTTTTCGACTTTCCCCTTGACCTTGAATTATATTTTGAATCCAGTTTCTTGAAATATCCAACCTTATTATACAGGTTCTTCATATTGAAGTTTCCGGTCAGTTTTATTGTATTTGAATTTTTCAATGTATTTCCCAGTCCTTCCGTAACGTCTCTCAGAACAGGTCCCCTGGTCCAGGAATTTGTTGCGTCATATGAAGCCTTAAAGTTTGTCCAGTTGAATATTGGAATCTTATTGATAGGCAAGGTATAAGTTAATCCCCACTTCTGATTAAAGTTCATATTCCTACCTCCATCCATTATATTCACCTTCACAGAATCCTTCCACTGCTGGTTGTCTGGTTCAAACAAATCTGATGGTCCCGTAGGTTCGTCAATTATTGCCCTGTTTGATGCTGAATAGTTAAATTTCAGCCCTCTGGTTATATCCCAGCGTAAAGTATAATTACGGTCCCAATAGAAACCTTTACTTGTTGTAGGTTCTATTATCATATCATACCCATCGTAAATATTCCTTAGCTTCATTGACTGGTATTCCCTGTCGAACTTAGTACCAAATGTAAAAGCTGATGGCTGATAATTAAAATTGAAATCCCTAATTATTCGAAATGCCGGTTTGCGTAAAGCTTTTATTTTATTAAACGGTGTTACCGGTTTTGGCCTGTTATTATACACATAGTTAAATGCAGCCCCATACCTGCGCTGCGTATTATATTCAATCGTATAATTTCTTGACTCTGTTTCAGAATAAGTTGCTGTTGCCGAAAAGTTTGAAGGTTGAACTATTTTCCCTTTTTTAAACTGTTTATTCCACCTTACATTTGTTAAGTTTATACTCTTCCGCTCAGTTACGTCTCTGGATATTCTCTTAATCTCTCTGCGCTCCTCTTCTGTTTCTGCCTGATCAAGTGCGTCTTTTAGCTTCACGTCCGGATCTTTAGGATAATACTCCGGGTTAATTGTTGTATTTGAATATCCAAGGAATAGTGGAACAGAAACTTTTGCCTTCTCTGGAAAGAATTTTCCCAGTTCCAGGTTGGTTGAGAAATCAACCTGATTAATTTCTTCCCTTTGTCTTTCTTCTACAGTCTGTTCAATGGAACCAAAGCCAGGCTTACTTGTTGCCCCTGCAATACTTACAATACCCAAATCGGCCAGTTTTGCCTGAAATTGCCCGTTAGCTGCCCAACCTCCTTTATTATCGAAATCGGTCAGTCTAAGCTCATTAACCCAAACTTCTGCTGACTTCTCTTCTCCATCATTGGTAGCCCCTATAGCATCATCTCCCGGATTTCGGATCCCGACCATAATTTGCCTTATATTGCTTAGGTTTGGATTACCTTTCACTTTTAATTTGTTTACCCCGTCAGTTGGATCTGGCTTATCTATTGTTTTAACATAAACATTTTGCTGGTCTAAAAAGGGATCATCCCGCATTGCTTTATTTCTTTCCAGTTTCAGGTCGACAAGTTTTTGTAATGCCAATTCTACATTATTTGCTTCCGGCCAAACCGTTTTGGGATCGCCTGGATTATACGTTTCCGGACGTGTAACTGTAAGTGGCACTTCATACTCATAATAGTTATTCTGATAATCGGAGCCCAACCTGATGATGGCAGTAACTTCATTGTCTTTAAGTTCATCCGGATGCTCTGGATGTGCTTCTGCATGAATAAACATCTTCAGGTTTTTATACTGACGAAGATCTAACTGCACATTCTTAAATACAGCTTTACCATCATTATCCTGTAAATCCTCGACCTTTAAAAGTAAAGATTGCTCATTCAGTTGTCTGACCTGAGGTTGATTGGGGTCTGTCACCCTTGTTATCCCCGGGGGCAAAACATAATTTATTGGTTCTTTCGAACCATTTTCTTCTATATTGACCGAAGAAACCTGGAACGAAGTTTCATCGTTTTGGTTGGTAATACTTGGAGAGGACTGGTATACGTCCTGCTTATATCTCCTCCATTCCCCCCGGACCAGGTTTAATGTTGCAAAACGTACAACAACCTCTTCATTAAAACCTTTAAGCAGTATACGCATAAAACGTATAGATTTAAAATCTTCAATTTCCCCTTCTTTTCCTTCCCACTCATCTATAGGTATGCGGAATTGATACCATCTGGCACGCTGTCCTTCTTCATTGGGGTTCGTTTCTCTGGAATCAATTATATATTTACCTCCTGGCATCAGGTTCTCCGGACGAAGACTAACTTTATACTCGTAATATGACTCTGCTGTATTTAAGGTATTGTCCCTGTTAATATCCTCAGCATCCGGAGTTGTTTTATTAGCTGCAGCATATCCTCCACCTGAGCTGCTGGCCACCGGTGAATTATTCTCCCAACCGTTAAAGTTCTTGTACCTTTCAAGTATACCATTGCCGTTATTATCATGCCCCTCTCCCAGGTAATAGTCAAAGTTATCCCCTGCCGGATCGCTCAGGCCTGCAAAATCTGTAAAGAATGATTTTTCAAATTCATCATTAATACCATCTAACCCAACATCCTGTCTCTCCCTGGAATCGGGATCATTATCAAATGCATTTACAAGGGATTTACCTTCCGGCACCAACCCCCACACTGACTCTTCCACGCCAATAAGTTCATCTCCCGTTGGCAAGCCATTCTCGAATGATTTTCTGCCATCCCTCAAGATATCTTCAGAAATTTCCCCCAGGTGAAAGTATAAATCTCCACCCTGATGATTTTCGTCTTCTACAAAAGGATCCATTATCCAAAACTCGATAAACTCAATATTCGATGCTTCAAAATCACTGGTGACGATTTCCCTCATTATACCCCCCCAACGATTTTCCGGATTAGATAAATCATTCGTACCGGCTGCAGTAGGGTCGAAATTATACGGGCCGCGTTCGTCAGGATAGAAATTCAGGTTCAATACAGTAAGACGACTTTCGAAGCCGGAAATATCATCATCTCTGTTTGGGAAAAGCTCTTTTTGTTTCACTTGCCTGACTTTATGACTGGAAACATCAACCCCTCCCGGTTTATACGTGCTATTTCCATAAAAAAGCGGGTCAATAATATACCAGGCCAATTTTGCCCTTCCATACCCTGACTCCCTTCCCGGAAAGTTCGAATTATAAAACCTGTTATTCTTATCGGCAGGCGGGCTTGCCAGGTGCCAGGAAGAAAATGTTTTCAGTTCTATTTTTGTCTGTGCCCCTTCAAAATCATCTATGTAAGCAACACCATTTTTTCCTATTATTTTTGACTGTCCGGGTATTAACTGCGCAAATTCAGCATCTAAAGCTATACTTGACTTTTCTTTTGTTTCAATTAACGGTATTTTATCTACCATAGTAGTCAGAAACTGTGATTCGGTCCGGTAAGAACTGTTTAATCCCCAGATTATGTTTGATATTGGTTCATCTCCAATGTTAACCTTATTGGTTAAAGGACGTTCTGTTAACCTCAGGAAAGTACCTCCAATATTAAAATTCTCGGAAAATTTATAATCAAGATGTGTTCCTAATAATGTTTTTGTCTGCATATTAAACAGGGAGTTGCTTTCCAGTTTAATCTGGATGGGAGTGCCTGATTCCACCAGTCCCTGATTTAATATTTTCACTCTACCTAAGGTATAATCAACAGTATAATCAACATTTTCTTCCAATTCACGCCCACCCGCAAGAACCTTTACAGAACCGCGGGGTATGTTCATTGCATTTAATTGTATATCTGAGCTTGAAGACGATTTGTACATCCCTTTTAATACAAATTTATTTTTCTCCGCTATTTGTTGTGCTTTTGTCTGGGTTGAATCGTACAATTCTTCATATATATACTTCTCGGCAGTTCTTTTATATCTGGCATAATTCGGGTCCCCCGGGTTACCTCCTGTTATTTTCTTTTTCAGATAGCTTCCAAAAGGTTCGACCACCGGAAAAATAATGCGTCCATTACGCGAATTTATGGTTATTCCTTCTACAAAGTCAAACATACCATCGGGATATTGTTCTCTTCTTGCATCCAGATTATCCAACTCAAGTACTTTTAAAAGTGGTGTTTCATAAGTTTCATCATCAGGTCTTCCGGCACTACCCCAATCAAAAAAATTATTTTTGCTTCCCGTAAGGTAATTTGTATAAGCCCCAGTTTCATCATTTCTATAAAGTATATCAAGAACAAAACCTTCACTGCTTACCTGAAATGCATTAATGGAATAGACGTTTTTCATCATCAGATCCCAGGTTGCATACTTCGGGGTTTGCGTTATACCTTTTATCAACTTCACGACCAAAGCATTAGGGGCATCAACACCTCTTGAAAGCTCACCGACGGAATATCTCTTGCCCTTATAGGTATATACAAAAGAAACGGCAAGAATCTCGTCGTTTCTAAGAGGCGAATTTAATGAGATATATCCCAACTCTCTGTTAACCGTATATTCCCTTTGAGAAAGTGGGCGCGCGTTTTCAAGGCTAACATAGTCACGGCCTCTTGAGAATGTATATTGAGAATTTGAAATTCCTGCGAAACCAATATCCATAGTACTCAGGTTCCTAAAACTTCCATTTGATGCTACACTTCTATATAAGCGGTTTAAGTCGTTATCTGCAGGAAGGTTATACTCTGATGATGGATAAATTGCCCCCGGATTCGCCTGAAAATTCACCTCGCCCTCTGGTCCGTATCCTTCACCAATATCCATAACCGCAATAATATCACGCGAATTCGTAAAATCATTTTGTTTATTAACCACCCAGACTTCTATTTCCTCAATTTTAACCTGAGACTCAATATTCGGGAGGTTTTTTAACCATTCATCGTAATTATCGCGAAAGAAGTGTGAAAGAAAGAAGTGACGGTTGACATCATACTTATCAATATCTATCTCGAATTCAGTCTGCTGCGCCCCTCCCTGGACATTTATAGAGGAGGACTCACTTCGCTGATGGCTGAAAATGTTAGAGACGGTAAGTTTTCCAAACTGAAGTTCGGTTTTCAGTCCAAACAAGCTCTGGCTCCCTGTGATCAATGTTCCCGGAAGCCCAAACGAAACATCTCCTGCTTCGATTTTTTTAATTATTTCGTCTTCTTTACCTGAATATTCCAGTTTAGTTTTATTTTCAAAATCGAACGTTGCCTCTGTATTATAGTTCAGGGCAACTTCCATTTTGTCTCCTATTGAGCCGGTAACATTCATCATTATTTTCTGCTTAAAGATGAATGATCCGTTTCTCTGATCCCGAACAGGAATAGCCGGGTTTTTATTATTTGTTATCGAATATCCGAAAATCAATTCTGCACTACCTTGTGGTGTTATGGTAATCCCCTCGCTGCCAAAAACTTTATCGATACTTTGATTCCCAAGGCGTAACCCCTTGAGGAACGAAGGCCCGGTTCCGGACTCTTCCTTTGATTTTTCCTGCCAGTAGTTTTTCTTACTTTGCTTTGTTTGGTATGCATTATATTCCTCAAAGCTCATTGATGATGCGGGCCTGTAATCAATCTCCCCAATTTTCTCATTGAAAATGTAGCTGTTTGTCTCCGGATCGTAAACAACAGACTGTTCAACATTTGAAGGAGGTGGCATTAACAAAGGTGATGTATTCCCGGATGTTGAATATGGATATGAATACTCATTTTCCAAAGGATACCTCAACGAACTTCCCGCTGTATCACTGGTTTGTCCCTTTGACAGGTTCAACATTCCGGCCACCACAAGTATGGCCAACGTTATTCCGCTTCTTTTAATCGTCGGATTGTATTTTTTTATTCTCTTTTGATTCGGCACGCTCTGAAGTTTAAGGCTATAAAACTTTAAGGGCTTGTTTAATTAATTCTTCTACGGTAGCTTCAGGATTTGCAACAATAAGTTTTTCTAAAACTTTATCGGCTTGTTTTTTTGCAAAGCCTAAAACTTCCAATGCAGATAACGCTTCATTCTTAAAAGTATTGCCTACAGCTGGTATGATTTGTTGATCTTCAAGTGTGGTTTCTACTTTGTCTTTCAAATCTACGATAATCCTTTGAGCCGATTTTGCCCCAATACCTTTTATACTTTTTAATGCGTTTACATCCGCTTCGCATATTGCCCGTTTTACCTCTTTGGAAGGCATTGAAGAAAGCATCATTCGTGCAGTGTTTGGCCCTACTCCTGATACAGAGATCAATAACCTGAACATTTCACGTTCGCTATTGCTTGTAAAACCATAAAGTACATGAGCATCTTCCCGCACCGATAAATGAAGAAAGAGTTTTCCTTCTTCTTTCCCCTGTAAGCCGGAAAAACTATTCAGCGATATATTTATAAAATAGCCTATTCCTCCAGCTTCAATAACGGCATATGCAGGAGTTAGTTCAGCTATTTTTCCCCTTATATATTCGTACATTTTTTGTATGAATGAAATGTTATTGTTGGTTGACTAACTTTCCGATAAATCAGTTGATTTTAAAGGATTTAATGTTAATTCTTTATAATTATTCCGGGCTTTAAAAATATCACAAGCACTATATATTGCCATTCGGAACGAGTCTGCAGAGGCCTGATTTTTTCCGGCAATTTCATAGGCTGTACCATGAGCCGGCGAAGTACGGATTACATTTAACCCCACTGTATAATTCACTCCTCCGTTATAGGCCATTGACTTAAACGGGATCAGCCCCTGATCGTGGTACATTGCTAATACGGCATCAAATTTCGAGTATGATTCTGAGCCAAAAAAGCCATCTGCCGGAAAAGGTCCAAAAGCTAAAATGTTTAAATCACCAGCTTCCTGAATGGCTGGAGCGATAATATCTTTGTCTTCTCTGCCAATCAGCCCGTCATCCCCCGCATGCGGATTTAAGCCTAAAACAGCAATTTTTGGTTTCCGGATTCCAAAATCGGTTATTAAAGCATTGTTCAGTATTTTTATTTTACCCAGAATTTTTTCTTTGGTCAGACTATTTGGCACATCTGATATCGGAATATGTCCGGTTACAACTCCAACCCGAAAGAAATTATTAATCATCAACATTAAAACATCTTCTGCTTCGAATTTCTCTTGTAAATATTCTGTATGCCCTGGAAACTTGAATTTTTCAGACTGAATATTTTGTTTGTTTATAGGTCCGGTAACAAGAACATCTATTTTCCCTTCCTTTAAATCCTGTGTAGCCCTTTCTAACGCGGTGTAGGCAGACATTCCCGACTGTTTTGTTGATTTGCCCAGCTCAACCCGGATGTTTTCATCCACACAACTGATAATATTAGCTCTCTTCGTGTTTACTTCACCTGCCGAACGTACATTGTTAAAACTAAAGTTATCGATATTCAGTGCTTTTCTATGGTAAGCTGCTACTTTCGGAGAACCATAAACAACCGGAATACAGTTATCAAAAAGGCGGTTATCCATAAGTGCTTTTATAATAACTTCATAACTTATACTGTTTATATCTCCCTGCGAAATTCCTACTATAACTTTACCGTTCTTCATTCCTAAATATTATTAAAGAACAACATAGGTTTAGGTATATTGCTCCAAATTAAAAATCTGCTAAAAATAATAAATTCAAACGATATAATCAGGAAGCATTATTACAGATATTAACAGCCAACAGGAATATTTCAGGCGCTATTCTGACCAGAGAACCATTAATGCTTAAGCAAATAGCAATTATTCGGGAGAAAACCCACTGTACAGAAAAGCAAAAAGCATTAAACATTCGATCCAAAATCGAACGTTCAATGCTTCCTTCAGTTCCCTCCGCCTTGTTCTACTCTGTTCGTGTTTCAAAATCCATTGAATATACGATCGCCTCTACTCTGCGGACCAGGTTTCTTTTATCATGTCCCGGGGCAAAAATAAACCCTTCCACAGTAACTATCCTTTTTCTTTCCTCATCATATTGGGTTATACTAACAAACGGCCCTCCCATTGCCAAACCATTTTTGATTTTCCACAGCCCTCTCAATTCCTTTGTGTAACGGTTACCATCCAGTTCATATTCATAACTTTCAAGATTAAAACGTTCCTCTGTTGCCATGTATGAGCCTTCTAACTCTCCCGGAACATATTTCTTTAAAATTGAGTTTCTCTTTCTCAGTAAGTACTCTTTAGAGAATGTATTTGAATCACTATATGGGTAATAATAGATAAGCACCCCTTCAATAATTTCTCTATATTCGTTTCTAAGCCATACAAACCCAGATGAATCAAGGTTTACTTTATACCCTTTTGGAATATCAAGCTTTACATGATGTTCCTTTTTCAATATTTCAATAATGTTTTTCTCGGGATTTGCCTTAAATGCATTTCTTAGTCTTTTTAGTTCATATGTTGCAACTATTTCATTTATTTCTTTTCCCTTCTTTTTATACAACTCAACAAAAGCCTCGGAACTAGGTGCTGTTATGGTTATGGTTAACTGCGATTTCGCCCATGCATCTTCCTTCACAAGTACCCTCTCCTTATAATCCGGTCCTATTTTGGTGATCATAATATTTCGTTGTCGCCTATACACTTTATCGAAATTTGAGTGGGGCACAAACAAGTAGTCAAATTTCGGTTCATCCATGGGTAAGCCCTGTAAAGGTTCAGCAATAAACTCCCTTACAATTTCTCCGGGTGCGGCGTCCCATTTTGGGCCAGACATAACAACGATAATATCGTTAGCCTCCCCTTTAACTTCCGGCAAAAAATTACTACTACTTTGTTTGCATGAATTCAAAAAAATGACGGATAAGAAAAAACTTAAGGATAAAATATTTTTCATAAAATTTCTTTTTTAAGTTAATAGCGTAAAGATATATTTGTAGCAAAATGTTTGCCAAATAAGGATTTCTCAACATGCAATTGGCAAATCAGTCCTTCACCCATATTTTAAGTTCCTGACCGGGATATAAATTATTATTGTCCAGATTATTCCAAGCCCTTATATTTTCTACGGTACAGTTATGTTCCAAGGCCAGTTTATGTACAAAATCCCCACTTTTAACGATGTATAACATACACGTCCTGCCATCCGTAAGGCCGGCCTCTGCTACTAACTGTCTGTAATTCTTTTTGGTTGGAACCTTACTATAGATCAGGCTCTCTTTTTTAAAAAAATCGTCAACTTTTTTTTTAGGCAACACCAAGGTAGAAGAGGAATTACCTGCTGGAATGTAATCTTTTGTATAAACCGGGTTCAGGTAAGTCAATTCTCCTGGGTCCATATCCAGTTCTCTGGCTATAACAAATATGGAAGCTGGAGATGATAAGTGTAGGGTATCTGTCTCATAATATCGAAATACAACTTTCTCTGGTTTTAAATCTGTAGCTTTATTACAGGTCAGAAGATAATTAAACGCTATAAAAGCCGGTACATAATCCGCAGCCTGCTTGGACAAATAAGGGCGCAATTCCCAGTAATCGGTTATTCCTCCCGAGCGTTCAATTGCTTTTCTTACCTCTCCGGGGCCTCCGTTATATGCAGCCAAAGCAAGATTCCAATCGTTGTAAGTACTATAAAGATATGATAAATAGCGACATGCAGCATCCGTAGATTTATACACATCCCTGCGCTCATCAACATACGTATTCACCTTTAAGTCAAGAAGGTAACATGTATTGTAAAGAAACTGCCATAACCCAACTGCCCCTGATTTAGATTTAGCTAATGGGTTTAAACCAGATTCTACAACAGCCAGATATTTTAATTCCAAAGGAAGTGAATGTTTATCAAGCATTTCCTCTATGATAGGAAAGTAAAGCTCAGAACGTGCCTGTATTCTTTCTAAGGCAGGGCGCCTATCATTCAAATAAAGGTTTACATAATACTGAACATCCCTATGATATTTAAGATCAATGGAGGTTAATGAATTCAGAAGCTGGAGGGATTGTTCCAAATTTAAACTGTCTGCTTGTTTTAACTTGCCGGGATCCCCTGTCTCTGCTTTTACTTCCGAAGTGCTTTTACTTAAGACAAATACAAGAATTACTGACAAAAAGAGAATAAACCCTCCGGCTACAATGCCCATTTTTAAAGACAGCAACCGGAAGAATTTTCTTTTTATAGTTTTTTTGTTGGGGCCATTAATCTTCTTTAATAGCTTTTGTATTGTCCCCGGAATCTTCATTCGAATCTGCTTTAGAAGCTTTTTTGAATTCTTTCATTCCCTGCCCCAAACCTTTCATTAGTTCCGGGATTTTACGACCTCCAAAAAGAAGTAACAAGGCAAGTATTATCAGAATAATTTCTGTCGGACCAGGTGAAAAAGCCAGAATATTTATCATAGCATAAAATTTTATCTAATTCAAAGATAGTTGATAATCACTCAATTTAATAAGTTTCACTAATAATTTAACCTTTCCAGCTGAGCACCCAACGGTAAATATCATTTCCATTCGCATATAACAATAAAAATAATAATAATACCATTCCAACTATCTGGGCATATTCCAGAAATTTATCTCCTGGTTTTCTTCCTGTAATCATTTCATAAATGAGAAAAGTTACATGGCCACCATCTAAAGCTGGTATAGGCAATATGTTAAGAAACGCCAGCATGAGTGACAAAAAGGCTGTTAATTCCCAAAAGCTTTGCCAGTGCCAAACAGAAGGGAACAACCCCCCGATTGCCTTAAAACCTCCGATACCTTTATATGCTCCGGTTTCAAAATTAAAAATTAGTTTAAACTGGCGAATATAAGATTGTAACTTAGACTTTGCCAGATTAAAACCGGCCGGAATAGACTTGAAAAAACTGTATTTGTAAGTAACAAATGTGAAGTACCCTAGTTTTTCCAGTTGATAAATGCTTGCAACAGTTTCTACCCCAATAAGGCCTTCTTCGTTAATCAGGACCTCCTTTTCAAGTTCTTTGTTGTCCCGGACTATTGACAACATAATTCTTTTTCCCCTGAGTGTATCAAGAACAGGTTTATATTGATCATAGTTCCTTAAAGGGACCCCGTTTATTCCTATCACCTGATCCTTCACCATTAATCCGGCACCCTTATTATGAGACTCTTCTGGTATTCCACCAATAACAAAAGGAATACGTGGGGATAATAAATTTCCTTCGTTGTGAATCCTGTTATCTGAAATCATACCGGCAAGGTTTGTTGGAATTATAAGTTCCACCTCTTTTCCTCCTCTTTCCACTACCATTTCCCCACCATAAAGCATTTCCTCAAGGATGGAGGAGTACATTTCCGGCTTTTCGCCATTTATTGTTAGAATTTTATCTCCATTCTGCAATCCTGTTTCATACATAATAGAATCTGTCACCCAAATTCCATCCTTCATATTTTCAGTAGGCAGATATTTTTCACCCCAGGTAAAAAGTATCATTGTATAAATAACAAAACCAAGAATCAGATTAACAATAACCCCACCTAACATAATCAGCAGGCGCTGCCACGACTTCTTGCTCCTGAACTCATATGGCTGTGGAGGTTTCGCCAATTGTTCTTTGTCCATGGACTCGTCAATCATCCCTGAAATCTTAACATATCCTCCCAAAGGTAGCCATCCAACTCCATATTCGGTTTCTCCTTTTTTTAATTTGAAGAGAGAAAAACCTGGATCAAAAAACAAATAGAATTTTTCAACCCTTGTTTTAAATATCCTGGCAAAGAGGAAATGACCAAATTCATGTAAAACAATTAATATTGAGAGAGATAACAGTAATTGTCCAATTTTAATAAGTGTATCCATTCTGTATATTCTATTTTAAGGATTTGCAAAAATAAGACTTTTATAAAAGGTGCTACAATTTGATTAAAATAAAGTGTTATTCCACAAGATATTTTGCGTAGTTACGTGCTTCCCTGTCAGTATCCGCATAATCATCCAGTGTCGGGTGGTTAATAAAACTGATATGTTGCATACATTGTTCTATAACAGATGACATTTCTACAAAACCGATCTTATCATTAAGGAAAGCTTCAACTACGATTTCGTTGGCTGCATTCATTATACAAGGCATATTCCCCCCTTGTTTCATGGCGTGATAAGCCAAGTCCAGATTGCGAAAAGCTTCTACATCAGGTTTCTCAAATGTCAGTTTTGGGTAATCCATAAAATTAAATCGTGGAAAATCAGATTCCAGACGTTCCGGGTACCCAATAGCGTACTGTATTGGCAGCCTCATGTCGGGAAGTCCCATTTGCGCCTTCATTGAGCTATCTTTAAACTGTACAATTGAATGGATGATGGACTGAGGATGAACAATTACTTCAATCTGTTCCGGCTCTAATCCGAACAGCCACTTCGCTTCAATAGCCTCCAAACCTTTATTCATAAGACTGGCCGAATCTATCGTAACTTTACTCCCCATCTCCCAGTTAGGGTGTTTCAAAGCCTGTTCTTTTGTTACATGCAGTAACTCTTCCCTGCTCTTTCCACGGAATGGGCCACCTGAAGCTGTAAGATATATTTTCTCAATTGGATTATGCGCTTCTCCCGTCAGACACTGAAAAATTGCCGAATGTTCCGAATCTACCGGATAAACATCAATCCTGCGTGTTCGGGCAAGGCTTGTAATTAGTTCACCGGCAACAACAAGTGTTTCTTTATTGGCCAAAGCAATATTTTTTCCCGCCTCAATTGCACTGATTGTCGGAAATACACCAGAGTAACCTACCAGTGCCGTTAATACAATATCTATTGACTCTAATGTAACAACCTGTTTTAATGCATCTATACCTGTATGAACTTTTATGGGTAAATCTTCAAGTGCATCGCAGACCTCACAATACCATTCTTCTTTTGCAATAACGACATGCTTAGGCCTGAATTTCAGGGCCTGTTCTATTAACAGTTTCGAACTTCTGTTTGCGGTAATGGCTTCCAGCTCAAACTTATCCTGATGCGCCTCGATAACTTCAAGAGCCTGGGTTCCAATCGAACCTGTTGACCCCAATATTGCAATGTGCTTTTTCATATAGATTGCCCGTTCAGGCTTAAAATGAGATATAATCCTGAGGATTTAAGGGCAATCCGTTATGCCACAATTCGAAATGTAAATGCGGCCCCGTAGTAAGTTCACCCGAATTCCCGATAATAGCAATAGGATCCCCTGCTTTTACATAATCACCAACCCGTTTAAGTAATTCTGCATTGTGTTTGTATATTGATATTATATCATCTTTGTGTTGCACTTGTATAACCCAACCCGTTTCCAAAGTCCAGGTTGCCATTGTCACTGTACCGTCAAGTGTTGCTTTTACCCCCTCATTGACCCCGGAAACTATATCTGTTCCATAGTGGTTTATTCCTGTATTAAATACATTGGTAACAAGCCCTTTAACGGGTGGAAAAAAATGCAGTTGTGAAATTGCGCCAACCTTCCCGCGGGTATTAACAATTGAAAGGTTGAACTCGGACTTGCCTTCAAACAATTCTCTCATTAATGAATCCTCTGTAGATCTTGAAAAATTAATATCCTGATATTCAACATTCGTATCTGCGTCCGTTTCGTAACTTTCGGGCTCTTCACCCATTACCAGGGCCTGAATATTACTAAAGTATTTATCACGTCGGTTTAATTCCACCACAAGGGAATCTACTCTTTTTGCATTTTCGTGAATATTTCTTAAAGTTTGCTCATCCGGATAACCAGGGATGAACTCCCGCACCGGTGTATATGCAATAACCAAAACAATGATAAACATAAAAGCAAGAAGTGTTGCCCCACCAATAGCGAACACATTTAGTCTTGAAAGCCTGAAATTTATAACCTCTTCATAGGACTCGTCCCTATAAACCGATAATCGGTATTTATACTTTAACCTCTCTATAAATCCCGGCTTCTCATCCTTATTCAGCATAAGAGAATAGTATTTAATTTAATAGACAAAAATATAAAGATTTGACAGAACATTATTGTTAAATTTTTCTAATTCTTTAACAGTTCCAAGAATACCGTTTAATAAACTGAATTTGTAACTTTCATATTTGTTAAAACAAAAATTAGGAAGCTCTGCCAGTATTAAAGATATTTGCACCCCTGATTTAAAAAAGTTTGCTAAAAATGAATAATAGATATTTAAAAATTGTCGGATTTGGATTAATTGGGGACAGCAAACAAAAAGGCTCATTCCGCCAGGTTGTTTTTCAAGATGTTGAAACAGAAGAAAAGGCTGAATTCTTTTTACAAAAAAAGGAGCACCCTTCAATGTGGGCTGATATAGAACAACTAGAAAACGGAAAATCTGTTTCCCCTTACAAAGGATATATCACCAGATATAAGGCCACAAAACTTGTTGTTTTTGGGGAGGAATCCCTCGAAGAAGCATTTAGCCGAAAAAAATTAAAACTTGATATTATAAGTAACCTAACCCTTCCTGAAGCAGAAAAGATGAGGCTGGAGACAACAGGATATATTACCAACCTGACCCAGGAAGGTGCTATGGAAATTGCCTGGCGCCCCTTCGAGAAGGATATTAGCCTGATCAAATTCAGACTATACGAAGGTAAAGGTACGTTTTCGTGGACTAAATGGTTTGAAATTACCCAGGAATAAAAACCCAAAAACTAAGAGAGGGCTAAAGTTCAGCACCTTTACCTAAAGCCCCCTTTTATCTCACCCTACATAAATTCAGTTAACAATACGCACATAAGAACCTCTTCCTCTTTTTATTTCAAAAACCGGTATATTTTTACCAATCTGTTAAAAAGTTATTCTGTTATTTTATCCCCAGCCGTTTTGACCACTGATTAACAAATCAATGATTTTGGAAATTCGGATTTAATTATTACTTTCACAAAGTCATTTTGACTATATTAAAAATCAAGGGTACATCCGAGTAAACATGTTGCCAGTCTTAACCTCCTTATGTAAACATTGTTTATTGTTGTACTAACCTAACTATATTATGAAAAAAAATTCTGTATATTCTGTTTTAGTGGCACTTATTGTGTCAATTGGCGGATTGCTATTAGGAATGTCATCCACAATTGGTGGAGCATTGGAGTTTTTTAAGGTGCAATTTGGCTTAACTCCGTTCCAGGAAGGGTTTATCGGAACAGCATCGATGCTGGGCACATTTGTCGGCAACTTTTTTGTTGGCACTATTAGCGATAGGCTTGGCCGAAAAAAATCGCTCATGCTGGCCGCCTTTCTATTTAGTTTTCTAGCTTTAGGTAGTGGGCTGGCCCCAAATTATTTCATCTTGTTTCTTACCCGGTTTATTGGTGGTTTTGGTATTGGTTTATCTTTACTTTGCGCCCCTCTTTATCTTGCAGAATTTTCACCTGCAGAACGACGTGGTGTTTTAGTTTCATTTAACCAACTGAATATTGGTATTGGTTTCTTTTTGGCCGCAGTATCAAACTATGTAATTGACATTGCCGTTGCCGATCCCGAGCTAAAATGGCGTATTATGCTGGCTGCCGGAACAGTATTCTCGGTAATTTATATTTTAGGGTTACTTGCTGTCCCTGAAAGTCCAAGATGGTTAATGGTAAGAAACAGAGAAGATGAAGCCCGTAAAATAATGACAAGGGTTGCTGGGGCTGAATATGCTGAGAAAGAAATTACTGAAATAAAAGAAAGCGCAAAGAAAAGCGACGGAGGAAACCTTACTTACGGCCAACAATGGAGGGTATTATTAAGCAAGAAAATGCGCCTGGTTTTATTGGTTGCCCTGTCTATTGCCGTTTTCCAAATGGTTTCCGGATTAAATAACGTGTTCTTCTTTGGCCCGAAAATATTTAAACTTGCCGGGGCTTCTATGAGTCCGTTTATGCAGTCAAACATCATTGGGCTCGTAATGGTTATCATGACGATTATCTCAATGGTAGTAATTGACAAACTGGGCAGAAAAAGCTTGCTGTATATCGGGGTATCAATTGTTGCTATTTCGTCTTTAGTTGTGGGCTTCTCGTTCAATAGCGCAAAATACAATGTTGAAGTAACCCCGGAACAGAACGATATTGAAATTGTAACAACTGGTATCGTTAATGCTGCCATTCAAAATATAGCAAAACAAAACGATAAGGTTTTTGCCGCCGACGCGATAAAAGAAAATGCTGGTTATTACGAGCTGTATAAAGAAGGGAAGGTTGTCTCTAAAATCTCCATGAGCGAAGAATCCATAATTAATGCAATAGCCGATGCAGAAAAGGTCCGCATTCTATTAACAGAGCTTAAAGATGAAGGTGCTGCTACCGGCGGATTTGAAGAATTGGAGTTTAATAAAAAGCTTAAATCCAAAATTGAAGCTGCCGGTCTGGTAAGTACGAACTATGGGCTTATTAAGGACGCTATGCTTGAATTGGTAATAAAGTTAAATTCGATGCTAGTACTTATTGGAATTGCTGGTATTGTTGTTGGTTTTTCCATCTCACTAGGACCTATTACGTGGGCTTTATTATCGGAGATTTTCCCTAACAACATAAGAGGGCTGGGTATTTCTGTGGCTGGAACCTTAAATGGAATTACTTCATGGGTGGTAAGTACTTTGTTTCCGTGGCAGTTAGAGAACATTGGAGCTGGCTTAACTTATTTCATCTACGGTGTATTAATGGTTATAGCCGTGATTTGTGTGGCTTGGTTTTATCCCGAAACTAAGGGCAAAAGTCTTGAAGAAATTGAGAAGGAACTTGTAAAGGAGTAGAAGAAAAACAGGAGCCTGTATAAGCAAAAACTAAAAAAGAGTTTAAAAAAGGAATTATATACCTACATAAATCCAATCAAATAAAAGTGTCTTGTAAGTATTACGGGGCACTTTTTTTTGAGATATGCCCGGTGTTTTTTGTTAAAAGAATTAAAATAAACGCAATTGAGTATCTTCCCATAAAGTCGGATGGTTCTCCTCAAACTTCTTAAGAACCTCTGTGATAATGGCTTCCCTCATAAACTTTGATTTATTGTTTATTTTAAATCGATCGCAATAGTGATTAATCGCGTTCATTTCCCGCTCGTTAAACATTATCGCTTGTCGGTTTACCCTTCTTAAACTGGTATCTTTTTGTCTTTTCCTCATTGCTAAAGAGATAATCTACTTTCGAAAGTAGTAATTTATATGCTCAATGCAGTGGTTTAGTTATTAACACAAACACATAACCTTTTTCGAGTAAAAACAAAGAGGCTCAATGTATTTTATCCTAACAAACTCATAATGAAAAACTTTCACTAAAACATATAAAAATGACATATACTCCGACCTCATGTTAATAAAAAAATCTATGTATCTAAATTTCTTTTAAATAAATCTCTTAGATATTCAATCTTCAATAAACGGATCAGAACTGAGAACAAAAGAGATACCACGCTAACTACAAAGATTCCAATATACCATTTAAGATGTGTTTCTGAAATCAAATACCCCATTAAGGCACTGAACAAAATAAATAATAAAACTTTAACCATAATTTGGATGTCTGTTGTTAATTTAAACTTCTGCTTTACCACATAAATATGATAGACTATTGTGAACATCTGGGCTACTGCATTAGCTATTGCCGCGCCTATTACTTCATATCTCGGTATCAGTATACTATTTAGGCTTATGCTGATTAACACGGCAAATACTGCCATGATATTTAATTCTCTCAGGTTACCGTTTGCAGTTAGCAATGCCCCAAAAGTATAACTCACCCCTATTCCCAGAAAACTAATGATCATAATACCGAATACATTTGCCGACAATGCAACATGCTCTGTGTATAACAAGCTAAAAACCTCAAACCGGTAATAAAATACACCGGACAATATGGATATGGAAGGGATAAATAAGGCAAGTGAAGCAAACCTAAGCAATGAACCTGTGTTTTCTTTTCGCCGTATCATTCTGGCAAAAGTGGGCAATAATATGAATGAGAATATCAAAGCATAGTTTGACATGAAATCAAGTATTCGGAAACCATGGGCATATATCCCCGCCTGAAGCTTGCCGTCCTCAAGCAGAAAACGCAGAAATATTGAGTCTACCCGGTAATAAAAAGCCATCAGTAAAACCAGAAGTGCATATAACTTAAGCCGCCTGAAAATTGATTTGAAAGAACGCCAGTTTAAGTTAAGCTTTATTCTACCCGTCTTACGAAGTACAACCATAATACTAATCAGCAGGGTTACGGCATATGCCACTGTCTGAGAAAGAACAAACCACTCCATTTTGAAGTGAGCATAGGTGTATGGGATTAGCAGCAATCCTCCGCAGACCAATATCATGATTGACCTATCCAGCACTGAAACAACAGTCTCTGAGCGGAACAACTGTAAGCCTCCCATATTTGCCCTCAGGTATAGAATAAAATTTGCCATCGACTGGTTTAATAACAGAATCAGCAAAAGTTTCCATTCATATCTGCTTTGCGGAAGCAAAAAACCAACAACTGAAAAAATTGCGATAAATAGGAGTGACAAGACAATTTTTAAGACTAAAAAATTAGAAAACAACCGGTTTGTCAGTCCTGGATTTTCTGCAATTTCCTTTCTACTATAATTTTCAATACCCAGATCAAGAAATATCTGAAATATCAATACCAGGTTCAACAAAGGAAAATAACTACCGTATATCTCCGCACCAACTTTATTTTGCACTACCCGGTCTATACCAAAAACAAAAACGGGCTTTATAATTAAATTAAGCGTGACAAAAAAGCTGAGATTTTTTAAAAATTTCTTTTTCAAAATACTCTTTCCGGCTCAGGCCTTGTGATTATTAATAAATATCTTTAGGTTCAGTTTACATGGTTCTTAACGAATAATATTTTAATATATTCGCTGCACCTGCTCTATTCAATACTTTATTTTATCCGTCTTCTTCCACAGATTAAAGGCGTCCAGCGAATTGGGCACACTACAGTGCCTTACGCTGACTTTGCGCTGATTATATGGACGGGAAAGTTCGTCATAGATTTCTTCATCAGAAAAATCTACTCCTGGAACTGCAGCATCATAACGCGTAGCCGCAAAAAACAGGTGTTCAATTCTTGCCCACATTATGGCTGAATAGCACATTGGACAAGGCTCACAACTGCTATACATTATACAGTGGCTAAGTTCCCCTTTTTGTGGCAATCTGGATCTGCCCCTTCTTATTTCTCCAAGGTCAAATACCTCCAATGACTTGCATGCACTCCGTATGGCCATTACTTCGGCATGAGCAGTCGGGTCATTCAAACTTGTAACCCTGTTTGATGTCTGCCAGTATCTTATTATCTCGTTTGTTCCCGAATCAATTTGCAAAAGTACTGCCCCAAAAGGTCCGCCTCCCGAACCCACCGATTCCAGTGCAACCCGACAGGCAAGTTCCATCCACTTATCCCCTGCATGGGAAATACTCCTGTATATTCCTCCATCCTCTATATGGCCTGTTCGATCTTCTGTTTTGTCAATATCGCTTTTCGTGGCTTCTCCAATATTGTTTTTTGCATCTGCAATCTTATCTGAAGGATAAAATTCCCCGCTACATTCTATAGGCTCAAACAAATGAAACTTTTTCTGCCATGTAAAATAAAATTAAATTCTTCTGTTAGTATTTTGTAATCCATTATATCCGTTCGGAAATCTCAATACTTTTCATATCTGTTTAGCCTCAATAATTCACGGCCGCTTTAATGTAAAATGAAACGTACTCCCCTTTCCCAATGTGCTTTCAACCCATATTTTCCCACCATTTTTTTCGACAAACTCTTTACATAAAATAAGCCCTAACCCACTTCCATCTTTCCCATTTGTCCCAAAATGGAGGGTTTTATTTAATTCATCAAATAAATGATCTTTTAATTCTTCAGACATGCCCTCTCCATTATCTTTTACAGAAAACTCCACTCTTTGTCCACGTGTAATTGCATACACCCGGATATCTCCGTTTTGTCCGGTAAATTTCACAGAATTACTGATTAAGTTCCTGAAGATTAACCGAACCATATTTGCATCTGCTTCAACAAGTGTATCCGGGAGTATTTTACTCGTTATTTTAATTTCTTTTCGTTTAGCCATTGGCATTACAATTGAAATTACTTCCTCTAACAAAGGTGCAACCAGGAATATTTCCGGCTTATAGCTAATAATTCCCTGCTGACTAACAGACCAGTTTAACAGGTTTTCCAACAATTCGTAGGTCGACTTGGAGTTCTCAGATAGCATAACAAGCAGTTCTTCCTTATCCGCCTCGTCATATGCTTCCGGATCATTAATAAAAATATCCAGTATTGTTTTAAAATTTCCAAGTGGCCCTCTCAAATCATGTGCAATAATTGAAAACATCTTGTCTTTGGAGGCATTCAAAATATTTAACTGAACTTTTTGCTTCTCCAATTCACCGGCCTGCATTATTATTTCTTTCTTCTGTCGTTCCAACTGTGCATTTTTAACTGAAACTTCAACTGTTCGTGATTTTACTTTTTCTTCCAGTTCGGACTGCCTTTTTTTCAGTGTGCGAATTCTGAATACATACACTAAATATCCTACGGCTAGAATGAACACGAATACGAAAGCAGGGAACCACAGCCTTTCATAAAATTTCGGTTCAATTCGAAACTTCAACGATGCCCCTTTGAAATTCCAAAGCCCATCGTTATTACAGGCTATTACCTTAAACTCATAGTTTCCGGGGGGTAAGTTTGTATATGAAACACTCCGCATATCCTTAACCTGGCTCCATTCATCTTCAAACTTTTCAAGCTGATACTTAAATGAAACCTCATGAGGTTCATACAAACTCAAAGCGGTAAAATGAAAAGTTAACCTACGGCTATTTTTATCAATTAAGACATTATCGAAATAAGTGATTTCTGCTTCATCTACAACAAGCTTTTCAATTATTACCGGTGGCACAAAATTATTCGTGGGAATATCTTCGGGATCAATTTGTGCAATACCATCTATGGTTGGAAACAGGAGTGTTCCATCAGAAGCTTTCACCGTTTTTGCTGTTGGGTTGCATTCCTGTTGGTGCATTCCATCTTTTTGGCTGTACAAAACGCAGGATATATTTTTGGTGCTACCCTCATCCCGATTTATTAATTCGTGTTTGTCAACCTTCATTAAACCTTTGCTGCAAGGCAGCCATAGTCCTCCAAATCTATCCTCAAGAATATCAAACGGAGAATCATCGGCCAGCCCGTCTTCCTTAGTGAAACATTTAATATTCCCATCCTTAAAGCGGCATAGCCCTCCATCTGAAGCAATCCAGGTAATACCGGAAGAATCTGTATATGTGTTAAAAACAACATCACTGATCAGCCCTTCCTTTGTTGAATAAACGGCTTCCACCGAATCGCCGGAAATAACATTCAACCCTCCGTTTCCTTCACTTGTCCCAACAAGAATTTCCCCGCTTTTTAGCTCTTCAACCGACATAATTAGGTTAGCACTTAGCCCATTGCTGGTATTAAATACGGTTAAAGAATTATCCTGGTTTATTCTTATAAGCCCCTGGTTCTTTGTACCGACCCAAAGCCTCCCTTTCAAATCTTCATAAGTCAGCCTTATTTGAGCTATGGGGAGTAAGCCGTTTTTGTTCCTGTACCATATTTCTTTTCTATCCGGGGACACTTTTAGCAATCCTGAGTAAGTACTTATCCAAAGATTATTCTTACTATCTTTCAACAAATGCCTTATGCGCTTCCCCTCAAGCCTGGTTTTCGTTGAAAACAAGTTTATATTCCCATTATCTATTACAGACATGCGCCCATTATCGAAAGCAACAAGGTATTTATTTGTATCAAGTTCGCAAATTGCATTTACCACTTTCCCATGTAAACCACCTATGCCAGAATAATTGATGAACTTTCCATCCCTTAACCGTGATATCCCACCTTTATAGTTTGCCATCCAGAGATTGCCCTCCTGATCAAACATTATGTCGTTTACAAAATTATGATGAAGCCCCTTTGCTGCATTTAAGTGTTCTTTCTCTTTTGTACGGTAATTTATCCTGAACAAACCAGTTGTTGAACAAATCCAAAGGTTTCCGTAAATATCCTCTGTAATTTCATTAACAGATCCTATTCCCGGAATATCATATTTTTTAAAATTATCACCGTCATAAAAACACAGACCTGAATTTGTCCCAATCCACAACAGCCCATTTCTGTCAACAAATAAAGAATATATCCAGTTATTTAACAGTCCGTCATTAGCATTATAATTTTTCACTTTGCCCTGAGCGTATGAATATAAACCTTTTCCGAGAGTCCCGAACCACATCACACCTTTATCGTCCTCTACAATTGCATGGATTTCATCATTTTCAGACAAATCCGGAAGCTTCACAAACGTAAATTCCTCTCCTTCTAATATGAACAGACCTTTACCCGGTGCTGCCGACCATATACGCCCCTTTTTATCAGGATAAACCACACTGTATAGGTTATTCAGCCCTAACTCTTCTCCATACCGCCTAAAACATTTGTCTTTGTAAGAAATCAATCCACTCCCCTGTGTGGTAATCCATAAAGTACTGTCTTTAGATTGGACTATTTTTTTAATTGTGTTACTCTTTAATTCCGGCGTATTGAATTTGTCAAAAACATAAAACTTATGCCCATCGAACCGAATTAGGCCGTCGTAACTTGAAATCCATAAATACCCTTCTTTTGACTGTTGCAGGTTTAAAACCGAATTTGTTGGAAGTCCCTCCTTCGTTGTCCAGGTTTCAAGGTTATACTGATAGAGTTTTTTATCCGGGTTCAGATAATAGGTAGGTTGTTGAGCTGAAACAGCCACTATTGTTACAAATAACAAAAAATTAAATACTTGTAACTTTCTGGTTAATATCTGCTTATTCCTTTTTAACAAAATTATTACCTTAAAAGGCTGCCATTAAAAGCTCAATATCTTTGTAAGTCATTTGAAACATTTCTCCCATCCTTTCATTTGTCAGAATTCCGTTGTACATATACACTCCCCTTCGTACCCCCATGTTTTCTTTCAAAAAAGGCTTTATTCCTCCTGAATTTCCAATATCAAGCAATATTGGAGACAATATGTTGCTTATCGCTATTGAAGCCGTCCGTGCTACCCTTGAGGGAATATTTGAAACGCTGTAGTGTACGACCTCATGTTTATAGAAAACAGGGTTTGCGAGTGTCCGGCACTCTGAAGTTTCGATACACCCTCCCTGATCAATTGCCAGGTCAATAATTACGGCCCCTTTTTTCATCCGTCTTACCATATCTTCTGTAACAAAGAACCTTGGTCCTGAATTCAGGAGGTCCACTGCACCTATTAAGACATCGGCTGATTGCAAAGCCCTTTCAAAAACCTGTGGATGATAAATTGATGTGTGCAGGCGCATCCCTATGTTTTTCTGAATTTGTTCCAGGTTTTGTACTGAAGTGTCAAACAGCTTAACAAATGCCCCCATACCTAGCGCTGCCCTTGTTGCCGATTCTGCTGCTGTGCCCGCACCTAGTATAACTACCTCTGTTGGTGTTATTCCCGTAACTCCGCCCAACAAGACGCCTTTTCCTCCGGAAATATTACTTAAAAGTTCTGCCGCAATAATTATTGCCGTACTCCCGGATATTGCATTCATTGATTGTAATATCGGATAGCTGTTATACTCATTTTGCACATACTCAAAGCCGAATGCTGTTACTTTTTTTCTCATCAGGCCTTGAAAATACTTCTTGCTTTGCTGATTTATATGGACTGGCGAAAAGATTATCTGGTTTCCCTTCGTTTTGTCAATTTCATTACATGTTAACGGGGACACTTTGACTATGATATCTGCGTTCCATATTTTTTCGTTAGATTCGACAATGTATCCGCCATGCTCGCTATAGTCTGTGCTATTATATCTTGCTCCCTGGCCGGCATCTTTTTCAATGATAACATCATGTCCATTATTTACAAGGACTTCAACAGCTTCCGGGGTAAGACCAATTCGCTTTTCTAATTGCTGATCTTCTTTTGGTAATCCTATTAAGAGTTTTCTCTGTTTTTTTCCTATTTCAAGCATTTCTTCTTGTGGAAGTAGTCCGGTGTACATTAACGGACTAGAAGAACCAGACTTTTGATCAACCATATTTCATTCGTTTATCTCAACTCCTCAAATTAAGTAAAATTCAACGACTTTCAAATAGCTTAAATAAAAAACTTATTCAGGAATATTTATTTGTAGTTCCCGTTCCACACTGTTAACAATATGTATGGTTACTGGTATAAAATCGGCAGTCAAATGGCTTTCTGCTTTTTCCGGCCACTCAACAAAACACCAGCTTTCTCCAAGGCAATATTCCTCAAAACCAATATCATATAGCTCATCTGACTTATTTATCCGGTAAAAATCGAAATGATAAATGATTTCCCCGGACTCTGTTTCGTATTCATTTACGATAGAGAATGTTGGACTACTCACCAAATCAATTGCCCGAAGTTTATGACACAATTCGGTAATAAAGGTTGTTTTTCCTGCTCCCATACTACCAAAAAATGCAAATTTTCTGTTTCCTCCTGTTAACTGAAGGAACTCTTCTGCCACGTTTTCGGCGTTATCAAGTGTCAGTCTAAGGTTAATACGTTTCATTTACTCGCAGAATATGCTTTTCCTGCAAATATAGTCTTAAATACCTTCCAATCTTTTATCAAAATGAAATAAACGACTTCCCAGCAAACCGATTGGATATCAACCTCGGAATTTTGTTTGGGTTTCACCTTGGGGGAGCAAAAAGTATTACACAAATCCCTGAACTGCTTTGCTTATGGGCGCAGTCCGGGTTCTTGATCTCAATTCTTCCAGCACTCCTTAAATAATTGTCGCAGTGACTTAAACTTTCGGGGTAAGTGTTATAAGGGGCAATATCATTTCTTCCATGGAGATTCCCCCATGCTGATACGTATTGGTATAATAGTTTACATAATAGTTATAATTGTTGGGATAAGCCAAAAAGCTATCTCCATAAGCAAAAATATACCTAGAGCTAAGTGTGGATTTTGGCAAATGGATACTGGAAGGGTTTTTTACATCAAAAACTTCTTTTGATTTATAAGAAAGGTTTTTTCCAAGCTTATACCGTAAATTTTTTGAAGTCGTTCTGTCCCCCACAACCTTAACCGGTTTATTTACCCGGATGGTTCCATGATCGGTTGTCAGGACAACTTTTATTCCTTTGTCAGCGAACTGTTTTAATAATTCATATAAATGTGAGTGCTGGAACCAGCTTAATGTTAATGAACGATAAGCTGAATCGCTTGATGCCAGTTCTCTGATCATTTCCATATCCGTATTTGCATGAGACAACATGTCTACAAAATTATAGACAATAAGGATTATATCGTTTTGCATCAGGTTATCGACATTCTCGACCAGTTTCATCCCGGCTTTATTTGAAGATACTTTGGAGTAGAAATGTTTCATCTCTACTCCCATCCTCTTCATATACGATACAAAGAGTTCTTCCTCAAACTGGTTTTTACCACCTTCGTCATCATCATTTAGCCAGAGGTCCGGGTACCTGGACATAATTTCTGCCGGCATCAACCCTGAAAAGATAGCATTTCTGGCATACTGCGTCGCGGTCGGTAAAATACTTGAATATGCTTCATCCTTCTCTATGGAATAAAACTCACTAATCAGTGGCTGAAAGGTTTTCCACTGATCATAGCGAAGGTTATCTATCAGGATAAAGACAACTTTGCCCTCTGATTCGTACACCGGTAATACAGAATTTTTTATAATGCCAGGAGATAGCAATGGCCGTTCAGCATTCTCCGATTCAAACCAATTGAAATAATTATTTCTGATGAATTTGCCGAATTCGTTCCCTGCTTCCGACTTCTGCATAAGAAGGACCTCATTCATGCTGCTGTCTTCTGATTTTTCAAGCTCCAGTTCCCAAAAAATCAGTTTTTTGTATATTCCCACCCAGTCATTAAAATTTCTGGCACTATTTATATCAAGGCTTATTTGTCCAAACTTTGACTGGTAGGCACTCGTAGTTTCCTTTGTAATTAACTTCTTTGTATCTATATTTTTCTTTATGGAAAGGAGTATCTGGTTTGGTTTTACCGGCTTTATGAGGTAATCTGAAATCTGAGAGCCTATCGCTGCGTCCATTATATCTTCTTCCTCACTTTTGGTTATCATAACGATAGGCAAACCAGGATGCATGCTCTTAATTACCGATAGTGTTTCTAGTCCGCTTTTACCCGGCATATTTTCATCCAGAAAAACCAAATCAAAATTCTTTGCAGACACTAACTGTATGGCATCATCTCCATTACTTGCTGTTTCTACACAATATCCTTTTTGTTCCAGAAATAATATGTGAGGTTTGAGCAGATCAATCTCGTCATCTGTCCAAAGTATTGATACTTGCTTCATAGTTCTATTTTTAGTATTGTTTCTTAAAGAAGAGCAGGTATTGCTTAAGCTTGTTTTCCCTTTTAAGTAACTCGTAGTTACTTTTTGAGATAACAAAAATGTCTGAGGCCCTTTGCTCCACATCCCTCCACAAATCAGGGAATTCTTTTAATTGGCTATAGTAGGCCATTGCCGGTTTTGAATCTTTAAACTTAACCACTGAAAGCAGATAAGTTCCGTTCAGATCATATTTTTGTACTTTTAAATCCTCTTCTTCAAAATTATCAATATTGAAATTGATTATATTAAACATCATCTGGTTACTTTGTGCTTTATGATTTACAGAAACGATAACCAGATGTTCTTCAGAAAGGTTAAGTTTATACAGCTCAACAGCCTGTTTAATTTCTTGTTTCTCTGCGGCTTCAGGATTTGCATCCTTTAAGTAGGCAATAAGCAGGTTGGAATTTTCAGCTATATCAGAGCCCGGGTAACGGGATATTAATTTCTTTAAATCATCAATAAACACAGCCGTATCTTTTGACTGCCCCTCAGCAATGGTCAACATGTAATCGAACTGAGGGATTAATTCATGTTCCGGATTCTCATCAATTATCCTTTTTGACACACTGGCCACCTGCGTAAAGTTCCTGTTTTCAAAGTCCTGATAGGTCTGCGCATATTGTCTGTGAACTTTTTTCTCTTCTTCTTCAATTTTTTTGAAGTATTCCGGATCTGTTAATACTTTAGCGTAATTACTTTCCGGATACTCGTTAATAATCTTCTGCTGATAGGTTGAAACAAGACTTTTATCATTCGTTTCTTTGCCTATGGTATATAGCCTGTAATACACCTGCAGTTTATTTTCGTAGCCGGGATAGCGGCTTAAAAGTTCTTTATAGGCACTTATTGCCTTTTCATAGTCCTTTAGTTCATTACTGTAAATTCCACCCATCTCAAAAAGGGCATTCTGAACTTTCTTATGAGAGGCATCTATTGCACTATCCGTAAAAGGAATATCTGCCAAATAATAATCTCTTGAAAATTTATTTGTTTTTGACTTTTTGCCTGAGGCTGCATCTCCTGACTGCTCATCACCTTCGTCCCCTAAACCCGTGTCTCCGCCGGCATCGAAAGTTACGGTACTTTTATTTTTCCGTCGCCAGTTATCTTCCAGCTTGCGAGGGCCCCATTTTTTTCTGAATTCCTGCTTTCCTAAGTTAAGTGATGTCGGATTGTCAAAATACCAGTTACTCCTATTATTCGATTGTAATTCAAACTGTTGCTGAGTATTCAGATTACTTTGAAGCAAGGCCTCCTGCTCTCTTAAACGTTGCTCCTCCTGTTTTTCTCTTTCTTCAACAATTATATTGTCAATATAAGCATACAACTCCGGCTTGGGCATTGCGGAGAGCTTTCGCACACTATCTTCCAACTCTACGGTTTGAATCTGGGCTACCAGGTTGGTAAGGCTAATTGACTTCGCATAAATAACCGGATAGTTCGGGTAACCTACATCTATTATGCCGACTGCACTATCGTAATACGACTGTGCCGGAACATATTGAGGTTGTTCATAGTAAATATCCGCGACAGTTAAATATGTTCTTGCCAATTGAGAGGTGTTACCCTTGCTTGCTGCTGTAGACTTTAAATAATACTCCAGTGCTTTGTCAACATCACCGGCTTTATAATAAAGATTTCCCCAGGCATAATATATTTGGTCCTGAAAGTCAATATTCTTGTCGTCTTTCAGCATTTTCTGGAGCTGTTTTTCAATATCTTTCATAGAACTTGCACCGGACTGATAGGTTAAAGCCATATTAATCCTCGCATTAAATGTCATTTCATACGGAGGGTTCATTTTTATTACCGTCTGATAATATTCCGATGCAGTTCCTGATTGTCCTGTTTCTTGATACAACTGAGCCAGGATGTAGTTATAACGCTGTTTAAAATACTTTGACTTTATAGTTTCCAGTGCCTCTTTAAGAAATATTATGGCCTGTTCATAATCTTCCTTCAGTATTGCACGGTAAGCCAAAGTTGTTTTTAATTCACTCCAAAGGTGTTTGGGAAGTTCTTTTTCCTCTTCCAATACACCAATATATTCTTCTGCTTCTTTAAACCTGTTTTTTTCAATTGCTAACCTGGCCAGCCAAATTCTTGTTTCATGTATCGTTGGCTCATTTGAGAAATTAGCAAGCAGATAACTGAAAGTCTCGGAAGCTTTTTCATGCTCATTTTGATAAAAATAAGCTTTCCCCATTAAAAGGTAAGCATCGTCTACCCATTTGTTAAACTCACTTTTGGAATAAAAATCCCTTTCGCTCTGTGTTAACTCCCGATCATCTTTAATTTCAGGTTTTGCTGTTATTGAATGCATCGAGATAAGCTTTGTGGCTTTCTTTACTGAACGATCCATATCTCCACTGATACCTGACAATTGTTCCGGATTCTGATAAAGGAATACTGGAAGAAGGGCGCTGTAATCATCTACATAAGTCCCTTGGAGGGTAAGCATCCCTTTTTTATAACTTTCTGTTCCATTAAAAAGGATATTATACCTGGAAGTAAGGTTATGATAGCCTCTTGATGCCCCGGTGTTCTTCTTTGTTGAACAGGAGTAAAAAGCCAATAAAGCTATTACGATATATATAAAATTTGCTTTTCTCAATTAAGTACTGGTTTTCCGGTTGTAATTATAACTGGAAAAAGTAAAACATATTTTGTTGCAAAAATAATTTTCCTGTATAATTTGCAAACAAGATAACTGAATAATTCGGAAATAATATTTTTTACTCAACAGCCTCCAGCGTATTTAGCTCCGGCCACTCCTTCTTAATTGCCTGTTCTATACCAGCTTTCAGCGTCATGAGACTAAATGGACACCCCTCGCAGGCCCCCAACAGCCGGACTTTTACATCATTTTCAGGGGTTACCTCTACTAACTCAACGTCCCCCCCATCGGCTATTAAATATGGACGGACCGACTCTATTCCTTTATTTATTTTTTCAAGAACACTTTTGTCAACTAAACTTAGCATTGTAATCCTTATTAAATATTTTAAACTAAAGCCTTCAGGGCTTCAACATGAATTACCTGTGCAATATTTTTGAAATACTCTGAGGTAAGATCTTTATTTAAAACCGAAGGAGAACCTTTATCCCCGTCTTCTCTTATACTTTGAATAATTGGAATACTTCCAAGAAATGGCACGCCCATTTCTTTTGATATTCTTTGACAGCCCCCTTTCCCAAAAATGTAATATTTGTTTTCAGGAAGTTCAGCGGGTGTAAACCAGGCCATATTCTCTATAATTCCTAATACCGGAACCTCAATCCCCTTGTTCCTGAACATGTTTATCCCTTTCACTACATCTGCCAGGGCGACATCCTGTGGGGTACTCACAATTATAGCCCCTGTAAGCTTCACATCCTGGGAAATAGTTATATGAATATCGCTTGTTCCCGGGGGCAAATCAATAAACAGATAATCAAGTTCATCCCAGTCCCCGTCATTTATAAGTTGCTTTAATGCGTTTGAAGCCATTGGGCCCCTCCATACAGTAGCGTCGTTTTTATCAACAAAAAAACCAATAGAAAGAATTTTAAGCCCGTGTTTCTCAATAGGCATAATTTTATCTTTCCCGTCTTTCTGCGTCAGAAGTGGCTTTTCATCTTCAACCCCCAGCATTTTAGGAAGTGAGGGCCCAAAAATATCTGCATCTATTATTCCGACTTTCTTTCCGGTAGCCGCAAAAGCAGCCGCCAGATTAACCGCTACCGTAGATTTTCCGACTCCTCCCTTTCCTGAAGAAACAGCTATTATGTTTTTCACTTTCGCAAGTGGATCTTCAGGTTTAGCTTTTTCAGGCTTCATTGGTGTAACCACTTTAACATCTATCTCCGTTTCACTACCGGCCTCTTCCTGCAAAACCTGCTCACAAGCCTTTTTCAATGAGTTTTTTAATGGATCATTGAAAGACGGGAAGTTTAATTCAAAACTTATTTTATTGTTATCAATAACAATGTTCTGAACCAAACCCATTGATATAATATCTTTTTCTGTAGAGGGATGTATTATTCTCTCCAATACGGCTAAAACCTGCTCTGTTGTATTTAACATATGTACGGATATGCTTTTCTTGATTGAGGCTTTAAAGATAATTACTTTTTCTTATTTAGACTAATTCTGAAGAGGGATCCCAAAAAAGGTTTTTAAATTCTGCTATTTTATCATTTTCCACGGCCACGCCTTCATTTTCCAGTAATTCCTTCATAAGTTCCGGGTACCTAAAATGATGTTTTCCTGTTAAGACACCATTTCTGTTCACCACTCTGTGTGCCGGAATATAATTGTCTCCGATGTGTGAGTTATTCAATGCCCATCCCACCATACGGGACGCTCCGGGGGCACCTATAAATTTTGCTATTGCTCCGTATGATGTAACTCTTCCCTCAGGAATTTTTCTTACAACTTCATAAACTTTCTCAAAAAAGCCCGGTTCATTCATCATCTGTTGGCGGTTCCTGAATAGTTTTTGAATTCGCTAATCTAAAACGTATATAATGCGATTTTAATCCCTGGGCGAGCCAGCCTTTTTCATAATATGTTTTAATCGACAGAATTTCATCAACCTGCCCCGAAGCGTAAATGTCATCATTTGCCACTTCTATTTCAAACCCGTTTAACTCAGCCAGAGCCTTGGTATACGCATAAAGTACTTCACTGTCTGTTTTAAGGTTAATTGCCCCCTTATCTTTAAGCAATTGCTGATAATAAGACAAAAACCTACTGGATGTTAACCGTTTAAGTGGTTTTTTTAGTTGAGGGTCAGGAAAAGTAAACCAGATCTCTTCTACTTCATCTTTTGTAAAAAAAGAAGCAATATGATCGATCTTGGTTCTAATAAAGCCAACATTTTCCAGTCCTCCATCTTTTGCTTCTTTGGCCCCTCTCCATATCCGGGAACCTTTTATATCCACTCCAATAAAGTTTCTTTCAGGAAACATTTTTGCCAACCCTACTGTATATTCACCTTTTCCGCATCCAAGTTCCAGTGTTATCGGATTGTTGTTTTTAAAAAACGTTTTGTTCCAGTTTCCTTTTAGTGTATGATCTTTTCTGAAAACCTCTTCAAATTTTGGTTGAATAACATGTTCAAAGGTATTCAACTCTGCGAACTTCTTTAACTTACCTTTTGACACTTATTTTATCAATTTATCTTACTTATTTTCTTTCTTCAATGCGCATTCCAACGTCCAGTATCCCTGAAAGCTGTTCTCTTCTCATAGCTTGCTTAAACTCAAAGGTATATATTCCCCTGAACGGAAAACGTATGTTGTTCTTATATGATACTAACATGGAATTTATCGCCCCTAAGCCGGAACCAAGCCACTTTCCAGACGGATCTGCCAAAATAAATTCCACAGTATCAGTCATTGAATCCCCATTCGGGGCAACCGTATTTATAAACATCCATAAATTGCTAAACTCATAGTCTGTTGAATTACGTACATGTACCCAGATATCATAAACTAAAGACGTATCTGTAACAGGTACCGTAAACATAACTTTTTCTTTATCTTCCCAACCGGTTTTCGGGATCGGCTTAACTTCATCAAATACCTTTTCCTGAGTACAGGAAAACAGGAATAAAGCTGAAAAGAATACTATGGATATATAATACCGCATGGTTGTTATTTTGTTCGTTTTTCTGATTTAGGATTAGGATTAGGGTTAGGGCCTCCCTTTTTTCTATTTTTACGGAAAGGTTTATTCCCGCCCTTTTTATTTCCGGCATTGGAGTTATTTGCAGCGCCTCGGTTCTTCCCTTTATTTTTTGCTTTTGGTTTTTCCGATTTTTCAGGCTTATCTTCAAATCTTGTAAGGCTCTCAAGTCCGGCTGAATTCTGATATTCAATCATAGACATAGAGGCCATAGCTGCTTCTTCAACTCCCTTAAGGTTATCGGGATACTCTCCTTTTTTATTTTTAGATATAATATCTGAAACAGTATCAACTGTCATACAGGTAATGGTCTGCTTATCTTTTTCCTTGTACAAGTACCACATTGTGCGCTTGAACACATCTGTCTTCTGGTGAATTGCTGTTCCATACTTAGTTTTCAATACTACAGAGGTATCCGGAAAATCTTCCTGTGCATCCAAATAAGAATCCAGTTCATAGTTCAAACAACATTTAAGCTTTCCGCATTGTCCGGCCAGTTTCTGGGGATTAAGTGATACTTCTTGAAAACGAGCTGCATTGGTAGTTACAGAAACAAAGTTTGTAATAAAGGAAGCACAGCACAGCTCCCTGCCACATGAACCGACCCCGCCAATTCTTCCGGCTTCCTGACGTGCTCCGATTTGCCTCATTTCAATTCTTACCTTGAACTCTTCGGCAAACACTTTTATGAGCTGGCGAAAATCTACTCTGTCATCGGCTATATAATAAAAAATTGCCTTTGTTTTATCCCCCTGATATTCTACATCCCCAATTTTCATCTCCAATCCCATTTCTGCAGATATCTTTCGGGAACGGATCATCGTCTGATGTTCCAGGGCTATTGCCTCTTTCCACTTATCAACATCAACAGGTTTGGCTTTTCGGTAAACCCGTTTAAGTTCCTGATCATCAATATCTATCCCTTCGGAGTTAAGCTTATACTTAACTATTTGCCCGGTTAGGTTTACCACTCCAATATCATGCCCTGGTGAGGCTTCAACAGCAACGATATCCCCCTTTTTCAACCTTAACTGGTTTGGATTAAGAAAATAGGCTTTTCGCGTATTTTTAAACCTTACTTCTACAACTTCATTAAATGAGTCCAGCTCGGAAATTTCTTCCAGCCAATCATGAGATTCCAGCTTAAAACACCCTGAATTACAAGGCTTAGAACAATGCCTTCTATCCTGCACCCTTAAATTTGGACAGTCTTCACAACTGTTCGCATCAACCGACGAATTTATGTTATCTTTATCTTCCACTTCTTAAATGCTTCATCTTCAATAGGGGGCAAACTTACATGAAATTTTTTGCATATCACAACATGATCAAAAAACAAAGTATCCCCACTTAATATTAATTTAACTTTGAATATAATTAAAATGAAGGAAATAACAATTGAATATAAGTTGAAAAGTATATTGAAATCTATTTGAAATTTGTTATGAAGGATAAAATTCTTTCAAAATATTCTTCGCCTCCAACAGACCACACATTGCTGTGTTTTGCGCTGTCAACAAGTATAAATTTCTTTTTTTCGGAAGCCAGTTTCTCAAATATTTCCTTTCCATAACGGTTATCAATGCGATTATCAACTTCTCCGTGTGCCACCACAACAGGCTGATAAACATTACGGGCCGACTCGGCCGGGTGAATGCCGTCTGCATTGAATTGCCCGAGTTTTTCCGTCCTGTCTATAAGATAGTCCGTAACTGGTTCTATGTTGAATTTCAGGTTATACTTTACATAATCATGCACAATAACCTGGTAACAAGAAAATGTACTCTCAATAACACCGAACTTTAAACGTGGCTCTATCTCAAGTGACTGCAAAGCAACAGCACCTCCTAAAGACTGCCCCCAAACTCCGTAATTTCTGCTTATTTCCTTTTTATCAAGAGAATCGAGTAATGAAACCACATCATACTTCTCCTTAAAACCAAAAGTACAGTATTTACCTTCACTTTCGCCATGGGCCCGCAAATCAAATATTACACTATTATAGCCTTTGCCGGCCAGTTTTTCACTTATATCCACAAAAATCTCTTTCGAAGCCCTAATCCCATGCAAAAAAATAATTGTCCCTTTTTGCCTTTCTTCTGGCGTATAAATTAAAAAACCTCTCAGCAGAAGGCTATCTTTTGTCTGTATGAATAATGAGTCGTACTCAACATTTGTTTTTGCTAGATCCCCCCGTTCAATATTCCTGTATGCTTTAAAAACCTTAGTGGAAGTTTTAATAATTACAAGAGGTCCTGCAAAATGTATCATTAATGCCCCAACAACCAATGCAATGAATACTATTAAAATTATCCGGAGGAGCCTTCTTGCCGTATTAGCCATTTTGAGATAAGTATTTCAACTCTTCCTGTTTCTTTTTCGTTAAACTGTTCACTACAAGCTCATAAGAATGGTCAATCCATTCTTTTATCATATTTGCAGGCACAGCTCCATCAATAACTACTGCGTTCCAGTGTTTTTTATTAAAATGGTATGCCGGGGTAACGTCGGGATGCTTTTCCCTCAAATCAATTGCCAGTTCCGGCTTACATTTCAAACTGATACCTCTGGATTCTTCCGACAGATCCAGTAAAGCAAACATCTTGTCCATTACTTTAAAAACCAAAGCTGTATCATTGAAAGGAAAGCTTTCAGTTACTCCATTCTTTTCAATACAATATTTACGAATTTCTTCAATATTCATTTTGACCGTCTGATAAGTTTTTTGCTTTAAAAAATGCTTTATTAGAACCGAATAAAGGCTAATACCTCCTGGAACCTGTTACCATATATATTGAACTGTTCAGTATAAGTTTTTTAATCATGCAACTTCAAACCTATTGTTCATTATTCCAGTAAGGGTACAAAAGCATCTTCAATGTGCTTTACACAGATATTATCCCTTTGTTTTATTATTGAAACGATATCGTACCTTACATCTACCTCTGAATCAAGCTCATTTACAAAGGCATCGGCTGCAAGTATAAGGTACTTTTGTTTCGACAATGTTACCGCTTCTTCTGGAGTTCCGAAATAATCTGTTGTCCTTGTCTTGACTTCAATAATAGCTATAATATTTTCCTTCCGGGCAATAATATCTATTTCTTTTCTGCCATGTTTCCAGTTTAATTCCAGGATTTCATAACCCGATTTTTCCAAATGGGCCGCTGCAATTTGTTCCCCTTCTTTTCCTAAAGATATATGTTCAGCCATGCTACTCAAATTTAACCCTGGCGTATTTATTTGTTACCTCCATAGCCGTTTTTGCACCTAAAATTACCGGCAGGTTATTTTTCATATGTCCGGCCGGAAAATCGAATACAACAGGATAGTCATAATCTTCCACTACTTCAGCAATTATTTCTTTAGGGGTTTTTCCAAATGGACGTTTGTCATCTTTCATTTGGGTAAGCCCACCGACAATTAAGCCACTCAGTTTTTCAAGAACACCTGACAACCTGAGACTTTGCATCATTCTATCAATGTGATAATAATCTTCACCAACATCTTCCAGAAATAAAATTTTCCCCTCCAGGTTTGCCGCAAATGGTGTTGCTGCCAATGCATAAATTAAAGATAAATTCCCTCCTGTTACGGGGGCTATTTCTGTTCCGGTTGTGTTTAAATCATTTACAGGAAGTTCATACTCAACTTTCCCTTCAAAAAGAACCCGGGCTAGCATCTCTACTGGTTGACTGTTAATCTCCAGTTCGCCGATATTTATCGGCATTATGCTGTGAACCGACTGAATTCCCTGCTCCAGAACAGACAGGTGAATTGATGTAATATCTGAAAATCCGGTTATCCATTTAGGGGCTTGCCTAAACTTATTCCAGTTTATCCTATCTACTATCCTTATTGTTCCATAGCCCCCCCTGGCGCATATCACAGCCTTGACTTCGTCCGAATCTATCGCCTGTTGAAAATCTTCAAGCCGCTGTTCATCTTTACCTGCAAACTGATGGTACCGGGAAAGCAAATGTTTTCCTTTCTCAACTTTTAACCCCCAGGTTTCCAAAATCTCTGTTGTCCTTTCAATATAAGAAGGCTCCACCATTCCGGCCGGGGCAACAATAGCAACTTTGTCGCCTGTATTTAATAATGCTGGTTTTTCAAATTCAGCCATTAGTTCCGTTTTATTTTCTTTGATGTGCTGAAATAAATATCTTTGCAAACGCTTTCCTTTTAGCAGGAAGAATTTAACGATTTAAAGTTAGTGAATTGAAGTTATAATTCATATGTTAAGCAAACCGGGAACTCAATAAATTGATCTGTCTTTCTGGTTAATTTTGAGCTCCTCAACTTCTGCTTGACTAAACCGCCCCTTTTTCAGGGGAACTCATCTGTTTTATAACATTGCTGACCTTAAAACTAAAATAAAATTAGAATGAAAGACTATAAAAGATATTTGATTACTGCTGCTTTACCTTATGCGAATGGCCCGGTTCATTTAGGACATCTGGCCGGAGTTTATGTTCCTGCTGATATTTACGTCCGCTACCTCCGTCAAAGGGGACGTGACGCCATTTTTATCTGTGGCTCCGACGAACACGGGGTCCCGATTACCATTAAAGCTAAAAAGGAAAATGTCTCCCCACAGGATATTGTAGACAGATATCACGAAATAAATAAAAAAGCTTTCGCTGATTTTGGAATCTCCTTTGACATTTACTCAAGAACAACATCTGAGGAACACAAAAAAACGGCATCAGATTTTTTCCGTACCCTCTATGATAAAGGTGAATTTGTAGAAAAAACCAGCAAACAGTATTACGACACAGAAGCTCAACAGTTTCTGGCAGACAGATATATAACCGGAACTTGCCCTAAATGTAATAGTGACGGTGCTTATGGCGATCAGTGTGAGTCTTGTGGCTCTTCTTTGAGTGCAACAGACCTTATAAATCCAAAATCGACCTTATCGGGAAGTGCCCCTGAACTAAGAGATACGCTGCACTGGTTTTTACCTCTTGACAAATATGAACCCTGGCTAAAAGAGTGGATTCTTGAACAAAACAAACACTGGAAATCCAATGTTTACGGACAATGCAAATCATGGATAGATGCCGGGTTGCAGCCCCGTGCTGTTAGCCGGGATCTTGACTGGGGCATTCCTGTTCCGGTTGAAGGAGCTGAAGGAAAAGTTCTTTATGTCTGGTTTGATGCCCCGATTGGTTATATTTCTGCCACCAAAGAACTGACCCCTGACTGGGAAAAGTACTGGAAAGATGAAGACAGTCGAATGCTCCATTTTATCGGTAAGGACAATATTGTTTTTCACTGTATTATTTTTCCGTCAATGCTAAAAGCTGATGGAACATACATTCTGCCCGAAAATGTTCCGGCTAATGAATTTCTTAACCTCGAAGGGGACAAAATCTCTACCTCTCGAAACTGGGCTGTATGGTTACACGAATATCTTGAAGAATTTCCCGGCAAGCAGGATGTATTAAGGTATGTCCTTTGTGCCAATGCCCCTGAAACCAAAGACAATGATTTTACCTGGAAAGATTTTCAGTCCAGAAATAACAATGAGCTTGTGGCTGTTCTGGGCAACTTTGTAAACCGTGCCCTTGTTCTAACACACAAGTACTTCGACGGGAAAGTCCCTGAAAGAGGTGAACTAAGTGACCTTGACAAGGATACCCTGGCTGAAATGCCTAAAATTAAAGAACAGGTTGAAAGCAGCCTGGAAAACTTCCGCCTTCGCGAAGCCCTTAAATATGGTATGGATTTAGCCCGTTTGGGAAATAAATATCTTGCCGACACAGAGCCCTGGAAAATAATAAAAACTGATGAAGAACGCGTAAAAACCATTCTTAACATTGCCCTTCAGATTACAGCAAACCTTTCTACAGTTGTTGAGGCATTCCTGCCTGACACAGCACAAAAATTAAGAAAATTCCTTGATATTGAACCTATTGGCTGGAAAGATGCCGACAAAGCCGACAATTTAAGTGTTGGCCATGAAGTAAATAAACCGGAGTTATTATTTGAAAAAATAGAAGACAGTCAGATTGAGTTTCAGTTAAACAAACTGAAAAAATCAAAAGAAGAAAACGAAAAAGCTGAAGCTAAAGCAGCCCCACAAAAAGAGAATGTCCAGTTTGACGAGTTTACAAAAATGGACATACGGGTTGGGACCATTCTTGAAGCGGAGAAAGTAGCCAAAACCAAAAAGCTGTTAAAACTTACTATTGATACCGGCATTGACAAACGGACGGTTGTATCGGGAATTTCTGAATATTACGATCCTGATAAAATTATCGGTCAGCAGGTCTGCATTCTTGTTAACCTGGAACCGCGTAAAATAAGGGGCATTGAATCTCAGGGAATGATCCTGATGGCTGAAGATGCAAACGGGGCATTGAAGTTCACCCAACCTTCGGAACATGTAAAAAACGGTTCTGAAGTAAGATAATTATAGTGCAGCAGATAAATAAACCTTTATCTGCTGCACTATCTTTTGAGCTTTCACCCAAAACCAAATTTGGACAAAAACCTAAAAAAGAATTGGCCGTTTTGTTTTAAAAATATCCTCAATCTCCGGGGGGAGGTCCGTATTATTTATCCAGAAATCGTTTATAATATCCAACGTTTGCGGAGACAACACTTCAACAAGTTCATCCATGGCCTCTCCACATATCATATAAGGGTAATGATGGTACAACATATCTCCTCCGTTGCATAGCGCACATATTTGAAATTCCTCAACCTCATCAATTGACTTGTTTTTTACTATGCAGTTGTTTAGCCATATCTCAGGTTCAAACAAATCGTACTTTATAAGTTCATTCTGTCGTTTTTCCAGGTTCGTTTTTTCATCAAAAAACTGGTCAATTTTTAATTTCGATTCTTTAGAAAACTCATCACGAAATTTCTCCAGACAGTCAAGGCAATAAACAAATTCGAAAACCAGTTTCCTCGAACCATCAGACAGCTCCTGTTTGTATGCCTTCTCAATTAAATAATTTACATCATTATTCAGTAAATCCTTATGGCATATAGTACAGTTTACAAATGGAATGTTTCCCTCCTCGGGGTAAAATATTTTAGGGATATCGATGTAATTTGAAACAAAATTTCTTTCCTCCATCATCCGGTTCATTTGGTTTTTCTCAATAAAGTTAGCCAAAAGAAACGGAAAACAACAACTACATATTCAACATCTAACCAACAAGGTGCATTGTTTTAACCACCGGCAAACGAACATATACCTTAGTCCCAATGCCTTCGCCACTTTCAACCCATATTCTGCCATGATTTTTCTCAACGAGTTGTTTGCAAAGCATAAGCCCTAGTCCGGTACCTTTCTCATTATTTGTTCCGAGGCGCACCTTCTCATTATTAATCAGGAAAACTTCTTTTAGCAGTTTTTGTGACATGCCCATTCCTGAGTCCTCAATAATGAACACATTATAAGATTTGCTTCTTCTTACCGAAATCTTTATTTCTCCTCTTTGCCTATTGAACTTAATTGCATTCGACAGTATATTCCTGAAGATTGTTTTTACCATTTTCTCGTCACAATTACAGAAAACATTCTCATCACACTGATTAATGACTTTTAATGTTTTCTGCTCAATCTGGGCTAAATGCAGTTCAATACACGCCTGAAAAACCTTATACATGTCAACCTTTTTTATGTTGGCCGAAAATTCACCTTTCTGGTTCCGCGACCACCCCAGCAAATTTTCAAGTAGTACATTTGTATCCTTTGTTGTTGTAGCAATAACTCCAGCATAATACGTAAGCCTGGTATTTGTTCCTTCCTTCTTTAATAGTTTAACCAAAATATCTGCAAGCCCAGAAACAGAACTAATTGGGCCCCGTAAATCATGGGCAATGATAGAATAAAGCTTCTCCTTTGAATCATGCACCCTACACAGATCCCTTTCGACCAACCTGTTACTGTTTGTATAATTAATTACAACCAAAGAAATAAAAATTCCACTGGCTATTAAATTTATCAGATTCAGGAACAACTCCTTACTTGCTGTTAAATTTTTAGTACCCGGATTTTGTAATAAAAACAAAACCATGGCACAGAAAACCAACACCACTCCTAAACTGAGCAAAATTTTAAATGTCAATTTGTACGAAGACATGAAAATAAAACTAATAAGGACTAAATAATATAATGAAAATGAACCATCTAAACCAAAGACATATAAACAATACGTACAATAAAAGACAATGTAACTGAACAACATCAATGTTGCTGTATTAACCAATTTTCTTGATATTAGAAAAAGAGCAAAGACATCAATAAAAACGGCTAAAACATTTAACTGTAAAACAGCCGGATTTCCGACCCATATGAATACAGGCAGGAAAATAAGGTGAGCATAAAAAGTTAATAAAATACAACTTCTTACGAACAGATAAGACCTAAATTCTTTTCCTTCTATTTCAAAAGGAATTTTCATGAGAAAACCGAAGGGTTTATTAAAGGAGCGACTCATTTTAAATGCCAATTTTAAAATATTTAAACAGAATTAGTAAGATATGAGAATTACAATTCCCCTGAGTTTTTTAGGGTATTGTCAAAATTACAACGCGATCTTAACGAAACGATAATGCTCCGGTATCATTTAACTCAACCTTTAAGGTGAGATATATTATGCAAAAAAAACAAACAAAACAAAACCACATTTAAGTTTTTAGCATTTAGACGATTACACAAAAAACCCACAAACCACTGCTAGTAAAAACAATTGTAAAAAAGACTGTATAAACAATCTTGGTTCAGGTGCTAAATTAGAACAGAACTTGCCAAAGCACTTAAGGAAACACAAATAAAATAATATTGGTTAGCAGAAATCTTGTAAAAGGTAAATACGAAGATTCGTTGTTTCGGTCAAACCTATTAAAACCAGAAAGAGTTTTTAAAGTGATAAAGAGAGGGCTACCGAAAACACACTTAACGCATATTGTGTATTTAATAAAAACCAATGTGAAAGTTCATTGAAAACAATATTGACAGCTACAAACAAAACAATTTCAAACCGCTGTTCATCAACAATATACATACGTATGATAAAACTACACACATGACATCATTAAAAACACATAGCGCATAAAAAAAATCATTGCACCTGGCTCTAATTAGAGGCTGTCCATAAACTCGGGAGTCTGGACTAGAAAGTTCAAATGCAAGGCGTGCAAGGAATATAAACCGCAGTCCCGAAGGTCGGGATGAGGATTTAGATTCTGAGCAACAATGCAGCAGTTGGACTTTACAAACAGACTTTAATTAATTTATTTTAGTATAAAACATATTTCAATACTGCTATAATCTTGTAACTTTAATACCGAGTTCTATCGAAAAACATGGCACAGCTACAGTCAGACATAACGATAAGGGAGAAAAATGATAAGGTAACTGTTAAAATAGGTTCAACAGAAAAACCTGTTATTATTGATAAGGTATTCAATAAATGGCAATCCTTAATAAATGTAACTGCTGAATTGATTAATGTTCCTGCCGGTTTAATTATGAGATTAAATGAGAATGACATCGAAGTGTTTGTTAGCAGTGATTCTCCGGAAAATCCTTATAAAATGGGTGAAAAGGAAACCCTGAAACATGGACTATATTGTGAAACAGTTATTGGGACTCAGGATATGCTCCTTATCCCGGATGCGACGGAAAACGAAATCTGGAAACACAACAATCCGGATGTCGAAATTGATATGATTTCATATCTTGGCCTACCCATTAACTGGCCTGATGGAGAAGCATTCGGAACCATATGTGTATTAGACAATAAAAAAAACACTTATAATAATACGTTCATCAGGTATCTGAAAGAAGTGAAGCAAAGCATTGAGACAGACCTTGAGTTACTCACCTCACAACAAAACCTCAATGAGGCAAATGCAGAGCTAAAAAGGAACAATGAAATCAAGAACAAATTTCTTTCCCTTATTTCTCACGATATGCGCGGCTCAATTGGAGGCCTGGTAGAATTAATCATGTTAATGATATCGCAACTGGAAGAAATGGACAAAATTGAACTGGAAGAGATATTACTATCTATTGCCCATAGTGCAAATGGTTCTTACCAGACGCTTGAGAATATGCTGGAGTGGTCTAAAAACAACATGGTCCACATGAGAGCTAATAAAGAAAACATCGATTTAGCTCCAATAATTGATAGCATACTTGACTTTTTCACTCAAACAATCCGTCTTAAAAACATCTCTATAGTTAAAGATTATGCCCCTAATATTTGCCTTTTTCATGTTGACAGAAATATGATTGAGGTTATACTCAGAAATATTATCTCCAACGCTATCAAATACAACAACCCGGACGGTAAAGTATATATCAGGTTATTATGCAATAACAACACAAGTATTGTTGAAATAGAAGATACCGGAATTGGAATGGATGAAAACGAACAAAAGAAACTGTTCACCTATAATGAATTTAGCAAAAATAACAGTTCAAGGAGTAAACCCAGTTCCGGATTAGGTTTATTGCTCACCAAAGATTTTCTGGACAAAAATGATGCGGATATTTTTATCGAAAGCAAACCAGAAAAAGGGACTATAGTACGTTTGGAGTTTCAACCTTAAAACATCTTTCCATACAAAGTTGTTATATCTGCATAAAACTTATAGCAATGGAGAAAATTTTAGTCTTTGCCGGCAGTAACAGTAAAAAATCAATAAATAAGCAACTGGCAACATACGCCGTCAGTCTTCTTAAAAATTCGGAATACTATGTTTTAGACCTCAATGATTTCCCACTACCACTATTCAGTGTAGATTTGCAAAAAGAAACAGGGTTTCCGGATAACGCTTTAGAGTTTTACAATCATATTAAGAATTGCAAAGGGATTGTTCTTTCTTTAGCTGAACATAATGGCAGTTACACTGCAGCATTTAAGAATTTATTTGACTGGCTGTCCAGAATTGAACCGAAAACATGGCAAAATAAACCAATGTTATTGTTAAGCACTTCACCAGGCAAAAGAGGGGCAAAAAGTGTCATGGAAACGGCATTAACAAGATTTCCTTTTCATGACGCTGAAATTATAGAATCATTTAGTTTACCTAATTTCCAGGAAAAATTTAACCATAACGAAATTACTGATAGTGGGTTTAGTAATCAATTGAAAAAAGCTGTAGAGAAATTTGAATCCTTCATTAAAAGTTGAAAAAAGCAGGAGTCCACAAAGGAGCAGACCCCTGAAAATATCAATTCTTATCCCAAAACACCCAGTTCTTTTCCAATTTTAACAAATGAGCCTACCGCCCGGTCTAAATGCTCGAATGTATGCGCTGCAGAAAGCTGAACCCTTATCCGGGCCTGCTCTTTTGGTACAACTGGATAATAAAATCCGATGACATAAATCCCTTCATCCAGCAATTTAGCTGCAAATTCCTGGGAAAGCTTTGCATCATATAGCATAATGGCAACAATTGCAGAACCACTAGGTTTAATATCAAAGCCGGCTTCACGTACTTTTTCTTTAAAATAGGCTGTATTGGCATGCAGTTTCTGTTGTAATTCATCTGTTTCTGCCATCATATCAAACATAGCAATACCGGCTTTTGCAATCATTGGAGGCAATGAATTCGAGAATAAGTAAGGCCTTGAACGCTGACGGAGTATTTCTATTATTTCTTTCTTTCCTGTGGTAAAACCTCCAATAGCCCCACCAAAAGCTTTCCCCAAAGTTCCTGTTACAATATCTATTTCTCCCCTGATATTAAAATGCTCGGTTACCCCGCGTCCGGTTTTTCCAACAACTCCAGCTGAATGGCATTCGTCAACCATAACTAAAGCATCATACTTTTTAGCAAGCTCATTAATTTTGTCCATGGGCGCTACATTACCATCCATTGAAAATACACCATCTGTCACAATTATACGAAAACGTTGTTCCTGAGCCTCTTTCAACTTGTCTTCCAGATCAGTCATATCTGCGTTGGCATAACGATATCTCTTGGCTTTGCATAACCTCACCCCGTCGATTATAGACGCATGATTCAAAGAGTCTGAGATAATTGCATCTTCACTTGTTAATAATGGTTCAAATACCCCACCATTCGCATCGAAACAGGCGGCATATAAAATTGTATCTTCTGTTCCAAAGTAATTTGCGATTTTCTCTTCCAGTTCTTTATGTAAATCCGTTGTTCCGCAAATAAACCTCACAGACGACATTCCGAACCCGTGAGAATCAAGCCCCTGTTTTGCGGCTTCTATTAATTTCGGGTGAGAGGACAAGCCCAGGTAGTTATTGGCACAAAAGTTCAACACTTCCTTTCCGTCTTCAACTATTATTATTGAATCCTGTGGAGAGGTAATTATCCTTTCATTCTTATACAATCCGGCTGCTTTTATATCATCCAGCTCCGATTGCAAATGCTGTTTTATTTTTCCGTACATAGCTGCTATTTATTGAAAGTAAAAAATAAACGAAAACATATAAATACAAAATGATATTTATCTTCATAAGGCAAACCGGAGCTATTGCAAAAAGCTCCTAAAGCAGAGCCTGATAATCATTCCTCAGAAAAAAGTTCTCAGATTTACCATAATTATCAGAAGAATTTTAATCCTTTGTACAAAGACTATTCTTATCCGCACAAATTAACAGCCCTAACCCATATACCCAATATACGTTACTACAATAATTCAAGAAAAAAATCACAAGAAAGTTTTTTTATTAGTATAAATAATTATCCATTAAGCAAATACTACATTTACCTCAGGAACAATTATTTCTGCTTTAATATTTTTTTAACGAATAATAACAATTATAAAAAAAAACAGTTATTTTCATGGTGTAAACATAAACTAAATTCTATGAGATTTATTTTAACAACCTTCGTTTTTATGGCGTTAACGATTAGTTCGTTATCTGCTTCGAACTACAAGTTGGATGACAATGCCATTGACGCGTTATTTGACAACGCTACTGTTACTGAAGTTACTAGTTTAGACCTTGTAAACTCTAACAGTACCATCAACATTAACAATGCCGTTATATCTCAGGGCAACGACCAGACAAAAGTTCTTGTTGCTTGGATAGTTGATTGGGTAGGCCTTGGTGCATTTGGTATTCACCGTCATATACTTGGAACTAAAGGAAGTATGTGGGCTATTTACACATTCACAGTTTGTGGAATCTTTGGAATTGTTCCAACTATTGACTGGTGGGTTCTCTTAATTGATGGTTTAATCCTTCAAAATGGGGACAAATACATTGATAATGAGAATTTCTTTATGTGGTTTTCTTAACCCCAACGACAATTAAAGAAACCCTGGGTAGCCTATACGCTACCCTTTTTTTTAGGAATTAAAATGCAGGTTTAGGGGTAATTTTCCACACTTCATCATTTTTTATGTTACTTCATTAAACAAACAATAGCCCGGATAGGTCTACATTCAGGTTTTATTCTTTATAGAAAACAAAAAATCGAAAGTTGTTATAAAAAAGTATGTTTGGGGCATGTTTATTAGTAATCTGCTCACTAAAACCTACAATGTGGGTTGAGTGGCACCCACAATAATATACTGCAATACGATAACAAAGAGGATAATTCCTTACTGAGAGCAATCTTATAAAAGAACGGACTCAATATATTAAACATTAACACCAGTATTTTGAAGCGGTTTGTGCTTTAATGGCCCTCTTCTAAGACAAAACCTTTCACCCTCGCCTGAAATTCCGTCAACTTATTATTATTAGTAATTTTAAGCTGGTTTTCAGCTCGTGTTCTACCCCCAAAATACAGCTTATTTATACTTAAAGCACCGACAAAATAACCAGTCACATAAAATCCATGCCAAATCTGGTATACGCCAAAAGCAAAAGCGGCAATGTTCATTCCTAAATTAGTAAGCCCTTCTCCTACCTTTCCAACATACATCTGACCAAATCCAGGAACAATACCTATCCAATGTAGTTTTTTCTTGTCTTTCAACTTTGGCAATTTTCCCTTTTTATATATTAAATCCAGTTCATTAAGTCTTTGTGCTGTTGTATCATTATTAAGAACCATAAAATCTTTAGTATACCTCTTTGAAGCTTCAAAATCCGTGAGCATTATTGAATTTAGTGCCCCAATCAGACATACGTTCTTATAGTGTGCTGAATCCAGAGAACTCCTTGAAAGAATTAACAGAGTTGTCTCGCAGTGAGTAAACTCTCCTGCTAAATATGCTACTATAGCTGTTTCATAATTATATAAATCTCTCGCCTCTTGCTCCAAACCAAATAAAGAAATTCGTTTAAGGTGTTCAAATGCTTCTTGATACTCCCCCAACGCCTTATAGCACAAAGACTTTTTATAAAGAAAGAAATTCTTATCATTTAAATCCTTCGAATAATAAAACAATCTTTCATACTCTATTGCAGCCTCAAAAAACTCTGAATTCTTAAATAGTGAATCAGCAGTATTATTTGAACGAACTTTTGAAAATAGTACGAATAGGAATATGCATATTAAACAGAACCGCATTGTGGACACTTTTATTAAATTCATCTCTATACACTTTTATAGAATAAACACTACCGTAGATGTTCCCGATGTAGAACACGGAGAATATTGAACCAAACGTAATAGTCTTATAATTAGACAAGCCTAGTTTCTTATAGTTTTCATAGGTCATGGCACCTAAAATAGTTAACCCTAATAACGAAGTAACCCCTTCTCCAATTTTCCCCCCATACATTTTACCTGATCCCGGAATTATTGCCGACATCAAACCCGCAATAACAGGAGACTTCTTTTTAAACGCTGTTACCCTTCCCTGTAATTCCTCCAGTCGCACTTTTTCTTTATCTAACTGAAAGAAATTTCCTGAAAGGACCTCTCTATAGGTTTTATAACCTTGGCTATCATTATTAATTAAAGCAACGGAAGCAAGTTGAAAATACTTTAATTCATTTAACAGACTGTCTTCTAGCTCAATTGCTTTTAAAATAGAGATACTCTTATCAAAATCGTGCATATGGGCTAACTCATAGCTGGCAAGAAACCGGCTAAAAACATAATAATCTGACTCTTGACTTATATCCAACAAGTTCTTAGATGAGTTCTCCAAATCCATTTGCCGGTAAAAAATCACACCTTTTAAATATGATGCGGTATCTGAAAAACTATTATTTATTAGCTCTTTATCATACTTATTAATAACAAATAAGGCCTCATCGTACTGTTCTTTATCTATAAGATAACTGGCAAACCTGTAGTCAAAGCCTCCGTCTACCTTATCAGTTTGTCCGGTTGTAACAACACAACAGAACAATACGAATGCGAGTGACAAACCAATTTTACGAATAATACTGAAAACATTCATTAAACTTCTGGAATTTTTACCTGTTCTATGTTTTATATATAATTTAATATGTGTTATACTACCGCTTCTTCTTTTCTTTATCCTCTTTAAAACTATACCGATTAACGTCTTCATGCACTTTATGATCCTTCGGATTAATACTCACAGGATGAAAGGTTGTCGCAGAAATTCTGTCACATCTCATCAATCTGTCTGCTGAAGTAAACAAGCCCTTAACTAAACCATATTCCTGAAACAACAACTTGGAATAACGAGAACACGTTGGCTCATAATAACAATTTGAGGATATTTGAGGGGAAAGCCACTTTTGGTATGAATATAATAAACATGAGAATGCCAGACTAACTGGATTATATTTTGCGACAAAGCTATTGTTCCGACTAACACCAAATGTTACTTCATGGTTATGGATATGGCTATGATTATGGATCTGGTTATTTCTCTCATGCGGGTAATATTCATGAGAACATAAAAGTTGCAAATCTTTGTCCAACTCCTGGGCTGTTAAAAAACCTCCCATAGATAACAGAAAGGTAACAAGAAACGCGCATATATTTTTAATCATGTATTCCGTTTTTATTGTTAAAAACTTCAGAATATTTAAATCAAACCTCCAGATATAGTTACTGGTCTAATTTTCAAATGAAATCAATTTTGCATCATCAGGTACTTCAACTTTATTAAACATCCTTTCTGCTTCTTCCCCGGTTACCACCTCTGAATATCTCTTTCTGCTTACAATTGAATCACCTCCCGGGATAAAGTCAATTTGTGTAATTGTTGTCGGGTAAAGAATTGCATCTATTTTTTCCCAGTTAGCGAAATACGATTTTTGCTTTATTTCCTTCTCTTCTCCTTGAAACGACAAATATATCGGTAAATAGTCTTCCATTACCAACTCTGCTTTTTTAAAGTCTGAAACATCTACACGGGATGACTCCCAGGTTGTAACCAAATACTGCTCATCATACCTCGTATCAACAACTCTAAAACCGCTTTTTGACAAGCCCAAATCATACGCTTGTTGAGCAAAGAAATGATATATCATTTCACTTTTCGTTGAATAAAAGGCATTCTGTTGTTTCATCACTTCATTCGTTGCAGGAAAATATACTGTAACCTCACCAAAAGTATTTGTATAAACATAAAACTCCTCGGGTATTGAATAGTGAACAGTCATTTTTCCATTATCCTTTTCAAGCAGGATTTCGCTCTGAGTCATAACGACCTTTCCATTATTCAATCGTTTTGTCTCCGATTTAATGTAGACCTGGGAATAACCTTGCTGAAAAGTTAATACTGAAACACTAAAAAAAACAACTACTTTAAAAAGTATCTTCATCATTTTCATTATTTAAAGACTTTCTATTACATTAATCATATGTATTTGTTCATTCCTTTCCAGCAATAAACCTTTTACCAGTTTCTTTGCTAATTCTATCTGATTTCTAAACTCTTCATCACTAATTGATGTATTCTTTAGACATTTCAAATATTCAACTCGAAAAATAGCATTTTTTGGATAAGTATCTACCAACCAATTTGCATAATTTAGTCCCTTCTCTGAATTATTTTCCAGTTCATTGTAAATCTTCATCAATAAATAACAACCTTCAGTTCTAATGAATATATCGTTTGAACGTGTAGCCCTTTCCAACCCTTTTAGCCCACCTGACTTACTTATTCCGTTTGAACTAAACAACCCAAAAAGAACATACCTCTCCTTTAAGTAACACACAAAATATTCTTGAATTGATACTAAAAAGGCTATAAATTCATTATTAGAATTGTCTTTGTATTTTCCCTGCAATTCGCTAATTCGTTTGTTTACATCAAAAGCATGCTTTAATGCCTTATACTTTTGGTTTTGCATTACCAAGACCCTAATGTGGAATTGCTCCGAGAATATATTAACAAATTCATCAATATCCGTCTTTTTACCCTCTTCCGTTGAGCCGGGCAACCGTTTTAAAGACAGGATTAGTTCTTGACGCGCCTCATCCTGATTTGGATTTAACAATAGCTTATACCAATTCTCATAAACACTTTCCAATTCAAACTTCTGGCTTAATAATTCCGGCTCACCTTTCTCCAGGAATTCAAATGCATATATTCTTTTCAGATATACCTGAATTGAATCTGCTGTGATTGCATAACCAGACAGATTAAACAAGACAATAAGTAACAAAACACCACTATTTTTTTTCACTCTCCCAATTCAAATTATATTTAGCACACATCTTTCTGCGTTAAAGATAAATGTTTTCATGAAAAGAGATTCTTCAATTCTTTTAAACTCAATTCATCCCTTGTTTCCTTGCTTTATAATTTGAAACACACCAAATTCTGCTGAGCAGGCAATCCTTAAATAAAAGAAGAAAAAACGGTCACATTACACTTCAATGGTATTTTGAAGGTTCACCTTAGTGCTTAATATAACTTTCTAAAATATAAGAGAATAGTCAATTAAATGCCTCAATGCTAAAAAACGAAAGCTGTACGGTCTCACAGCAAACATTTATTTCTTCCAAAATAAGAAACAACCGCCCCATAATAACTAACATTCTTCATGCATAAAACTACAAATGAGCCCTAACTCTCATAAAACAGGCTATTTCTTATTTAGTTTTTTAGCCATCTTCGCTATGGATTTGGCAAACTTGGTTTGCATTTCTTTCAGCAATATATCAGAAGCTTCATATATCATCGGTTTCAATTTGTCTGGCTCTACAACAATCCCTCCTGCAGCCACGACTCCTTTTTTCGAAGATGAACGTTCTTTCAACTTAAATATTCTTTTGCCTTCCTTATTGAACAACTTAATATTACAGTAGGCATAAACCTTCTTACTGGATATCCCCATAGCTCCTGCAGCATCATATAACCCATAATTAATATATGCGATCATTACAGCATCTACATCAGGAAATATTTCAAAACATTTGCTAATCGCTTCTTTGTCATTTACTATCCCAAAAGCTGCAAAATTCTTATACCCTTCAGCTGGCACATAGGGATTAAGGTAATTTGCCATGTCTTCTCCTTCCACATCAGTACGAAGCACTTTAGAGTCTGTTTTTTGATACTCTTCGTTAGATATTACCTCTTGCTTCTCTTTAAATGGAAAACCAAAACGAGGGACCATTTCTTCCATTATTATTTTTTCAAACTCATTTACCGTAGCTGAAATATCAAATGACGAGTCCTGCAAAAGCACCTGGTATAGCTTAGTATCCAAAGGATCGTCTGATAAGTTTTTATTACCAAAAATTGATATTACCGCTGCATTTTTTATTTGCGCCTGCCCATGTATTTCAAAGCACAGGTTCAGCGCAATTAAAATTAGAAACATTCCTTTTTTCATAACAAAGATTTGTGCGTTAATAAATAATTTTTCTTATACGTATTTAATGACCTCAACCGTTAATTCATATTACAAAACATTTTACTTCTCAAAACACCAGTCAAACCGATAAATGCCTGAAAATAAAATCTTATCAAACGCCTTTGACGAATAACCATACATAAACAAAAGTAATAATTTTTCTCACTAGCAAACAGTTATTAATTTGAAAACTATTCGCTTTCACCTAAACTTAATATCTGACGCCTCATCTTTTTGGCAATAATTGATTGCACCGGCAAACTCAACAACCCGCAATTATCATCGCTCTTCTCCTATCGAAAGTACACAGTCCCCGTTATACACGAAGATTTATACTTGTTCATTTTTATTCTTTTCCCGACATCATTAATAAGTTTACCTTCTCAAATTTTAAAAGCTCGCACAAAAAAACACTTATAAACCTCTTCGAAAGATTATTTTAGATTGTTACTTATTTCCCTTAACATAATCTCTGTTGTCGCTTTTAAATCATATTTACTCTCCCAGTGCCCCTGCAGTCTGGCGTAATGATCATCGATACTATCCGGCCATGAATCTGCTATCTCCTGTCTGAAATCTGGCTTATATGTAACCTCAAAGTCTGGAACATACTTTCTTATAGAAGCTGCTATTTCTTTAGGTGTCACATCAAATCCAGCTATATTGTACCCCGTATGATAATGTACTTCGCTTAAAGATGCTTCCATTAAAGCAACAGTAGCTGCAACTGCATCAGACATAAACATCATTGGCAACCTGGTATTCTCGCCCAGAAAACATTCATATTTTTTATTACGTACTGCCTCATAATAGATTTCTACAGCGTAATCGGTTGTTCCGCCACCGGGTTCTGTTTTATAGCTTATTAACCCAGGGTACCGGATACTCCTGACATCAACGCCGAACTGGTTGAAATAGTATTCGCACCACCTTTCTCCGGCCAGCTTGCTTATTCCGTAAACCGTATTAGGTTCCATTATTGTAAACTGGGGCGTATTTTCTTTTGGTGTGCTTGGTCCGAATACTGCTATAGAACTTGGCCAGAAAACCTTTCTAACCTCGTCAACCATTTTTGCCACCTCTAAAACATTCATCAGGCTCGTCATATTTATATTCCACGCCTGAAGAGGCAGTTTCTCCGCATTGCTTGACAATACTGCTGCCAGGTGATAAATCTGAGTTATCTTATGCCTGATAATAAAGTGAATTAAACGTTTATCATCCATAACGTCAAGAAGCTCAAAAGGGCCACTGTTCTTTATATACTCAGGGGCGTCCTTTATATCTGTAGCAAACACATGTTCTCCGCCATGTATTTTTCTTAATGCCATCGTCAATTCAGACCCAATTTGTCCAGCTGCTCCAATTATCAGTATATTTTCCATAATAAAACATTTTTACAGTGGAAAAATAACACAACTTCTATTTAATTGATATGATTTATTGCAGAAATATTTCATCATTATTCAAAATCCTTGTTTCATACCAAAAGCTTTTTTGTCTTTTTTCTGTTTGCCTTTGTATATTTGCCTTTTGAAAAAAAGAATTATTATGTCAGATAAAGTACGGGTAAGATTTGCCCCCAGCCCCACAGGGCCATTACATATCGGTGGAGTTAGAACAGCCTTGTTCAACTACCTTTTTGCAAAACAAAACAATGGGGATTTTATTTTAAGAATAGAAGACACCGACCAAACCCGCTTTGTAAAAGGTGCTGAGGAGTATGTTAACGAATCATTGGAATGGCTTGGGATGATACCTGATGAAGGCGTCAGGCAAGGGGGGGATTATGGACCTTACCGGCAATCGGAACGTAAAAATCTATACCAACCAATTGCCGATGCATTAATTGAGTCTGGTTGGGCCTATTATGCCTTTGACACCCCGGAAGAACTTGACACGTTAAGAACTAAATTTGAAGCCGAAAAAAAGACATTTGCTTACGGTCATTCCATCCGAATGGATTTAAATAACTCACTTACATTAAGTAAAGAGGAAACAGAAAACAAAATAACCGCCGGAACACCCTATGTTATACGGTTCAAAATGCCAGAAAATGAAACTGTTCAGGCAAACGATATGATTCGGGGAGATGTTAAGTTCAACACCTCAACGCTTGACGATAAAGTTATTTTTAAATCAGATGGTTTACCAACCTACCATTTGGCAAATGTAGTTGACGACTATGAAATGAAAATAACACATGTTATCCGTGGAGAAGAATGGCTGCCTTCCCTACCTCTTCATGTAATGCTTTATAAAGCCCTGCAATGGGAAGGTGAGATGCCTAAATTTGCACATCTACCACTAATTCTTAAACCAAGCGGAAAAGGAAAATTAAGTAAACGGGACGGTGACAAAGAAGGGTTCCCTGTTTTTCCACTGGAATGGAACATATCCGAAGGCGAAGTAGCATCCGGATATCGTGAATCCGGATATTTCCCAGAAGCGGTTGTAAACCTGATGGCATTACTGGGGTGGAATCCAGGTACAGAACAGGAGATTTTTTCCATAGATGAATTGACCCGCTCATTTTCCATTGAACGTGTAAACAAATCCGGTGCGCGCTTCGATCCGGAAAAAGCCAGGTGGTTTAACCAACATTACCTGAAAGAAAAAACGGATTCTGAACTTGCTGGTTTGTTTATTCCTATCCTGAAAGAAAAAGGAATTTCTGCCGGAAAAGTACAAATAGAAAAGGTCATTGGCCTGGTGAGAGAACGCGCTGTTTTCGTAAATGACTTATGGGAACAAAGTGCATATTTCTTCGAATCCCCAAAAGAATATGACTCAAAAACGAGAAAGAAATTCTGGAAAGAAGAAACCCCCGAAATAGTAGCCTCATGCCTTAACATTATTAAGGAAACAGAACCGTTTGTTGCCCATGAAGCAGAAACAAAAATTAAAACTTTTATTGAAGAAAACGGACTTGGGTTTGGAAAGGTAATGAACCCCTTGCGACTTGCAATTGTTGGAGCGGGAAAAGGGCCTCATCTTTTTGACATAATGGATATACTTGGAAAACAGGAAACTATTGACAGAATAGAGAATGCCCTTAAAACAATATAGCATTATCTTAAAAAGAATAAAAACACCGGACAGCAACTTATCATGTTGATTGACATTCACCGGCATAGCTTAAACAGTGGAGAAGCAGATATAATGCTCAGAAATGCTTTTCATGATGAAAACATAATCTGGGATAATGAACGTTTCGTTTCGGTGGGCCTACATCCTTGGCATGTGAAAAGTTCAACCATAAAAAACGACATAAGACAAGTTAACGAAAAAGCAGAGTCTGAAAAAGTTTTGGCTATCGGTGAAGCAGGTCTGGATAAAACAATCAGTACGGATCTGGAGATACAGGAATCTGCTTTTCTGGAACAGGTAGAAATTGCAAAATCAATGGATAAACCTATGATAATCCATTGTGTAAAATCTTATAGCGAGCTTCTGTCTGTCCGAAAGAAAACGAGACATCAAAAACCATGGATAATACACTGGTTTAATGCATCACCTAACATGGCCGCCGATCTTATACGGAAAAACTGCTACCTGTCATTTGGAGTTACCCTTTATAAAGAAAACTCTAAGGGACTAAGTTCTTTCAAAGAAATCCCATTAGAAAGGTTATTTCTTGAAACTGATGATTCCCGTTTTACTATTAAAGAAATTTATTATCGGGCTGCCGAACTTTTAAATATTCCTTTACCAAACCTCAAACAACAAATTAAGAATAATTTCAAAAACTGTTTTGAGATAAGAATATGAACGAAAAGGACTGGACTTGCCGCACCAATTTGTTATTAACACCGGCAGGATTGGAAAAACTGAAAAAAGCAACAGTATTAGTTGTTGGTCTTGGCGGAGTTGGAGGTTACGCAGCAGAGCAAATTGCCCGTTCCGGGGTTGGAAAAATGACGATTATTGATTCTGACAATGTTCAACCCAGCAATATTAACCGACAAATTATTGCACTCAATTCTTCTGTGGGAAAATCGAAAGTTGAACTTTTTGTTCAAAGGTTAAAAGATATCAATCCTGAAATCTCAATTGAAGGAATGAATATTTTTATTAGCGCCGAGAATATTGACCCGATACTTAAAAGCGGTTACGATTACGTGGTAGATGCAATAGATACCCTTACTCCAAAAGTTGATTTACTTGAGGCGTGTGTTAAAACAAACACGCGGGTTATAAGCTCAATGGGAAGCGGGGCAAAACTAGACCCTTCTCTTATCACAATTGCTGACATAAAAGACTCTAACCATTGTAAACTTGCATATATAGTAAGAAAATACCTCCACCGCAGGGGAATTTATGAAGGGATAAAAGTCATTTACTCAACCGAAAAAACTCCGGAACATGCTACAATTGAAACAGACGGCTCAAACAATAAAAGAACGATACTTGGAACTATTTCTTATCTTCCCGCTATTTTTGGGTGTTACTGTGCTTCTGTTGTTATCAGAGATTTAATATCTCAGTAAAAAACGAGTTACTGTTGTACAGAAGAATGTAAGAATTAATTTTGGCGCTTATAAAATAAAATTTACTTTAATAACCTAAATTTAAGAATAGATGAGAGTCTCAGGATTTACTTTTATCAGAAATGCTGTTAAATACGATTATCCGGTTACAGAAGCCATAAAATCGATTTTGCCCCTGTGCGATAACTTTTATGTTGCCGTAGGTAAATCAGAAGATTCTACACTGGAATTAATTAAAAGTATTGATAAAGAAAAAATAAAGGTTATTGAAACCGTTTGGGACGATAGCCTGAGAGAAGGAGGAAGAGTATTAGCAGAGGAAACAAATAAAGCCTTCCAGAGTATTCCTGACGATTCTGACTGGGCTTTCTATATTCAGGGTGACGAGGCTGTGCACGAGAAATTTCATCCTGAAATTTACGATGCCATGAAGAAATGGAAAGACAAAGATAATGTGGACGGACTACTTTTCCATTACTTACATTTTTACGGCTCATATGACTATGTGGGCGTTTCTCCCAGCTGGTATCAAAACGAAATCAGGATCATTAAAAACAATAAGAACATTTACTCTTATCGCGACGCTCAGGGGTTCAGAAAAGATAACAATAAAAAACTCAGGGTCAAGCCCATAGATGCATATGTTTATCATTATGGCTGGGTTAAAGATCCAAGAGCTATGCAAAAAAAGCAAGAAACATTTAACAAACTGTATCACGATGATGAATGGGTTGAAAAAAATGTAGTGAAGGCCGAAGAGTTTGATTATGTCTCACATATAGATGCTTTGAGAAAATTTAAAGGCACTCACCCCCAGATAATGCAGGAAAGAATAGACCGTATTAACTGGAAATTTAATTATGATATATCCTTCAACAAACTTGAATTGAAATACAAATTCAGGCTTTGGTTACAAAAGCATTTTGGCATTCAACTCGGATATAAAAATTATATACGGACCTAATCTCCCAAAGTATTAATATTATCCAGATTTCTCTTTATACCCTTAAACTTGGCTCTTTTGAGAGGGCTTTTCTTAAAAATAGTATTAAAGGTTTCCTCATCTAAACTATACCAATCATTCCTGTTAAGATCCAAGAATAATTCTGAGGGGTTGAATGCTTCTTCTTTCGTTGGTTTGGCATATCTGTTCCAAGGACATACATCCTGACATATATCGCATCCAAAGACCCGATCTTCAAATTTCCCCTTAAATGATTCAGGAATTCCCTCTTTGTTCTCTATGGTTTGATAAGAAATACACCTGTTACTATCCAGTAAATAAGGAACAACCAGCGCATTGGTCGGACACGCACTGATACATTTTGTGCATGAACCACACATATCTTTAACTGGAGTATCGTACTCAAGCTCCAGATCAACAATCAACTCTCCTATAAAGAAATAAGACCCTTTATATGGCACAATAAGGTTTGTGTTTTTTCCAATCCAGCCAAGTCCTGCCCTTTCGGCCCATGCCCGATCTAAAACGGGTGCTGAATCCGTAAAATACCGTCCCGAACATTCACTTATTTCTGAATTAATATATGAAAAAAGCTCTTTCAACTTATCCTTTATTACATAATGGTAATCTTTTCCATAAGCATATTTTGCAACAACAGGAGCTTTTTTATCCCTTTGCTCCTCTTTAGGATAATAATTCAAAATAACAGACACAACAGACTTCGCTCCTGGCACTAACTCCGAAGGATCCACTCTTTTGTCAAAATGGTTTTCCATATATCGCATGGCTGCATGTAGTCCTTTTTGCAGCCACTCTTTCAGAAAAGCTTCATTTTTTTTTAATCGCTCAACCTTTGCAATTCCACAACCATCAAATCCCAATTTGTGAGCCTGTTCTTTAATTAACCGGGTTACTTCAGGTTTCTCCATTTTAAACAAAAAAGGCTCAATAAATATTGAGCCTTGTAATAAAGTTGTTCAAATAATATTCAATTCATATCTTTTCAGGAGTCCTCTAAGAGAAATTAAAGCTTCTTTTTTACCTCATGTTCAACGTAGGCTTCCACCATATCCCCTACCTTAATATCATTAAAGCCCTCAATATTCAATCCACATTCCTGACCACTTACTACTTCTTTTGCATCGTCCTTAAACCTTTTCAAGGAGCCTAATTTTCCGGTATAAATTACAATACCATCCCGAATGATCCTTATTTTCGATTCCCGCTTTATTTTTCCTTCCCTAACAATACAACCTGCAATTGTACCAACTTTGGAAATTCTGAATGTTTCCTGAATCTCTAATGTTGAAACAATCTCTTCTTTGATATCCGGAGAAAGCATACCCTCCATTGCAGCTTTAACTTCATCAATAGCATCGTAAATAATTGAATACAGTCGTATGTCGATTTCTTCTTTTTCGGCTAATCTTCGTGCACTTAATGACGGACGTACCTGGAAACCAATTACAATTGCATTTGATGCCGCCGCCAATAAGATATCAGCTTCAGATATCTGCCCAACGGCTTTATGTTTGATATTAACCTGTATTTCTTCAGTTGACAGTTTAAGTAAAGAATCGGAAAGTGCTTCTACAGAACCGTCTACATCACCCTTAACAATAACATTTAGTTCCTGGAAGTTTCCAATTGCAATACGCCGGCCAATCTCATCCAGAGTAATGTGTTTTTGAGTCCTGACTTCCTGCTCGCGCTGAAGCTGTTCCCTTTTATTCGATATTTCTCGTGCTTCGCGGTCTGAATCCATCACATTAAACTTATCTCCAGCCTGAGGGGCTCCATCCAGCCCAAGAATTAAAACCGGAGTTGATGGACCAGCCTCCTGAACAGACTTTCCACGTTCATTGTACATGGCTTTTACTTTACCATGATGAGTTCCGGCAAGAACAATGTCACCGATCTTCAATGTACCAGCCTGAACCAATACCGTTGAAACATAACCCCGGCCTTTATCCAGCTCTGATTCTACAACTGTTCCTAAAGCTTTTTTATTCGCATTGGCCGTTAACTCTAAAAGTTCGGCTTCCAGTAAAACCTTTTCCAGAAGTTCTGTTACATTTAAACCTTCTTTGGCCGATATCTCCTGTGACTGGTATTTACCACCCCAGTCCTCTACCAGAATGTTCATATTGGCCAACTCTTCCTTAACTTTTTCCGGATTGGCCGTTGGTTTATCAATTTTATTTATAGCAAATACCATTGGAACCCCAGCTGCCTGAGCGTGGTTGATTGCCTCAACTGTTTGCGGCTTTATTCCATCATCAGCAGCAACCATTATTATTGCCACATCTGTTAATTGAGCTCCCCTTGCACGCATGGCTGTAAAGGCTTCGTGACCAGGAGTATCAAGAAATGTTATCTGCCTTCCATCTTCCAGGGCCACACCATATGCACCAATGTGCTGGGTAATACCCCCTGCTTCACCGGCAACTACGTTGGCACTACGAACATAATCGAGCAGCTTAGTTTTACCATGGTCAACATGCCCCATTACAGTAACAATAGGAGGACGAGGCACCAAGTCTTCTTGTTTATCTTCCTCCTCAGCGATGGATTCTTGAACATCTGCGCTGATAAATTCAACAGAAAAACCAAATTCTTCTGCAAGAAGTGTCATTGTTTCAGCATCAAGCCTTTGGTTAATCGAGACAAAAAGACCGAGGCTCATACAGGTTGATATTACTTCATTTACCTGTACATCCATCATTGAAGCCAATTCATTTACCGAAACAAACTCTGTTACTTTCAGTACACTTTTTTGTTGTTCCTGTAACATTTCTTCTTCGTGCTGACGCTGACTTACCGCATCTCGCTTCTCCCTACGGTGCTTTGCTCCTTTTGACTTACCTTTTGATGTAAGTCTGGCAAGTGTATCTTTTATCTGCTTCTGAATATCTTCTTCCGATATTTCCTGCTTTTTAATTACTTTTTTTCTTCCTCCATGAGATCCTGGCTTTTGTCCTTTTTTACCATGGTGGAACTTGTCTTTATCTGAATGCTGCTTATTTGAATTCTGTCCACCACCAGCACCTCCACTGCGTTGCTCCCCTTCTAATCTGACCTTTTCCTTGTCCTTTCGGATCCGCTTCCGCTTTTTCTTCTTATCAGCTGCTTTTTCTGCTTCAGTTGGCTTTTTGGGGGTTTGCGGCAATTCAATTTTACCAAGCACTGTCGGACCATTCAATTTTTCAGCTTTTGCCCTTATAATCTGATCCTGTCCCTGAGGCTTATTCCCTTCATTATTTGTTGGTGCAACCTTTTGTTCCCTGGGTTTTTCCCTTTCCTGCGTTTTATGCTCTTTTCTCTCAGACCGATCTCTTTCTGGTCGGTCTCTTCTTGGTTGTTGTCTGGAAAATGGCTCTTCTTTTTTCTGGGGTTTACCCTTCTCTCCCCGTTCCTTTCTTTCTTTCTCTCTTTCTGCCTTGGATTTCCTCGCCGGACGTGTTTTTTGATTCATAGAGTCAAGATCAATTTTTCCGACAACTTTAACTCTTTTATCATCTTCTTCGGCAACCTCCGAATTTGCTTTTCCTTTATTCGCCTCCGGTTGAACTTCCGGTTCGGGTTCAGGTTTGGATTCAGATTCAGATTCAGATTCAGATTCAGGCTTTGGGGCTGGTTCAGGCACAGGCTCTGGCTCTGTTATTTCCACTTCCTCTTCTCTAGCTTCAGCTGGTTTAGGGGCAACATCATCTTCCTTATCTATCCTTACAGGTTCTTCCTCACGCTTTTCTTTAACCTCTTCTAATGGCTTTTCTTCGATTTGGGGTTTTTCTTCAATTACCATAGGTTTTTCTTCTTCCTTAGGTACATCTATTGGCTTTTCTTCCGGCTCGGGAGAAACACTTTCCTCTTTCTTCGTTTCCAAATCAATCTTGCCAACAACATTCACTTTTACCCTGCTGGAAAGTTCTTTTTCTGTGTCGGTTTCATAAATATCAGAAGACAGGCTATGATCCTTTACAACAACTTCTTCCTGTTCATTAGATTTTAGAGGTTCCTCCTCATCAATATCGTTAATTGAAACGGTTTCCCGCTTCTCACGAAGATGTTTCAAATTAACTTTTTCCGATTCTTTTTTAATTGATATATCAGAACTGTATTCTTCTAAGAGCAATTGATATTGTTCTGGTGATACCTTCGTATTCGGATTTGAATCAATAGTTTCACCTTTGCTCTTGAGAAAATCTACAATGGTTGATATACCAACGTTTAGTTCCCGTGCAATTTTACTCAACCGTGTTGCCTTTGTAATAGCCATATAAAACCTTTAATTTCTATCTAAAAAGCCTGGAATCTGAAGACTCCGCTAAAATAATGTTAATCCTTTTAATTATTCAAATTCTGCCCTTAAAATTTCAAGTACTTCCTTAATTGTTTCTTCTTCAAGATCAGTTCGTTTTAAAAGGTCTCCCGCTGAAAGTTCAAGGACACTCTTGGCTGTATCACAACCAACAGCCTTGAGTTCGTCAATTATCCAGCCTTCTATCTCGTCAACAAATTCATCAAGATTAACATCCTCATCATCCTCATCTGATTCCCGGTAAACATCAATTTCATAACCGGTCAACTGACTGGCCAAACGGATATTCAGGCCTCCTTTTCCGATGGCCAGTGAAACTTCGTTGGGTTTAAGATAAACCTCAGCTCTCCTCTCGTCATCGTCAAATTTAATACTTGTAATTTTTGCAGGGCTTAATGCTCGTGAAATGTATAATTGATTGTTATTTGTAAAGTTAATAACATCAATATTTTCATTTTTTAGTTCCCTTACTATTCCATGAATTCTGGAACCTTTCATTCCCACACAGGCTCCAACGGGATCAATTCTCTCGTCATAAGACTCAACAGCAACTTTCGCTCTCTCTCCGGGCACCCTCACTATTTTCTTTATAGTAATTAATCCGTCAAATATTTCAGGTACTTCCAACTCAAATAAACGTTCAAGGAATACTGGAGAAGTACGCGAAAGAATTATGAGTGGAGTGTTATTTCTCATTTCCACTTTTATGACGACAGCCCGTATCGTATCACCTTTTCTAAAATAGTCGGAAGGTATTTGTTCAGACTTAGGTAAAATCAATTCATTACTCTCCTCATCAAGTACCAGAATCTCTCTTTTCCAAACCTGATAGACCTCACCGGTAACTATTTCTCCTATCCTGTCACGATATTTGGCATAAACATTACTCTTTTCCAGATCCAGAATTCGGGCCGTAAGATTTTGTCGCAGTGCCAGTATGGCCCTTCGCCCAAAATCTGCGAATTTCACTTCATCAGTCACATCCTCTCCAACTTCATAGTCATCGTCAATTTTTTTTGCTTCCGATAAAGCTATCTGAGCATTCGAATCTTCAACTTCTTCGTCACTCACAACCTCCCTGTTACGCCATATTTCAAAGTCGCCTTTATCAATATTAATAATGACATCAAAATTCTCGTCGGTGCCATACATTTTTAGCAGCATATTGCGAAAAACGTCTTCCAATACACTAATCATTGTGGCCCGATCGATGCTTTTAAGCTCTTTAAACTCCGAAAATGTCTCTATCAAATTCAGGTTCTCCATTTCTTTGCTGTTTTACCTGTTAAAACTTTATTACAATAAGTGCTTTATTAATATCTTCAAAATTAATAATATGCTCCGTTTTAATAAGTTGTTTCTTTTTGTGCCCCTCCACTTTCTCTCTTTTCTCCTCTAGCAAAAGAATACCTTCTTCGTTAACTTCTAAAAGCTTCCCGACAATTTTCCTGTCACGTTCTTTTATGTAAACTTCCAGTTCGCGGCCAATATTTTTCACGTACTGTTCACGCACCTTTAATGGTGTTGTTAATCCCGGTGAAGTAACCTCCAGTTCAAAGTCTTCTTCATCCCGATCCAGATTGTGCTCAATAGCTCTGCTAAATTGCACACACTCATCAATTGTAATTCCTTGCATGCTGTCAATAATAAGTCTTATTTTATTCCCTGTAACTACATCCAGGGAAACAATAAAATAATCAGATTCTGACAGCTTATCCTCAATAAGGGATTGTATTTTCTCTCTACTAATCATATGGGTAACAAAATAGGGGGCATCAGCCCCCTATCCAACCAATTTCAACTTTGCGCTGCAAATGTATAAAATAATCACAAGTAAAGCAAATGATTTACAGCACAATTATTTTGCATTCACATCTCATTTTTTAGCCGCTGATATATCTTCGTATCAGGCATCTATTTTTGTTTCGTTAAAACATTATAAATAATTCGGCTCTGATTTTAAAAATCTGATTAGTTTTGAGCGAGAAAAAATTACGTACTTGATTAGTAAAAGCATTAATAAAAGAAAGATAATTAACGACCCGGTACATGGGTTTATCCGCATACCCTCTGAGCTAGTTTACGATCTGCTTGAACACCCTGTCTTCCAACGCCTGAGAAGAATTAAGCAGCTTGGCCTGACGCATTATGTTTACCCGGGAGCCACCCATACGCGATTCCAACATACAATTGGGGCAATGCACCTCATGTCGCTGGCCATCGTACTGCTTCGGCAGAAGAAAATCGATATCTCCGCTGAAGAGGAAGAAGCTGCGCTAATCGCTATTTTATTACATGATATCGGTCATGGACCGTTTTCTCATGCTTTGGAGAGTATCTTGATAAAAATGCCCCATGAAGCAATTTCTGAATTATTAATGCATAAATTAAATCAGGAATACGGAGGCAGGTTGAGTTTGGCAATTGATATTTTTAAAAATAAATACAAAAAAAAGTTTTTACATCAGTTAGTCTCAAGTCAGCTTGATATGGATCGTATGGACTATTTAAAACGGGATAGCTTTTACACGGGTGTAGTTGAAGGCAACATTGGAACTGACAGGATAATAAAAATGCTTTCTGTTGTTAATGACAACCTTACTGTTGAAGCAAAAGGCATATATTCGATTGAAAAATTCCTTCTTGCCAGAAGACTGATGTACTGGCAGGTATACTTTCATAAAACAGTAATTGCATCCGAATTTCTTCTTATAAAAACATTGCAGCGAGCCCGGTACCTGATAGGTGAAGGTATAAACTTGTGGGCTACCCCGGCGCTTGACTATTTTTTAAGAAACAGTTTTTCAGGTACTTCCCCGGATCAGCTAAAAGAAGAGACAATCGACAAATTTCTTGAACTGGATGACACAGATATCATTGTTGCAGCAAAACAATGGGCAAAAGGACAAGACCAGATCTTAAAACATCTCTCCGAAGGAATTATCCACAGAAAACTACCTAAAGTCTTAATCAGAAAACAAAAAATACCTGAAAACGAAATAAATTCTATTCTTGAGAGGATAATGAATAAATTCAGGGTTAATGAAAATGAATTAAGTTTTCTTATACTTTCAGATAGTATATCAAACAGTGCATATTCTGACAAAGCAGATAAAATTAATATCCTTTTTGGAGATAATCAGATAAAAGACATTACTGAAGTCTCAGATATACTAAATATAACCTATCTTAACGATTCTATAACTAAGCATATATTTTGTTATCCAAAAGTCTTTTGAATACAACATTTGTTTATGTTTAAATCCATAAAGGACAAAACTGACAATCATTATGGAGAATAACAACTTTTAATGTTGCATAGTTAGTAATAAATTATCTACTTTTGTGCCCAAATTTAATATAACAGCATGGAATTTACCGCGAAAAGTATCGCAGAATTTTTAAAAGGTTCTGTAGACGGAGATCCTGAAGCAAAAGTTTCGAATGTTTCTCCTATTGAAGACGGAAAGCCCGGCACTCTTGCCTTTTTAGCAAATTCTAAATATGAACAGCACCTTTACACAACAAAAGCCTCAATAGTTCTTGTAAATAGAGACCTTCAATTACAACAGGATACGGAAGCAACTCTAATCAGAGTTGACGATGCCTATAAAGCTTTCGCTTTACTTCTGGAATTATATCAAAACTCCATACCTCAAAAAACGGGAATAGCCTCCAATGTTTCGATAGAAAGTACTGCAAAACTCGGAAACGATTGTTATGTAGGCGATTTCTCTTATATAGGTGAGAACGTTGAAATTGGAAACAATGTAAAGATATACCCTCAGGTTTACGTTGGAGATAATGTAAAAATTGCTGATGATGTTATCCTCTACGCAGGAGTTAAAATATATCACAATTGCGTTATTGGAGCGCGTTGTATTATCCATTCCGGAACAGTTATTGGCTCAGACGGCTTTGGGTTTGCCCCAACTGAAGATGGCTCTTTTAAAAAAATCCCACAAATTGGCAATGTTGTTGTTGAAGATGATGTAGAAATCGGCTCAAATGTATCTATTGACAGAGCAACAATGGGCTCTACATTAATAAAAAAAGGAGCAAAAATCGACAACCTTATCCAAATTGCCCATAATGTTGAGATCGGTGAATCTACGGTTATGGCAGCCCAGGCAGGTATATCAGGTTCTACGAAAATTGGAAAGAACTGCATGCTCGGTGGTCAGGTAGGCTTGGCCGGTCATATCAAAATAGCCGATAACGTAAAAATAGCCGCACAATCCGGAATTCCAAATAATGTAAAAAAGGAAGGTTCAACCTTAATAGGAAGCCCAGCGTTCGATGTCAGGTTAGCCAGTCGTTCTTTTGCTGTTTTTAAAAACCTTCCTGAAATGGTAAAAAAAATAAATCAACTTGAAAAAGAATTAAAAGATTTGAAAGACTCAAAATAGGTTCTACTTTTTATTTTAAGTTTTTTTTTATCTTGCGCACTTTATTTTGAACCGATTAGAACATTATAATTATAATGACGGAAAAGCAGAAGACTATTGCAAAAGAGGTAAGTCTTGAAGGAAAGGGGTTACATAGTGGCTCAAGCGTTAAGCTTACAATTAAGCCGGCCAAACCTGGTTTTGGATATAAATTTAAACGTGTCGATCTGGATAACCAACCGATAGTCAGGGCCATAGCCAGCAACGTTGTTAATACTGCAAGAGGGACAACCATTCAGGAAAAAGAGGTTCAGGTAATGACTGTTGAGCATTTATGTGCCGCTCTGTTTGGTATGGACATAGATAATGCCCTTATTGAGATATCTGGTCCCGAAGTACCTATCCTGGACGGAAGTTCAAAACCTTTTATTGATGCAATCGACTCTGTTGGAACTCAAGAACAAGACAAAGAAAGAATTTATTATGAAATAAAGGAAAAAATATCTTACACCGACAAAAATGGTGTTGACATTGCAATATTTCCTGATGATAACTACAGTGTTGACGTACATATTGATTACAATTCAAAAGTTTTAGGAAATCAATTCGCATCCCTGCACAAAATTGAAGATTTTAGAAACGAGATAGCAGATTGTAAAACATTTGTTTTCCTCCATGAACTGGAATTTCTAGCCAAAAACAACCTAATTAAGGGGGGAGATTTGGATAACGCCCTTGTTATCATTGATAAAGCAATGAGCCAGGAAGAACTCAACAGGCTTACTGACTTATTCAACAAACCCAAAATAGAGGTTATGCCAGAGGGGATACTTAATAATACACGTTTAACATTTCAAAACGAACCTGCCAGACATAAACTACTCGACGTTGTTGGCGATCTTTCTTTGATTGGCACCCGCATTAAAGGCAAGGTAATTGCAAGAAAACCAGGACATCATGCCAATACAGAACTCGCGAAAATAATACAGAAACTAATAAAAAAAGAACTTGCCAAACCAACACCCCCAAAATACAATCAAAATGACACACCTCTTTATGATATCAATGACATAAAGAAACTACTACCACATAGACCTCCGTTTCTCCTGATTGACAAAATTACCCAAATGGATACTAATACGATTTGTGGTGTTAAAAATGTAACCATGAACGAAGCTTTCTTCATCGGACACTATCCCGAAGAACCACTTATGCCAGGAGTGCTTCAGGTAGAGGCTATGGCTCAGTGTGGAGGGATATTACTTTTAAGTTCTGTTCCGGATCCCGAAAACTATGTTCTTTACTTTCTTAAATTAGAAAATGTTAAATTCAAGCAAAAAGTTGTTCCCGGAGATACTTTAAATATCCGAATGAAACTGCTTGGCCCTGTAAAAAGAGGAATTGCTTTTACTTATGGCCAGGTTTTTGTTGGAGATAGTCTTGTCGTTGAAGGAGAATTCATGGCTCAACTTGCTAAGAAACCAGAATCAGTAAAAAATTAATATAGACAAAACAGACAAAAAATGAGTCAAACATTGTCAAATATACATCCGAGCGCCAAAATTGGAGAGAATGTTGTAATTGATGCGTTCGTTACAATAGAGGAAGATGTAGAAATTGGTGAAGGAACCTGGATTGGTCCGAATACTGTTATCATGAGTGGTAGCAGGATAGGTAAAAACTGTAAGATTTTTCCGGGTGCTGTAATCTCTGGAATACCTCAGGACTTAAAGTTCGTTGGAGAAAAAACTTACGTAGAAATCGGGGACAATACATCTATTCGTGAGTTTGTTACAATTAACCGGGGAACAAAAGCAAGAGGGAAAACCATAGTCGGGAACAACTGCCTGATCCAGTCCTATGGTCATATTGCCCACGACTGTATTGTAAAAAACAATGTAATTCTTGGAAGCTATTCCGGTATCGCAGGCGAAGTTGAAGTTGATGATTTTGCTATTATCAGTCCGGGAAGCCTGGTTCACCAGTTTGTAAAGATCGGGAAACATGTTATTATCCAGGGGGGCTGTAAAGTAATTAAGGATGTGCCTCCTTACATAACTGCAGGCAGAGATCCCCTAAGTTATGCCGGGCTTAACTCTGTAGGGCTTCGTCGCAGGGGTTTTTCGAATGAAATAATTTACGAGATACAGGACATTTATCGAATACTGTACCAACAGGGACTAAATAACTCTGATGCTATTAAACATATCGAAGAAAATATTAATCCGACAATGGAACGTGATGAAATTCTTTTATTTATAAAAGATTCAAAGCGGGGAATAATTAAAGGGATGCTTGACTAAGCATCCCCATTTTTCGTTTGTTCCGAGATACTATCCCAGCCCATCGCTTTTAGTTCTATTGCAGAATTATCCGAAGCTACCAAATAACAAGCCCCTTTATCCTCCGTAACATGTCCTATTATTGAGACGCCTTCCATCGCTGCCACCTTTTCGTGATGCTCAATAGCAACAGTAAATAATAACTCATAATCCTCTCCCCCATTTAGTGCCATTGTAACAGGTTCTAACCCCAGTTCATCAGCCGCCTGCTTTGTTTCCGGGGCTAAGGGAACTCTTTCTGCATAAATATTGACTCCCACTCCCGAAGCATTTGAAATATGAATCGCTTCCGATGACAATCCATCAGAAATGTCAATCATTGATGTTGGCACAATACTAATCTCCTCCAGCTTTTCAATAATGTCATGTCTTGCTTCCGGCTTCAGTTGTCGTTCCAAAATATAATCAAATCCGGTTAAATCCGGTTGACCTCCTGAAGACTCTGTATACACACGTTTTTCCCTCTCCAGAAGTTGAAGTCCAAGAAACGCCCCTCCCAAATCTCCGGATACACAAAGTAAGTCGTTCGGCTTAGCCCCATTTCTGTATGTCAGTTTGTTTTCCTCTGCAATTCCAATAGCTGTAATACTTATTGTTAAACCAGTCATAGAACTCGTTGTATCTCCACCTATTAAATCAACTTTATAATAATCACAAGCCAGTTTAATTCCCTCATAAAGCTCCTCTATCATATTGGCCGTGAATTTTGCAGATACCGCAATTGAAACCAGAACTTGCTTTGGTTGGGCATTCATCGCATATACATCGGACAGGTTCACGATAACTGCTTTATAACCTAAATGCTTTAGGGGGGTATAAATTAAATCAAAATGCACTCCTTCCGTAAGCATATCCGTTGTCACAACTGTTTTATATCCGGCACAATCAATTACCGCAGCATCGTCACCAACACCCACCACAGATGTTTCGTTTTTTAATTTAACATCATTAGTAATCAAATCTATCAACCCAAATTCTCCCAGGGTTTCCAAATCTTTCTCTTTTTCCGGCATATTATTATTCTATTTTAATTGACATGCAAAGATAGAAGGAACAAAATACTTTACAGACTATTCACTCACTTTATTGTTTTTCATTATTTAGTGGCACTATTTATGACTTGACCGACCTAATGATTTCCTTCTCAGCTAAGATCAACAAGTAGCATTAATTATCCATAGAAGCTGATGTACCGCAAGGTTCTTTTATTAAGAAAAGGCGACTCAGGCTATGAAAATATCACAAAATAAAAAAACACTCAATCAATTAAAGCAGATAAACTTTATTACAATACAAACCGTAGATAGTTTGTTGTCAGTCTATTTTATAAAATATGCCGAATTACAAAGACTGGAATCAATAAAAAACTGCTTTCCTCTATATAATTATCCTTAAAGGTAATTTTCATACACCCAAACGTTGCCAATTATTATAATTCGCAAAACGAACGGTACAAATTTTTCGCCTGATTTGTGGGAGAAAAATCTCCCACAAATCTATTAAATTGAGCCCGCTTTGTCGCAATTTTACTACAGGAAAATTATTAGTTCACTAAGCTATTATTCAGACTAAAAATTTAAGTTTGTTCTTAGAGTTTTTTACCAGGTAATATAGAAACCTATCCAGACAACCTACAACCTCTTAAAATAGCCTAAAAAGCGCATTCTTTTCCTGAGTTCGTCTTGAAAAGTTCTTGGTTAGTTCTTAAAACTTAATTTTTGTAGTAATTTTACTACAAAATCTAGGTAATGAATATTACAATACAGCAACTAAAGGCTTTAAGAAGCATTCTAAGCCCAGAACACAGAAAGAATATAGCAGACCAAGTCGGCAAATCGCCTCGTACTATAGATGCTATATTGCAGGGAGACAGGGTCAATAATGAGATTGAACAAGAAATTATTCTTCAATCCAAGAAACGCATAACGTATTTATCAAATCTAATAGCTGAGATTGAGGCTAAAAACATTATTACTATTAATATATCAAACTACCAGAAATACAAAAGTTCTCCCGCATGGGCTAACCATCCTTGTTATATGAGATACATGGATATATATATTGAATTATCTTCATTTTCGTTTAAATCAACTAAAGAGATTTGGGAAAAGCTTTATTTAAAATATAGAGATATAATACCTCACGGATATTATTGTATCGCTCTAATTGAGCGATTAGTAGGTATTGATGATGTAACGGCAGTGGATTTTTATAACAAAAAAGCTGCTTGTTAGCAGCTTCTATTTTCCAGAGGGTATGTCCACAACCTCTCCAGGATCTTCTGTTCCACCTCTAATTATTTGCATTTCTTTTTTGGTGAATACTTTCTTTGGCTCTCTTTTTTTCTTCTTCATGGTAATTCTTTTATGAAAAGATTTTTATTTATATGTTTTATTATACCGTACATTTACGGATATTCTTCCGAGAAAGATACAATTTTTAGTGAATACTACAAGGAGTCTATCAAAGCAAGAAGTAAAGGTGATATTCAATTAAGTATAAAACTATTAGAACAAACAAAGGATTATTGGGAATTGCCTTCAGACTCAGCTAAAGTTTATAACGCACTGGGGGCATCCTATATTCGTTTAACAGATTTCAATCTTGCATTGATATATTTGGATAGTGCAAGGGTTCATGCGGATAGTTCTAATTTAGGATATATCTATATAAATTACGGGTTAGCCTATTCTAATTTAACTAATCAAAAAAAAGCCATCGAGTATTATAGCAAAGCTTTATCATTAGTTGGAAAAGATGTTTACCCAGCTATTTTACACAATATTGGTAAATATTATAATAATGAGGATAGTTCTTATTTTTACTTCAAGAAAGCATTTGAAATAAAGAAAGAAAAATTCGGTTTAAAACAATACACTACACTATTATCTGGTTTAGAATTAGCAGAATTTGAGCCTGCCTTGTTAGATATCCTTTATCCCTATATTCGAGAATTAAATAATCACTTACTTTTAGGTTATTACCATACAGGCAAGAAAAACTATAAAAAAGCAGAAGAATACCTGCATTCAAGCAACTTTCAACTTTTAAAATTATACGCCAAATCTAGTCAGTGGCTTAAAGCTTTGTCAATGATTGATTCACTAAGACTGGTGGATTACAACACATTAGATAGTAAATTATTTTTAGCGGCTAATGAACGATTAATCTATAAAAATGCTATAGATTTTTCTTTAAAAGAAGACACATTGAAGGCGTTTAAAGTGGCATTGAGGAGTCGCGCTAACATATTGAAAGACAAAGTTCAATTTACAACTCCAATAAACTATCCTTCCAGTTATAATTTTTTTGAATTTGACAGCATTATATACCTATTTCATGTGGACGAGGAAATTAAATTCCACCGAATAGAAGCAGATTCTACATTTTGGGATAGATACAATACTTTTTTAGGTACTTTTAATACAGATTACTTCAAAAATGAATATAATAAAGCATTCATAGATTTTTGCACTAGTGGGGACTTTCTGTTTAAAAAGCTAATTCCTATGGTTAATAGAGAAATGCTAATTATTCCTGATGGAGCTTTGCATTTTTTACCTTTTGGAGCTTTACCTACAACAATGCCGGACACATCTTTCCCTGATTATAAAAGCATTGACTACCTTTGTCAACAAGCAATAATTACCTACGACTACTTCTTGCGGAAATATGAATGTGATAAAAGAAATCATCTTGAAATAGTTGCAATTGCACCTTTAGAAGACTTAACACATTCTCAAATAGAGGTTCGAAACCTCAAAAAACAATATAGAGCTAAAGCATTTGCGGGAAGCCTCCCTAATACTAATGAATTATATAGTGGAGATATACTTCATATTTCAACCCATTATTTCCCTTACGAACAATATTTTTCTTTTGGTGATAGAAAATTGAAAATTGATAGTTTACAGCATAAAGATTGGGAGTTAGTTGTAATTGCTACTTGTTTTAGTGGATTTGGAGTAAAACACTCAGGAGAAGGAATTTTTTCTCCGGGACGAAGATTTTATAATCTCGGAGCCAAAAGCATTATGGAGTCAATATGGCAGTCAAACGATCGTTCTACCTCTATAATAGTAAAGGATTTTTATAAGTTCTTAAAAAAAGGTGACAATAAAGGGGAAGCTTTGAATAAAGCTCAGTTAAGCTACATTAATAAATCCCGCATTCAAGAACACCCATATTATTGGGCTAACCTAAGGATATTTGGAAAAACATGCCCCTTAAAGTTAAAGGGGCGGCAGTACGTATATATTATTATTAGCTTATTTTCTATAGGCTTTATTTCCATAGTGCTTTTCAAGAACCGCACGAGCTAAACTAGAATAACGACCTTCTTCTTGATAAATTGAATCCAAGGTTTTTTGAGCTAAATAGTTTTGTTCAGAGCCCAACAAACACAGTGCGTATAACCAACGTGCTTCATCAGTCTTATAATCTTGAAGTAAAGATATAGCTAAATTATATTCTTTTTCTTCAAGAAGTGACTCTATTTTAAACCATTTAGCATCTAACATTATGGTGTCAGAAGGTAAATTCAAAATAGCCTTTTTAAAATCTTTTTCTGCATAAGCCTTAATTCCTCGATCCCTATCAGATGAACTTTCTTCCTGGTAAAGGGCAAAATATTCTTTAAATGTTTTTTGTGGGTTAGGTGTGTTGTAATATTTTATAAAGTACATCATACCTAATGTAAGGAAACCTAGAGTTGAGGATATTGACACAATTCTTAAACGGGTTCTGAAGCTATCAAACTTTTGAACTAAAGAGAGTTTTTGCCTAATTAGTGAAAAATTTTCCTGTTCTAATTCTCTGTTTTCTTTAATTAATTTCTCTTGAGAGAAATTCTCTTTTGGGATAACACCTATCTTTCTTTTTTCACTTGGTGAAAGACTCATAACATATTTGATTTATTAATTAGTACTAATTAATAAATAGTACCACTCGCCACCCAATTGTCACCACTTTTCAGTTAACTTTTTTCGTATGTTAACATAAATGTATTGACAAACAAAAGGTTATGTGATCACTTTTTTTAGTTTTTTGTTATAGTAAAAAAGCACCTATGAGGTGCTTATTAAATAATTTGCCTTTTAACAGATATTATTAGTTTAAAAGTTTCGGGCTCTTCCCCTTCCTGAAGAGGTGGAGTTTCATAAGTTAGTTTTATAAACCTATTAGCTATTTCCTTCGAAAAAGCAACCAACTCTGCTCCATATCTATTATGCTCCATTATTCCTGGATGAAAACTATTCGTTAGTAGCATACTCCCACCCCCGAAACAAGTGTTTTCTTGAACAAGATTGTAATGAATTGAAACTGTGAGGTTCTGATTAATATTACCGATGAATAGGTAATCTTTAACCTCTCCCTGTATTTCAATCTCATAGTCATATGGGTCAATTTCTGGAAACAATTGATTGTGAACATAAAAACTATTCTGCCTTACGGCATCAATATATTTATCTGGTCGGCTCTTTAGGGCTGTTAATTTAACTTGCCCCTCCCTCCATTCTCCGCCAGTTTTTGGAACGAATACAGCTTCTTGCGGTTGGTTATATATTTGTCCCTGGGCGAAAACAAAGTGCATATTATCTAACCCTCCATTTAAGGAAAAAAGGTAATTAACTCCGAATAACCTAATGCTATTCTTGCCGTACCACTCACTTTGTCCGAAACTTACATTGCTCCCTTTAATGTTAAACAATACCCCAACATCTTCGAAATGGTTTGGATAGTGGCCGTAACAGTTATACACATGCGTGTTTGGCTCGAATTCCACTCCAATAGGAAAGCCTTTGACATAGTTGCGCATGTATCGGCCAGAGGAACCATGCTCATATCTTATACATGGCTTCAGATTTGTTAATAGTTCCGGACGCAAATGTTCAAAAAGGTTTGAAGTAAGGTCGTTTTCTTTTCCAGATACTACACTAATAAGCGGCTCTGTGTCGTTTTCTTGTGTAATTATCATACAGCTATTTAACACCGCATTGTTTTTAATCCTTAAAGTTTTTCCTGGTTGTATCAAACAGTTGTTAAACTGAATGCTATCTGTAAGAATGTTGAGGTTTTTCCCGTTATTGTTAGCTACCCTGCAATTATTAACAATTAAAGCTTTTCCACTTGAAAAAAAGTCAGTGGGGTCAACACGGTTGTCCGAAAAAAGGAGCATCGTCTCAATTTTATTTATTTCCGTTGCCTCCAAACCCTCAGTGAACCCGGCACATTTAAGCTGCCCCTGTCCGTGTGTCCCATTTATCCCATAAGTTCCATTACTGTATTTAACAACGTGTCCCCAATAAAAGTTTTTGTGCCAATCCATTGGCTGATCACCATTTTTATCATACGCTTTTTTGGTGAAATCATTAAATTCCTCGACAACCCCTTTTGTCACAAAATCATCTCTAATGAGACTTGTAAAGCCGTATAAAACCGGGTTTTTGCCCCAATTAATAGCAGCAAAAAGGTTTAATAATCCCTGGTTAAATATCACCATCCCTCCGTCCATTAGGTAAAACTTAACCTTTGCCGTTACAATTGGTGGCAATTGCAACAGCGCGTAATCCAGGGTTTTGTATGGTTTTTCCTCTGTTCCTTCTGCCATTTCATTGTCCAATCCTCCGATTGGAGCGATATAAATATCTTTGTTCTCAGAAAGGGCACCTTTCTTTATAAAGTTTCGTGCTGTAATTATTCCTGGAACATCTAAATTCCCGGAATAATCTTCCGGGTTTAAAGCCTCATTAAGAACTTGCTCTGTATTGGTGTTTTTTGGGAATACCTTCCCTTTAGGAATACCCGTTGTTGTTACCTTTACATGAAGTTCGTTTTGCAGAACTCCGCTTGCAGCCCCTTTAGCCGCTTTGCTATCTAAAGCCGTTTGCAACCCTTCAATTTTATCAATTCCCAACATGTCCTCACCTCTGTGAAATAGTGAGTCAATAAGGTCGGCAAACTGCCCTTCTGTTGGGTATTTGCCTTTAGCGAACCAAACTTTTAATTTGTTTCTTAATTGTATCATTATGGTCTGTATTCTATAATTATATAGCCCCTGTTTGTTGTTGTTGAGCTAAAGTTGTTATCGACAAAATGGCCTCCAGCAAATCTTAATAACCCAATTGTCCCATTTTTTGCCACAACTACGTCACCGTGTTTGCCTTGCAAATTGCGGATCTCCGCATTATCATCGGGGATAATGCTTGCTGTAACCCTTATAATTTGTGAGAATGGTACGTTTGTTGCGACCTGGTGTATTAAATTATCCTTCATATTCCAAAAACCAATTAAAAGAACCTTTCTTTTCAAAGACTCGCCAACAAGGTTTACAAGATGACTTGGCTGTACAACCAATGGCCTCCCCTGATGTTTGTCAATGCCATGATTTACAAAATATTGACTTGCAAGCCTAACTGTTCCTTTATCCGTGGCTGTGGCATTGCTAATGTCCGCTCCATCATGTTGATGTTGCGAAGGTGGGTAAGAACCGGGTTTTTCCTCAATATCCCCCCATGAATGGCCGTGCCCTTTGTCTGATTTTTTTTCAATTAATGAAAGTAAATCCCCAGCCCTTCTTAAACTATTCCATTGTATTTGTCCGGAACCTGCTCCGAACTGAAACTCTTTTCGCATTGTTGTGTAATTCCCATCCTGTATGGTAACATTTTCCTCCCTTGCTATAACCCTTGCATATTCTTGCAAGGTTCCCCCCTTAAAGGGCATAAGCTCCCCGTTAATGACAACATGACCGGGATTTACGGCACTTCCCATAACTTCGCACCCGGATAATATATAGTTTCCTCCGACAAAGGCGGTTAGTTTTTCCAGCATTTGGCAAGAGGCTTGCAAAAATGCCAATACATCGGTGGCTAGTGGAAAGTTGTTTTTATCGTAGTTTATTGTATTCATGTGTAATTGATTCTGTATTGTTTACTTGCGAGTTTGAATTTATCTAATATTGATCTTAACCGGAACTCCTCCGGCTGGGTAAGTAGAAACGGTATGTTAACATTAAAATCATATCCACTATCTGCATAAGCTGAACTATGATGAATTATTGGTATATCTTCATCATTCCCCGTATTTGCCTTATGCGTCATCAAAGGCTTTTGAGCCTCGGCCTTGTGAATAAGGATAACCAGGTAATCTGTTGTATCTGTTATTGTAATCCGCCTAAATTCTTTATCAAAAGTGTCGTTTAGGGCTTTTTCCAGGTAACAAACTTGCGGGGTTATCCCTAACCAGTAAGCCTGTTCTTCAACATACCGCTTAAAATCGTTGTATATAGCCTTTACGGGGACAATTAAAATATTTACCCATTCAACAAAGAAACTCCCCCTTAAAATTGGAGGCATCAACCATGTGGCCAACCTTCTAAAGTTGACGTTAAGCCGCTTGTCCATAAGGTTTCCAGATTATGTTTAAATCACCTTCATAGACTTTGAGCCACCCGGCTTCAGGATTGTATATTGCTGGTATTACTGACCAGTCAAACTCGCCCCATTTAGCCTCTGCGCTAATTATTTCAGGAATAACCGCGCCATCAACAGCCTGAAGGGCATCGGTAAGGGCCATGTTTGAATATTCGCCATCAAAGGGCAGGTTCTCCAGGTAATTAGCAATTGCATCCTGAATAGGTGTGCTTGCCGTACCGTCCAGTCTTGCGCCCGTGTTGTCCAGTACAAGCGGGTCATAATACAGCAATAAAGTAAGCCGTAGGTGATCAGCTTCCTGGCTAACAATACGAAGCTTTACCCCGGCATCTTTCACCCTTCCCATGTAGTGGGTAAAAGCCTGGCTTTCGGTTTCGTCCAGTTCTGCTAATGTCCCGTTATTGTCCTTTGCAACTTTAATCTTCAGGATTGCCCCTTTTGAATCCCTTGTTTCAGTTGCTGCTGCGAACTTTACTATTTTGGCCTTTTCGTCTATAGCTGCATAGCTGTCTCTGTCGTGCAAAAGCGAGTGCCCATATTGAAACGCTTTTGCCTTGTTCCGGTACCACAACAGACTGTGTGGTTTTAGATTAGCAATTATATTTTCGACTATACTTTTATGTACATCGTATAGTTTTTCTATTGTCCAGGAACAAACAGCGACTATGTAGATTGTCAATCTCCAGATAGCTGTTTTGCTTGTAGATGTAAGTTTTTTGTTTAAAGCGGTATTCTCCTTTACCGCCTTAAACATAGTTTCCTGAATCTGTGAAATTGTTCTGGCCATTATGAAATAATAAAATCCAATTCTAATCCCATGTAGTTAATACCACCGAGAATTTCGGTAGTGTTTGTTTTGTTTGTTGCCGGGTTAACACGTTTAAGTTTATAATAGTTGGTAGCAGCATTGTTTTGAGCTTCAACCTTCAGCTTAGTTCCCGGGGGGCATTCTTCAGTAATGGTTATCTCATTTTGAGTCGCAAACTCAAATAGCCCCTCAATAGAACCCTGCTCCCGGAGCAACAAGTCAAGAATATTTTGCCCAGGTTCAATTATTATCTTCACTTCAATAAAAAGTTTTTATCCTGGCTTCCTTTGGAGCTACCAAACAAAAAGTCAGTAATTGTCAAAATCTTTGCACTGATACCGCCCCATATTGAAGACATTAAAGCAATAGACCAATCCGGCAAAGCAAATCCATTTTTAACAAGCTTATAAACCAAAAAGATGAGTCCGGCGGTCAACACGGCATAGATGAAAAGGAATGCCAAAGCATAAATTTTCTGTAAAGACGAGTTGTTCTCGTACATTTCCCGCGCATCGGCACGGTCAGAGTAAGTAAGTTTCTCCAGCTCCAGCCTGAGCTGGGCTTTTTCTTCTTTGGTCAGTACAAACTCATCGGCAGCACCTGCGATGCTGTCGATGAGTTTATCAGTTCCACCTACTTTTGTAATAAGATTAGTCAGTATTGACATTGGCTTTGTGTTTTATGAAAAGCTTCCATTTCTCAGCAATAATCTGGAAATTTTGCCGGAGTGTCTTTCTTTCATCTTCAGTGATTTTCCCATCATCCAGAACCTTGTCAAGCTCTTTACCTGCAAGCACAACACTTTCTGATAATCCAACTAATTCTTTGAACTTTCCTCTAACCAGGACCCATTCACGTCCAAAGAAAACAGTTAACACCAAAAGGCCAATGTTGATCAACGCCAGCCAATCGAAACCGCTTTCGGTTTCACTTGCCTGCTCCAGCTCCACCGTAACCGGGGCTATTGTTTCGGTTTGTGACAAAACGGTGCTAGTTACTGTGGCCTCCGGAACCGGAAGCGTTGAAGTTTCTACGGCCTGGATAGTTGCCAAAGCAGCCAGGCTAAAAATCATACTTAAAATCAAAAATCCTTTTTTCATTTTTCTTTTTGTTTTAATGGTTATTAATCAGCTATGTTTATTTCAAGATTTGTTAAATCATTTCCGAAAGTTACCTCCGGGTTCCGGAACCCATCAGCCTCCAGTTCCACCTTCAGGTTTCGTTCAAACTCCTGGATCTTTGCAGTTGAACTTTTCATGTATTGGTCAATGCTAAAGCCCGTTTGCGGGTTTTCTTTCCAATCTCCTTTATTTGTCTTCAACAGCAGCTCGACATGTTGTTGACTACTTTCACCCGTTACAAAGTCACCGTCTTCAATTACTGGTTCGTAATTTTCGTTTATTAAAAAATCTTCCATCAGTGTTTTACTTTTTGGTTTTCAATTTTCGTAAAGTCTCCCGGGCTCATGCTGCCGAGAGCTGCAAGTAAAGCCGCCTGAAATGCACTGGGAGCACCTAAACCTGCCTCAACGACTGGTGTTTTAAGAGCGGTCAAAAAAGTGGTCAATATCTGGTTGTTGGTATTTAAGCCTTTTACCAGCTCGCTGATTATCACCAATCCCCCGTTTTTACCTTCATTAAAAGAGAAGCCATCTTTATCCAGGATAAATGAATTCCCGCCAATTGTTGCGGCTATGCTTTCTATTTCACTATATTTAATTATGGTGGCTTCCGTCTTATTGTTGTCAACAAGGCTGCACAATACTTTAGAACCCTCCGCCGGAAGTACTTCAAACTTATCCGTCAAACCTCCTGCTATTGCGTTGAGCCTAACTTGATAGAGAGTTGGTTTATCTTCCCGCTCTATTGTAGCCGTGCCTTCTTCCGTATCGAGCTTTGTAACCGAACCAACAAAACACTGGATAAGCTTGGTTTTGTCTTGTATTTTTTCAATAAGTTCCTGGAAGGTTTCTTCTAATTTCATACTTGGTAAGAGAGTTTGTTTGTTCTTAAATATCCACCTTTGCCCCACTTTATAGTTACCGCTTCAATGAGGTACTTTCCATTTCCATCGGCCTCCGGCATATTGCGAAGTTCCAGCGTGTCTCCTGCCATAGTTAGCGGTATCCCGAAGCCTCTAATGGTTCCAGTGTAACCGTCAAACCTGATTTTTGCAAGTTCTTTGTTTGCAAGCTCCTTTAATTCTTCTTTGGTTTTGTCTCCAAAATTGAGTGTTCGTTGTTGAGCGTCCCGGTCTTTGCTTCCTATTTCAACTTTAAGTTTTTTGCCGTTTGGTTTATTGGCAATTGCAGTTACACGGAGCTTTATATCTTCTTTTCGGTTGTATTTAAGTTGGTTTCCTCCTTTAGGGATGTTAAGGCCATATGTGTAAACATGGTTGACAGGGGCATTGTCCTTTATGTCGTAAGCGAAACCACAATGCAGGGTTTTGCCTTTTGTCCAGGAATAAAAGCCGTATTGTTTTTTTAGTTCCTGGAGAACTATAAAAGGGCTTGCGCTGTCTATTTGGAACTTTCCTAGATTTACTTTCGGACACTCGGTTTTATAGCCAGGGGCAATTTCCGTAAGCAGTTCTTTTAAAGTTATTTTCTCCCAACTGTCAATAATATTGCCTTTCTTTAGTTGGTACATTTCATCATCTAAATGAATGACAAGGGGTATGCTGGTGTTTATCTCACGCACATAACCCGAAAACTCTTCATGTAGCTCCCCGTTGTAACCGAGTTGAATAGTTGCCTGGTCACCAACTTTTATATAATCCAGAACGTTTTTGTCTTTTAGCTTGTAAGCCCTGGGCAAAGTCATTGTTGCCGTGTCCGTTAACTGTATTACGCTCTGTTTTATCTCAACAGAACCCACATGGTCAAAAACAACATCACCAATGGTCACAAGGGGCTGCATTGCTACATACATAATACCTATTATTAAGTGCTCATACTTGGTTTAATAGTGAGAATTCAACGGGTTTAATGCTTCTTGCTGAAATAGTATACTTCTGAGTGTCGGTATACCCTTCAACCCCGCTTATTTCAATATCTTTAATGTAAATACTCCTAATTTTCTTTTCTTCGAACATTTGCCCGGAAACCTCCAGTATTTCGTTAAGCTCAAAGAGTTCGTTTAGTTTTGAAACCTGGTAAGATGGATATTGATGTTCTGCCATATCCACAACAATTCCCTGCATTTTTATTTCCCATTGTTTTAATCCGAAACACTCAACGAATTCGGAATCTGCACCGTCAATTTCGGTAACCTTTAAGCTTTTGCCCCGCCTAAAGCTTAACATCGGGGGCGGGGCAAAAATATCGTTGCCACTGTTTTGTTTGCCTTCCAGAACACCACTCAGGACACCGTAATTGCCGTGTAAAAATGGCATGTCACCAAACTGCAATTCAAAGCTGCTTCCTTTTATTTTTATGTAATCAAAATCACCTTCCTCGGCAGAATAGGCTTCAACATTGCCATATATAAAACGGCCATTGTAGCCAACCCCGGCACGGCCTGCAATATTCTTGTAGGCAAAACCGAAAGCATGGCCGAACCGGGCCCCTATGTCAATATTATAAGTTGGCATTGTTTTTAAGTCCTAATAAACCTTTATCTGCCAGCCATAGTAACTGGCGATATTTCATCATCCAAACATCATCGGTTAGTTCTTCCGGGAAAGGAATGCCCATAAATACAGTTAACAGGGCATCAATTTTTAAGATAGTGTCGCACTCGTCCCGGTAGTGGAGGCCGGGAAAGTGCGTTAGTAGTTTTTTATAATGCCTTGCCCTATGGGCATTAATTCACCGATTGTTGTCGCGCAGGCAAAGAACAGGTAATCATTGTTAGGTGCTAAAACCCTCTCTTTACCAAACAAACAGCAATGGTCAATCAATATCTTTTTAGATTTGTCCGGGTCTCTGTCCATAAACTTCTCCCACATTCCCATTACATGGCGTCCGGGAGAACGCAAAACCACTTGGTGAAATTCAGTATTGCTGTCATCAACGGGAATTGATGCAGGGACAATTTTAGCTTTTGGGTGTTCTGTGCGCCACCCTTCAATCATATCTTCGGTAACCCCAACAGGCCAAATGTTCTCAGCTTGTTCTTTATTGTCGTTTTTCTTTTTTAAAACGTCTTTTCCGTTTACTTTTTTGTCTTCCATTTTAAGCATTATTGTATGTTATACCTATTACAAAAAGTTGATACTGTTTACTTAATCCCATGTCGCCATTAACTTCGCGGCCTGTAGATTCAAATTTGCAGTATATAGTGTCATTAACTATCTGGTTGTATTCATTAAGATAGGTTACGTTAATATCAAATGGTTTAATAGATAATACGTCCCCTTCGGCTGCATTCTCAATCAATATGGCTTCGTGCATAGGAAGGGTAATTGAGCCTGAATATTCCCTTTTCCCCATACTCCAAGACTTCGGGGTTCTACTTAATCCATAGTTTCGTTGATGTTCCAGTGTAGTTTCATAAACAATCTCCTCCACCTCATTTACCTCGTTTCCCAACAAGGTTATTTTAACATCTCCACTATCATATGATTTATTGCCTTGAACAACTCGCGCATCCATTACAAGCTCCTTTTAAGGTTAATCGTTCCGTTTATCACCCCAACTTTGCCATAAGGAATTATGGTGAATGAAATGTTCAGCGACTTGTCCCCTGTAAGCAGATTACTGTCCGGGTCTACAGTGGTTTTAAAGCCAGATAGTTCACCTGACATCTGGCTTAATGCCCCATCTCCAAGCCCCTCGAAATACTTTATAATCCCTGTGGGCAGTTTACCCGTTTTTGGATCAACTGGCTGTACTGATTTTACTTTCGGCATTAAAGCAGTTCTAAGCAGCCGGGAGGCAAGCTTTAATGTTCTTCCATAAGCAATGCTGCTTTCATTTAGGTTGCCTTCAGCGTCTTCCACCTCTGCCACGCAAACGTGGTCATCATTCCATCTGTACCCCGGAGTCCCAGTGTACGAAACCGGAAAGATGAAACCTTTCTTATCGAGTGTTGGAAGGTCGCTTTCAACATCTTCAATTCTTTGATGGGAAGAAAGCCCGGCCTCCAACCACGCGTCAAGCCCTGCATCCGTTAAGTTCCCGTCTTCCACTTCGGCAATGCATTCGTTTACCCGTTTCCGGGCAATATCCCCTAATGCTGTACCAATGTCTGCGAACTTTTGCCCAATTGCGTCCAGCGTATCGGCATACTTGTAATCTTGCCCGTTAACGATGCTAACATCGCATGCTTTCACGTTTGGAATGTCCCGTAAATTGAGGGTGACTGAAGAATCTCCGCCATAGTCGCGCCCTTCGAGCAGGATGTTAAGCGGCCTGTGTGTTGAAAAACACCAGTTACTATAAGCTTGTGCCTTTGCAATAGCAGCCGTTACTTCGCTGTTCATTCCGTCCAGCATTACTGGTGTATAACCAGAGGCCGGATTAATCCCGATTGCGAGTTGGTGTATCTCTCCTTTACTCTTAGCAATTAATTTCGGAGCGTATTGCCCTTCGAAGTTTACCAAGTCGGTCATTGTTTTTTCGCGAGGGGCAACCATCACGAAAAGCTTAATTCCCTTCCCTGTTCTTCGGTAAAACTCTTTTATATGCCTGTATAACCGCACCTTGTTAACAGCATCATAATCCGCTGTTATGCCTTTCTTTTCGACATCCTTAAGGTTAAAGAGGGTGTAAGTTTTGCCGTACTCCAGCTTTCCTGGCACTTCAACACCAGTTACCAGCAGCCCGCTTGTGGCGGTGCTGCCAGCAATGGTGTTTGTGCCTACCTTGCCTCTCTGTATGTTTGCACCTTTTAAGCTCATGATTGCTTTTTGTCCAGATTGATATTTTCGTTGTCGCTACTTTCCGCTTCTGGTTCTTTGTCTGGAGAATCGGCTTTTTTAATAAGAGCAATATTCTTTTTGTTGCCTTTTTCACTTAATAGGGCACGGTTTTCACAACTAAAAAACTCCCCCTTTGTATTTATAAATACTTCGTTTAACTCATTGTCTTTCATTACCTGAAAGGCTTTTTCTTTTTCTTTTGCTGTTATTTTCATCGCACGAATATTTTTGTTAATACTGTAATAATTAGAGAGCTTACAACACCAAAAAAACCTCCCTGAACCTTTGCCCTTGTTTCTAGTGTTGCAATCTTTACCCGGTTCTCAATTTCTTGCTCAGAGAGTTTATCGAACTTTTTATCCAAACTTTCTACCTTATTGTGAACCTGAACAAGTAGTTCCCTTTGGGTAAGCACCTTAGGGTTTATGGTGTTGTTAGTTTCCATTATAGTTTATTTTAAAAGTTTAAATCCTACCTGAAATTATTGACCCCATTGCATCTAAAAGCTTAGGAAGTACAATAAACCTGTGTCTAAAATTGATTTCACTTGCTTGATAGGCAGGATTGTTTTTTGCATCTATGTAGTACATTTTAGTACTACCAGTAGCCTTAAATATCCTCGGAGTATAGAAAAACACTGAAGCCATTGAGTCGGTTGCTCCTGGGATTGCCCCAAACGATAATTTCTCCCCGGTTTGACTGTACATAGGGTTTTTTAAATAACTAAAGATTTTAAATCCATAAAGTGGATTCACTTTTCCTTCTATGTGGTTTAAGTATTTAGCATAAAACTTATCGTCTTCATCTAATAGATCGTTCACATGCATGTTGCATAATACCAACCTTCTTTTATCGTCTGGTATAGCAGCATCATCAGCCTCTTTTTTAAGGTTAATAATATCCTTTCGCACCATTTTCCTTCTACCCGTGCCATCGTCTGGTCCGGTTGTCTTTATTACTGGGGTCTTCTTTGTGTGCTTATTAGGAGCTATAGAGTGAATAGCTTTGTCGTGCTTGTTTTTTGTTATTGAGTTTCCATGCCCTTCTCTACGAGTTTTAATCTTATCGTATGAACAGGCATGCAGTTCATCGTCAGTAACCCTTGTTCTTTTTGTTTGAAATTTATCCAGTTTTATTACTATGTCTTCATCATCTATTTCTTGAATAGGTATTGGATATGTTGTGTTGTTTACTAATACATCTGGATTTACACCAACTTCTACTAAATGGATTGCATCGTTATTAACATATTGAGACTGGTCTGAAATCCCCTCTAAAAATCCTGTTTGATCGGCATGGTCAAACTGCTTAACAAGTTCTCCCGTCCATACTTCTTCATAAACTGCCATTTTGATTCTTCGTTTTCTGGTTTAACAATATTTTGCTTTATGCAAGGCATCAAAGGTCTCCTTGTCTTCTTTTTCAAGCTTCTCTAAAGCTTTCGGGTCTTTCTCCTGGTAATCATCCCACGTCCACCCGTCACGTTCGCCTTTTAGCTTGCCGTTTGTCTTTTTCTTACCCTTTATATTTGCAGTAATTGGCTCGTGAGGTTTAAGTTTTGTAAGAGAGGTTTTTAATGCTTTAATCCCCATTTTATTACCTAATTCAGTATAGAAATCCCGTTCGCTTTCTGTTGTTAGCTGGTTTTCAATAGCCTCGTCAATCTCAGCTTTTATTTCAGCAGTTTTAAACTCAGCAAGTTCCGTTTCTGCCTTTATCCTGGCATCCTTTTCCTCTTTAATCTTTGCCTCCACAGCCTGAAAAATTGCTGTATCGGAAGATTCCGCCGTAACGCCTGTAATTTGGGCGTTAGCTATAAATTGCGCTTTAATAGCATTGTCCATATTGTTATTAATAATTGGTTTGTCTTCATTTTTCTTCAGTTCAGCCACAAAGCGGTTGAATACCGCTTCCTGTCCTAGCTGTGCAGCCTGTTGTTTATCGAGTTGCTTTATATCCGCAACCGGGTCAATGATTTCGTCAACAAGCCCCCATTCAAGGGCGTCTTTAGCCGAGAACCAATGGTCTCCACCATCGAACAGGTCTTCAATATCCTTTTTGTTTTTGGTAGACTTGGCCATAAATTCTTCTATAAAATTGGCTTCCATGTCTTCCAGGTGTTTGGCCAGATTTTTAAAATGAGAGGCTGTCCCACGCCCTCCACCTTGTGGGCTATGGACCATAACAAAACCATTTCTGGTTATTCTGCGTTTAGCAGCTTTTTGTAATACCAGGCCTCCCATACTGGCAGCAACCCCGACAACATCAATCCACACCGTAGCCCTTGCGGCTGCAATGGTATTCATAATCATGTTGCCCTCAAATACCTCCCCACCGTAGCAATGCATTTTGATAATGATATGCCGGTACTTAGCATCCAGCTCAGAGAACCATGAGTCAAAGTTCCGCCCCTGGAACTTTTCCCAGTGGCCAATCTGGCCGAAAAACTTCATTATTGCCGTATTTTCTTTTGCTATAACCATTTTCGTTAATCGTTTCGGTGGCAAGTTTAGCAGGGCTAAACTGCTCCTGCAACTTTCTGCGCAAGGCTTGCCATTTTATTGGCAAGGCTTGCCATAATCTTTTTTTGCGGGATGCTTTTTGGGCAGATTTGTCCTAAAAACATGGTATGGCGGGATTGTCGAATAAGAAGAAAAAAGAGTTGGCGGAGAGAATGTTTATTGAGGATGGCTTAACAGGAAAAGCCATAGCACAGGAAATTGACGTTGCCGAAGCAACCATTACCCGCTGGCGCAATGCCGGGAACTGGGACGAGAGGCGTAACCAGGCATTGGCAGCACCGCACAAAATAAAAGAAGTGTTGCTCGCTGAATTACAGCGAGTTGCTGGCGGCAAAAAATCCACCATTGACGCGGACGCGTTGGCGAAAATCAGTAAGGTAATTGACTCAGTTAGCGGCAAAGTTTCAGTTCAGGTTGTAATAACTGTATTAAAAGAGTTTGATAACTGGATGAGCATACAAGACCCGGAGCTGGCTATAAAGTTCCTGGAATGGCACAAACTTTTCATTTTACATAAAGCAGAGCAGGAATAATGGACAAGAAAAATGAAAAACTTGTAAAAGACTATGAAAACCATTGCCTCCGGATAAAGCAGGCAACCTCTGTAAACATAGCCGAGCCACTGCCCGAAAAAAGGAAACGTATAAACAAGCTCCAGGGAAATTATGCCCAATGGTTCGAGTATTATTTTCCAATGTACGCCAAAGTGCCCTGTGCATCCTTTCATAAGCGGATGGCCAACATAATTAAGAAAAACAAGGTTTGTAATTTACTGGCTGAGATTTACCGTTCGGGTGCAAAATCGGTCCATCTCGACATGGGTGTGCCATTGTGGCTATATGTTACCGGGGAATTAAAATACATGCTACTGATAGGCGAAACCGAACCAAAAGCCAATAAGTTGCTTTCCGATATTCAAGCCCAGCTCCAGTACAACCAAAGGTTCATTAACGACTATGGCCGAAAATTTAAATACGGTGCATGGAGCGAAGGTGATTTTACAACAACTGATGGCGTAAAATTCACGGCAATGAGTATCGGCCAATCCGTAAGGGGGCTGCGCGAAGCTTCGGAGCGTCCGGACTATATCGTAATTGACGATGTGGACAACAAAAAACGTTGCAATAACGATAAATTGAGCCGCGATGCTTATGAATGGGTATGGGAAGACCTAAGAGGCTGTTTTGATGAAGCCGAGGGCTCGACCCGCCGCATGGTCGTTGCTAACAACAACTTCCATAAAAACACTGTAATAAACCAGTTAAAGAAAGAGTTTGAAAGGATAAACAAGGAAGCGAAAAAGGTAAACCAGGAAATCGAACACTTTGTGGTTACGGTAAAAGCCGTAAAAGACACAATAAACTTTGAACCTGCCTGGCCGGAGAAAACGAGTGCAGAATATTGGCGCAAAAAGTTTAACAGTACACCTTACCGTTCATTCATGCGCGAATACATGCACGTTCATTTACAGGACGGTGTAATATTCCTGCATAAACACATACAAACTTGTAAAATCCTTCCCCTTCACAAATATGACGGGCTTATTGTCTATGGCGATATGTCATATAAAGACAATGGTGATTTTAAGGCATTGCCGTTCCTTGGTAAGATTGGCCGGGACTTTCACTTAATTGACGGGCTGATACGTCAGACCTCGCGGACAAATTGTGCAATATGGCTTTACGAGCTTTACGAAGACAGAAAACTGTCAAAAGTTAATGTCCGTTACGAAATTGAAGGCCTGTTTGCCCAGGACGAGCTGGTGAACGACTTCGATATTGAAGGCGACAACCGGGGGTATTACGTTCCAGTTGTTGCCGATAAAAAGCCAAAAGGCAACAAGTTCGAAAGGATTGAAAGCATGAGCGGCTTTTTCGAGCGCGGAAACTTCTGGTTTAATGAAGAGCTTATTAACGGTACTGATTTCCAAAACCTTATTGACCAGCTTTTAGCGTTCGAAAAAGGCAGCGGCGCACCAGATGATGGCCCGGATGCCGTACAGTCCGGTATATCCAAGCTTAACAAGTCTACTTTCGTGGAGAAATTTGAACCAATATTTATCTCAAGGGAGTCCATGAGGTCTAAAAACAGGTATTAATATGTTTATAACAGACGCAGATTTTGACATGCAGATAAAGCAGGAAATAAGGAACCTGCTTGACACAAGCGAAGACAGCCACGCAGAAAAAAGGGCCATTGACACGGCAATAGCACAGATAAAAGGTTATCTGGGCGGTAGTTTCGATATGGAGAAAATCTTTGTAGGTGCCCCGGAAGAAAAGGGCGAACCCGATAAGCGGAACCAGTTTATGGTAACAATTACCATAGATTTATTGCTTTATCACCTTTACAGTAAATGCCCAACAAGCGGGCTTCCGGAACACCGTTCGCTCAGGTACCAGGATGCCATTAACTGGCTCCGCGATGTTGGCCGGGGGGAGCTAAACAGCGACCTTCCAAAACTGAAAGACGAAAACGGGGATATCCAAACCGATGTCCACATATGGTCGCGCCCACCGTCTAACCATATTTGGTAATGCCCCCATAATCGCAACAATTCATGTTTTAATTGCATTTAAATTATTTATTTGATGAAATACCTTACAAGTGATCAATTTCTCAAAAACAGGCGTTTTTTTAACCCGTTTTCAAAAAGCAGGAAAACAGCCGAAAAAAACAACAATGGGATTATAATTCAATTAGTCCAGGAGTTTAAGGATTTAAACAAGAAAGACATTCAAGACTGGAGGAAATCACTGGAGCTTGCCGAGAACCCGGAGGAACCCCGCCGGGGCAAAATTCAATGCCTGTATGATTACCTAATGCCGGACGGCCACTTGCAAGCACTAATCCAAATAAGAAAGATGGCCACTTTGTCTACTAAGACAATGATCCTTGATAAGAAAACAGGGAAAGAGCAGCCGGACAAAACCGAACTCTTAAAAACATCGTGGTTTTACAACCTGTTAAACCTTTCGTTAGGGGCAATTTTTCGGGGCTTCCAGTTAATAGAGCTTACCGACCCCAATAAGATGAAGTTTGACCTTGTTCCCCCTTATAATGTTGTCCCACAAAAAGACCTTGTACTTTTCGAAATGTATGGTGATGAAGGTATTTATTACAATACACCGGAATGGGAGAAATATCTTATCCGGGTAGGCCCCCCAAATGATTTAGGTATTTTAAACGATATAGTCCCCCAACTTATCTGGAAAAAGAACGCCCAGCAGGCATGGGCTGAATTTTCAGAAAAGTTCGGAATTCCACTTACATATGCCACAACCACCAAATCGGGCGATGGTAATTTGAAGCAAATAAGGCAGCAATTAGAAAATTTGGGGGCCGCTGCCGGGGCAATCCTTCCCGATGGAACGACAATAGACATAAAAGAAGGGGCAAACGCTGGAAATATCAACGTGTTCGAAAAACAAATCGAGCGTACTAACTCCGAAATGTCTAAACGTATCCTGGGCGGCACAATGGTATCCGACAATGGCTCATCCAGGAGCCAGAGTGAAGTTCACGAAAGGACTTTAAACGATAAAATTGCTGCTGCTGACAAACTGAATATCGAGTTTTTAGTCAATAACCAGGTTCTCCCATTGTTGGCAATGTGGGGAATGCCTTTTTCAGAGAACGATAAATTTACTTTCGACCGCTCAAAAACTGTAGGAATGGAAAAACACTGGAGCATTGTAAAAGATGCCCTGGACAAATACGACATCCCGGACGAATGGGTAAGCAAAACGTTTAATTTCCCAATAACGGGAAGAAAGAAGCAGGAAAGCAAGCCGGGAGGCGCAACCGCAAATTTTAACCAGCCCCTGCCTGTTGGTTGGGCAGGGGCAAGTAAAGGCGTAGATTTTCCTGCTTACCAGGAATGTTGTAACCATACAATGACAGCAGCCACAAACAAAACATTCGAAGAACTCGAAAAGCAAAGCGAGGCCATTTTAAAAGAACTCTGGAAGAAAGGTAAAACCGATAAGCACAGGCTTTCAAAGTCTTTAATTGCCGGAACATGGTTGCAGGAAGGTTTATTCTCCGGTTGGGGAAAAAGGCGGATGCAGGTAGAATACAATGCAACCGACCATGTTGCCCTGGCATTCATGGAATACAACTTGTTCCACTTTAGCCATGCCCGGGAACTTGCCGGGTTGCAGGAACTAAACCAGCTTTTATTTGACAAAGAAAAACTAGAAATCCGCTCGTTTGCTGACTTTAAAAGGCAGGCCGAACCACTTTTAAAGCAGCTAAATAAAAACTGGTTACGGACTGAAAGAAACTTTGCAGTTGCAACCGCCCAAAACGCGTCTGCTTTTCAGCTTCATTGGAATGAACGGAACTCGGTTACAAAATACATTCAATACCAGACTGTGGGAGACTCAAATGTTCGTTCGGAACACAGGTTGTTGCATGGATTAATCTTTGATATAAACGACCCGGATGCAAGGCGGCTTTATGCACCAAATGGGCACGGTTGCCGTTGTGAGTTTATCCAGTACATGGGCAACCCCAAAAAAGTAACTAAGGGTATTGAAGCAATAGAAGCCCTGGCACTTGACAAGGATACTGCACAAAAAATGCTCCAAAACCGGGGAGATATAAAACAAGTCTTCACGGCCAATCAATTTTACATAGAAAGTAAAGAGCGGGAGTTTGCCACCTCTATCAGTAAACTGGACTATGCCAGGTATGGACTTAAAAAGTATGCTGATATGAAAGGTTTAAAAACCTTAACGCTCGATAATTCCATAAATGGGGACAATGTTAACGAGCTTTTTAAACCCGAAAAAAACACCACATACATGGGCTTTGAGGATTATACAAAGCGTAAAATGTTGCTTGAAAAGACGGATTTTAAAAAGAATACTTCAGGTGGAAAAATTAAACCTGGAGAAAACCGCCACAGGTTATTTCCGCATGTAAAAGACGTGCTGAAGAATCCGGACGAAGTTTATATGGCTTCGCAAAAATCCGGACAAATTGAATATCGCTATATCAAATTTTACGATGAAAAATACCTGGTTGTTGATGTTGTGGTAAAAGACTCCGCTGAAATAAAAGAGTGGTTTTATACCTCAGATGAAAGCTATCGCAAAGGATTACTGATAAACAAGTATTGATAATGGGAAACGGAAAGGCGAAAATTGAGCTTTTGCTCGAAATGAAAAACAGGATAAGAACCGGTTTAAAACAAGCAAAGGAAAAGCTGGGCAGGGGTGTAAATGAAATGAAAGACAAACTCCGTTCGCTTAGGGCAAGCCATGTTGAGGCATTTTCGGCCATGAGGGCTGAAATCCCTCTATTAGACCGGGCAATGAAATTATTAGGCAACCCATATGTCTTGGCAACTGCGGGGCTGGTTGGGCTCTTTGCCCTTCTGGGAAAGGGCACAAACGAGGCGGCAAAATTCAATCACGAATTCCTCCAGATAAAACAGCTTAACCTGGACAAACCCCAGGAGCAAATGGAGGCTTATAAAAAAACAATATATGATGTTGCAATGTCAACTGGGCTGGCAGCCACAGACACGGCCAAAGCGTTCTACGATATACAGTCAGGAACTGGACTTTTCGGAAAAGATGTTGCCGAAATAACCAAAGAGGTTGGAAAGTTTAGCATCGCAACCGGGGCAGAACTTCCCGATTCTGTGAACCAGACCATAAAGGCCATGAAAGCTTTTAACCTTCCGGCTTCAGAGGTCAGAAACCTACTTGAGAGCAATGCCAAAACCGTTCAGGTAGGTATTACAACCTTTGCCGAATTGGCAAAAGTACAGACCGAATATGCCGGGGCGGCTGCCGGGGCTGGGCAAACGATAGACACGGCAAACAAAGTGTTTGCCGCTTTTACCAGCATCGCAAAAGACAGTAACACCGCTGCAACAATGACAAAAGCAGCATTCGAGGGATTAACACAAAAGAACACTGTTAAGGGACTTGATTCAATTGGTGTTAGTTTATATGATTCTACAGGAAACATGAGGGATTTATCAGCGGTTCTTGGTGAGGTTTCAGCGAAATTTAAAACCATGTCTCCGAAACAAATTGATGAACTGATTAACAAAATAGGTGGCCCGGAAGGATTGCGAAATATGTTTGTAAAGCTCAAAACTGGATCTGAAGATTTTTTTGCCACTTTAGAAGCTTATGATAATAGTAAATTCAATTTAGATAAGGCTTTGAAAAATGCCCAGGGCGATTTTGTTACGCTCAAAAAAATTGTCGGAAACCAGTTTAATACTGTTATGGCCCAGCTTGGCGAAAAGATTTTGCCTATTGTTGCCCGGCTTTTTCAAAAGATAAGTGATATACTTACTTATGCCTATGACAATTGGGATCAGATAAGTTCAGCCATTTCAACCGCCGCTACGGTCATCGGCGGTGCAATACTCGTATGGAAAGCCTGGACAACCGCTCAATGGGCACTTAACGCGGCCATGGCAGCAAACCCTATTGGGCTTATAATTGTCGCTATTGGGGCTGTTGTAATGGCAATAATACAATTAGTTAAACACACAGAAGGCTGGGCAGAGAGCTGGCAGGCGGCAAAAACAATTTTAACAGCAACCTGGGAACAGGCTAAATTGAACTTTGGCCACCTTAAAGATAGTATTGTTTACGGCCTTAAATTAATGCTCTTAAAGTTTAAGCATTTTGGGCAGTACATTAAAGAATTGTTTTCCAATATCGGCAAGTCTATTTCACTCGCTTTCCAGGGGGATTTTAAAGGCGCAAAAGAAGCGTTAAAAGCTAAAATAACAACGCAAGCCTCGCAAGATATTGAAGCCTTAAAGGCAGAGCATGTTAAAAATCAGATGGAGTTCTTAAAAGCAACAAACACCAATGTAAAGGCAATTAAAGATGCCTGGGGGAAAATTGGCATCCGGAAAAAACAAGGTGCTGAAGAAACGGACGAACAGGGCAACCCGCTGGCCGCTGGCAGCCCTTCTTTTCTTGGTAGCGGTTCCGCTCCGGGTTCTGGTGGTTCCAATGGTTCCGGAGGTGGTGAAAGTTTTGGTTCTGGAATAAATAAAATTGTTGGCAGTGCAAAGCAGATAAGAAATATTACGGTTCATATTGGCTCCCTTATCGGGGGCATAAACACAGAAAACACCATTCTGGAAGGCAAAAGCGAAAGCGAAATTGAGCAGATTATAACTGAAATCTGCCTCCGGGCAATTCGAAACATCGAAACAAGCTACTAATGGACGAACTAGCACCCTTTAACCGCATAATTGATAACCTTACACGGCTTTACCCAACATTGCCAGCCAAAGCAGCAACGGTAGCCGTAAACTTCTCTAAAGAACGCTTCAGGGAGGGGGCTTGGCTGGATTCTGGAGGGGCTGAGAGCTGGCAAGCCAGGAAAAGGGAAGAAAGGGGAAACCGGAACAACCGGGGTGTTTTGGTCGATACGGGTGCGCTTAAGCGTTCTATCCGTAAAGGACGGGTAACCCCGGTTTATGCAATAATTCAAGCGGGCGGATATGGCATAAGCTACGCCCAAATACATAACGAAGGCGGGAATGTTAGCGGTACGGCCAACGTGAGGAAGCACACCAGGAACGCTTTTGCCAGGACAAGGGCTGGAAGGCGCGAACAGGTAAAAGCGCATACGGTTTCTGCACATACCAGGAAGTATAATATAAATATGCCCCAGCGGCAATTTATCGGTAATTCGCTTGTCCTGGACAACCGGATTGAACTAATGATGGAAGCAGAGATTATAAGGGCAATTACAAGATGATAATATGATAAACCTTTATTTAAAAATACTCGAAACCCTCCAGGGAGAGGAAGCAAAAAAGGAGTTTGAAAGCAACAAATTAACTCCGATAAAGTACATTGATCTGTATCGGGGGCAGCCCATCCGCCCGGGCCGGTTTGAATATTTCGACCTCCCGGCGGTTTTTGTCGGGTACAATATTAACTGGAGAACTCACGAAGTTAACCTGGACATACATGTAATGCTTGACCAAAATCACTCTACGGCCAACATTAGTATAAACAAGCTAAAAGGTCTGGAGATTATGAAGTATTACCAGGTTATTCGTGAATTGCTGGTTGATTTGGAGTCTGAAGAAACAAGCAAGCTCCAACTTTCCAACGAGCAGTCTATTGAGGCCGATGTTGTCAATTACCAGGTCATTACTTTTTCCTGTAAAATTGAGAAGGTCATTAAGCAAAAGTATGTTGAAAGTAAAATCGAAAGCATTGATATTAAAGAAGGTGAGATTAGGAGGTTTCTGGCGGGGTAAATGATTTTAAAATAAAAAATATCATATTTGATATGTTTTTTTGTTTATATCAAATATGATATATATATTTGAATTGTATTAATAACCTAAAACTGGCGGCAACAGTAACAATACGGCATCAAAAAAATGAAGTCATTCGAGTTAAATTTAAAAGAGGAAAATTACACATTTAGCGCAAACACTTACCCCGCACGTTCTCACTACAAATTCTTGATGAGATTAGGCCGTGTATTTCCAACAACAAAAGCGCAAGCAAAATATTTTTTAAGTGAAGGTGTATGTTTGGATGTTCTTAATTGCAGGGATGTAGAGATAATAGAAGAACTGCTTAATAAACATGGGTTTATAGGGGATTATAAGTATACAAAGTCTGAGCAATGGGTAAGACTTCAGAATGATTCAGATTTACACGAGGCATTAAAAAAAGAGTATAAAATATGACAAATGAACAGGCAAACGAGCAGCATTGGAAGTTGCTCATTGATGAACTAAAAAAAAAGGTTGAAGAGAAAAAAATCACCCGAGACTACCTAGAGCAGGCTACTGGATTTAAACAATCAAATATAAGCCGCATTTTTTCAAAAAAATACGGTATAAGTTTACCCAATTTCATTAAACTATGCGAAGCTGTAGGGGTTCGATTAATAATTATAGATAAAGAACCTTAATTCCTATAATTATGCCTTCTAAATGGACTACGGAAGAATTAGAGATTTTAAAAAAAGAATATCAACATTCGACTATAGAAGAAATGGTGGAACTAATACCGGGACGCAGTAAAGATGCCATTCAATGGAAGGCTAGCCAGCTTGGCTTTCTTATTAGGAATGGCAAACAAATTCAGGCAGAAAAGAAAATAATTGCCAATATAACCAATGAGCAATTTGAGTTTCTAAAGAAAAAGAGAAACCATAGCCGTATAGTACGTGAGGCTTTGGATTTATACATAAAACAGAATTCTTGATTGATTTTTTTTGTTTTGTTATACAAACAATGTTTGCATAATACAAACTTAGTTGCTATATTAGCAGTGTATTTGAAACAAGGGGGTTCATTGACATATTGAGAAACAAAGTTTAACCGCCGGGAGGCATAAAAAATCTAAATTATATGATTTCAGAAATTTTAAAAATCGCAAACCAAAATCCTTACGGATTTACTTTTAAAGTAAAAACCAAACGCTTTGTAAAATTCGGCTACAGTGTAGCATACAAAGAAACACAAAACTCCTTCGGTGTTGAAGGACTTGAAAAAGCCTTAAAACACGCCCTCGAAAACGATGGCATAATAGGGGGATGGTTAAACACCGAAAATAATAAGTTCTATTTTGATTCAATTAAGATTTTCAAAAGCAAAACCGATGCTCTGGAGTTTGCCAGGAAAAACAAACAGATTGCAATATTTGACTTGACAAACTTAATCGAGATAATAGTCTAAGGGGCTTTAAAGCCCCGCCCCCCTTTTCTTTTACTTGTTGTTGTTGTTGACTAATATTTTAATCATGAAAAACATTGGCTTAATTCAGGCCAGTGATGAAGTTAAAAGGGATATCTGTGAAATTCGCGATAAACTTCTCGCTTACACAGGTATATCTGTAGATATTCTGGAAGTAAACGACTCCACTATAAAAGTGAGGATTGAGCAGAAAGAATTGAAAAACAACTTCATCCTTAACCAGCGCGAACTGGTTGGCCGAGCAGCAACGGTTTTAGCACCGTTGGAAAATAAATTTAAAATTCAATTCATTGTCTTAACTTATCAGCCCAGCTTTAATGAGTTAGACGCGGGGTGGATAAACGATAAACTTTCGTCTTTCAAACTTTCCAGGAACGACATTATAAAGCAAATGGGGATTGATAAAAGTACGCTCTCCGTTTTGCTCTCTGGAGAAAAACAGTTGACCAGGTTTCAACGGGCCGCGTTCTACTATTATTTCATGACTTATGAACTAAACCGCGACTTTAGAGAAAATCTAAATGAATAAATCAACTAAAACATAAAAAAGCCACTCGAATTGAGCAGCTTTTTTTGTTTCTGTTTTGGTACACATAATTAATTTATTATGTTACCAAGTTTAATTACGTAATATTTCTTTCCGGGTTCCGCTCCCCATTCTGTTTTTCCTCCTCCAATTTCGGCACCTAAAAACTCTATTTTGAAATTGGGTAGTTTTTCGGAGAAGTAACCCCCGTTAAAAAAATGTACATGCTCAATTATCGGCAATTGAGAATCTAATCTTATAAGTTTAGATAACCGAGGTTTCCAGTAACTGTTTATCTCCCGGTACTCTTCTTTTTTCTCTCCAGCAAGAATTTTATCAAACCATTCTTTCTTTAATGTAAGTTTTAGGTCAATTTTGAATTCCAGGTTGTTGGATGCTAGAATTTCATTATGCGCCAAACAACTACAAGGGGTGCAGTAACCAGTATTTGCTTTTTGGCATTCTTTTGAACATGTTTTCATAGCCTCAGCACCTGCAATCATTCGCCTGCCGAAATCCTCGTACTTTACTATTTCTCTTGTGAGTTTATTCATTTTATTGTAACTCAATTTCAGCGCGTTTCAGGAATTTTATCAATGCGTCAGCTATCCAAACTGGGTAATAGTCTGTTTTTATAATATTCCAATCTGATAACCTATCAAAGAACAGCAGTTCGCATAAGACTGCTGGCATCGCTGTTTTTGTTAATACATAAAACTTAGCCTCCTTATCGTAATCTCCATCTGGGGCTTTATCTGCCCGAAATTTTATATCCGGTCGCTTCCTTATTAGTTCTTCAGCCAGAATATCTGCGTATAAATCAGATTTTGTTTGTCCTGGAGAGGTGAAAACCTCAAAGCCTGTTCCCTTTCCACCATTAAGATGGATAGATAGGTATAGGCAATTATACTTATTCTGATAATCCTTAAACAAGGCATTGGCAGCATTAACACGGTTGTCCAGGCCAATGTCCAGGTTGGTGTCCGTAAGGTTTATGTATGGCCTGTTTTCTTCTTTTCCCCACCGTTTTATCAAACAGTCTGCAATCCTTCGGGTTTGTGCACCTTCGTAAGCAATGCCATGAATTCCATGATCGTACATTTTTTTCGGAGCGGTATCATATAGCACCTCTCCATCGGAACCTCTCACCAGTGAGCCGTGCCCGCAATCAATTATTGGCAATAATGGTTTCATATATTAATTGTTGAATAATTTTAATTGCTTCTTTTCGGCCTTTTCTTTGGCCTCCAGTTTTTTTAATTCTGCTTTGGCATTTGTACCCAGGTAATCGTAATAAGTCTTTTTACTAATCCTGTACACAGGGTAAATTATATTCCAGTATATATGCTCCTGCGTAACCCCCTTTTGTTTATGCTCAAGGGTAATGTTCTGAACGTCAATAATCCTCTTCAATCTGTTCTTACCGCTGTATGCCATTATTTATCAGTTAAGTTCTGCTTGTTTTTTGAGTAGTTTTTTTCTTTTGTTAATCTCGTTTCGAATAGCGTATAATTTGTACTGGAAGGCCTCCAGTTCCTCATTCGAAAGCTTGTATAAGTGCTTGCCGCATACGCGTTTGTTTTCCATAAACTGGTTCACGGCATTCCAGTCCTGGGTGTCAATACCTATTTCGCTCATTATTCTAAGGCATTTGTGGCGTAGTTTGCGAGTGCTGGCTTCTTTTACATTGTTTTTTTCTTCCTGCAAGGTTTGCAGGTAATTCACCAGCTCTGTGAGCTGTTTAAGGCTTAAATCCTTAGTGCTGGCTACGGAGTAACCAGCAAGTAGGCTTTCTTTTGCATCTCTCATGTGATTAACTTGTAAGAGCGCATGAAACTGCTTTATTTTTTGCTTTTTAAGGTCTTTCATAGTTCTATAACTCTTGGAGATTCTAGCATTTCAAAAAAAATCCCATCCCTAAAATGGTCATTGGTGAATCGTCCTAAAACACGCCATTTAAGTGTTGTTTTGTCCAGATTTTCAATATCTGAGCTAAATTGACTTTTCCGGATTATTACAAACCCGGCGTCCAGCAGTTTTCTTTGATTTTTTAAGTCCATAATAGTAGATTTTTGGTAGTGTTTTAATTGTGCCCCTCCCGGAACCGAACCGGGTTAATTGCCAAACCAAAGGGGCTACCGTTCTTAAACCCCCCAGTTTAAGTTCGTGCCCTCCGGGAAGTCCACGGAGGTTATACTTAATGGCACATTGCGATTTTTTCCAAGTTCATCCTTAGAAGTGGCCTCAATAAAGAATGCTGAGCGCGAAGGTTTATAAGCAGCTCTAATTATTTCGACCCCTTCAGAGAAGACTGGATTATTTATTTCGTCTGCAAGATTTTGTAAATCAAGCACCCTGTTTGCTTTAAGGTTGCCTTTTGCGTCCTTTTTCAAAAGAGAATTGATAATCTTAACTAGTTTGGCTGTCTCATCAGAGGTAGCCAGACTATCCATAAAGTCATTGATTTTAAAAATGCCAGCTTCAATGGTGTCATCCCACCCGTCTGTGGTTCGGTTGCCAATAATAATTGACTGCCCGTCTTCACTTGTAAAAGTATGGCTGCGCTGTTCGCTTTTATAACCGAAAAGCTCTTTTTTCATATCTACCAATGTGGCAAAACTATTATATACATTAACTTTCGTGGTTGCAAGGGTTGTGCTTGCTTCTTTCAGCTCCTTCAAGCAGCTTAAAACTGTTTCATTAACAAGCCTTTTATAGCTTTCGATCTCTTTCTTCCGTTGCTCTTCCTTTAATTTGTCCTCTTTCTGAAGATGTTCTTTTAATTGCTGTTTTTCGTCTTCAGATAGTTTGTCTATATCAATCATAATTGTTGGTTTTAATGGCACATATTATTTTTTGCAATTCTTCAAAAGCAGCATCCCCTTCCAGTGTTTTGTATTGCACTCCATTACGGAGTGTTATCAGTGTTTTCTTTGCACCATCCCACACCGTATTTTGGGGGATGGTTTCACCATCCTCTAAAACTGGGTGCTTTATCTGTATGTGGGCATTCAACCTCAAGGGCGGCGCGGCGGATTTTTTGTTGTTGCTTTTTACCTTCATAAAAGTCGATTTTATGCTCAAGCATACTTATTCTCCGGGTTAAGCTGCGAGCTTTTTCAAAGTCTGTTGTTTTTTCGAGCGTTTCCTCAAGAGCTGCCCGTCTAATCTTTAATGCGTGAATGTTGTTCATTGGATTTATCTGTTTTAAGCTTTTCAAGCTTCATTTTTTCTCTCTTTACTATTTTTTTTACCCTTCGTAAATCTTCCACAACCTGAACAGCCCTTTGCCCATTCGCTGTGGGGACTACCTTGCTTACCGGATTGGATTCCTTGAAAATATCATAATGGGCAGCTTTGTTTGTAATGCCATTTGCTATGCAAATGGCAGCAATGTCTTGTCGGGACGAACCGATTAGGTGTATGAAGTTCCGGCCAAAGCGGGAATCTATTTCATCATAGCCTTTTTTTGCCAAACGAACTCCGGTTTTGATTTCTTTTTCGAGGTTTTCCGTACCGAACATCACAAGTGCCAGGATATCTTCAGTGCCATTAAAAAGGGCTATCAAAAGCCTAAGGGCGGCATGACTTAATTTGTCTGCTTCGTCCAAGATTAGCAAAGAAGATTCATCGGCCCGTTCAACGAAAAAAGTAATCACATCTTCCATTATTGAGTTGGGCTTACATGAGCTGTAACGTTGTATCCCCAATGTCCGGGCAAGGTTAACCGCAAAGTCATGCTTCGCCCATTCCCCGCACTGAAGGGAATATGTGTGTGTGTAATTTTTTGCGACATACTTAATGGCACTGGTTTTACCAGAACCAGCGGAATGGGATACGGCCGTCCATAATTTATCTCGCCGGGCATCTTCACATATTTGGATTACCCGTTTAAGATTTGTTGTCTCAGCAATCTGCCATTCATACTCTTTATAGCCCAAAGCTGAAGCTACCTTTTGCCAATTATCCTCCCTTATCAAGTCAGTGCGCATTGCGCGCATGTTATTAACCATGCTCGGGCTTACATAGCATTTTACAGCTACTTTCCTGTAGCTCCCTAACCTTTCCTTTTCCTCTTCTATAAGGCGAATTACCTCTTTTATTAATTTATTGCTTACCATATCAATAATCGTTTGTAGGGTCAAAATCAATCTCAAAATCGTCGTCTGGTGGCAATGGAGAATTGTGTTTCTCCATTATCTCATTATGTTCGTCTTTTGCTCGGCCATTATTAAGCTTCGCCCGTTGTTCATATGTTAATTCATCGACAATAGATTCGATGTTCTCTTCGTCAAAATCAAGAGAGTTCCGGGCAGCAACAACATCATCGGCAAAATCGCGTGCGTCTCTTTGCATCCTTGCTTGTTGTTTTTTGCCTTCCTCGAAGGCTGCCCGGCTCTCTTTTGTACCCTCGTACTCACTGGCATGAGATAAAGGGCTTTTTATGGCACTTGTTATGTATTCGTTTTCTGGTGTATATATGTCCGCTTTTTCACTATCCCAATAAACATTGACCCGAAGGTCTGGACAGCCACCCAACGCCTTGTCTATCTCCTCCATTTTGGCTGTCCAGTTTTGAATATGAAATATATGATCCTCGCCGTGCTTATTAGTAATTAAAGAACCAACCTGTCGGCCTATACTAATAGTCGTTTTGTTTCCTAGTGCAAAACGTTTCGCTTTTTCTTCTAATGGTTTAAGCTGTGGGTTTCTTTCTCTTTTAGAGAACTCCTCAGCGGGTATGGTTCCATCGCGGCGTGGTGAGTTGTTCCAATTTTGAATTAATTGAACAACCTTGCTTAAGACTTCGTCTTTTGTTCCGAGGTTGTTAATTGCAACATAATCCGGGTTGGCTTGATTGTCTATGTGGGTAGCGGCAAAGCTTGTTTTTCCAACAAACTCATCGAAGTACCTTGCTTGCTGGTTTAGTAACCGCACATAAGTTTCAGCGATGTTCGCCCGCTTGTTGTCAATTAGTCGGTGTTTGTCAAACAACAGTGCCAGTCTTTGCCTGTTTTCCCTGCTCGTAAAGACAGAGCCTTTATCTGTCACCAGCTCCATTGCCATCATACCACTGTTGTTTTCCAAGGCCATATTAAGGCCGGAGCGTACCTCTTCCCATTTCTCTCCTTTTCCTCCATCAGGTACAACGCTCCAACCTACAATATATCCCGTGGCAGCATCCACAACCCTGAATAAATACCACGAGCCCGGTTTCCACTTTTTCTTTCCAGTCTTTTTGTCTATCACCTCATAGCGAAATGCCAGTTTAGTTCCGGAGAAATCAGCAGCCCAAAGTGTACCGACGTATTTCGGTTTGAACTGCCTTATTTGCGGTAGGTATTTGTCAGTGAAATGTGATTTGCCATCGCGTTCTAAACTAGCCTTTGCACGGGTAGAATATTTGTTTAGGTATTTGTTTATAGTTCGTTCCGCGAGTGGAGCAAAACCATGCTTTTCTATTTCTTCGCAATATGTGTTATACACATCTGTTTTTAAGTATTTACCATGATGTCCGGGGTTTATCCAGGCATGGTAAAAAATGGCCTCGTGAATGTCCAGGTCAAAGATTTCACCCGTTTCAATATTGGTTACTTTATTAACCCCGATAACACGGGCATTCTGGTTGCCTTCTTTACCTGATATTACAAAGTCCCGTTTGTTTTCTGCTCTGTCATAATAGTGTACTTCTTTTCTGAGAGTTCCCCCAGTTCTTAAATTAATGTCCCCGGTTAGGGTGCTGGCGGTGTTGTAGAATTCACCTTCAGTGCGCATCCCTTTTAACTTGTAAATCTTCTTTTTGTCAAACTCGCTAATAACCTGGAGCCACGCCCGGCGTTTTGCATAGTATTCCGCTTTTGCCGGAGATAAAGCAAAACCGCTATCATACATATAATAATGTATGTCCTGGTTTTGAAACTCTTTTTGAAAAGCTTCAGTTAATAGGGTTTTGATATTTTCTTTTACAGAATTAGGGTTGAATGGCTGTTCTTCTGCTAGTCTTAGCAGTTCTTCTTTAGATGGTAATTTCGACCGCGTAAAGTTGGGGGCACGGTCTGGTATATTATCGTAGCAGTAGTAGTATTGGCCGTTTATTTTACCGTAACGCCAACTTTTTCCCGTGTCGGGAAGTAATTGGCGATCATTATTCTTTAGCTCTTTTACTTTGGAACCACTTATGTTTTGTGAATAGTAATATCTTGCCTTTGTTTTTAAATAATCAAGCTCAATGCCACATAATAAAGAAATGTCAGATTCTGAAATCCAAACAGACTCCTTTCCTCTGATATTCCTTTTTATTATGTTAGTGGGTTGAAGCATTTTCTAAATCAGTTTTTTGATAGTTCTTTGACACACAACACATCTCTAGCATTCAAATACCTTTTAAACCAATTAATTACTTCTGCACCACGCTTGGTGTCCGCCGATCTTTTTTGGCTTAGAATTGCCTCAATTGTTTTATAGGGAATGCCACTTAATTCAGCAACTCTTGTTATATCACCAGATTTTCGCTTGTTGTTTATTTCGTCGATTGTCATTCTGTATGATTATTTACCCACAAACTTACAAACAATTCTGTATTTACAAACATTAATTGCAAATAATTGTTTGCAATAACGAAACATATAATTTTAATTATTTGTTTTTTAGTTAGTTAATCAAGAGTAAGGATTTTTGTTTTCTTTGTAATATAGCTTGCAGAATGCAAAGAATTGTTTGCAATTTAACATCCTGTACTAATAATTGTTAGTGTGAATGCTTTTTTTGTTAGATTTGTAGGCGTTTTTGTATACAAGAGTTAAAAAAATAAATTAAGCAATGTGGTAAACAAAGACAGTTATGATATTAACCTAAGGATTATTGAACTCATTGAGCATTTTGGTGTGTCTCAAAACAAGTTTGGTCTGTCTATTGGCGTTTCAAGTTCCCGGATTAGCAATATTACGAAACTTAGAAATCGCCCAGACTATGAGTTACTTTCTAGCATCCTTCTTACTTATCCATCAATCAGCAGTGATTGGCTTATGTTAGGTAAAGGAGGTATGGAGAAAAATGGAAATGAATCAAGTGTATTGAGTGAGCCAGGTAGTAGATATGAAACTCCAAAGGAGGAGATTAATCATAAATGCTTAAGTTGTGCGGATAAAGAGCAGTTAATTCAAGTATTAAAAAAAACAAATCAAGAATTGAAAGAGCAATTACTTGAAGCTAAAAAAGATAAAGATTTCCTAAAAGGTATTATTAAGGATTTGTCTAAATAAGAAATTCGATTTCTAAAAATAAAGCACATTTGTTAAAAACAAATGTGCTTTATTTTTTTATTTAGTATAAGACGAACAGTACATTTTTTTTCCTTAAAAAAAACAAGGAAAAAATAAGGAAGAATTTGAAGCAAACGAACAGTACAAATTTATTCCCAATTTAATGTAATGTAATAGCAAGAATAACGATTATACTCAAGACAGGAGATTTATATTCACTGGATTCAATCTTACATATAAGCAACCCTTTATTTGCTTGCTTTTACAAGCTTAATTCCATTTAGCGTGACGAAATGTTAATTTACTCTTCAAAATATTCACATGGAATTCCACAAAATTCACATTTTATTTTCAGGTACTTTTCTGGCTTTTTAACTCAACACCCACTCAATCAATACCTTGCTGTTGTTTTTATTATAGGGTGTTTTTTGTACTATTCGTTATGCCCCTTATATTATCCGGAATACATTTTAACCCCCTCATTATCCCACCTTCTGTTATCTTTTAATTTTAGTTAAATCAGAACAAAACAACTTTTCCAATTTTTTTTTGATTCATTTTCTTGTTGATATAGCATTTTTGCGGATAACTTAAATGAATGGCCAATGAGGAAAAATTACGTTTTTTTTTAGTTCATAAGACTACTACAATAAATAAGTCTTATTTTTAGCATCCGTTTTTTTGCCCCAAATTGCAGGTCAAAAAAAAGACAAAGCGTTTATTATTACCTTAAATCCGAGCGTGTCAGAAATCATTCTCTCCAACACATTACGATTTAAGAAATAGACCAGATATTAAACCAACAGATTACTAAAACTAAAACATAAAACGAATGAAGAAACTGTCTTTTTTTCTATTAGCGGCATTAATATTCAGCACAGCAAAAGTTTTCAGCCAAAGCCCATTACCCATTGGAAAGGCTCAGTTTAATGCCGGAATTGGACTATCAGAATGGGGAGTTCCCATTTATTTTGGATTAGACTATAGCGTACATGAGGATATTACTGTAGGAGGTGAATTTTCTTATCGTTCATATCGAGAACACTGGAACAATGGATACTATCGGCACAATGTAATTGGAATTTCCGGAAATGGAAACTATCATTTTAATACCCTGTTAGACATTCCTCAGGAATGGGATTTCTATGCGGGTTTAAACTTGGGTTTTTATATCTGGAACTCACCCAACGATTATTATGGGAGCCGCAGTACTGGTGTTGGACTAGGACTTCAAATCGGAGGGCGGTATTACTTCTCAGATAAATTTGGTATAAACCTTGAATTTGGTGGTGGAAATGCATTTTCAGGAGGAAAGTTTGGAGTCTCTATCAAACTATAAATACTCCAAGATACAGCAAAAACATATTATTTGACAGAATCTCCTTCCCTTTGCTCAAACCTTGTGTTTGAGCTTTTTTTATCAACCGCCATTTCATTCTGACATATCCACATAAAAAAACAAACTCCGCCACAAAAAAAGATACCCCTAAAAACTAAATATTCATACGAATAGCAATGGAATAAATAAAGAATAAGAAAAGCGTTTACACGATAATACCGAAAGTACAAATCAAGTTGTGATTTATTTCACAATCCGGGCAACATTGATATATCTTTTGAATACTTTTAGTATCTTTGCATCTTATTTAGACTTAATCTAAATAAACAAGAGGGATGTGAAGTTGTTACTCTAACAAAGAGATTGAACATCTTTAGAAAATAATTACATTATTCATCACACAAACACCATATGGTTTTGTTGTTTATAATCCGATATTGATATGAGCGCGGAGAGTGATAAAATACTGACGGAAGTAACCCAAAATGATTACAAATATGGGTTTGTAACCGATATTGACACTGAAACTATTCCCAAAGGGTTAAATGAAGACGTTATCAGGTTGATTTCGGCAAAGAAAAACGAACCTGAATGGATGCTCAAATTTCGGCTTAATGCATTTGAGCATTGGAAAACTATGAAAATGCCTCAATGGGCACATTTAAAATTACCGGAAATCGACTTTCAGGACGTAATTTATTATGCTGCACCCAAAAAAGCTCCAAAATACGAAAGTCTGGATGAGGTTGATCCTGAATTACTAGAAACGTTCAACAAGCTGGGAATTCCGCTTGACGAACAAAAACATCTTGCCGGAGTTGCTGTTGATGCAGTAATGGACAGTGTTTCAGTAAAAACAACGTTCAGAGAAACTCTAGCTGAATTAGGAATCATTTTCTGTTCGTTTAGCGAGGCTGTTCAGGAACACCCTGATCTGGTAAAAAAATACATGGGCTCAGTAGTTCCTTACACTGATAACTTTTTTGCTTCCCTGAACTCTGCTGTTTTTTCAGATGGTTCTTTCTGTTACATTCCTAAGGGAGTAAGATGTCCAATGGAGTTATCCACATACTTTAGAATAAACGCGGCAAACACCGGGCAGTTCGAAAGAACGCTTATTGTTGCTGATGATGACAGTTATGTCAGTTATCTGGAAGGATGTACAGCCCCAATGCGCGATGAAAACCAACTACATGCAGCAATTGTAGAAATCATTGCCCATGACAGTGCTGAAGTAAAATATTCAACAGTTCAGAACTGGTATCCGGGTGACAAAAATGGCAAAGGGGGGATTTACAATTTTGTAACAAAAAGAGGTATCTGTAAAGGAGATAATTCAAAAATATCCTGGACACAGGTAGAAACCGGTTCTGCCATAACATGGAAATACCCGAGCACCATCCTTAGAGGGGACAATACTGTCGGGGAATTCTATTCGGTAGCTGTAACCAACAACCACCAGCAGGCCGATACCGGCACAAAAATGATTCATATTGGCAAAAACTCAAAAAGTACGATTATCTCAAAAGGTATATCTGCCGGATTAAGCCAAAATAGCTACCGTGGACTTGTTAAAGTCTCGAAAAGGGCAGACAACGCCAGAAATTTCACGCAATGCGACTCTTTATTATTGGGTGATACATGTGGGGCACATACTTTTCCTTACCTCGAAATTGACAATGAATCAGCTATTGTTGAACATGAAGCAACTACTTCAAAAATAGGTGAAGACCAAATATTTTATTGCAACCAGCGCGGCATAGATACAGAGTCGGCTATCGGACTAATAATCAACGGATACGCAAAAGAAGTTTTAAACAAACTTCCAATGGAATTTGCCGTTGAAGCACAAAAACTATTGCAAATTAGTCTTGAAGGAAGCGTTGGGTAAATATATGTTTAAACTGAAAAGAATTTCAAATGCTAAGTATTAATAATTTACATGCCTCAATAGAGGGAAAAGAAATATTAAAAGGCATCAATCTTGATGTTAAGCCGGGAGAAGTACACGCAATAATGGGACCAAACGGTTCCGGAAAAAGTACCCTGGCGTCTGTTCTGGCAGGTCGTGAAATATTCGATGTTACAGATGGTTCTGTTAATTTTCTTGAGGAGGATTTACTAAGTCTTTCTCCTGAAGACCGGGCAAGAGCGGGCTTATTTCTCAGTTTTCAGTATCCGGTGGAAATTCCGGGTGTTTCAATGGTTAATTTCATGAAAACAGCTATTAACGAACATAGAAAATACCATGACCAGGATCCGCTTTCAGCATCGGACTTCCTCAAATTAATGCGTGAAAAGAAAGAAATAGTTGAAATTGCATCAAACCTTACTAACCGTTCTGTAAATGAAGGGTTTTCAGGTGGAGAAAAGAAAAAAAATGAAATCTTTCAAATGGCCATGCTGGAACCTAAACTTGCAATTCTTGACGAAACAGATTCCGGACTGGACATTGACGCATTAAGAATTGTTGCAAATGGGGTAAACAAACTTCGCACTAATGAAAATGCCACTATTGTAATTACTCATTATCAAAGACTCCTTGACTATATAGTTCCCGATTTTGTTCACATACTTTATAAAGGAAAAATTGTGAAATCAAGTGGAAAAGAACTTGCCCTTGAGTTAGAGGATAAAGGGTACGATTGGATAAAAGAGCAATAGTCAAATCTTTAAAAATTGCTTCTATGACAAAATTAGAGAGCTTGCAAAAAGAGTTATTACATTTGTACAGAACAAATACCGATATTCTTTCTTCTGAAGATGCCCCGTTAATTCACCATCACAGACTGGCAGCACTTGAGAATTTCTCAAAGCTGGGAATTCCTACAAGAAAAAATGAAGATTACAGGTATACGGATCTTGAAGGGTACCTTACCGGTGATAAGTACGCCTATGAACTGGCCCCCCTCAATTTTGAGGTAAAGCTGGAAGATATATTCCATTGTGACATTCCTGAACTTGCTACACAAATAGCCCTGGTACTTAACGGCTTCTACTATAAACACAATCGCCAGTTAAGCTTGCCCGAGGGGGTAATATTATGCGGATTAGCAGAAGCTACAAGAAAATACCCTGAACTGGTTCAGAAGCACTACGGCAAACATGCAGACACATCCGTAGATAGCCTTGCTGCTTTAAATACAATGTTTGCCCAAGACGGGATATTCCTTTACATCCCTAAAAACGTAATCATTGAAACGCCTATTCAAATCATCAACGTCGCGTATTCAATTCAAAACCTGAGAATAACCCGTAGAAATTTAATCATTGCAGAAGAAGGTTCAAAAGCCTCAATATTATTTTGCGACCATACCTTATGCAATAAAAACTTTATTACCAATTCCCTTTCTGAAATTTATATAGGGGAAAACTCAAATATTGATTTTTACAGACTACAAAATGAGAATAGTACATCTTCTCAAATTTCCAACACTTTTATATGCCAGAAGAAACACAGTTCATTTTTGAGCAATACGCTTTCACTGCATGGTGGGTTAATCAGAAACAATGTTTATGTAAAACTTGATGGTGAAGGTGCCAACAACAAAACATACGGTATATTTCTGGCTGACGACGAACAACATATGTCCACTTTCACAAATGTACATCATGCAAAACCCCACTGCTATAGTGATCAATTATTTAAAGGCATTCTAGATCATAAAGCAACGGGTGCATTTAATGGAAAGATATACGTAGATGAAAATGCCATAAAGACTGAAGCTTATCAGCGAAGTAACAACATTCTTATGTCGGGCACCGCTAAAATGAACACCAAGCCTCAGCTTGAGATTTACAACGACGATGTAAAATGTAGTCACGGAGCAACTGTTGGCCAGCTTGATTCAGACGCAATGTTCTATATACGCTCTCGAGGAATTGGCAAAGAAGAAGCCAGACACTTGTTGATGTATGCCTTTGCAAATGATGTTATTAGCAAAATAAAACTGGAAGCTCTCAGAGAACGTATGATAGAAATGGTCGATAAAAGGTTACGCGGTGAACTGGCTGCTTGTGCTAATTGTAATATTTCTCAAAAATAAGACGAAGAAAGCACATGTTAAACATTCAAAAAATAAGAGATGACTTTCCGGTCTTAAGTAAACAGGTCCATAAAAAACCGCTGGTATATTTTGATAATGGGGCAACTACACAAAAGCCCCAAGCTGTATCGGACATAATCCAGGAATACTACCACAATAAAAACAGCTCTATTCATCGTGGAGTGCATTTTCTTAGCAGTAAGGCCACGGTTGAATATGAAAAAGCCCGGGAAACAGTTAAAGATTTTATAAATGCAGAATACAGCCATGAAATTATTTTCACAGGTGGAACAACGAATTCCATTAACCTGCTGGCATTTTCCTTTGGTGAACGCTTTATAAAAGAAGGGGACGAAATTATTGTTTCTGAAATGGAACATCATGCCAATATTGTTCCCTGGCAAATGCTTTGTGAAAGAAAAAAAGCAAAACTCCGGGTATTGCCTTTTGACGATAACGGAGAATTGCAAGTTCATGAATTAGATAGGCTTATCACACCAAAAACAAAGCTCATCTCCATTATCCATGTATCTAATGTACTTGGCTCTATAAATCCGATCAAGGAAATAATAGCCAAAGCAAAAAAACAAAATATTCCGGTCTGCATTGATGCTGCACAATCCATACAGCATGTATCAATTGATGTTCAGGAGCTTGACTGTGATTTTCTTGTTTTTTCCGGACATAAAATTTACGGGCCAACAGGTATTGGTATTTTGTATGGCAAAGAAAAGTGGCTGGAAGAGTTACCTCCATACATGGGGGGCGGTGACATGGTAGATGAAGTAAGTTTTGAAAAAACTTCTTTTAATGCCCTCCCTTTTAAATTCGAAGCGGGAACGACCAACTATATTGGCGCCATAGGGCTCGCAACAGCACTAAATTATATCAAAGAAATTGGCATAACCAATATTGCAGTTTACGAACATGAACTACTGGAATATGGCACTCAAAAGATGAGCGAACTGGGAGGAATAAAAATATTCGGTAACGCATCCGCAAAATCCTCTGTTTTCTCATTTCTTATAGAAGGAGTTCATCCACTTGATGCCGGAATGATTTTAGATAAAATGGGAATTGCTGTGAGAACAGGGACACATTGTGCTCAACCTGTTATGCAACATTATAATGTTGAAGGAATGATTCGGGCTTCCCTTTCTTTCTATAATACTAAAGAAGAGATTGACTATTTTTGCAAAGGAATACAACAAGTAAAAATGATGTTTGGCTAATTGTTATAAACAAAAACAGTTCATTCCCGAAAAAAACACATAAAATGAACCATTATATACAAGCCAAACCGTAAACCTAAAACGATATGTCAACAATACAGGAAATACAAGATGAAATTGTAAGTGAGTTCGAAGTGTTCGATGACTGGATGGACAGATATAATTACCTCATCGAAATAAGCAATGACTTACCCATGATCGACCCTAAGTTCAGGACAGGTGAATATATAATTAAGGGCTGCCAGTCTAAAGTTTGGATAAATGCTGAGCTTAACGATGGTAAAATTACCTTTACGGCAGACAGCGATGCTATTATAACCAAAGGCATCATTTCACTTCTTATCAGAGTCCTTTCCGAAAAGTCCCCAAAAGAAATTATGGATGCTGAATTAGGCTTTATCGACAAAATCGGGTTGCGGGAAAACCTTTCCCCTACAAGAGCTAACGGACTTCTTGCTATGATTAAACAAATGAAATTATACGCTCTTGCTTTTCAAACAAAACAAGGCGCAAATTAAATTTTAAGAAGATGAGTGATTCAAACAACAATAACATCCTCCAACTTGAAACAAACATTGTTCAGGTGCTGAAAAGTATTTACGACCCGGAAATTCCTGTGAATATATATGATCTAGGGTTAATTTATGAAATAAACATCGACAAAGAAAATAAGGCAGAAATTGTAATGACCCTTACTGCACCGAACTGTCCGGTTGCCGATAGTATTTTGCTTGAAGTAAAAGAAAGTGTTTCATCGATAGAAGAAATAAAAGAGGTAGAAGTAAAACTCGTTTTTGATCCCCCCTGGGATCAAACAATGTTGAGTGAAGAAGCCAAGCTGGAACTAGGAATGCTTTAAGAACTCTCTTTTTGAAAACAATATTCTCAAAATGAAAAAAGCGTCAGAAATTCTGACGCTTTTTTCTTTAGCCTGGTCTGAGACTACTTGAAAAGGATTCGTTTTGTTTTCACACGCTCATCGACAGTTTTTACCTGTACAATATAAAGCCCTTTCTCGTTTGTCTCAAGTTCAATGTTCACTTTTTTCTCGTTTAAATACTTTTTCTCAAACACCTGTTGCCCAAGCAGGTTCAATAGTTTTACCTCAACAATTTCCACCTGTGATATCACAGTAAACTGTTGTTCCGTTACCGGGTTTGGAAAAACGTTAAACCCATTAGCCGGTGCTTTTTCCTGAATAATATTATCTGCACAATATGCGCTTATTGTAATTGAAACAAATAAAATCAGAGTAAATATGTATCGTATAGTCTTCATAATTGTGATTTATACCATGCAATTACCCAAATATAATGCCACAATTTTCAATTATGAAAGCCAATTATTCTTAAGATATGTTAAACCACTAGATCACATCCCACTTAATTCTGATATTTACGAATAACAATACTCTTCAATCTTAAACGCCATTACAATATGTTTATTTTAAATTCAGTTAAAAAAGAATACTGTTCCGGGAAAAATAAAGTTCAGGCCTTAAAAGGAATAACGTATAATATTCCGGTTAATAAGTTTGTGTCTGTTATTGGGAAATCCGGCTGTGGAAAATCCACATTGCTTAATTTACTTGGTGGGCTTGATACTCCGACAAGCGGGCAACTCATTTATAACGGCCAAAATATTAGCCATTTTAGTTCAGCCAAATTAGCAGAATACCGACAATCAAAAATCGGATTTATTTTTCAGTCATTTAACCTCATTCCCGGACTTTGTGCATGGGAAAATGTTGCTATCGCCTTGGCCATTGGTGGTATGCAAAGAAAGATAAGAAAAAAGGCAGCTATTCAATATCTTTCTAAAGTTGGGCTTGAAGACAGGGCAAACCACCGCCCCTCTGAACTTTCGGGTGGGGAATGTCAACGGGTTGCAATTGCCCGCTCCCTCTGTAATAACCCCGAAATAATCTTAGCCGATGAACCAACCGGGAACCTTGACTCAAACACGGGTAAGGCAATAATGGAACTGTTAATCGGATTAAATAAAAATCATAACAAAACCATAATTATGGTTACACACGACAGTGAATATGCAACCAGGTTCTCTGACGAAATTATTACAATGAAAGACGGAAAAATAATTAGTAAAACAAATGACACTAACTGATTTTATCTTTACAGCCCTTAACAATATCCGCAAGAACAGACTGCGTTCAGCACTGACAATAGCGGGTGTTGCCGTTGCAATTGGAGCACTAAGTTCCATGATGTCCTTTGGGATAGGACTGCAAAAAAACTTTGACACGAGTATAAATAGCAACAACATCATCAAACAAATAACCGTTACTGCAAAAAACAAAGGAAATGAAAATACATATATCAATGACTCTGTATTATTAGAACTCTCCTCTCTAAAAGGTGTGGAAAAAGCGTTCTGGGAGACAAGAATTCCGGCAAAATTGCTTTTTCAGGGAAAAAATAGAAATACGACCATTAAACCTATTCCCTTTAACTTCAACTCGTATTTTTCTTCATCTGAGTTCTTAGCAGGTACTTTTTTCAGTTCCGACTCGGCAAATGAATTAATAATTACTGAAAACATTCTTGAAGAATTGCTTATAGTAACCGACACCTCTCTCCAGTCCTCCAGGGCAACATCTATTTTCCCAAAGCTAATTGGCTCCAGAATTTCGGTTTCCACAGTTGTCTTTGATCAAAATATAATGAGCAATATGTTCTCTGCTTTTTCTTCCATTATGAACAGTAATTTGCCTGTCCGCGATTCAATAATTGATTTTAAATTAGTCGGGATAGTTAAAGCCCCTCAGATGCCCTACAGGGCCTCCGGAGTTTATATCTCTGAAAATACTGCAAAGAAAATCCCTCAGGTAAATTTTAAAGATGTATGGGATCTAATGAATAGGGAAAATACCCAAAGCAACAAAGCTATTACTCTGTACGCCTCTGACATTAAGGATGTGGAAAATATTCAGCAAGAAGTTGTACGGATGGGGTATACGGCTCATTCATTTCTTGATAATTTGCAGAAAATGAAAAAAATGTTTTTGATAATGGATTCAATTCTTGGAGCAATAGGAATTATGGCCTTATTTATTGCAACCCTGGGGTTAATAAATACCCTTATCATGTCTATTTATGAGAGGACAAAAGAAATTGGCATATTAAAATCGCTGGGAGCCAAAAACAGCCTTATCAGAAAAATATTTGTTATAGAATCCGGAACAATAGGTTTTTTAGGAGCTTTGACTGGAATTCCACTAGGCTGGGCAATCACAAAAATAGCAAATGTTGTATTGTTTAATAGTGTATTTAAGGATGTTGAAGAAGAAATCGTAATTTTCTCATTTCCATTTTACCTGATCGCAGGAACAATACTGTTTTCTATACTTTTCAGTATTGCCGCCGGACTATACCCTGCAACAAGAGCTTCAAGGCTCAATCCGGTAAAAGCTTTGCGACATGATTAATCACAAACGCATCAAAATTATTATTTATGGAATAAGTGTTTTCAAGATCTGAAATGTTTTACATAAAAAAGAACATGAAACTGTACTTATTTCTATCTGGAATTCTCCTGTTTTTCTTCACCTCAGAACTTTTAGGACAAAATTATTCTGTTCGCTTTAATGGTAAAGAAAGAACCTACAAAATAACGCTGCCCAACAACTATTCCAGGGAAGAATGCCTGCCACTCGTTTTAGTATTACACGGATACCATAATGAGGTTGAGAGCATGGGACGATATACAGAGTTTGATCAAAAAGCAAAAGATGAAAGGTTCATTGTCGCCTACCCACGTGGCACTATTAACGAAAATGCTTATTACATCTGGAATGCCGGTAACATATATAATGAGTGGACGAACAATGCCAATGACATTGGTTTTATTGATACGCTGATAAAAAAAACAATTTCGGATTATAATGTGGACGACAAGCGTATTTATATTGCAGGCCATTCAAACGGGGCTATGATGGCCTATCGCCTGGCAAAAACTTTACCCGACAAATTTGCAGCTGTTGCATGTGTATCAGGCCCTATGATTGATAATGACCCGGCACCAAAGTCTCCTGTTGCCATTATGCATATTCATGGAGACAACGATATGGTCGTTCCCCATACTGGAACCACCCAATACGGGTTTCAAATGAACGCTGTTGACGAGACGCTAAAAAACTGGATTAAGTGGAATGATTGTTCAACCGTACCCGCAGTACTTAAATACGACAAAAGAATCACCGGGCTTCAGTGGAAAGGTAATGCTATTGTCAGCTTATATCTTCTTCACAACCACGGTCATGACTGGCCCACTGATAAACGGTGCGGATGGTCTGCAACCGACCATATCTGGGAATTTTTTGTCAGTAATTCACAAAATATGGATTAATTATCTGGTTGTTTAGCATCCAAGCATGGATGCCAAACAACGCTCTGAATACCTTTGAAGCATTATACTTTAAAAGCTTTGCTATATTTTTTAGAACAATCCTTCGATAGACAAATACCTTTCTCCTGTGTCATAATTAAAACCAAGGATAGTTGCCCCTTCAGGAATTTCAGGAAGTTTTTTTGCAATTGCAGCAAGAGTTGCCCCCGTAGATATCCCTACAAACAGGCCTTCCTGTTTTCCGGCTTTCTGGGCATACTCAAACGCCTCGTCCTTTGAAATCTGAATTGTACCATCCAAAATATTGGTATGTAGATTCTCTGGAATAAAACCAGCCCCTATTCCCTGAATCGGGTGTGGTCCTGGTTGCCCCCCACCAATAACCGGTGAGAGTTCCGGCTCCACAGCGTACACTTTTAAGTTTGGCCATTTTTCTTTTAGCACTTCACCAACTCCTGTTATATGTCCCCCGGTTCCAACACCAGTTATAAGAAAATCAACACCTTCCGGAAAATCATTCAATATTTCCTGTGCTGTTGTCTCTTTATGGACGTCCGGGTTAGCCGGATTATCAAACTGAGAAGGAATCCAGCCTCCGTCTATTTGTTCTGCCAGCTCTTTTGCTTTTTCAATGGCCCCCTTCATACCTTTCTCTCTGGGTGTCAACTCAAATTCTGCTCCATGAGCAGCCATAATCTTTCTGCGCTCAACAGACATCGACTCCGGCATTACAAGTATAAGCCTGTAGCCTTTTACGGCTGCAACCATGGCTAATCCAATACCGGTATTTCCCGAAGTAGGTTCTATGATTACTGATTTTTCTGTCAATAAACCTTTCTTTTCTGCATCCTCAACCATTGACAATGCAATCCTGTCTTTAATACTACCCCCGGGGTTAGAGCGTTCCAGCTTTACCCAAACATCATACATTTTATTGTAGATACGATTTATTTTTACGTGTGGGGTATTTCCAACAGTTTCTAAAATGTTGTTTACTTTCATAGTTGTTGTATTTATTGATTGATTTCTTTGTTCGGACAGGTAATCTGGATTATTACCAACTTATATGTAGAACATATTCTCCAAATTCTCAGAATTAAACTTTAATTGCCTATCTGCTAAATCCTTTAGATTTTGGCTTCTCAAATACTTAATGATATGGTTGTTTAGCCCTCCCCATAATTCATGGGCCACACACTTAGTATTACTCTCGCATTGTCGATCAGGAGAAAGACAATCCATTATCGAAATATCTGGTTCAAATGCAGTAAAAATATCATAAACCGTAATATTTTCCGGGGCCCTTGTCAGCCTGTAACCACTCTTTTTACCGTCAACATTAACAATCAGTCCTTTAGTTTTCAAAGCAGAAATAATATGGTCCAAATATTTATAAGATATTCCCTGTCTTTCGGATATCTCTTTCTGGAACAAACCTTTCCCTTGCCAATCCATTGCCAGCTCAATCATTGTACGTACACCGTAGCGAGTTTTTGTATTCAGCTTCATATTTTACTAGTTTTCCTATTGTTTTTGTAGCGTAAAAATAAAAACTATTTAATTAACAACAAAATCTGGCTAATGTTTAAACGAATATTTATAACAGGCTGTTTTCCGAAAATAAGTTACAACAAACTACTCATTAATCAAACAATAAGCAACCCTCACCTTATTTTTAAATCACAAAGTTAATAGGCTCTTCATGATTCTTCTTGTTATCCCTGATAACTACTTTACTTTCGTGATAAACAACACTATTTGGAGCGACACTCTTCGTTAACCATACATTACCACCCACAACAGTATCGTGGCCTATAACAGTGTCACCCCCTAATATTGTGCTCCCCGAATAAACAATTACATTATCTTCAAGAGTCGGGTGGCGTTTCAATCCCTTCATACATTTTTTAACATAAATAGCCCCAAGGGTTACACCTTGATAGATTTTGACATTATTGCCGATGTTAGTGGTTTCTCCAATAACAACCCCGGTTCCATGATCAATAAAGAAATTCTCCCCAATAGTAGCCCCTGGGTGAATATCAATACCCGTTTTACTATGAGCATACTCACTCATAATTCTTGGTAGAAATGGCACTTTTAATTTATGTAGACAACTGCCTAAACGGTATATCGAAATTGCATAAAATCCAGGATAATAAAGGATAATACTCTCAACTGAACTGGCAGCAGGATCAAAATCAAGAAAATTTCTCGCATCTTTAATCAAACTTTTATAAATCGACGGAACCTCTGTAAAAAACTCCCTTGCGATTTGAGATACCGGGCTTTTCAGTATTTCTTGCATAGGACCAATAAGGTTCTTGAAATCTATATGTAACTGAGCCAGGTTTAATTCAATTTGTGGTAGGGTGCATTTTCGGTCAATTTTAAAAGGGAACAAAAAATTTATTAGGTTTTCTGTAAAGTTATGAGCCTTTATCATTGAAGGCACATTCGGATTAAACCCTTTGTACTGTTCGTACAAAAAGGAAAGGAACTCCCCCTCCGTATCAAATATTTCCATTTGAGCACTTTTTATTTTTAGTTATTCTTTGCTTTCAGCTTTCACTAAATCAAGTTTTCCGTATGAAGTTAACAACCCTTTTATTACAGAAGAACTGAACCCTTGGTGTTCCATTTCATTTAACCCTGAAATGGTCACTCCCATCGGGGTTGTTACTTTATCAATTTCTTTTTCAGGATGATTATTACTCTCAAGAATAAGTTTAGCGGCCCCCTTTATCGTTTGTGCAGTTATTAACTGAGAAACCTCTGCACTAAAACCAATTTCAATTCCTCCTTGCGACATGGCCCGCATAAACCTAAGGGCAAATGCAACCCCGCATGCCCCAATAACCGTGGCCGCCCCCATCAACTCCTCATTTATCAATATGGTCTCACCAAGCTTGGAAAAAAAAGTTTCCACTTCTTTCTCTTCCTTTTTAAACTTTCCGTTCCCTGCTATACAAGTCATTGATTCAGTTAAAGCTATTGCTGTATTAGGCATTACCCTAACAACAGGAACTTCCGGTAATATGTTTTCCAATTGGTTCAGGGTAATACCTGTAATAACCGACACAAAAGTTTGAGCCCCCTGGTCAATATCCCCTTTAATTTCTTCCAGAATGGAAAAAACCTGATGTGGTTTTACTGCCAGTATGATAAGTCCTGCATTTTTAACCGCTTTTATATTATCCGAGACCACATTTACCCCCAGTTTCGAAAACTCTTCCAGCAAATGAACCCTTCGCCGTGTTATTGTCAGGTTACCCGGAGATATGATCTTTGCTTTTAAGATACCTCTGGCTATTGATGCTCCAAGATTTCCTCCGCCAATTATTGAAATTTTTTTATAGTCCATATTCTGCTAAATTTTGAGAAAGCGGGAAATAAAAAACCCGAATTGAAGTAAAAATACAGCAATTCGGGCTAATATTGAAATTTCTTATTTTCTGTTATTCAGTTACCGCAGCGATACCAGGAAGTACTTTTCCTTCGAGGAACTCTAATGACGCACCTCCTCCTGTAGAAATATGGCTCATTTTATCAGCCAGGCCACTTTGATTAACCGCTGCCACAGAATCTCCGCCTCCAATAATGGAAACAGCATCAGAATCTGCTACGGCCTGACAAATACCAAATGTTCCTTTGGCAAAGTTTGGCATTTCAAAGCATCCCATCGGCCCATTCCAAACCACAGTTTTTGCATTAGCTATTTCAGAAGCATAAGCTTTAACAGTCTCTGGTCCCACATCAAGTGCCATACGATCCTCTGGTATTTCAACCCCTACAACTTCAACGTCTGCTTCGTTGTCAAACTTATCTGCAGCCAGATTATCAACAGGCAAAAGAAATTTTACACCTTTAGCTTCTGCATTAGCAAGAATTTCTTTAGCAGTATCAACCAATTCATCCTCTACCAAAGAATTTCCAATTGCATGCCCTTGTGCCTTATAGAAGGTGTAAGCCATTCCTCCGCCAATTAGTATAACATCAACCTTTTCAATGAAAGACTTCAACACTTCCAGCTTACCTGATACTTTTGCTCCACCCACAATTGCCACAAATGGCTTCTCGGGATTTGCAACCGTATCCCCTAAAAATTTAATTTCTTTTTCCAGTAAGTAACCGGCCATTTTCTGTTCAACAAACTGAGCTATTACCGCTGTTGATGCATGACTACGGTGAGCTGTTCCAAAAGCATCATTCACATACACGTCACAACCTTCTGCCAGTTGCTTTGCAAAATCTGGCATCGCATCTTTGTCCTTATTTTCAGCTTTATAGAACCGAAGGTTTTCAAGAAGTAATACTTCGCCCGGTTGAAGAGCAGCTTTGGCCTCAAGTACTTTATCTCCAATACAGTCGTCAATAAATTTCACATCCAATCCTAAGTGCTTTGAAAGTGATGGAACAACATGTTTAAGAGAGAATTTATCTTCAGGTCCTTCTTTTGGACGACCAAGGTGAGACATTAGAACAGCTGAACCTCCGTCTGCTAATATCTTTTTTATTGTTGGCAGCGCCCCTACAATACGGGTATCATCGGTTACTGCAAAAGTTTCTTTATCAAGCGGTACATTAAAATCAACCCTTACGATCGCTTTCTTTCCCGCAAAACTATAACTATCAATATTTTGCATACTTAAACAATTTATGTTTTTAGAATTGAAACACAAAGGTAGAAAAAGTATTTAAACTGCGCCACATAACAAATTCAGTATTGTTATAAAATTCACAATAATTTAATGCTTAAAAAACCTTCGCCTCCCCCAGGTGTCAATTATCCATTTTTCTGTTGTCCAACAGACAAATAATACATAGCCTCGGAACCTTTTAAAATCATTTAAAATTTGCTCTCGAATGATATTGACAACAACTTATCGCAAATAATCTTTACAACAACAGCTAACCGTTTAAGAAAATCCCGGTCCGGATATAAGAACCCAAAGGACCGCCCAGATCTAACAGTTTATATCCAACAATAAGTCCCTATCATTACTAAAACTTGGAAACGCTCCTCATAAAGATTCATATTCTCCGAATTCTTTATACATCTCATTTAATTATAATGGTTCTTTTAATGCGGAATATTAATTTTGCCAGATATTTAAATAATAATTGTTTATGCAATTTTCTAAAGTAATCGGACAGGATAAAATTAAAGAACAATTAACCTCATCGGTTAATGTAGGACGAATTCCTCATGCCCAACTATTTCAGGGGCCTGAAGGTTGTGGCTCCCTTCCTATGGCTATCGCCTACGCCCAGTTCATAGCCTGCACTAACCGTTCTGAGAAGGATTCATGTGGTGTTTGCTCCAGTTGCTTAAAGTTTGAACGCCTTACCCATCCTGATCTCCACTTTGCATACCCGGTTAATACTTCAAAAGAAGTAGCGAAAGATCCAACAAGTGACGATTATTTAAAGAAATGGCGTGAAATGTTACTGGAAAGTCCATATTTCAGATCGAGCCAATGGTATAATTATATGGGCATTGAAAAAAAACAGGGGCTAATCAACAAAAGGGAAAGCGAAACTATAATGCGAAAGCTAAATTTAAAATCGTTTGAAAGTGAATATAAGTTTCTTGTATTATGGCTACCTGAAAAAATGAATGCCACTTCAGCCAACATGCTCCTTAAGCTTGTTGAAGAGCCCCCAGAAAAAACGCTTTTTCTGCTTGTGTCCGAGGTGCCCGAAGAAGTTATTCTGACCATTTCTTCGAGGACCCAGCCAGTCAAACTTTCCAGAATAGATGACAATTCACTTAAACAAGGCCTGATAACTCAATATGGTTTAACCAGTGATAATGCTGAAGGCATTACAAGGCTTTCAAGTGGAAATTTCATTGTCGCTAAAGAATTGATGGAAACAACAGAAGAAAACACCTTTAACCTTGAAAGGTTCACAACACTAATGCGACTATGTTATGGAAGAAAAATTCAGGAAATCAACTCCTGGACCGACGAAATGGCAAGTATAGGCCGAGAGAAACTTAAAAGTTTTTTTACCTACTCTATGAGACTCATAAGGGAGAACTTCATTATGAACTTAAAAAACAATGAACTCGTTTACCTTACTCCGGAAGAAGAACAATTCTCTCAAAAATTTCATCCATTCATAAATGGACGAAATATAATCCCCATTGCCGGTGAATTTAACAAAGCAAGCTCCGACATTGAAAGAAATGCTAATGGAAAAATTGTCCTTTTTGACATGTCCCTAAAAATTGTCAAGCTAATTCGAAATTAAACTTTTTTTATCCTAAAAATTTCAATCTCCAAACTAAACTTTAATTGAAAATCTTTAAATTTATTTATTAAGATAATTAAGCAAATAAAGCTTAGATTAAGATTTAGAATTTGTTTAATTTTACTGTATACTGTTTGGATTTAGTAAGAAAAAGAAACACTAATTACTAATATATGACACTTTTAGCCCAGTTAACTAAAAGTTTAAAAATACTTAAATATAAATCTGACCAAAAATCGTTTAATTTTTATAATTATGAATTCCCAAACAGGGCCTGCAAGGTATTGTTAAAAACATACTGTAAATACTAACCATAACACAAAATAAAAATGAGCATTAAGAAAAAGTATTTAGCTTCAAAACCTGAATGTAAGGTAACATTCAAAATTGAGAAAAATGAAGCAAATTCTGCAAACCAGGCATCTCTTGTTGGAGATTTTAACGACTGGGATGCAAAAAAAACCCCCATGACAAAATTAAAAAGTGGCGATTTTTCGGTTACAGTCAGTTTAACAAAAGACAGTGAATATCAGTTTAAATATCTTCTTGACGAAAAAGAGTGGATTACCGAAACCGAAGCTGATAAACAAGTGCCAAATGAGTTTGAGGGAGTAAACTCTGTAATTGTTGTTTAACCGTAAAAGTCTTTTGGCGGAGAAAGTGATTCTAGATTTCTTTTTCTCCGCTTTCTTTCACAAACTTTTTAGCCAATATGGCATAAAACGTTAGCCACTCATTACCTTGTTTCTTGGTCCCGGCCTTAAAAGGACATGGAGAGGGTGTATTATCAAGTCTGTAAAAACCGTTCTCCATTTTACCCGCTTCTAACAGTTCCCAGGCTTTAACCAAGCGGCTTTCACTTCCATACCCCATCCTTGACAGTGCCAAAAGAAGTTCCCAGCTATTTGCTTTCCAGGTAACTGGAAACGACATATTTAAAACATCTTTATTAACAAATTCAGTCAGTCCGGAATTATAAACCCCTTCACGTTTAAGAAAATACTCAACCAGATTTATACATCTTTCATGCTTCCAATATTCCGGTAACTCAGAAAAAGCCAATAGCATTTTTAGGGAGCCACGATAACAGCTCTTCTTATTTTTTCCTCGCTTCTCATGCATATCGCACAAATACCCGCTATCGTTTCTCTCGATATTCAACATAAGGTTAACAGCTTTTTGCACATGCTCATTCTGCCTGTAACCTAACCTTACAAAGGTTCTGATATTTATTCCTGACAAACAGGACATATGTAACCACCAGTCCCCATCTTCCTGCTGTAATGACAAGTACCGTTCCGCTGCCTTGGCAACAGTTGGGTGCTCTTTGGTCAATCCCAGTTCCATTAGGTAAGACAGCATATAATGGGTTGTAGCGTAAGCCCCGTATTCCACTCCATCTCCAAGAGTTACACCTGTCCTACGGTTTGTTTGCAACCAGTAACCATCCGGGTGCATTTTATTCATAATGGTATTTACTTGCTTTGAATTGGTAATTTCTTCTTTAAGTTGCTTTATCTTAAAATCTTCATCATTCAGCCCACAAATTTCGGTAAGTGTTCGGTACCTGATAGAAGCATTATCTGAACTCAATAAAATACCAAGTGGATCGATAGCTGTCATATTAAAAAAAACAAAACAGATTTTATTGAAAATGTTCTGCAACTTACTTTTTACTCAAAGCCTTGAATAAAATCAATCATTAACTTAGAATAGTCGTCAAACTCCGTGAAAGGGAGTGTCTCAAATTTGTCATTCACATCGTGGTAAGCTTGTATTCCACCCAGCGTATAAAGGAAAAAACAGGGTACCCCCTTCATGTAAAACATACAGTGATCACTATTGCATGCCTCTCCCCTTATTTTTACAGCCGGTAAATATTCCTTTCTGCCATTTATATCTGCAAGCCGGTCAAACTCATCCCTAAAAATACTCCCGTTCACAACTTTAATTCCTTCATCTCCCGTTCCGGCTAAATCAAAATTGAGCAGGAACTTTATTTTCGACAAATCGAATTCAGAATGTTCTACAAAGTGTTTCGCCCCAACTAGTCCCAACTCTTCTGCCGAGGTCGCCAGATATACAATTGGATATCTGGCCGGATTATTCTTAAAGTATCTGGAGAGGGTAAGAATCATTGCAACGCCGCTTGCATTATCATTAGCTCCCGGAATAAAAACTTCTTCTCCCATCTTCCCCAGGTGATCATAATGAGCAGTTAAAACAATAACCGAATCAGTATTAGCTGTTCCTAGCTGAATTCCTGCTATATTACATGTTTTATAATTCTCTTTGAATTCAGCCTCAATATCAACTTCAACCAAAGAAGTGTTTTTAATCTCAAAACTGGTTTTTACAATAAAAACAGGGCTCACAATCTGCATTGATGCAATATGCCAGGTCAGCTTTTTATCGGTAAGTATTATTGTTGCTCTTCGCTTTATTTCCGGAGAATACTTAATCTGTTTTAACCTTTCACTTATGAGGGTCTTTTCTTCCTTATCTTCTGAGCTATATCCACGTTCGTCAACCACAAGCACCTTATTTTCTCCAGATTTTATGAATCTTCTGAACTTTGAGGTTTTTAGCAATTCTTCAACTTGAATATACTGAACCCCGAACCTCCCTTTTAATGATGGAGAAGCCGGATCTATGATAAACTCCTCTCCTGCTTTAAAAACGTCCCCATCAATCGAAAGGCCCATTCTGCCCGGAAAAGTATTAACATTTACACTAAACTCCTGACGATAATCAGCATTTAATGGTTCTGTTCCATTATTCCGAAACTCCTTAACCAGATAATCAGCAGCCCTGTGTACACCAGCATCAACATAGCCTCTTCCTGAAAACTCAGGTGAAGATAAAATCTTAACAACCTCCTTCCCATAATCAATATTCTGAGAATGGAGAAATGGACTTAAAAGTAAACATGATATTAGACTTGCTACAATTAATACTCTGCTCATAATCTTTTCAATCTAAGTTTCCTATCTACGAATTAAACATTCCATTTTCCGGCAATTTCCAATCTATCTCCGGATTTCCTTGGTTTTTAAGTATCTCATTGGTTTTTGAGAAATGCTTACATCCAAAAAAACCATTATGAACCGAAAACGGAGAAGGGTGTGCAGCCTTTAAAATATGGTGCTTATTTTCGTCAATAATTTCAGCCTTGGCCTGCGCGTATCTTCCCCATAACAGAAATACAAGCCCTTCCCTTTTTTGTGATATCCTTTTGATAACAGCATCGGTAAACGTCTCCCATCCCTTCTTTTGATGAGAGCCGGCCTGATTTGCCCTAACCGTAAGTGTGGCATTCAAAAGCAACACTCCCTGATCTGCCCAGCTTTCCAAATTTCCGTGCGAAGGAATCGGCATTCCGACATCAGAGTGCAACTCTTTAAATATATTCACCAACGAAGGCGGTGGTTTGATTCCATATGCAACCGAAAAACAAAGCCCATGGGCCTGTCCTGTTCCATGATACGGATCCTGACCTATAATAACCACTCGGACGCCTTCAAAAGGGGTATGATTAAATGCATTAAAAATCTGGCTCCCCGGCGGATAAATTTTGTACTTTTTTTTCTCTTCTACCAAAAAGCTTTTCAAATCCTTAAAGTAGGGAGCATTAAACTCCTCTTCAAGTTCCTCTCTCCAGCTACCTTCTATTTTAGGCTTTATTTCTGTCATTTTTTACTTTCCTTAATTTTATTCATTTAATCCCACAATCTTTCCCAATGCATCATCACATACAAATCAACGGAAAAATCGGAAATCAGAACCTTCGTTCTGAATGATATTTTTAAAGCTTAAAAATAGAAAAAATCTTAATCTCATTTTATCACCTTCATCCTGAAAACCTTAACCTTCTGGCAATAATCCTATTTTACTTTTTCAACTAAATAGTTAAAGCTTGACTTTAAGAGTACCTATGAAATTAATTCCCGGAGCCGGAACACCTGAAGCGAATGGCTTATAATAATTATCTGTCAGGTTTTCTATAGCTAACTGAAAACTCACATTATTGGTTAGTCTGACCGACGAATTAAAATTAATGGTATACCATCCTGGGTATCCATATTGCGTGGCTTCATCTTCCTTATCCTCACCTGTCTGTGCCATTTCTTCGATTCGCTTCCATCCGGCATAGACGAAGTAAATCTCCGCCATGAATTTCTTTATTTCATATTTTAGATCAGTTTTTCCAAAAATCGGGGGAATATGCGGCAATGGTGTGCCTTCTGTCAAATCACGACCAAAAGTATAGTTTAATGTACTCTTAAAGCTCATATTTGAATTAAGATCTGACACTACATTAACATGAAACCCATGAAGAACGGCTTCTGAAGAATTTTCATTTATGAAAGTACTACGATATCTACCCTGGAACATTAAAGAATCAGATCCATCGGAAAAAGCAAATGATTGCCTGACTATGGCGTCATTCAAATAAGTTACAAAATACTTACCATTAATCTGTATATAGCCGTCATATGTCTTTGAAATTCCCAGTTCAGCATTATAGGTGTTTTCAGGCTTTAAATCGGGGTTAGGTAAAGTTAACTTCCCTGATGTGGTCCTAATCTTAGCAAGGTCATCAAGGTTAGGGCTTCTAAAACCAGTCGACAAAATTAGGTTCCAACTTAATGAATGGGCCTGATTATAAACAAGGCTAAATGCCCCTGTCAGTGAATTGTTTCTCAATTTAACATCTTCAAACAAATCCGGCAAATCATAGAACATTTGGCCATATTTACTTCTTAAATAATAATACTGATATCGTCCGCCTAATGAAATAATTAACCTATCGTTTACCTGTGTTTTATATGAAAAATAGGCCCCCACATTTAATGTTTGTGTACCATTGTCAGGATAACGGGACAATGTAGGAAGCTCTGTTTGATTTAAAATATTTTCTTTTGTAGCCTTTGAGTGAACAAAGTTTTGATTTAATTCTAATCCATAATTAAAACTACTATTTGTATGCAGATACTTAATAAAATCTGCATTTAAAGAAAGCACATCGACTGTTTCCACTTGCCTAAAAATGGTATCTGCTCTATATCCACGTGTATTTCTGCTTTCCTCTACATTTTGATAGCCTACTGTTGTAACAAAACTGCTGTAAACACCTTTAATAGCCGTTAATTTTGAGCTGAAAGAAGAAAGGAACCTCTTTTGTGGCCCGTAATACCATTTAGCATATTCCGGCATTCCGTCTTCCAGATTATTTAACTGATCCTGCCGGTTAATATCAGATGACTCGGAATATTGAAAGTTTAAAATAAAATCTGCTTTCTCGGAAGGCTTATATCTAAATTTTTGCAACAAATCAATTTGTTTAAATCCAGCGAAAAGTACTTTATCTGGAGAGGTGTTTTCTAAGACTGAGTCCACCCCATTAATTCGCTCAACATACCATTTGCACTTCCCCCAGTCTTCCAGAAAAGGGTCTCTCCTGCTTCCCATCCGTATATCTCCATAGTTTCCTAATGTATAACTGGTTAACGATGCCAGCTTTGAACCCCCTATACTTATATCAACATGATGCTTAAACGAATTTGAAGCCGTTGCCGCCTGGGTATAGGCCAATGCTCCAAAATTCAACTTCTTTACGGAATCTGACAATTCCGGGTTGCGCGTAATATAATGAATGACCCCTCCTAGCGCATCGCTGCCATATATAACCGAAGACGGCCCATAAATAACCTCTGCCCTTTCAAGTATAGCATTATCTATTGTAAGTGAATTCTGTAGGTGCCCGCCCCGGTAAATGGCATTATTCATACGGACGCCATCCACTACCAGCAAAACTTTATTTGCCTCAAACCCTCTTAAAACAGGGCTTCCTCCACCTGCCTGACTTTTCTGAACAAAAATATTTCCCGTTGCACTCAAAATATCTGCAGAATTTAAAGCTGGTAATACCTCCATACTTTTAGGAGATAAAACATCAACCATATAGGCAATGTCGCGTTGATTTTCCCTATGTTTTGAGGCTGTAATCACAAACTCGGGAATTAGAATATTCTTTCGCTCAAGAACAATCTTTTTCATTTTAAGAATTTCCTGCAACGAAGCAAAATACAAAACATATGAAGGGTGCTGAAAAAATAAAGTATCTGTTGGAACAAAAAAATCTAATGATGCATATCCCTCAAGATCTGTCAAAATCGACCTTGACTTGTCTTGATTAAAAATAGCGACATTTTCTGCGGGTTCCCCTGTCGAGCCATTCTCAACATAAACACTTTGCCCACAAAGACTTAAAGAAAACCCAAGCAATAAAATAAAAGTACAATGTCTAATCATTAGTTTGAAAATAAAAAATGTGTAAACCCATCAAAAATCATACCGTTTAAACAACTTTTAATCAGCCTTATTCTGGACAAGAAAATAAACTGTTAGTAAAACATCTTTATTTGATGGTATGGAATTAGTAAATTTGAAATAAATTACAAACTTTTACCCAAACCGGACTTGTACATAAAAAAAACAATTATTAAGTTCAAATGAAGGGTTTCTTTAAGCTACAAAACTATTATTTATTTGAAACAGGAATTAAACAATAGTGCATGGAACGCAGAATCTTAATATCTGGGGTGATATTAACTATTAGTATTATTATTATGATTGGTGTTTTTTTTATCCATTCTAAATCAAAAGATAATGCTAATCCCATAAAATCTATTCCTCAGGATGCCTCAATAGTTTTAAAATTAAATGGCTTCAAACTGCCATCCGATTTAATATCTAAAAAATCGAAGGTTTGGGAAGACATTCTTTCTGTCGAGTCTGTAAAAAGAGTTAATAATGAAATAGCCACAATTGATTCGTTAATGAGGATATCGCCTAAGTTTTTCGAAGCCGTAAGCGAAAATGACATTTATATTTCAGGGCACATTACTGGTGGGAGAAAACTCTATTTCCTTTCCGTCGTCCCCCTTCCGGACGGAATGAATCAAAAAGAATTAATACGCTTGGCAAGACAGTACCAAGGCATACAAATTTCAGAAAGAAAATACGAAGGAAAATCTATTATAAATGTTCGCTCCAACAGAAATATGTACTTTGCCTTCGTAAACGGTCTTTTATTATATAGTAGTTCACCCGTTTTAATAGAAGACGCCATTCGTCAAAATACACTTGAAACATCACTTCTTGAAAACCCCGGTTTCTCAAAAATGGTTGAAGCAACGGGCAAAAATAAAGATGCCAACCTATTTATAGATCTTAAAGAAATCGGAAAGTTAACTTCTCTCTTTTCCAGTTCAGATGTAGCAAAAAAATTCAGGGAATATAACAAATTCGGAGGCTGGATTGAACTTGACATTAACTTAAAAGAAGATTTAATTCTCCTAAATGGATTCTCTTACCCAACTGACTCTGCCTTCAATTATTTAAGGACAATATCCGGACATACTCCAGTACGCCTTACTTTACACGAAGTTCTCCCTTCTAATATTTCCGGATTTATTGCCTACGGTATTTCTTCTCCAAAAGACTTTTATAAAAATTATAAAAACTATCTTGATGAAACAAACCGTCTGGCAAACTACAATGCCAATCTAAAAAACATGAATTCAAAATACGGAGTGGACTTTGATAAATTTTTTCTGGATTTAATTGACGATCAAATTGCTCTTGCCCATAAGAATGTCCCTTCTACCTCTGAAGGTTCCGAGTTTTTAATCATAAAATGTAAAAGCGGGAACCATGCCAATGAAAAGATGGAAGAGCTTATAAAAAAGTTAGGCTCATCAACAGAAGGAAAACTTAAGTACACATATAGTCCCGATAACGAAATAGAATTCCCCATTTATCGCATACCCATTTACCCGCTTTTTGGGCGGTTATTTGGCAACTTTTTTAATGTTCTGGAGGAAAATTATATCGTGATTGCAGGTAATTATCTTATTGTAGCTGATTCTTACAAAGAAGCGTCGCAGTTTTTATACGACTTTTTGCTAAAACGGACTTTATCGAATAACGAAACCTTTCAGGACTTTTCTAACCACCTTTCAATGAAGTCTTTTCTTCTGATTTATGCGAATATGCAAAAAACGGATCAGTATTTTGCGAGATACCTAAACCAAAAAACATTGGAAAGCTGGAGAAATAGTATTGATGCATCTCAAAAGACACAAACTTTGGGAATACAAATTGGAGAAGTAAGCAACCTGCCATATTTTAATGTTTTCCTTAAACACCATGAGAGCCATAGGGGAAAACCAAAAACGGTATGGGAAAGTCTACTTGATACCACAATCAGTCAAAAACCAAAATTTGTAACAAACCATTACACCAAGCAGAATGAAATCGTCATTCAGGATGATTACAATAATCTATACCTGTTAAATCAAGCAGGCCGCATATTATGGAAAATACCACTTAATGAAAAAATTAACTCTGATATTTTTCAGATAGATTTTTACAAAAATGGTAAACTACAACTCATATTTAGCACTGAAACGGGCCTTCATTTAATAGACCGCAATGGCAATTATGTTGAGAGGTACCCCATAAAACTTCGCTCTAAAGCTACAGCCGGCATGTCTTTGTTTGATTATGAATCAAATAAGAACTACAGGATATTTATTCCTTGCCAGGACAAAAAGGTATATGCTTATTCTAAAGAAGGTGACATTATAAGCGGCTGGAAATTCGCCGGAAGCGACCACTTCATTAATCAACCGGCTAAACATTTTAGAGTAGGGAATAAAGATTATATTGTTTTCGGAGACAAAAACAAAGCATATATCCTGGACAGAAAAGGAAACATAAGGATCAACCCCGGTAAAAGTATATCAAAATCCCCATTCAATAACTTCTATCTTTATAATGCAGGAAATATTGCAAATTCTTTCTTCGTAACGTCTAATACTTCCGGGGAAATTGTTAAAGTTTTTTTCAATGGTAATATTGAAAAACAAAAGTTAAACCCCTTCTCGGAAAACCACTATTTCGATTTTAAAGATGTGAATGCGGATGGCAAAAGCGATTATATTTTTCTCGACAACAAAGACTTAAAAGTTTATGACATGGATGGGGCCCTGATATTCGAGAAAACATTTAAGGAAAAAGTAATAAAAAGACCCGTGTATTACCATTTTTCTTATACGGATAGAAAAATGGGGATTGTGACCCAGGATGAACAAATACACTTAATAAATAATAACGGAGAATATTATAAAGGATTTCCGGTAGAAGGGAAAACCCAGTTTACAGTGGGATACTTTGATCTGACCAGCAGCAGGTTTAATTTAATTGTTGGTGGTAGAAATAACTTTTTGTACAATTATGCCGTAGAATAAAAAAAATATACCGAAGAACAATGAAATCAAGAATTTATACCGCTATTTTGCTTGTCCTGACACTGGCTTTAGCACTCGCCTGTAAAAGAGATGAACTTGATTTTGACAAACTGGCCAACCGGATCCAAAGTGAACGGGATGTTGCATTGCCATTAGTCAGAGGTTCATTTTCTATTCTTGAGTATAGCGAAACAGATGAAGATTCCTCATTAGTGGTTAACGGAGATACAGTATCCGTGATATTCAAAGATGATTCATTAATTAACTTTTCGGTTTCAGATTTCACTGAAATACCTGAGCAACAAGGCTTCACCTACACCATCTCCCCACCGGCAAACATCCCAACGTTCGGAGTTAACGTTGTTGATACGAACCTTTTGAATAATGACACAGTATTCTTATTCGACCAGGGAGAATCCTTAAGAATTGACAGTATTTTCCTAAATGGGGGAAAAATAAATGTTGAAGCTAATAATACGTTTAACCACAGGGTTACACTAAACATAACGTCCGTATCATTAAAAGCGCCTAACGGAGAATACTTCAAAGACTCTATAGTTGATATTCCACCGAAAGGTCAAAAAATCACCACCTTCGATATTTCCGGGTATAAAATTGTAACCTTCGATACAGCGAACACATCGGCCGTAAGTATGAACTTCCACCCCGTTCTTTATGTAACCCCGGGCGAAAACTTTATAAGAGCAGAAAATGAATTGTTAATTGATTTCAATATCACTGAATTAAATGATTTCGAAGCTATTTTCGGTTTTTTTGGTTATCAAACAGAAGAATACGATACCATTATAACCGATATACTACCAGACGAAATTGAAGGCTTAGATGGAACACTAAATGTCACTAACCCAAAAATAAGGCTGGTGTATGAACAGTCGTTTGGCTTAAGTTCCGGATTTGATCTCTACATGGAAGCCTATCACAATGATGGAAACGATGCTGTTATTGACCCACCCCCGGGGATAGTCAACCAATCAACTGATTATCTTAATCCCGATTATAAAGGTGAGATATTATGGAATAGAAATACTGTAAATAATATCGACCAACTAGTTGCTTTTCCTGCTCCTGATGAACTTCTTTTAAGAGGTCGCGTACTAACAAACCTTGGAAAAGATTCCATTTCAACCAATAATTATGCATTAAAAGAAAGTTCACTGGTTATGGGACTGGAAGTTGAAATACCACTTGAACTAAGGGCTGATCTTACTTACACGGACACATTAGAAATTGACGACCTTGTTGATGATGACGTAGAATTTGAAATTGAGAGGGCCGATTTACATTATTGGTTCCAAAATTACTTCCCCGTTGGATTTGATGCCCGGTTGATACTACTTGATACAATTGACAATGTAACAATGGATACAATATTTCTAAATTCTGAACCCGGAAAATTCTTCTTTATAGGTGCCCCTGTCGATAACAGAGGTAATGTTATACGAGAACAGGTGTCCAAGAATAAAGGGATTGTAAAACTAAATAAAAGAACTGCCGAAAACCTGTTGAACCGGGCTACCCATTTAATAATGCAAGCCAGGTTGTTAACTTCAGAACCCAAAGCAGTTAACTCTGTTAGAATCGGAGCAGACAGTGAGCTGCAATTCCAGTTTGGATTAGACGCTAAACTCACCTATACAACATATTAACCACGAAAATATTAGCTCAATGATTACTCTACTAAGAAAGATAATAATAGCTGTTTTCGCCCTAATGCTTTCTGTAAATTCATTTACACAAAGTCATACAATGTACTATATAGGAACAGTTCCCCAATCGTACTATTTAAATCCTGCGACACAACCGGAATGCAGTTTTTATCTCGGGCTACCAATATTATCACCCCTTCAGTTCGACTATTACAACAGTGGCTTTAGCCTAAACGACATATTTTGGTATGATGCCGAAATTGATTCAACCATACATCCGTTATATTCCAGAAGTGCAGCCGATAAATTCTTATCTAATCTGAAAGATGTTGAATTTCTCCGCTTGGGAACTACTGTAAACCTTGCATCTTTCGGTTTCCGTGCTAATGAAATGTACTTTAGTTTTGATGCATCCATAAAAGGAGATGAATACATTTCATACCCAAAAGACTTAATTTCTCTTATCCTGAAAGGCAATACCAACGGACAGGTATTTGATTTTTCAGATCTGAATATAGAGTTGCTAAACTATATGGAATTTGGCCTGAATATCTCAAGAAATTTTGGAAGCCAATTAACGGTGGGGATAAGGCCAAAGGTACTTTATGGACTGGCAACTATTTCTACACAAGATGCAGACATTAGCCTTCAAACATCAACTGAAGAGTGGGTTCTGAGAAGTAAGTTCAGTGGAAAAATGGCCGTTACTGGCATGGAAATCCCCGTTGATGAAGAAGGTATGATAGATTTTGATCAAGACTTCGAATTCGACTCGACAATTACGGATGACCCGGGAAAAAACTGGAACAAAATGTTCGGAAAAAACAGGGGGCTTGGTGTTGACATTGGAGTTCACTACAAGCCCGTCGATGACATTCAACTTTCTTTAAGCATCCTGGATCTTGGATACATTAAGTGGAATGACAATCCCAGGGTTATATCCCAAGATGGTTCATATACCTTCGAAGGAATAGAGTGGAACCCGGCAAATAGCAGTGATGATAATTGGGATGACAGGGTATTGGATACGATTGAATCAAACTTATCTTTGGAAGGGGCAGACAATGCTTTCACAACAAGCTTAAGGCCTAAAATATTCATGGGAGGAAGATTGTTTATCACCCCTGGTTTCGATGTGGGCATTTTATCAAAAACAGAGTTCCTTAAAAGCAAAGTCAACCAAAATATCATATTGCTGGCTGACTGGCACCCAATACGCTCTTTTTCATTATCTGCAAGTTATTCTATCCTAAACAAAAGCTATTCCAGTTTTGGGTTAGGAATGGGGCTAAAACTGGGACCTTTCAACATGTATATTATTTCTGATTATATCCCAATGTTAAGGGATGACTTAAAAAATTCAGATATTCCATTTATTCCGGTTGATTTATACAATGCTAACCTTCGTTTCGGTTTAAACCTTGTATTTGGATGTAATAAAAACAAAAAATTAAGCCAGGATAAACCTCTATTAAACTCAACAAACTGGATGTTTTAACAAAACTTTGCAGTTTTTCAAAAGAGAATTATATTAATTTATATTATTTTGCAGATAAATTAAAACAGAGTTTATTTATTCTATCCACATGCTTTTTAGGTTATTTTTAATATTTCTGATCATTTTTTTGATTACCCGATTAGTTCAGTCCTTTTTTCGTCCTTTGGCAAAACAAAAAGGTTATTCTAATTATCAAAAACAGTCGCAAAATAGACAGGAAGGTGATATCACTGTATCTGACAAACAGAGGGGCACATCAAAAAAGATAAGTAAGGATGAAGGGGATTATATTGATTATGAAGAGGTTTGATCAATATTACCTTTTGCTTTCTTTGCAAAACTTGAAGCAAATATAAAATCATTTAATGAAGCATCTGTGGAACTAAGGATTTCCTGACTGCTCCCCTCCCAACTCTTTTTTCCTTCGTGAATAAATATTACTTTTTCGCCTATTTCCATCACAGAATTCATATCGTGTGTATTCACAACGGTTGTAATATTATATTCATGAGTAATATCACTGATAAGTTTATCAATAACCAGCGCTGTTTTTGGATCAAGCCCGGAATTCGGCTCATCACAAAACAAGTACTTTGGGTTCAAAACGATTGCACGGGCAATTGCAACCCTTTTCATCATACCTCCACTTATCTCCGCCGGATACAACTTATTAACATTATCGAGGTTAACTCTATTTAAGCAAAAATTCACTCTTTCCTTTTTTTCCTCCTCTGACATTTTTGAAAACATGTCAAGTGGAAAACGAACATTTTCCTCTACCGTCAATGAATCAAATAAAGCACTCCCCTGAAATAACATTCCCATTTCTTTGCGCAAAAGACTTCTTTCTTTTGACTCCATATTAACAAAATCCCTATTATCATATAATATGCTGCCCTGTTCAGCAATATGCAGTCCAATTATTGACTTCATTAACACAGTCTTTCCCGACCCGCTTTTACCAATTATAAGGTTCGTTTTTCCTGGCTCAAAAACAACAGATATATCGAAAAGAACCTGCTCCCCGTTAAAAAACTTACTAATATTTTCTGCAACAATCATCAGGCTAATAATAACTGGGTTAGAATAACATTAAACAATAATATCAATATTGAACTGGTAACTACTCCTTTTGTGCTGGCATGTCCAACTTCTAAAGCACCACCCTTCACATAAAATCCAAAAAAAGCAGGCACGGTTGTTATTATAATTGCAAATACCACTGTTTTAATTAATGAATAAGTTATATAAAAAGGTACAAACCAATACTGAATCCCATACAAATAATCCACAGAAGATAAAGCCCCAGTAGTAACGCACGCAAGCCACCCTCCTAAAATACCGACAAACATACTTATCAGGGTCAATATGGGATTAAATATCACTGCCGCTATAACTTTAGGTAAAATCAAATAACATGCAGAATTAACCCCCATTACCTCTAATGCATCAATTTGCTCTGTTATGCGCATATGCCCTATCTCTGAGGCTATATTTGAGCCTACTTTTCCAGCCAAAATAAGGCCTACAATTGTAGACGAGAATTCAAGTAACATCGTATCCCGGGCAGTAAGGCCTATAAGATATAGAGGAATTAGCGGGTTCTCCGTGTTATAACGGGTCTGTAATGTAACTACAGCTCCCATGAACACAGAAATGATTATTACAATACCTATCGAATTAATCCCCAAACTCTCTATCTCCCTGAATATTTGTTTATAATACATTATCCCCTTTTCTGGCTTGGAGAACACCCTTTTCATTAACAGAAAATATTTTCCTAATCGATACAGAATCTTCATTCTAAAAAGTTTCAAGCGAAAATAGTAAATACCGATGAAAACGCATTGAAATGTTAAAAGGGATATTCTTCCCGGAAGAAAAAAACATTTGTCTATCAAAAAATATGTGCAATTTATCTTCGTTTTTATAAATTCGTCGTTAAACATAAAATATATTCAACAATGAACAGTAACAACTTTTGTGTAATTATGGCTGGTGGTGTTGGAAGCCGGTTTTGGCCTTACAGCCGTGCCAAAAAACCAAAACAATTTTTAGATATTCTTGGTACTGGTCGTACCCTACTTCAATTAACATTTGACAGGTATTCTCAAATAATTCCAAGCGAGAATATTTTTATAGTATCAAATGAAAATTATGAAAAGTTGATACTTGAGCAGTTGCCTGAACTGCAAAAAGAGCAAGTCCTGCTGGAACCAATGAGACGTAATACCGCACCCTGTATTGCTTATGCCAATCATAAAATAAGGACGAAAAATCCCGAAGCCAATATAGTTGTTGCCCCTTCGGACCATATAATCCTAAAAGAAAAGCAATTCCTTGATGTTGTAAAGAGCGGGCTTTCATTCGTTGAACAAAGTGATGTGCTATTAACACTAGGAATTCAACCCAACCGTCCGGAAACAGGATATGGATATATTCAAATCTCTGGAAGCAAAGATGATATAAAACTTAATGAGAGTTTTAGAAATGTTAAAACATTTACAGAAAAACCTGACCACGACCTGGCACAAAAATTCTTTGAGAGTGGAGACTTCTTCTGGAATTCGGGAATGTTCTTCTGGTCGCTTAAGTCAATTGATAAAGCATTCCAAAACTACCTTCCAGATGTTGACAACCTCTTTTACGAAGGTTCCGATAAATATAATTCACCGGAAGAAAATGACTTCATCTCCAATACCTACTCCAAATGTAAAAACATTTCCATTGACTATGGGATAATGGAAAAAGCAGATAATGTACACGTATTATGTGCAGATATTGGCTGGTCAGACCTTGGAACATGGGGTTCTTTATTTGATGTATCTGATAAAGATGGACAGGAAAACTGTTTTAAGGGAGGAAAAACTTTTGCTTATGACTCAGAAAATTGTCTGATAAACTTACCAGAAAATAAACTGGCTGTTATCCAAGGCTTAAATGACTTTATCGTTGTAGACTCCGACGACGTTCTGTTAATATGCAGAAAGAAGGAAGAGCAAAGGATAAAACAATTTGTCAATGACGTACAATTGGATACAGGAGACTACTACATTTAACCAGGAATACGAAGAAAAAAGAGAAAATAAAAAAACGCTTCAATATTAATTGAAGCGTTTTTTTATTGAAATATCTTTAAAATAAACATTAATAATCCCAAAGATCGTGTTCAATATTGAACAACCATTCTTTTAACTTATCAGCTTCAAGAAGCGCATCCACACCTGCAGTATAGGAATTAAGCCATCTGTTATCATAAACATTGGAAACCGCGTAAATATGACTTGAAAATCTCCTTTGCATAAAAAAGTCATCAAATGAGATACGCTGAGAGTCATTAAACCTGTTATAAACCTCATGGTTAGCAAGCAAAGGTCTTATCTCCGGGAAATAAACCCACATTACCTGAGATTGCTGAAAATCATCCGTTGGAAGCCCAGTTGCATCGTCAATACGGTAAAAAGTCCTTATTGGGCAAACACCTACAATTCTTGCCTTCATCACAGAGTGATTTTTATCAAAAAACCACTTCTCTTTTACCAATAGTTTTTTCACCTCAGATGTTTTTCTTTCTTTTTCTATTGCCTGATATATCCTTTCTCCGGTTACCGGATCTGTTGACATAACTGTATCTACTCCTGAATCAAATGCCTGGTTTATTTCATCCAAAGTCATCTGAGCAGTAAACTCATTTACAGGATCATTTGTAGAAAAAGCCCTGACCCCCTCATTATCAATTCCATACAAAACCAAGTCAATAAAACTCATTCTTCCACCTATTGGTTTTGTTGGATAGTATAAAGGAAGGTTTTGTTTTTGTCTCAGGTCAATCATTCTATAGATTACCTTTGACCACATTACATCTGCTTCCCTGATATATTCATAAGGCACTGGTTTTTTATTTGGTATATGTTCCCTCTGATATACCTCAACCATTTGGTCTTGGGCAAAAATCCCCGTTCCAAATAAAATTATTCCAAATATTAAGCCTATTTTTTTCATAATATGCTATTTTAAAGATCAATTCAACATTAATGCAACTGCCGGCAAACTCCTTGGTGCTCCATCAGGCCCGACAGCCTTTATATCTTCTATATATACCCTCTGTCCATTAGAGAGGTTCCGTATAATATCCTTTTGAGCTTTTGTGAACTTATAAGACTTCGACATAGCATCTTTTCTGAATCCTTTAATGGTAGCTGAAACAGTAAACTGTGTAACCTTAAATTTTAAGTCAAAATCGAAGTTTTCCAAGTCAGCTGCAACCCCAACCTGTGCCAGTAAAACTTGTTTAGAAATAACTCCACCTTTCTTTCCACTGACTTTAGCTACCGGATCCGGTACCATTTTAACCCTGAATTCTTTTCTTCCCATCTGCCTCGCTTTTCCATCAATTTTTGCAGACACAGTAACATAACTGTTTCCAGGGCGTTTAGGGTTAACAATATAAGAATTACCCCTCGGCTTAATACGTCCATTTGTCATAGAAACAGAAAGATCTTCAGGACGAACTCCGGCAACTGAAACATCCACAGGATTATCCACCCCTACGTAAAAAACATTCATTTTAGTAGGCGCGACTGTCACAGCTCCTTCTGCAACCATATAACTTCTGCGGAACGGACGGGCTATAGTATCTCCAGCCGGTCCGATAAGTTCAATAATTCCACCCCAATATTTTGATCCTAACGAACTTCCAGGACGTCTATATACCGCTTTACCTGTTGAAGCATCAGCTACAATGGTTTCATAAGTCAATCCCTTTCGTTTTACATACTTCCAGCCTCCATTATCGCTCGGAACAGAATCATAAGGCCTGTTACTCTCTGTAACATGGATTCGTGGTATCGCTGTACTATCCCTTGCTGCAATGAAAACTTCAGCATTATACTCGTTTCCTTTAATAACGTAGTTAGAGTTTGGAATAACAGTTGCATCAAGGTTAGTAAACTTAAATGTTCCTTCATCAATTTTAGCATAAAGATACTTCAATGCTTCTGCTTCTGCATTTCGAATATTAATTTGAAGCCCTGTCATTATCGAAAGTACACCACTTTGGGGAAGATGCTCGAAACGTGATCTTACCCAGTCAACTTCTTCTCCGTGAGCTCCACTTTTAGGAGTATTCAGGCTTTCTTCGATCGAACTCTTTATTGTTACGTTTGCACTTTTACTCAAAACAGAAGTCAAAAGAAATTCCTTATATTCTCCCAGCTTATCCTTCAAGTCCTTCCCTGCTTTATCATTCTCATCACCTACCATTATATAAGCAGGTGCATCCGTTTTGTCTTTTCCTTTGACATTTGCCAAATCAATATGCCCTGAATGGATAATTGCACTTGTATCCTCTCCGGCAGCCATCAGTATGTCAATTTTCCGGCCTTCTATAAAACCAACCAGAGAATCGGCTTGATCCTTTACTTTTTTAGCCAAAAAGTACCATTTTCCAACTTTCTGTTCGTTAATTTCGAACTGACTTTTAAAATTACTAATTAATAATTCGTTTGTTTGTTCTATTGAGTGTTTGGTTTTACTTAACCCTTCATCTAATACGGTGAAGGCATTTAGTACTTCGTTTGATACATTTAGTGCAAGCATTGCCATGAGCACTAAATACATCATACCAATCATCTTTTGTCTAGGGGTTTCTTTTCCGTGGCCCATCTTCTTTATAGAAGTTTAACAGTGGTTTAATTATTACTTTCTTTTAGTGGACATTGCATTGAGCATATTTCCATAAATATTATTTAATGAAGAAATATTCTCTTTTAGCTTTGATATTTCATCCTTATACCTGTTTGTTTCATCAACTGAGGCTTTAAGGTTGCTAATCATTTCAGTCAGACCAGAATATAATTGTTGAGAACCTTTCATTTGGTCTGCAGTTTCCCTTATCTGGTTAGAATAAACATTATTTAGTTCTGAAAGATTTTTACCAAGCAACGTCAATTGTTGTTCATAATCCTTACTTCCCTGAATGATGGAGCTTTGACCTCCCTTTATAGTTTCAGACAATTCTCTGTAAGAATTCGCCATATCACCACCGGATTTTTTTATACTATCTGCAGTTTCAAAGTATGCAGAAGAAAGTACAGTAGCAGATTGCTTTATTGAATCGGCACTACTGCTATATGTCTCGTGCAGGCCTCCCATAGAGTTAGCAGCACCTTGCATTGAAGACACAAAATCTTTTGTTGCAACTGTAGCTCCCGAAATTTCAGCTAAAGCTGAAGCACTCTCCCCTAATTGGGTAAAACCTTGCCCCAACTTTTTCAATGCATCATCATTTAAACCTGTTGAACCAAGAACATCTCCAACATTCTCTACTGGACGGTTGCCCGGTTCGTAAACATTATCTTTGAAATTTTCAATCTCATCAGGATCAGACATTCCTGCTAGTTCAGGATAAACTAATGTCCAATCTAACTCTTCATGAAGAGGTTCAAAGGCAGAAAAGAAGAAAATAAGAGCTTCTGTTACTAATCCTGCTGTAATTATCCAAGTTCCACCAGGCCAGTGGTTTATTTTAAATAAGGCTCCAACAATTACTACAGTAGCTCCAAAACCATAGAGTTTAGCCATAAAATTTTTCCAACCTGAGCTCTGGACGAGATCTGTTAAATTCATCATTATCTAGTTTTAACTGTTTAATAAATTGATTTGAAGTTCGATTAATTATTTCCAAGATAAGAGCGTACACATCTAAAACCAATGTATGATTTAGCCGAATCCTGATATTCATATGTGCGAACACCATTTTGAAGATAATACCCAATATCTTTCCAAGATCCACCACGCAATACCTTCCTCTTTAACACTGCCGGATCATCTGGTTTCGCATTATACTTATAGTCAGGATTTAAATCATGACTAAAAATGTATGCTGATTCGTCATACGCATTGGAAGTCCATTCTGCAACATTTCCCGCCATATCATATAATCCAAACTCATTGGGCTGATATGTTCCTACTGGCAAAGTAACAGATCCTCCATCATCTATATAATTACCTCTCAATGGTTTAAAGTTTGCTAAGAAACAACCTTCTTTATTCCTGGTGTAATAACCTCCCCAAGGGTACATTGAGTGATCCAGCCCGCCTCTTGCGGCAAACTCCCATTCAGACTCAATTGGTAGCCTGTATTCATGTACTCCTGGTTGTCCACTCTGACGTAATGCCCCATTAAGAAGACGTGTCCGCCAAATACCAAATGCAGAAGCCTGTTTCCATGTTACTCCTACAACTGGATAGTTATCATAGGCAGGGTGCCAAAAATACATCGTCGTCATAGGTTCATTGTAAGAATACGTAAAATCTGCTATCCAACATAAGGTATCTGGATAAACATTCACCATATCCCTAATAATAAAACTTGATCTATCCTCAATCTCATTTTGCTCTCCATCGGAATTTACAACCATGCCATCATATTTCTTTGTTTGGAAATTATAACGGTTTGATTTATTTGCAGCTTGTTTCAAATCAATCCAGAAATACTCATACATTAATTTTCGGGTATCAATTTCCTTTCTTCCGAAGTATCTTTCTTCCGAAGGAATGTACATCTCACTAAGTAGTTCATTAATTTCTTCGTCTCTGTAATCAATCCTTATGTCCCAATTGATAATTGGCGGATCCAGAGGGTTACCAAATGCATCTTCTGAGAATACAAAATCATCAAGCTGTTCACCAAGCAAACGACGCATAATCGAATCTTTCACCCAGTAGACAAATTGACGATATTCATTATTTGTAATCTCCGTTTCGTCCATCCAGAACGGATCTACCGTAACCGTTCTTGTGTAATCGTTCTGAGCCCAGGGTACACTTTGGTCATTAATACCCATTGTAAAACTACCCTGTGGAACGAAAATCATTCCAAACGGCTCAGGTTCGAAGTACCGAGCCCTCCCGGGAACTCCTGTCAACTCACCGCCGCGGTAATTACTACAACTGCTCATAAATAAAACAGTTAGGATAGTACCTAAAATAATCAGCTTTTTCATAATCAAAGGAATTTATCTGAAATATATCTTTTCTTTAAATTCTATATAAATTTAATCATTTTTTATAAATACCTAATACTCTTATATTTTTGTGGAGCCTTTTCCACACCAATCTTAAAACAATAATTTAAGATTATTTCATGCGAACCTGAAGATTCTTTCGTTAGTGCTGAAGTTGGGAAATCATAAGCATAACCTACCTTCAATCCATCAAGTATACTTAGTCCCGCCATTCCAATTACTGAGGCTCCCGCTCTATATGAAACGCCACCCCATATTTTTTTATTGTATGTAACTGTTCCATTTACATCAAAAGTTACTGAAACACCATCGGAATACAACTGTAAAGAAGGATCTATTTCATATGCCGGATTTGATAGTTGAAGGCTGTAACCTGCTGTAACATAATAGTGAGGGACAAGTTTTTCTGTTGCAGAACCACCTCCGGTACCTGAGGCAGTGCTTGCATATTCAATTTCTGAAGCGTAAGCATTTAGTACAGATGCCCCAAAATATACATCTTCTGAGCGATAAAAAACACCCGCCCCAATGCCAAAAGAATTGTCATCAATTTTCCCTTGGGGTATTTTTGCGTCATCATTGGGGTTCATTTGAGAACTGCCTCCGTTATCCCATTTAGCATCAAGACTTTTCTGCCTGATTCCTCCATTTATACCAATACCCAATGTACCATCACCCACGTTAAACCTGAACGCATAACCGAGTCGAACATCAATGTCTTCGTAAAAACCAATCTGATCACTGAATACAGATAATCCTACACCATGCTTTGCCCCAAATAAATTGAATGGCATTGAAGCATTTAAATAGAAATCTGTAGGTGCTCCTGGCATTCCGACCATTGCTTGCTTAGTAATAAATGTAGCACAAATCATTTCTTTACTTCCTAGACTTCCCGGGTTAGTTCGTGTATAATCATACATAAAATAGCTAACCTCTGGTAGTTGCTGGGCAAAACTGCCCAAACTTAGCGTGATTAACAAAGCTAATATGAGATCTCTTTTCATTATCTTTCTTTTATCCCTACCTTTTTTTAAAGGTTTCCTATATATAAAGTAAAATAAGTAAAAATATTGTATCAATACAAGCTAAGTAATCAACATACAAAATTATACTATGGTTTATACTTAAAAAGTTGCAAGGAGGTTACCTTTTAACAAAAAAAAACGCATCTAATAATGTTTCCGCTATCTTCTTTATTTGAATTTTAATAATTTTTGTAAAGGTGTGCCTTAATTTATTGTAATTTCAACAAACCCCTATTATTCATACTTTTATTCTCATAATTAAAGCCTGTCATTAACCAAGCTTTTGAAATGTTTTCCACCAAATATCTGGCACTTCATGGTTACAGGCCTGCTGATAATCGTCCTGGGAGCAGGATATAATAACGGCGCTATTATTCTTTAAATCTGGAACTTCCAACCACCATCTTTCGGTAATCATACTTTTATAGAAGGTCATATCGTAATCTATGTCTGTATGTCCTACTATAAATGTTTTAAAATTTGCACTTTCTCCACCAGGTGTCTCAATATTTCTAAATTCCAAGCCATCAATAAAATGCCAAACCATCTGGGCCACGAGGGCTGCTGTATGACTATTTTGATCGAATCGGCAATTTGTCTCAAATACTCCAAATAAGCGAACCATATCACTTGTTCCTGTATATCGTGATAGCTGACAACATTCTTCGGAATAAAATCCGTTTGGATTTGGACGAAAATACCCTGGAGCATCAGATTGTCTGATGGCACCAACATCAAAGCTGACAATATCAGAATCGCGCAAAATTGGTTCCATTTTTTGTAAATTCGCCCGCACTTCACCCAAGCGAATTGCTTCCTGAAAAAGCTTGTTTATTAATTCTAGGTTATTCTTTTCATTTAAATATGCCTGATGTCCCAGGTTTACAAACTTAAAAAGCTTTCGTTTCTTGATTAATAATTCAAGAAGGTATGAGTCTGCATTAAAAGTTATTGATTCATTATGTGAGTCTATCCGTGAGTCAATAACTGTCAGGTTTATTTTTTCCTGATAGTTCTCGAATGCCTGAAATACGGGAACGGTCAAATCCTGACTTCCCCCCAGCAATACAATTGATAAATTGTTGCACAAAAAATGGTGTATTATATCCTTTAAGGCAAAATAAGTATCGGAATATGTATTTCCCAACTTCAAATTTCCTAAATCAATAACTTTCAGTTTATTGACCGGACTTATTAATTTGTACAGTTCTGTTCGTATTGCATCTGGTGCTAAAGCTGTTCCTTTATTGAAAGAGTTTCTCTCTTCGGGAACTCCTAAAATAACCAAATCAAAGCGGCTCAGGTCTCCTAAATCTTCATTACCGGTATTTATTTCAATTTTTGCCGGAAAAACCTCATTACTTTGAATGTAGCGTTCATCGGGCCTTTCGAGTTCAACAGGATCTAAATAGTCTGCGAAGTTCATCCAGGGTGATTATTTTTTTGATTTCTTTTTATCTGATTCCGCTATAATTTTCATACAGTCTTCCTTGGTTAGTTCTTTGGGCTCAACATCTTTAGGTATCTTGTAGTTCTTCTTCTTAAATGAGATATATGGCCCCCATCTTCCATTTAGGAGCTGTAGGTCTGGTTCTTCTTCAAACGATTTTATAAACTTATTTCTGTCTTTTTCTCTCTTTTCTTCTATGAGTTCTATTGCTCTTTCGGAAGTTATTGTATAAGGGTCGTCCACATTCTTTTTTAAGGATACAAATTTATTATCGTGTCTCACATATGGACCAAAACGCCCTATAGCAACGGTCATCTCTTTTCCTTCATATTCTCCAACACTACGCGGAAGACGAAACAAGCTTAATGCTTCCTTAAGGGTAATTGTTTCAATATGCTGTCCTTTAAGCATACTCGCGAACTTAGGTTTCTCTCCGGTTTCCTCATCTTTTTCCCCGATCTGAATTACTGGACCGTATCGTCCCATTCTTGCTACCACTACTTTTCCTGTTTCGGGATCTACCCCTAATTCTCTTTCACCTTTTGTGTAGTCAGATACTTCCAGAGTGGTTTCAACATTAATATGGAAAGGTTTATAAAAGATATCAATCATCTTTTTCCAGTCTACTTTACCGGTTGCAATTTCATCAAATTCTTTTTCTACGGATGCGGTGAAGTTATAATCCATGATATCATTAAAATACTCCATAAGGAAATCATTCACAATCATCCCAATATTATCTGGAAAGAGTTTTGCTTTTTCATTACCTGCCACTTCTGTTTTATCGGCCTTTTCTACTTTTGCATCTTTTAAAGCCAGAACAATGTATTTTCGCTCTTTTCCTTCCCGATCTTCCTTAAGTACATACCCTCTGTTTTGAATTGTTGAGATGGTAGGGGCATAAGTTGATGGCCTGCCAATACCCAATTCTTCAAGTTTCCTTACAAGACTGGCCTCGGTGTACCTTGGCGGCCATTTTGTAAATCTTTCCGTTGCTGTTATTATCTCCCTTTCAAGATTTTGCCCTATTTTTAATGGGGGCAGCAATCCTTTTTCTTCTTCATCTGGCTCTTCATCGGTGGATTCAATATATACTTTAAGGAAACCTTCGAATTTTAATACTTCTCCATGAGCTACGAACTTTTCCTGTGCATTTGAAACTTCAATATCAACAGTTGTTTTTTCGAGCTTAGCATCACTCATTTGAGATGCTACAGTCCGTTTCCAAATGAGTTCATAAAGCCTTTTCTCATTATTCCCTCCGGTTACGGTTCTTTTTTCGATATAAGTAGGGCGAATTGCCTCATGAGCTTCCTGGGCACCCTTCGATTTAGTTTTGTATTTTCTTATATTCGAAAATTCAGTGCCATATTCTTCTTCAATTACTTTTTTTGCTGATTCAACGGCAAAGTCCGACAAGTTTACCGAGTCCGTACGCATATAAGTTATATGTCCTGCTTCATACAGTTTTTGAGCTATAGACATTGTTTGAGACACAGAGTATCCCAGTTTACGACTCGCCTCCTGTTGTAATGTTGAAGTAGTAAAAGGGGCTGCTGGGGACTTTTTTGATGGTTTCTTTTGAACCTTTGTTACTTTAAAATCAGCAGTACTGCATTTCTCAAGAAAACTCTTGGCATCTTTTTCCTTATCAAACCGTTTATTAAGCTCTGCATTCAGAGAATTCTTTGAGTTCTCCAGATTAAATACCCCCTGAACCCTGAAAGCCGATGTTGATTTAAAACTGATTATTTCTCTTTCTCTCTCAACAATTAAGCGGACGGCAACACTTTGCACCCTTCCTGCTGAAAGAGAAGGCTTTACTTTTTTCCAAAGCACAGGAGACAACTCAAATCCAACCAGCCTGTCAAGTACCCGCCTTGCCTGCTGGGCATTAACCAAGTCGAGATCTATTGTCCGGTAGTTTTCCAATGAGTTTTTTATCGCCTTTTCTGTTATTTCGTGAAAAACAATTCTTCTTGTTTTTTCTTTATCCAGTTTCAAAACCTCAGACAAGTGCCAGGCTATCGCCTCTCCTTCCCGGTCTTCATCGGAAGCTAGCCAGACTAAATTTGCATCTTTAACCAGTTTTTTTAACTCGGAAACGATTTTCTTTTTATCATCAGGGACGATATATTGCGGGGTATAATTTTTATTAATATCAATTCCGAAATCCTTCTTAGCAAGATCCCGGATATGCCCCATACTAGAGGTTACCTGAAAATCTTTTCCCAGAAATTTTTCTATTGTTTTTGCCTTGGCAGGCGACTCTACTATAACCAGGTTTTCAATCATTAGCTCTACCTTTTTAATTAGTACGCAAACTAAAAAACAGAATTAAACATTCTTAAAAATGACATATTAAAAAAACAGCCTACGCATTCAAAAATTACTAAATTTCTTGCGAAATTAAATAATTAATATTTTTACATGCAAAAGAAATATGGTTCAAATCCTTCACATTGCCCCGTTTTCTTTATTTCCTTCAACAAATATGAATATTTTTTTACAAGTTTGAAGGATTTTTAACCGAGTAAAGTATATTTAAATTCTTTAAGCCTTATTATTTAATTATGGGAAATCAAAGTTCAAAATATAGAAAGCATACAATAGTATTCTGGTGTATCTTCTTAGTACCCTTGCTATTTACAGTTACTCTTTTCTGGCTTGCCACTTCAGGAAAGTTAGGGTATATGCCACCGATTGAAGATCTGGAAAACCCTAAAATAAATCTTGCCACACTTATTATTTCTGAAGACAACAAAGTACTTGGTTCGGTTTACTCCAGAAATCAAAACAGAACTCAGGTGGGATACAATGAGCTCCCCAAATACCTTGTTGACGCCTTAGTTGCCACAGAAGACATCCGTTTTTTTAAACATTCTGGAATAGATGCAAAAGGCAGTATCAGGGCTATCTTCTTTCTTGGCAAAAGAGGAGGGGGGAGCACAATTACCCAACAACTGGCAAAACAGTTATTCCATAAACCTGCACGTACTTTGCCTGAGCGGTTGAAACAAAAAATTAAAGAGTACGTTATTGCTGTTAAACTGGAGAAGGCATATACCAAAGAAGAAATAATCTCTTTATACTTCAACCAGTATGACTTTATTTACAGTGCTGTAGGTGTCCACTCTGCAAGTCGGGTTTATTTCAATAAAACACCAGACTCTCTTAGAATTGAAGAAGCTGCTGTACTGGTAGGAATGGCCCAGAATTCTGTACTTTTCAATCCAAAAAAATTTCCTGAACGTTCATTAAAAAGAAGGAACATTGTTCTTTCTCAAATGGAGAAATACGACTATATATCAAAAGAAGAGTTTGATTCGCTGAAGACCCTGCCTTTAATGATAGACTATCAACCTGTAAGCCACAACGTTGGTCCGGCAACATACTTTCGTGAGTATATTAAACATTATATGACAAGAAAAAAACCCAAACGCAAAAACTACCTAAACTATGCATCATATAAGCGGGACTCGACTGTTTGGGTTAAAGATCCACTTTACGGCTGGTGCAATAAGAACAAGAAACCAGATAAATCATCATACGATATATATGTTGATGGGCTAAGAATTTATACAACTGTAAATTACAAAATGCAAATTTATGCTGAAGAGGCGGTGCGTGCGCATCTGGGAGGATATTTACAAAAACAGTTTTTTAAGGAAAAAAAAGGAAGGAAAAGGGCCCCTTTTTCAAGAGATTTAAAAAGAAAAGAAATCGACAACATCATCAAAAGAGCAATTAGAAGATCGCATAGAGGTAAACAGCTTTATGACAAGGGTGTACCGATGGACTCAATCTACAAAGTTTTTAAAAAACCTGTAAAAATGACTGTATTTGGTTGGGAACATGATATAGATACTGTTATGACCCCGCTGGACTCCATTTTATATTATAAACACTTTCTAAATACCGGGTTTATGTCAATGGACCCCAGAACAGGCCACGTAAAAGCATACATTGGAGGTATCAATTACCGCCATTTTAAATACGATCATGTGACAACATCAAAAAGGCAGGCCGGTTCAACTTTTAAGCCTTTTCTTTATATACTAGCCATGCAGGAAGGTTATACTCCCTGCTATGAAGTCCCGGTATCTCCGGTTCGATTTAAAATTAACGACACCATCTGGGAGCCAAGGACAACCTGTAATCCAAGGGACTTAGGCACAATGAAACCTTTGAAATGGGGCCTGGCTAAGTCTGAAAATTATGTTTCAGCATTTCTTGTTTCGCGTTTTAAACCTCAACCAATTGCAGATATTGCTTATAAAATGGGAATTGAGAGCTATATCGATCCTGTTCCGTCTATGATTTATGGCACATCGGACATGTCAGTAAAAGAAATGGTTGCAGCTTACGCCACTTTCGCAAATAAAGGAGTACATACCAAACCTCTTTTTGTAACAAAAATTGAAGATAAATTTGGCAATGTACTTGCAACATTTCAGCCTGAAACCAAAGAAGCCATTAGTGAAGAAACCGCATTTCTGATGCTCAACCTTATGCAGGGAGTGGTTAACTTTGGAACTGCAGCCCGCCTACGTTCTACATATCAAATGACTTCTGAGATTGCAGGTAAAACAGGAACGACCAACAACCATAGTGATGGCTGGTTTATCGGGATTACCCCAAACCTAGTTTCGGGTGCGTGGGTAGGCGCCGAAGACAGGTCTGTTCACTTTACCCGGCTTGGTCTGGGATCGGGTACGAGTATGGCCCTGCCTATCTGGGGTGAATATATGACTCGCGTTTATGAAGATTCAACCTTGAACATTACTGAAGAAGATACCTTTGAAGCTCCGGAGAATTTCGAACTGGATCTTGACTGCAATAAGAAAAAGAAGACAGAAGATGGTGCGTATGAACAATACGACTTAATGGATGACAATGGATTTGATGACTATTAAAAATCATCAGAATTGAAAAATAAGACTCAAGGCATCGTTTAAAGACGATGCTTTTTTTATTTCTATATTCTCTTTAATTGTCAGGTTCTCATGATAAGAAGAAACAACCATGCATTTGAACCCTAACTTAAAAGCTTCTGATGCCCGGTTCTCAATTCTCGTTACGGGTTTTAGCTCTCCTGTAAGGCTTATCTCTGCACAACAACAGGTCCCTCTTGAAATGGGTTTATCTGTTCGTGACGAAACAATCGCTGCTATTACAGCCAGATCTGCAGCGGTATCCTGAATTTTAATCCCTCCTGCGATATTCAGGAATATATCTTTATTAGAGATATTTAACCCTCCCTTCTTCTCCAAAACAGCAAGAAGCATATTCAGCCTCTTGGTATCAAAGCCTGTTGCTGAACGTTGTGGTGTCCCATACACGGCCGAACTAACAAGCGCCTGCACTTCAATAAGTAAAGACTTAATCCCGTCCATAGTACAGGTAATTGCCACTCCGCTTACGCTTTCGTTTGACTTATGCAGAAAATAACCTGAAGGGTTCAATATCTCTTTCAGACCACGCTCGTTCATTTCAAAAATTGCAAGCTCAGGTACTGCCCCGAACCTGTTTTTTAAGGTCCTGAGAATTCTGAATTGCAAATGCTGATCGCCCTCAAATTGAATGACGGTATCAACAATATGTTCCAGTACTTTAGGCCCGGCAAGAGAACCGTCCTTTGTAATATGACCGATTACGATTACTGGCGTTATAGTTTCTTTAGCTGCCTTTAGCAGCTTTGTGGCACATTCGCGAACCTGGGAAACACTTCCCGGGACTGATTCAATATCGGAGCTATAAATAGTTTGCACTGAATCAATTATTAAGAGTGATGGGGCTTCCTGATAAAAATGAGTTAAGATATCCTCCAGATGAGTCTCGTTGTAAATCAAACTACTGCTATTACGTTTCCCAATCCTTTCTGCCCTCATTTTTATTTGTCCGCTACTTTCTTCCCCTGAGACATAAAGTACTTTCTGTTCTTTTTCTAAAGCCAGTTGAAGCGCAAGTGTTGATTTTCCAATACCGGGCTCTCCTCCCAACAATATAAAAGCTCCCGGAACTATGCCCCCGCCTAATATGCGGTCAACTTCTGAAACCCCGGTTTTAATTCTGGAATAGTTCTCCGACTTAATTTGCTCTAAACGAATCGGTTTTACTTTCTCATGTAACCCATGAACATCTTTAGGGAGACCGCCTGCTGATTTTGTTACCTTGATTTCTTCAACATAAGTGTTCCAATTGTTGCAAGAAGGGCACCGACCTATCCATTTAGCCGATTCTGCCCCGCATTCCTGACAAACATATACCGTCTTGTTTTTAGCCATAAACCTGAATGCCAAATTCTCTTTCCATGTAGAAGAGATATAACCCTTGATATCCCTAAAACTGATGCAACAAAAACATCATTAACCAGAATGTTGATTATTTATTATGTCCCCCTTTTCTGACAACCGTTTACCGAAGGGTGTTTGTCTCATAATCAGGAAAAATAATTGTGGGCTTAAATTCTTTTGCTTCCTTAAGCTCCATCATAGCATAAGCAATAATAATAATAATATCTCCTACTGCTACCTTTCTTGCAGCCGGACCATTAAGGCAAATTTCTCCTGAGCCTCTCTCCCCTTTTATTACATATGTTTCTAGGCGCTCCCCATTGTTGATATTAACTATCTGGACTTTTTCATTTTCTATAATGCCAGATGCTTCCATTAAGTTTTCGTCAATGGTTATGCTCCCTACATAATGTAAATTTGCCTCGGTAACTTTTACCTGATGGATTTTTGATTTTACAACCTCTACAAACATTGTTTTGAAAAGTTACGTATTTATCTGAACGTTATCAATTAACCGTATTTTACCTGCATGTACTGCGATACAAGCAGTTGAAGGTCTATCTTCGGAAAGTTCTGAAACCGACTGGAGCGTTATGTCATCTACAATATCGAAATACTCCAGTTCTAATTCTTCACTCTCATTGAAAGCCTCTGCTACCATCTTTTTTAATTCCTGGGGAGATTTATTTGTACTCAACATTGTAACCTCCTTAAGAATTTTATATATGAAAGGTGCAGCTTTCCTCTTCTCTTTATCAAGAAGCAAATTTCTGGAACTCATCGCCAGACCATCCTTTTCCCTTACAATCGGGCAAGGGATAATCTCGACCGGATATAAATAGTCTTTAACAAGTTTTTTTATAACTGCTAATTGCTGAAAGTCTTTCATCCCAAAATATGCCCTTGAAGGTTCAATAATCTCGAAAAGCTTTGATACAATTTGTCCTACCCCATTAAAATGGCCAGGTCTGTGCTTTCCCTCCATTACAGATTCCAACGTTCCAAACTCAAACTTTCTTGTATCTGGTTCCGGATAAATATCTTCAACTTCGGGGGCAAAAACTAAATTACATCCCACCGCAAGAAGCATTTCACAATCTTTTTTTAAATCTCTTGGGTATCTTTCTAAATCAGTTTTATCATTAAACTGCGTTGGATTAACAAATACACTAACAACAGAAAAATCGTTATTCTTAATGCACTCATCAACCAGAGAGAGATGTCCCTGATGCAAAGCTCCCATAGTAGGAACAAGTCCTATTTTCCCTTCCAGCCGTTTCTCGTTGAGGACTTTTTTTACCTCTTTTATTTCTTTTACTATCCGCATTACTTCATAAGAATCGCACAAAGATAATGATTTTAAAGATCCCAGATCATAATAAACCGCATGAATCAAATTTAACTTTTATTAACATGGTTATTCATAGGCATTCAGATAACATTCATTTTTTAAGCAGAATATTTTTTAGTAATTTTGCGTGATATTTTTGAAATATTTTAAATTAGTATGGCTAAAAGAGTATTGTTCGTTTCCCAAGAAATAACTCCGTATCTACCTGAAACAGAAATGTCAGTTATTGCAAGAAATCTTCCACAAGGTATCCAGGAGAAGGGAAAAGAAATACGAACCTTTATGCCAAGGTTCGGTTGTATAAATGAACGAAGGAATCAACTTCATGAAGTAATCCGGTTATCCGGAATGAATTTAATTATTGACGATAATGATCACCCACTAATCATTAAAGTAGCTTCAATTCAGGCTGCCAGGATGCAAGTGTATTTTATCGACAATGAAGATTTCTTTCATAGAAAACACACGCTTCAGGATCAAAGTGGAAATTTCTTTGAGGATAATGATGAGAGAGCTATCTTTTTCACTCGTGGAGTAGTTGAAACAGTCAAAAAACTTCAGTGGGCACCAGATCTAATTCACTGCCACGGTTGGTTTACAGGACTATTACCAATATACATAAAACAATATTACAACGATGACCCTCTCTTTCAAAACACCAAGATGGTCACATCAATTTACGATAAGCAGTTTGACGTCCCTCTAAATTCCAGACTAAAAGAGAAGCTTGAAAACGATGGGCTAAATTCGGCGGATCTTGAAGTTGCGTCAGAGCCAACGTATGAAAATTTTATGAAATTGGCAATAAATTTTTCTGATGGCGTTATATATGGTAGTCAGGAAATAAACCCTCAAGTCAAGAATTATGTAGAAGAGAACGATGTCCGTAAGCTAGACTTTCATGATACCGACACATATATAAGTGCATATTCAGACTTTTACGATTCTATACTTGAATAATAGAAATAATTTAATGAGCAAACATTTTCTCAAAGGAATTTCCTTAATTATAGCAGGGGCAATTACATTCTTCTCATCGTGCGATGATGAACCATTAAATGTTGGCCTTCAAATTTTACCCGAAGTAGATATTCTTGAAGCCAGCGTTGACACACAGTCAATCAAGTGTTTAACAGTTAGCGAGGCGTTCCCGCAGGAATTATTTTCAATAGTAGGCAGCAACGGACAATTGATTAATACCAATTGCCCGATTGGTCACATTAAGGATCCTCTAATGGGGCAAATGTGGGCCCAGACTTTAATTCAGTTAAGCAGGGGCGACGATTATTACAAAGCCGACACCACTGATGTAATTGAAAGTTGTTTTCTTTACCTGAACATTAATTCCAGTGAGATATTTGGCAGTAAAAATGATGTATTTGATATCTATGTTTATTCTCTGGTAAACCAACCTCCGTTGAATTTGTATACCAACTATAAAGTTAAGACCAGTGAATATAACCATTCTCCGGAATCTGAGTCTACTGCTTTTGAAGTCATTAACATTGAAGAAATGCCCATTGACAGTGGGGACTACATTGCTATAAAGCTAAATAACAGTTTTATTGAAAGGATTACTGACTCTAATTTAACGACTTCATCTGCTTTTTACGAAAACTTCCCAGGTTTCTATTTAACTGCTTCTGCAAAAGGAGACACTGGAGCTATTGCCAACTTTTCTTATGATAAATCAAGATTAGTTTTGAAATACAAAAGGGAAAAAAGCACAGGCGGAGACACTACGATATACAGTTATCACCCAATTAATAATTTTAAGAGTTTCTTCCGGCATGATTTCGTAGAAATGTTTATGCCTGAGCGCATAACGGACTCAACGGAAAGGGACAACTATTACGTACAATCTCTTGATGGCCTGAAGGGTTACATCGAATTTAGCGAATTAGATTCTTTTAAAGCTAATTATGGAGATAAAGCTGGTATTAACCTTGCGGAATTAGTGCTTCCATTGGATCCGGATTTCAACACAAAAAATGATAGTACAAAGTTTTTCTTACCCAGAAGAATTACCGCAAGAACGAAAGAGAAACTAATGCTGCCATTTGAGAGCGCACTGGGTAGTTCGTATCGTGGAGGATATCTGGACTTAGACAATCTTGAATACAGGATTAATGTAAGTGAGTTTGTACACCAGTATCTCCAGAATGGAAATTATGGCAATGGGCTTTATATTTTAGCTTCAGAACCTACATTTAATAACTATGGCCTTTCTGAAATTGAAAATAAAAATCCCAGGCGAGTCGTTCTTAACTCCGGTAGTAACAACGGAAACCGTCCTTATTTACGTCTAATTTATACACTAACCGAACAATAGTTTTATGTGTGGAATAGTTGGTTACATAGGTGACAGGCAAGCCCTGCCAATTTTAATTAACGGCCTAAAAAGGCTGGAATACAGAGGATACGACTCAGCAGGAGTTGCAATTCTTGAAAACAAAACAGAAGTATTTAAAAGGAGGGGAAAAGTTTCCGATCTTGAAGAGCACATTGGACAACATGTGCTAAACGGAAATATCGGAATTGGACATACACGATGGGCAACCCACGGAGAACCTAATGATGTCAATGCTCATCCGCATACTTCTATGAATGGCAAGTTTACAATTATCCACAACGGAATTATAGAAAACTATGCCAGGTTACGAGAGCGATTAACAGACAGGGGGGTCTCATTTAAAAGCGATACGGATACAGAAGTATTAGCTAACCTTATTGAATATATTTATGAGAAAGGCAATGTTGACGCAGAAATTGCGGTGCGACTTGCTCTTACAAAAGTCATCGGAGCATATGGACTTGTCGTTATGTGCGCTAACGAACCTGACAAGCTCATTTCCGCCAGAAAAGGGAGCCCACTTGTTATTGGTGTTGGTAATGAAGAGTACTTTATTGCCTCAGATGCCACTCCAATCGTTGAATATACAAAAAGTGTTATTTACCTTAACGATGGGGATGTTGCAATTATTAAAAAAGAACAACTCGTACTTAAAACCCTTAAGAATGATCAACAGTCTCCTAAAATTCAGGAACTGGACATTGATATAGGAGAAATAGATAAAGGCGGATATGATCATTTTATGCTCAAAGAGATATTTGAGCAACCTCGTTCTATTCTGGATACATTCAGGGGACGGGTAAGAAATGAATCTCAGGAAATCCACCTTGGTGGTTTATTTGAGGTCATGCCAAAGTTAATAGAAGCCAAAAGGATAGTTATTATCGCTTGTGGTACATCATGGCATGCCGGTCTTGTAGGAGAGTATCTTTTTGAAGATCTGGCGCGCATCATCGTTGAAGTTGAATATGCCTCAGAGTTCAGATACAGAAATCCGATAATAAATAAGGATGATGTCGTAATGGCCATTAGCCAAAGTGGGGAGACCGCTGATACTTTAGCTGCCATAAAACTCGCTAAAGAACGCGGGGCAACTGTAATAGGAATTTGTAATGTGGTAGGGGCCTCTATCCCACGAGATACTGACGCAGGCGTTTATACGCATGCCGGACCGGAAATTGGAGTAGCGTCCACTAAAGCTTTTACTTGTCAGGTTACGGTCCTGGCCATGATGGCCATCTCTATTGGAAGAAACAAAGGCCTGATTAAAGATGAAAATTATCAGACTTTAATTAGAGAATTCAACCTTATTCCTGATAAGATTAAAGAAATTCTTCAACACAGCGAAGAATACAAGCGAGTCGCCAATTTATATAAGGATGCTACTAACTCGCTTTACCTTGGACGCGGATACTTATTTCCGGTAGCACTTGAAGGGGCCCTTAAACTAAAAGAAATTTCTTACATTCATGCTGAAGGCTATCCTGCAGCTGAAATGAAACACGGTCCTATTGCTCTAATTGACGAAAACATGCCTGTTGTTGTGGTTGCTACAAAAGACTCTTCTTATGAGAAAATTGTTAGTAACGTTCAAGAAGTTAAGGCCCGTAATGGACTGGTCATTGCTGTTGTTACAAAAGGAGATACAATTATCAGGAAAATGGCAGATCATGTCTTTGAAATACCCGAAACGGAAACAGTGTTTACTCCATTACTTTCAGTAATACCACTACAGCTGTTCTCATACTATATTGCTGTAATGAGAGGTTGTAACGTAGATCAACCAAGAAATTTGGCAAAGTCAGTCACGGTTGAATAGTTCTGATTTTGAAAAAAGAAAAGCCCCTGTTAGGTCTTCTTAACAGGGGCTTTTCCTTTTCTTCCGGATTCAAGAAACTGGAGAAAAAAATATCCTCCACTGATTTCTCTTGATATACTTATTCTATTTCTTAGCGGTTCTCATACTGTTTAGAATAATAGCTCTCATAATCGCCAGATACTATATTTTCAAGCCATTTTTCATTTTCCAGATACCAATCAATTGTTTTCTCCAGTCCTTCTTCAAAGGTAACAGATGGTTTCCACCCAAGCTCATCCTGAAGTTTCGACGAGTCTATTGCGTAGCGTAAATCATGTCCCGCCCTGTCTGTAACAAAAGTTATGAGTTCTTCTGATTCACCAGGGGCCCTCTCCAATTTCCTGTCCATTACCTTACAAAATAACCGTACAAGATCAATATTCTTCCATTCATTATTCCCTCCGATGTTATAAGTATCGCCTATTTTACCATTATGATAAATAGTATCAATTGCCCTTGCATGGTCAATCACATAAAGCCAGTCCCGAATATTCTCGCCTTTTCCATAGACAGGAATCTGTTTTTTCTTAAGAATATTGTTAAATACCAATGGTATCAGTTTTTCCGGAAACTGGTTTGGTCCGTAATTATTTGAACAATTTGAAATCACAATGGGCAGTTTATATGTATTATGGTATGCCCGTACCAGGTGATCTGAACTGGCCTTCGAAGCTGAGTAAGGACTTTTGGGATCATATGGGGTTGTTTCAAGAAAGTATCCTTCACTGCCCAACGATCCATAAACTTCATCGGTTGAAATGTGATAGAATAATTTTTCCTCCAAATTGTCTTTCCAAAATTTTACTGCCGCATTTAAAAGATTTGCTGTTCCTACAACATTCGTAAAAATAAATTCATTCGGATTCGTAATTGAGCGGTCTACATGAGACTCTGCCGCCAAATGAATTACTCCGTCTGCTTTATATTTTTGAAACAAGGCTTCCACCTCGTTAGCTTCAACAATATCTATCTTTTCAAAAGCATAATTTGGTTCACTTTCTATGTCCTTAAGGTTTTCCAGATTTCCAGCATATGTCAGCTTATCGGCATTCACAATAAGATATTCCGGATAGTTCTTTACAAACAACCTTACTACATGCGAGCCTATAAAACCAGCCCCACCGGTTATAATAATTGTTTTTTTCATGCTATTGTTTTTCTGAGGCCATTTTATTGCGAATGTATTTTTCCCATTCCCAGGCAGAGCTTAGTGTCTTTTCCAAAGACTCTGCAGCTTTCCATCCCAGCTCCTCATTTGCAAACCTTGTATCGGCCCATACTTTTTCTATATCCCCTTCTCTTCGTCCAACAATTTCATAATTGATTTTTTCTCCTGTGGCCTTCTCAAATGTCTTTATAATTTCCATTACGGAAACACCATTTCCAGTCCCAAGGTTAAAGATCTCATAATTCTTTTTCGTCTTACTTTCAATAAGCCTTCTAACAGAAATCACATGGGCTTTTGCCAAATCAGTCACATGAATATAGTCTCTTACGGCCGTTCCATCCGGTGTATTATAATCATCTCCAAATACTTTTAATTGCCCTCTGATACCAGCAACTGTCTGCGTTACAAAAGGAACCAGATTTAGCGGGACACCTAAAGGCAACTCTCCTATTAATGCTGAAGAATGTGCTCCCACCGGGTTAAAATACCGTAATGAAATCGCGCTCAACTTTTCATTAGCCCTTATTGAATCCTCAATTATTTCTTCAGAAACTTGTTTTGTATTGCCGTATGGTGAAAGGGCCTTCTTTATTGGAGCATTCTCTGTTACCGGAAGTTCATCCGGTTGGCCATATACTGTGCAGGACGAAGAAAAAACCAATTTAGGCTCACCATATTTTTCCATCGCCATAAGAATGTTTATCAGTGAACTAATATTATTATCATAATAGGCGAGAGGTTTCTCAACAGACTCTCCAACCGCCTTCAATGCTGCAAAATGAATAATAGCTTTTATATCGTCATATTTCTCGAACAGACTAAATACTTTCTCCCGATCGCATAAATCAAACTCCTCAAAGTGTGGCCTTGTTCCGGTAATTTGTTCAATACCATCCAAAGCATCTTTACTTGAATTCGATAAATTATCAACTATTATTACTTCAAACCCATCGTTTATAAGCTCTACAGCTGTATGCGAACCAATATAGCCCGTTCCTCCGGTAACTAAGATTTTTTCCATATTATTGAATTCTTTCTACGTTATTATTTTCTATTTTATATTCTTGTTGAGTTTCCGGACAAATTGCTATACCATTTTCATTAAACTGCAGCCGATGTCCATATTCACTAACCCAGCCTATTTGTCTTGAAGGGTTCCCCACAACTAAGGCATAATCAGGAACTTCCCTGATAACAACCGCTCCGGCTCCTATGAGTGCATACTTCCCAATATTATTTCCGCATACAATGGTCGCATTTGCCCCTATTGAAGCCCCTTTTTTCACAACAGTTTTCATATATTCCGATTTTCTAACAACGGCGCTCCTTGGATTAATTACATTTGTAAATACCATGGAAGGTCCCAAAAATACATCGTCTTCACAAATAACCCCGGTATATATGGATACATTATTCTGAACTTTCACATTGGTTCCCAAAATAACTTCAGGAGACACAACAACATTTTGTCCAATATTGCATCTTTCCCCAATACTACAATTCGGCATAATATGTGAGAAATGCCAAATTCTGGAACCTTTTCCTATTTTACAACCTTCATCGATTACTGCCGTAGGGTGAGCGAAATATTCTTCCATTTTATTTCTTTAAATAAAACTCTTTAATTGCGTCTGTTATATATTCCTGTTGGCCAAAGGTCAACTCCGTATGCATTGGCAGTGACAAAACTGAATTACATAGCTCATCAGAAACTTTAAAGTCTCCTTCCATCTTATAGGGTATTTGATTATGCATTCCTACAGGGTAATAAATCATTGAAGGAATCCCTTTCCCTGAAAGAAAGTTTTTAAGTTCATCCCGTTTTTTCACTTTAAGTGTATACTGATGAAAAACATGAGTAGAATAATCTACCCGTTCAGGTAATTTAATATCCGGCAAATCTTTCAACAAACTATCATATTGTTTTGCAGCTTCTTGCCTAGCCTTAATGTATTCGTCCAATTTCTGAAGCTTTACAGACAGGATGGCTGCCTGCAAGGTATCAAGTCGCGAATTTACCCCCACCGAATCATGATAATACTTTACTTTTGCCCCATGATTTGCAATACAAGCCAATTCCTCTCCTAAACGATCATCATTTGTAAAAATAGCCCCTCCATCACCAAAGCATCCCAGGTTCTTGGAAGGAAAGAAACTTGTACAACCAACATTTCCAACAATTCCGGCTTTCTTCCACTGATCGTCAATTTTTATATCCGCTCCAATAGCCTGTGCATTATCTTCGATAACAGTTATGTTATTTTCTCTAGCAATACGGACTATTTCAGCCATATTAGCACATTGCCCATATAGGTGGACAGGTATTATTGCTTTAGTATTTTTTGTAATCGCACTTTTCAGTTTATCTGTATCAATTAAAAAAGTATCGGGATCAACATCAACAAATACAGGTTTTAATTGCAAAAGTGCCACTACTTCAGCCGTAGCAATAAAAGTAAAATCAGGTAAGATTACTTCATCTCCTTGCAAAGCTGTAAATGAAGAGCCATCAGGGCCGTTTATAAAGGCGGAAGAATTAATTACTTCCTGAATTGCAGCATCAACTTCTGCTTTTATATTATTGTACTGGCCATTTAAATCGACCATTTTAATACCTTCCATTGTAACTGTTTTATTTGCGAAAATAGTTAAAATGAAAAACAAATAGCAACAAAAAATCATCAAGAGTAATTCACACTTTTAAAACCCAACAAGATAATTCATAAAACGTATGAATCATCCTAAGCTAACCTGTAGTCATTAATGGTACTTATTTACCAGTATAAAAATGCGAAAATCAACTGTTATTAACAATCGGCAAGTTCTTTTTTGAACTTTACAACCTGAGGTCAAAATACGGCCATACAAAACTTAATACTCAAAGTTGAAAAACTGACAGCCAGGGTGCAGCAGTTGGAGAAGTTTGAAAAAGAGAATAAAATACTTCGACAGGAAAACGCTGCACTAAAAAAAGAAAATACAGAGCTAAAAGAACGCCTTAACCGCAACAGTCGCAACAGTAACCAGCCACCATCGGGTGATGGATATAAAAAACAGCCCGCTTTCCCAAAAGAAACCAAGGGGACAAAAGGTGGCCAACGTGGACATAAAGGCTCAAACCTGAAACAAATTAAACACCCTGACAATATAATAGAGTGCAAACCAGAAAATTGTAGTTGCGGACATGCGCTTACTGGTGAAAATTTTGAATTGGCCGAAAAGCGCCAGGTATTTGACCTTCCCCATCCCCGGTTAGAAGTAACCGAATTCAATTATATATGTCCTGTGGAAAAGCACACAAAGCAGCAGCGCCGGAAGGGATAAACGGCGCGACACAATATTAAGGGCTTATGCCGTGTTGTTAAATGTGCATTATAAACTGCCCTTCAAAAAGATACAGCAATTGTTTAACGACTTATTTTAAATGAATCTACCATTGTTTCAGCATCGGCACAATGCTACGAAGGGCTTGCAGAGAGCGAAGAAATAATAAGGGCGAAAATAGCAGGCAATAATGTTGCCCATGCAGATGAAACCGGCATAAGGGTTGCCGGAAAATTACACTGGTTGCACAACTTCTGCATTGTTCACCTATCTGTACACGAAAAACGTGGCAGGCTGGCATTAGAAAGTGACAAGTCGATATTGGGGAAAGCTAAAGGGTGGCTCATCCATGATTGTTGGGAGGGTTACTTCAAATTCACCAATGTAAAACATGGCACTTGCAACGCACATATACTCCGCGAACTCGAAGGCCTTGTGCAAAATGAAAAAAGCAAATGGGCAAATACTTTTAAGACCTTCCTGTTGCAAGTTTATAAAATGCCTTTTGATGAAAGAATAAAGCGAAAACAGATCATTAATAACAGGTATAAGCATATCTGTTGTATCGGAGAACTATTAGAACCACCACCATACAAACCGAAAAAAGGAAAAGGACGTTATAAACGCACCCGTAATCTTGTGGAACGGTTAATCCGGGAACAGGGAGCTGTACTGGCTTTTGCCTTTAATGAAGATGTCCCTTTTACAAACAACCTTGCTGAAAGGGATATACGCCCGGCAAAGGTGAAACTAAAAATATCAAGTTTTAGGACTGTTGCCGGGGCTGATAGCTATGCCCGGATAGAAGGTTTTCTGTCCACTGCAAGAAAGCATAATAAAAATGTCTATTCTGAATTATTGGCTACTTTTGAAGGCAACAACTTTATTACTGCTTAAATAGCCGGTAAATATTTACCATTAATGATGAAATTAAAGAAAATGTGAGACCAAACCACAAACTCACCCAAGGCTTTGTTAATATATCTTTTCCTTTGTTCAAAAAAACATCAACAGCAAAAAACAATTCTTTTAATGCAAATGTTACCTTAGCAGCAATTTTAATTGCCACTTGAACTTAGCTCCTTACATAAGTGAACTGATCGCTCTGAATGAGTGCATAATTCTACCTGATTTTGGTGGGTTTGAAACGTCGTACGTATCTGCAAATTACGACAATAAGGAAAAACGGATGCTCCCTCCCCGCAAAACAATTAGTTTTAAACCAGCCTTCAAAGTAGGTGGGGACATCATCAAAAATTATCTTACTGAAAAGCTCTCCATTGATGAAAAGGAAGCAACAACGTTAATATCTGATTACGTAACCGAGATAAAACTGTCTTTAAAAAAAAACAACGTATATGATATTGACGGTGTTGGAAAATTTAGCCTTGATTCAACCGGAAGACTAATCTTCAAAGCTTTTGATGAAGAAACGCACCTTGTTGATTCGTTTGGCCTGGAGCCACTACCTGTTGAAGAATCTTTTGAGCAAAATTTATCCTTACCAACAACAAAGAAAGTCTTAAGGATAAGACCAAGAAACAATACATTAACCTTTGTAATTGCAGGAATTACAACGATTAGCTTACTTCTGGCCATTACCGTTTTTATTTCGGCAAGGTTTGATTTATACCTGTTTAATATTGGTGATTCCACCACCACCAATGATCTGATAATTCTAGGAAAAGAACCTTCTCCTGAATCAGGACACCATCAGTTGGAAAAGCATTTTGATGAGGTCACATCGGTAAAGACTGCGCTTCAATTTAAGGAACCCGAAACGAAAAAACCTGAACCTCCCCCTTCAACCTACTATATTATTGTTGCAGGCAGTTTCAGGGGGTTTAATAATGCCCAGGAGCTTCAATCAAAATTAAAAAAAGAAGGTTTTACCGTTGAGATTATTGAAGCCGGTGGGTATTTCAGAGTAAGCATCGGCAAATTCACAGATAAACCCAAGGCTTTGGTTGAATTAAAGAGGATACGAACTCAGATTGACCGCTCCATCTGGCTCTTAACCATTTCAGACATTTAGGCGTCTTCTTCATCTAATTCTTCAACTACAATAAAGTCGAGTTGTTTTCTTGCCAGATTTGTTCTTAACACTTCCACCATCACTTTATCACCCAATTGGTAAACATTTCCATTATGCCGCCCAATCAACCAGTAATTCTCCTCATCGTATTCATAATAATCATCAAGCAACTCCCTCACCGCAACCAGACCTTCACATTTATTCTCAATTATCTCCACAAAAATACCATACTCAGAAACCCCCGAAATAATTCCATCAAATGCCTGCCCTACTTTATCCTGCATAAACTCTACCTGCTTAAATTTAATGGAAGCCCTTTCCGCCTCTGTCGCTAACTGCTCCATGTCAGATGAATGTTTACAGTGTGCCTCATACTTCTTCTTACTTTTTGATTCACCTTCTTTTAAATAATGCCACAATAACCGGTGCACCATTATGTCAGGGTATCTTCTGATTGGTGACGTGAAATGAGTATAATAGTCAAATGACAAACCGTAATGACCTATATTATTTGTTGAATACTCTGCTTTTGCCATAGATCGGACTGCAAGTGTTTCAACCAGATCCTGTTCCGGTTTTCCTTTTACATCTTTCAATACTTTATTAAGTGTTCTGGATATGTTGTTGCCAGAGTTTAACAACAATTTATGCCCAAATTTCCCTAAAACACGGTTAAACTTTTGAAGTTTCTCTGGATCTGGTTTATCGTGAACCCTGTAAACAAATGTTTTCCTTGCTTTTTTATCTTCAACATTTCCTATGAAGTTTGCCACTCTCTTGTTTGCAAGTAGCATAAACTCCTCAACAAGCTCATTTGATAATCCATGCTCCCTGAAATAAACGCGTAATGGCTTTCCGTTTTCATCAATATCAAACTTTACTTCGTCCCTGTCAAATGAAATAGCGCCACCTTCAAATCTTTGCTGACGAAGCAATTGGGCCAGCTCATTTAACTTTAAAACCTCTTCTGAGTAATCGCCGGCACCCGTATCAATTATATCCTGTGCTTCCCTGTAAGTAAACCTTCGATTTGAATAAATGACAGTCCGCCCAAACCATTCATTCTTGATAATGGCATTTTCGCTTATCTCGAAAACTGCCGAAAAACACAACTTTTCCTCCTCAGGGCGCAGTGAACATATAAAGTTTGACAACCGCTCTGGTAACATTGGAACAACCCGGTCAACAAGATAAACAGAAGTACCTCTTTCCAAAGCTTCATTATCTAATATCGACTTCGTTTTTACATAGTGTGTTACATCTGCAATATGTACTCCAACCTCCCAATTACCATTATCTAGCTTTATAATAGATAAGGCATCATCAAAATCTTTTGCGTCATCAGGGTCAATGGTAAACGTAACAACATCTCTGAAATCTCTTCTTTCCTGATAGTCCTGCTCTGAAATTACAGCCGGAATAGTCTCTGCATCATTTTCCACTTCCTCCGGAAAATCATACGGGAGGCCAAATTCAGCAAGAATAGCATGCATTTCCGTGTCATTCTCTCCAGGGTTCCCCAGTACTTGCACAACCTGACCAAAAGGGTTCTTCGCTTTTGAAGGCCAGTCTGTAATTTTTGCGATTACTTTTTGTCCGTGTTTTGCCCCGTTTAGGTTTTCAAGCGGAATAAACAAGTCATAAGGCATTTGCCTGGTATCTGCTTCAAAAAATGCAAAACGATCCAATACCTCAATATTACCAACAAAAGTATCTCTTCCCCGCTCCATTATCTCAACAATCTCGCCCTCCGGATTATGTCTTTTACGTCTTGCAAATAAGTTTACCTTTACAAGATCCCCATGCAGTGCTTTGTTCAGATTATTCTTCGATATGAAAACGTCCTCTTCAATCGAATCTGTATTAACAAACCCAAAACCGCTCTGTGTTATTTCTAACCTGCCGACTACGTTTCCAACTGTTGATTTCAGTTTATACTTTCCCGGTGAAAGCTCAACGAGCACACCATTTTGCACCAAAACATTTAAAACTTTAATTATATGTCTCTTTTCTCCTGCCTTTTCAATCAACAGTAACTTAGATATTTGCTTATAATTAAAAGATTTTTTCGGTTCTTTGGAAAACAACTCTATCAAACTATTTTCCAATGCTTTATCATCTATATTTCTCTTTTTTGAATGTCTCAATTTTTGGTTATTTAGAATAAATTTTCTCTCCGTTTCTTTATTATACTCAGCATAAAACTGATATTCAATTATCCTTATTTAGAAACATCATGTAATAACTTCTGATATACACAAGCTTCAATGATAACTGCGTCAATGAATTAAGTAATTCTTAGCAAACTTAATAAATTGGTTGTTCATTATATCATAATAATATTACTATTTTAGCGGTCTGTTTTATGAGCGTTTTCCAAATAGACATATCGACTTTTCTTTTTTCAACCTCCACTGCTAACTTAATAATAGTAGACTGACAACTTCATATTTACAAGTTATCATTCAAATTGAACTTTATGGATATAAATGGTAAATCATACAAAAATTTTCTGAAAAGAAATGCTTCCTACGAAGAACAACATGGTAGCGTAGCTGCGGCAAAGCAGCATTCAAAAGGAAAATTGACTGCCAGGGAAAGACTAGAACTTCTATTCGACCCGGGTACATTCGATGAGTTAGATGCATTCACCCGAACAGCCCCGGCTGAATCTAATTTTGGTAAAGTTGTAACAGCTTATGGTGATGGTGTAATCATCGGTCATGGCAAAATAAAGGGGCGGACAGCTTTCGTTTATTCCCAGGACTTCACAGTAATGGGAGGTTCCCTGGGTGCTGTCCATGCAGACAAGATAGCCAAAATACAAGATATGGCTATGAAAATGGGTGCTCCAATAATTGGAATAATTGATTCGGGAGGGGCCAGGATTCAGGAAGGTGTAGCAAGTCTGGCAGGGTATGCCGGAATATTTAAAAGAAATGTTGCTGCATCCGGTGTTATTCCACAGATATCGGTCATTATGGGCCCAGCAGCCGGTGGAGCCGTGTACTCACCCTCTATTACCGACTATATTTTCATGACGAATAAAACCAGCTACATGTTCGTCACCGGACCAAATGTAGTGAAAGAGGTGCTGAATGAGGATGTTAGTTTTGATGAACTGGGCGGTGCAGAAATACACATGAAAAAAAGTGGTGTTTCGCATTTTGTTTATGAAGATGAAGAAAACACATTGCTCGGGGTAAAAAAACTGCTTTCCTATATTCCTTCAAATAACCTGGAAAACCCGCCTTTTCTGGAGTCAAATGAGCTTAATCACGAGCCTGACTCTGAACTAAGGGATATAGTACCGGATGATCCGAACAAGCCATACGACATAAAGGATGTAATAAAACATATTGTTGACAAAGACACTTTTTTCGAAGTTTCTGAGAAATACGCCCAGAATATTGTTGTCGGTTTTGCAAGGCTTGAAGGCCGATCAATCGGTATTATAGCAAACCAGCCTAAAGTACTTGCAGGAACACTGGACATCGATTCATCCGTAAAAGGCGCCCGGTTTATACGGTTTTGTGATTGCTTTAATATTCCTTTGTTAACACTTGAAGATGTTCCCGGGTTTCTGCCCGGACTTGATCAGGAACATAGTGGTATTATCAGGCACGGGGCCAAACTGCTTTATGCCTACGCAGACTCTACTGTACCCAAGATTACAGTTATTTTGAGAAAAAGTTATGGAGGGGCATACTGTGTCATGAACAGTAAAAACCTTGGAGGCGATTTCAACTTTGCATGGCCAACTGCTGAGATAGCTGTTATGGGACCCGAAGGTGCTGTATCAATCCTATACCGGAAAGAACTTCTGGAGTCGAAAGATTCTGCTAAACTTAAGAAGGAACTGGCCAAAAGGTACCGGGAGGAAATCGCAAATCCTTACGTTGCAGATGAGAAAGGGTATGTTGACGAAGTAATTGACCCGGCCGATACCAGACGGAAACTCATTTTTGCTTTTAACGCTTTGGAGAACAAACATGTGAGCAGGCCATCCAGGAAACACGGCAATATACCTTTATAAAGCTTTTTAAAAACTTGACATTAATATATGTATCCACTAACTTGAGTGGTTAAAACTTAATTTAAGATGGAAATTAAAAGTCTGTTGATAGCAAACAGGGGCGAGATAGCCATCAGAATTTGCAAAACCTGCAAGGAGATGGGGATTAAAGCCTTTGGAATAAAAACAGCCAAAGAGCCTAATGCTTATTACCTGCAATTTCTTGATGAGATTATCGACTTTTCTGAAGACATTGAAGACATTCCAGAATTTCTGGATGTTGATAGATTAATAAACGCGGCAGTTTCTAATAAAATAGACGCGATTCATCCGGGCTACGGATTCTTAGCAGAAAGCCCTTACTTTGCAAAACGCTGCGAAGAAGGCAATATTCTGTTTATCGGTCCTTCCTCGGATATTATTTACAAAATGGGCAATAAAACAATTGCCAAACAATTAGCCAGAAAGCACGATGTCCCGCTGCTATCGGGTAGTCAGGGGAATGTTAAAAATCCTGTTGAGGCTGCAAAAATTGCCGGCAAAGTTGGTTATCCTGTAATACTTAAAGCGGCAGCAGGTGGTGGCGGAAGAGGAATGAGAATTGTTGAAAGAGAGTCGCAACTGGAAAAGATGTATAGACTAGCCACAAACGAAGCTGAGAAAGCTTTTAATGATGGCTCTGTATTCATTGAAAAGTATGTCCGTAACCCCCGTCATATCGAGTTCCAGGTGTTTGGCGACAAGCATGGCAATTACATTCATCTTGGTGAAAGGGAATGTTCTGTTCAAAGAAAGCACCAGAAGCTACTGGAAGAAGCTCCCTCCTGTGCGTTGGATGAAGAATTAAGAAAAGAAATGGGAGAAGCTGCCATAAGAATTGCCCGCTCGGTTAATTATTTTACGGCAGGTACTGTTGAGTTCCTTCTGGATGCAGACAAGAACTACTATTTCATGGAAATGAATACCCGAATTCAAGTAGAACACCCTGTAACCGAACTAGTTACAGGTATTGATTTAATTGAATTACAAATAAAAACAGCACTAGGAGAGAAGATCCCTTTAAAGCAAAGTGAAGTTAAACTTAACGGGTGGGCTATCGAATGCAGGATAAATGCTGAAGATGTCCAAGCCGGATTTTCTCCTTTTCTTGGTACAATTGAAAAAATTCAGTATCCTAAAAGCAAAAACATAAGAATTGATACAGGAATAACAGAAAAATCTGTTGTTACCCCATATTTTGATTCAATGCTGACCAAACTTATTGTTTACGGCGAGACGCGTGAAAAAGCGATCTCAAATGCCGTTAACGCTCTCAATAAGTTTTGGATCCGGGGTATTAAAACAACCATTCCTTTTTGCAAAGCAGTCCTAAAGAATAAGAGTTTTAAAAAAGGGGATTTCAACACTTCTTTTATTGAAACAGAACTTGAGAGTCTTTTTTATCAGGGAGAAGAAGATGAAATGCTTGCAGCATATCTTGCAACCTTCGATTTCATGTCTGTACTTGAAAGCGAAGATTCTGCCAATGTAAATTTTGAAAAAGGAAAAATTATTAGTCCATGGGTCTTAAATAAAAGATTACGGTCTTATTAATAAAGGCTAGAGATATGAATAAACAAAAAACAAAATCGACAGAATTTATTGCGGTATCTTCACAAGATAATAAATACAGAATAAAAGATGTATTTACCGAAGATTTAAAGATAAATCATAAGAAGCTTGATATTCAAATTCATGATGATGAAAACGGATTCACTTATCTAGTGTTCAAGAATAAGAAATATCATGCCGAAATCGTTGAAAAAAGTCAAAACAAGTATATTATCCTCATTAATGGGGTCACATATAACTTCACTATTGAAACCCCTATCTCTTATAAGAGAAAAAAATATCTTGATAAGCAAAAATCAAAAAACAAGGTTGAGGTTCTTCAGGCTCCAATGCCCGGAAAAATAATTGATGTAATGGTTGAGCCAGGTGCTGAGGTTAAAAGTGGTGAAGCACTCGTCATTCTGGAGGCTATGAAGATGCAAAATGAGATTACTGCCCCTATAAACGGCAAGATCATCAAAGTGCTTACAAAGCCAAATGACACAGTAAATAAAGATGATATTCTTATTGAAATAGAGCGATAACGATAAAATAGGGCGGGGAGAATCCCCGCTTATATTTTTACTAAACCATTTTTTATTGCATACACAACCAGACTCACCGAGTTTTTGGAGTCTGTTTTAAATAAAAGGCTGGAACGGTGCCGTTCGACTGTCCTTTGACTTATAAATAATTTTTCAGAAATTTCCTGATTAGAAAATCCCAGACAAATCAGTTCCAAAACTTCCTTTTCCCTCCGTGTAAGTTCAACTTCTTCATCGGTAGGTTTATGTTTAATAAGTTGCAAAAGCAGTTCCTGAGAGAAAAAACTGCCCCCTTTATTCACTTTTCTTATTGCTTCAATTAGTTCTTCATTATCAATATCCTTCAGGATAAACCCCTTTACCCCGAGATCTATCATTGTGTTATAATAATCGACCTCCCCAAACATTGATAAGACGAGAACTTTTAAATCGGGATACTTTTCTAAAGCCCTTTTTGTAGCCTCTACCCCATCAACTATCGGCATATTAATATCCATAAGAACCAAATCCGGCTGATATTGATCGATAAAATTCAAAAATTCTTGTCCGTTGGATGCTTCAAATGCTATCTCAATATCTTCAGTATCGCTAATAATAAAATTGATTCCACTTCTAAATAGTTGATGATCATCAACAAGGGCTACTTGTATTTTCTTTTTGGCAGGATTATTCATGATTGTTATAAAAATAGGCAATCAAATTTACTGATACAAATTATTCTTGGATAAGTGGCACATTTAAATCAAACTTAAACCCTTTTGAAAGGTTTGTATAAAAATTATATTTACCATTCAACGATTTTGCCCGGCTAATGATATTCGACAGTCCCATTCCGGTGGCTTTCTTCGATGAAAGGACAGACTCACTTAACCCTTTTCCGTTATCTTCATAATACAATTGCAAAGATGTATTTTTTTCCATTATTTTTAATCTGATTTTTGTTGCTTCGGCATGTTTAATAGAATTATTTATTAATTCTTTGGAAATTCTGTAAAGCGACAGCTCTATTGCCGGGGCATACCTGGTACTATCAATGTCTTGTTCAAAGATCACATCAATTTCTGAAGATACTTTCTCAACAAACAACTCAATGGCTGAAACTAATCCGTAATTATTAAGTACATGAGGGTTTAGATCGTTTGAAACGTCTTTTGTAGTGATAATTGCTTCTTTAACAATATCATTCAGATTACTGATAATATATTCCAGCTTTTCTTTCTCTTTTGCCTTTCCAAGCATTCCAACATACATTTTTATACTGGACAATAACGGTCCGAGATCGTCATGAAGATCTTTTGCAAAACGTTCTCTTTCTTTCTCTTCTGTTTTAATAATGGCATCCAGCACCTGCTTCTCCATTAACTTCCTTTCCGTTATGTCACTTATTGTATAAATAACACTGTTGACTGACGGATGTTTAAGCATACTGTGTGATTTTACCTCAAATACCCTGTATGTATTATTAGAATGCCTTATGCGAAGTTCATAAGGAATATTATAGTCGTTTCCTTTTATATGTAATTGGAGGTTTTCTTCTGCCAACCATCTATCGTCGGGATGTACAAACTCTTTTATATTATACCCCAGTAATTCTTCAACCGGGAGTCCCAGGTATTCTTCAGATGAAGGTGTTACATATTTTATATTTGCATTTTCATCAAGCAGAAAAACAACATCCGAGAGGTTTTGGACAATTGATCTGAACCTTTCTTCACTTTCCCTAAGTGCATTTTCAACCATTTTTTGGTAGGTTATGTCCCTGCCCACCCCGATTATTTCAGTTACTTTCTTGTTTTCATCAAGCACAGAAGTTTTGTTCCACGCCAACCATCGCCAACCGTCCTTGGTCTTCGCCCTCTGCTCCAGATAGCAGGAATAAGGAGGTTTATAAAGTTTTTCCATTGCTAACATAGTCGTTTCCCGATCTTCCTCATGAACAAGTGGTAAAAACTCTTCTCCCAGCAATTCGGCTTCTTTAAACCCAAACATTTTACAGTAAGACAAGCTTACAAATAAAAATTTCCCCTCTGTATCAATTTTAACAATTAAATCACTTTGTCCTTCCACAATCATTCTGTACTTTTCCTCGTTCTCTTTTAACAACTCTTCTGATTTCTTGCGCATTGAAATATCCCGAATTATGGCCATTATCCGATCTTTTCCGTGAATGTTAGCCATTTTAAGCGACACCTCTGCCCAAAAAAATTCCCCACTTGTTTTTTTCAACTGATATTCAAACACTTTTGTTTTCATAACAGCCGCCTCTAATACTTCTACCAACTTATTATGCTCACTTCCCCCTTCTTCAATAAGTCTGCCTATAGTTAGAGAAAGTGCTTTTTCATAATTCAAATCAAACATTTCAAGCATTGCCTGATTGACATCCAAAATCCGTCCTGTTTCTTTTTCAAGTATCAGAATAGCTTCATTTGTTGCATTGTATATCTCTCTGTAAGTCCTTTCGCTTTCGAGTAAACTTTGTTCGGTCTGCTTCCTTTTTATAGCCCCAACAAAAATATCTCCCACTACCTGAAGGAGTTTTAATTCATCCTTTTCCCAATAACGTTCTTTCTCTACTGATGAAATACCCAGAAAACCCAAAAATTCGTTTTGAAAATACAAACTCAACATAATGAAAGAATTAACTCCCTGGAGGTTATCTCCCCAAAAAGCATACTCCTTTTCTTCTGGCCTGCCAACGTCCCTGACCTGAACTATCCCCTTGTTAAGTAATTCCTTAAAGAATAATGAATTAGTCCTGACTTTATACTTGCTGTTCTTAGCATAAGAAAAATCAATCTTTGAACTGCAATAATAATAATCCAGTCCCATTTCATTATATTTTCCATCGAACACGTAAATATAGGCATACTCGGTTTCCGAAAAAAGGCAAATCTCTTTAAGCGCCTGTTTAATGTTAATATCTACTTCCTCATATCCTATATTTATAAATCTTGTAGAAATATCCACGATCAACCCTTCAAATCGTTGCAAATACAGGAGTTTCTTATCAATTTCTTTTCTATGGGTTATATCCGCAACAATTCCAAAAACATATTCATCATTATCATAGATGAAATAATTAAACCTAATTTCTACCAATACCTTACTACCATCCTTTTTTATGTGTTCTGCCTCAAATATGGTAGATTTGTTTTTCTTTACTTTTGTCCATAAAGCCAACCAGTCCTTTTCCGAAAAATCATCTAATGTTCTATAAAAAGGAACGCTCAACAATTCGTTTCCGGAATATCCCAAAAAACCACAGGCCGCTTCATTTGCATAGACCAGTTCAGCCTTATTATTGAACCAGTATACAGGGTCTTCACTTCGGTCTATTGAAGCCTGGGTTAAATGAAATTGTTTTTCCAGACTCTTTCGTTGGGTAATATCAAAAATAAAACCATCCCAAAATATTACATCTGAATAATTCCTATTTTGCTGAGCCCTTAAATAAAGCCACTTTGTTTCTACATTTTCATGAATAACCCTAAATTCAATATCTATTATAGAATTACCCTCTTTTAATTTGTCAAAAGACCGAACATATAACTTCTTATCATCAGGGTGAATAATATCAAGAAATGCCGCTTCAATGTTTTTAATTTCGCTAACTGGCTTATTAAACAACTTAAATATAAAGTTCCCTGCGTAATCAAGTACTATTTCACTATTTTCTTTTTTGTATCTGAACCTAAACACGGCCCCGTTCGGGATATTATCGCTGAGTGCTCTCAACCTTTCCTCGTTACCCTTTAATTCTTTTGTATTCTCTACAACTATTTTTTCCAGTTCTTTTCGATACCTATTCAGTTCTGTATTTAAACGGTTAAATTCTTTCAGCCTCTCGGTTTCAGAAATGGCAAGCTGACTTTCGTGCCTTTCCAGTTCTTTTAACAAATCTTTCGATTTTATTTTCTGTTTGGAAAAAGGGACGAAAACAAGCTGTTTTATACCCGTTCCTTCCATTTCCTTAGCAATTATCGTAAATACATTCTCCTCCGGTTCCTGTTTCAGTGTAAATTGTTTCTTCCTTACTTTTGTATCAAGTTTATCAATAAACTTCTCAATTGAACGGGGAGAAGAAAAAAAATGAGAAAACTGCTCCTGGTCAACCTCTAATTTCTCTTTGGTCTTAAATATTTCTTTTGCTCTTGAATTAAACTCTGTTTTCCCATCCGGATATATGCTGACAATTGCCAATGCAATAATATCTGCTAGCCATTCATTCGTTTCACTCTTATGTTTTAATTCATTTCCATAACTTTCATTTGGATTTAGCATAGCAATTGTAGTTTTGTACTGAACTTAGATTAAAGTTAAAAATTTTTCTTTCTTACGCGTTAAGTATGCCCGGAATTTATATACATATCCCTTTGTGTCGTAAAGTATGTTACTATTGCGATTTTCATTTTGTTGCCAGCCTGAAGTATAAAAAAGAATTAATTCAGGCAATTATTAAAGAAATAAAGATCAGGTCATGTAATTGGAGCAACATTAAATTTTCAACATTGTACTTTGGAGGAGGCACACCTTCCATACTTACAATATCTGAAATAAACGAAATCACCGAAACTATATACGCGAACTACAATTTAGCTCCAGACTTCGAATTTACTTTTGAATCTAACCCGGATGACTTAACACCTGAATATTTAAAGAACCTAAAACACAAAACCAAAATAAACCGCCTTAGTATTGGTATACAATCGTTTCATAATAAAGATTTAACATTTATAAACAGAAGACATGACGGAGAGCAGGCTGAAAGAAGCATTCTGAATGCCAAAGAAGCTGGTTTTGATAATATTTCCGTCGACTTAATTTACGGGATTCCGGGCCTGTCATTATCAGATTGGAAAAAAAATGTTGAACAATTTATTCATCTTAATATACCTCACCTTGCAGCATACCACCTTTCCATTGAGCCTAAGACTGTTTTTGGGGTTTTTAAACAAAAAAATAAAATTCACGCTGTAAACGAAGAACTCAGTATCCGACAATATGAATTTTTAATTGAAACCCTAAAAAGTGAAAAATTTGAGCATTACGAAATTTCGAACTTTGCCAAATACGAAAAGTATTCAAAACATAATAACGGATACTGGTTTGGTGAAAAATATATTGGAATAGGCCCCTCTGCCCATTCATTTAACGGAAACCTAAGAAGGTGGAACATTTCAAACAATTCAAAATATCAGGCTGCCCTTTTAGAAAAAAACGAAATTTTCTTTGAGGAAGAAGAACTATCTGTAAAAGACAGGCTTAATGATTATCTGTTAACTTCTTTACGTACAATGTGGGGAGCAGACCTAAATTATATCAGAGAAAACTTCGGCGTGAAATACCACAACCATTACAAACAGCTCATTACCGGCTACATAAAAAAAGGTGTCCTAAAACAACAGGAAACCCGGTTTAGCTTCACAGAGAAAGGCTGGTTCATTTCCGACTCTGTTTTAACGGATCTGTTTTATGAATAAAAAACCACCTGACAAATAAATTGTTCAAGTGGTTCCTCAAATCAGAACTGTATAAATTAATTACTTACAAACGGCATCATATCCCAGATTATCCCAACAATGCCATTCTGCATTATTAAAGTAATGCTCTGCTTTTATCCTTCCATTATAATTTGTGGTACTCCATTCAATGTTTACATCTAAGAAACCTTCTGCTTCAATATCCCTTGTTGTGTAATGAATGTTGTAAAACGCATCATAGCCTTCCTCTGTAAGCCCATACTGAATATAGCTATCTTTTGAAAGTTGCTTTTTATCCCCATTGTCAGACGCTCTGATATATGAATATTTAATTTCGCCTATTTCTTCACCTGATTTTTTCCAGTCAATTTGCAATACAGGCTCCTGAACTTCATAGCTATGGTATAAAACCCATTGCCCGCTATTTCCGTCAAGAGCCGAAGTGCCCTCAAACCATTTAAATTCCGCATGCTCGCCTACTCCTTCTTTCGCCACATACATCTCCCATTTAATGTCATCAGGACGCATTTGTCCTGTCAACCTGGCCTTATAGGTTGCAGCAAAACCTTTGACCTCATAACTCCATTCCCATGTCTTATCTCCAATAAATACAGCTTCATTTTTAAATGACTCAGCAAATGATGCTACGGGTACAGCCAAAGTAACAGTAAGCATAATGTTCCAGTAACCAGCTGTTATTCCGGCAAGAGCATAGTTCCACTTAGTAGTATCTGTCAGTAGGGTTTCTGCAGTCTTAGTTTTATCTGTAAAAGTGCCAAAATCAGTTGACATCGTTTCGTAAGGAGGTATTGCCGGTGGTGTTCCAGTCTCATCTTCATCTTTCTCGCAAGCAGAGAAGACGAATAAAACAAATAAGAGTCCTAGTAATCCAGACAAGTAATTTTTCATGATCTACTTATTTTAATGAATAGTTATGTTTTGCTAATTGAATATACGAATAAAAAAATAATTAGTTTACAATCAATCCAGTAAGGTTTCCCAACCTTAAAATTTCTTGCAACAAACACTTACAACCTACTAATTCAAAATACCTTGTATTAATCACCTTTTGCCTATTTGGCCGGGCTTCAGTTTCAGGAAAAAAATATAACTTTACCCATTCAAAAACCATAATAGAGCACAAACATGGAACACAAACTTGTATTGTACAATTCATTAAACAGAAAAAAAGAAAAATTTGTACCGTTAAATTCACCCAATGTCGGATTGTACGTTTGTGGGCCAACCGTCTATGGTGAACCTCACCTGGGACATATCCGAATGGCGATTACTTATGACATTCTTTTCAGGTATCTTCTTCATTTGGGTTATAAAGTCAGGTATGTCCGGAATATCACAGATGTCGGGCACCTTGAAGAAGAACATCTTGGAAGTGGAGAAGACCGCATTGCCAAAAGGGCAAAACTGGAGCAACTTGAGCCCATGGAAATCGTTCAAAAGTATAAAAACATATTTAATGCTACATTTGAACGTCTAAATATACTGCCTCCGAGCATTGAGCCTCATGCCTCAGGCCATATCATAGAACAGCAACAAATGATTCAAACCATAATTGACAATGGTTTAGCTTATGAGGTAAATGGTTCTGTATATTTTGATATCGAAGCGTTTAACAGCAAATATAAATACGGAAGGTTATCGGGTAGAAACATAGATGATATGCTGACAAATACCCGGGAGCTTGAAGGACAGACAGAAAAAAAGAACCCGCTCGATTTTGCATTATGGAAAAAAGCTAATCCTGAACATATTATGCGCTGGCCTTCAAACTGGAGTGACGGATTCCCAGGATGGCACCTCGAGTGTTCAGCAATGAGCACAAAATATCTGGGTAAAGAATTTGACATACATGGAGGAGGCATGGATTTACTTTTTCCCCATCATGAATGTGAGATTGCCCAGTCTGTTGCTGCTAATGGAAAAGAACATGTACGATATTGGATACATAACAACATGATTACCATTGACGGACAGAAAATGGCAAAATCATTAAACAATTTCATTACACTAAATGAAATGTTCTCCGGTAATCACAAAAAGCTAGAGCAGTCATATTCACCAATGACAATCAGGTTCTTTGTCCTCCAAGCTCATTACAGAAGTACCGTCGATTTTTCAAATGAAGCCCTAAAGGCTTCAGAGAAAGGGCTTGCACGCCTTCATAAGGCTCTGGAGTTATTAGATACTCTAAAACCTTCGGAAAACAGCACTTTTGACCTTCAACCAATAATAAAGAATTGCTACGAAGCCCTGAACGATGATCTTAACACACCTATAGCAATTGCTCATTTATTTGACGCTGTCAAAATTATAAACTCAATTCATGATGGACGGGTCTCCATATCCAAAGATGACCTTGAAGTTTTGAAGCATTTCTTTGACGAAGTCACTCTTGATATTTTAGGATTAAAACCTGAAACGGGAACAACCAAAGAAAATGGCTTTGAAAATGAACTAATGGAAATGTTGATAGAAATTAGGGCTAATGCAAAAAAGAACAGAGATTTTTCTACTGCTGATTTAATTCGGGATCGCTTAAAAGAAGCAGGAATTATATTAAAAGATTCAAAAGATGGTACGGATTGGGAGAAAAGTTAATTCTCTCCCTCTCCATACAATTTTTTAGTGCTTATTTTTTTATGCTTGATCACAGAATGGGTGATATTCTCCTTTCAGTCCAATGGGGGTTGTATTTCTAATTGTGTAAACAGTTTCAATTGCTGCTTTCGAATCAAAAATCCCAAACCCTTTGCCTGCCAGAATATGTTCATAACTTTGAGTATGCAAATCAGTAAATCCACCGCTAAATTCAATTTCTTCCCCGTCAACTGTAATAGAACGGTAAGTCCTTTGTCCGGTTTCCTTTATTTTAGCTGGTATGTCGTTATAATCAACACTAAGGTACCATTTCACCCTGGCTTTTTCTAAATCAAGATAACCAGATGCTTTATCATCCTGAGACAGGTGTACAATATTTTGTTTTACAGGACCAAAAATCCAGGTAAGCATATCAAAAAAGTGGACACCTATATTGGTCGCAATCCCTCCTGATTTATGAAGATCCCCTTTCCAGGAAATATGATACCACCTCCCCCGGCTGGTAATATAGGACAAATCAATATCATATATTTTATCCTTAGAACCTTCATCCACTTTCTTTTTTAATTCAATAATTGAGGGATGGAGCCTTAATTGAAGAATATTGTAAATCCGATTATCTGATTCCTTTTCTATTTCCCCTAATGCATCAACGTTCCAAGGATTTAGTACTAGTGGTTTCTCACATATTGCATGAGCACCGGAACGAAGGGCAAACCTTATATGCGAATCATGAAGGTAATTCGGAGAACAAATGCTAACATAGTCTGTTTGCACATTATTACGCCTCAGCTTATCTATATGCCTGTCAAAACGCTCAAATTCCACAAAGAACGGACTATCCGGGAAATAACTATCAATTAGACCTACACTATCATTCGGATCAAGCGAAGCAATTAACTTGTTACCTGTATCTTTTATTGCCCTTAAATGCCTTACTGCAATATATCCACCTACTCCAATTAAAGCAAAATTTTTCATAATCTTTACTAAAGACTTAAATAATTAATTTTTTCCATTTTACCCCTGTACAATCCTTTTACATCAAATAAAAACCCAGGGGCATTAAGCATTTCTGTAAAATCACTTTCCGACATTTCAAGATAGGGTTTATGAGAAACAGCTACAACAATGGCATCGTACTTTCCTGTTGGTTTTTCAACTAAATCAATTTTATATTCATCAAAAACTTCTTTGGCATCGGCATGTGGGTCTACAACATCTACCTGGGTTCCATAACTTTTAAGTTCATCTATAACGTCGGCGACTTTCGAGTTTCTAATGTCCGCCACATCTTCCTTAAAGGTCACTCCCATAACCAATACTCTTGACTGAGGAATGCTTTTTCCGGCCCTTATCATTTCTTTAATCAGCTCTGTTACCATGAACTTACTCATTTCATCGTTAACGGCACGCCCGGCGGTAATAACTTTAGCATGGTGCCCCAGCTGATTGGCCTTAAAAGTAAGATAATATGGGTCTACCCCAATGCAATGTCCACCGACAAGACCGGGAAAGAACTTCAGAAAGTTCCATTTGGTCCCAGCAGCCTCTAAAACTTCAAAAGTATTTATTCCAATCTTTCCAAAAATAATTGACAGCTCATTCATCAAGGCTATATTTAAATCTCGCTGTGTATTCTCAATTACTTTAGCAGCCTCAGCAACCTTGATAGATGAAGCTCTATGGACTCCAGCTGTTATAATTGCTTCATAAGTTTTTGCTATTTCTTCCAAAGACTCACTATCACTCCCTGAAACAACTTTCACCACATTTGTCAAGGTATGCACAGTATCACCAGGATTAATCCTTTCGGGAGAGTACCCTACTTTAAAATCTTCTTGAAATTTCAATCCTGACAATTTTTCGACTATAGGAATACAGACTTCCTCTGTTGCCCCGGGATATACAGTTGATTCAAAAACTATGTAATCTCCTTTCTTAACAACTTTTCCTACAGTTTCAGATGCCTTTTCTAATGGGGTCAGATCCGGGAGTTTATTTCTATCGATAGGTGTTGGCACAGCTACGACATGAAATGAAGCTTCTTTTAAATCTTCAATATTAGAAGTAAATACAATATCAGCCCCCTCAAAGGCAGTTGCTTTTAATTCTTTACTCGGATCAATATTATTTCGCATCATATTAATCCGTTCTTCATTTATGTCAAAGCCAATAACTTTAAAGTGCCTGGCAAACTCCAGAGCAATTGGCAGGCCTACATATCCAAGCCCAATTAATGAAATACTAGTTTCTTTGTTCTTCAGCTTTTCAAAAATCATTTTATTATTAGATTAATTGGTTATTCTATTATTTATTTACTTCTACTATTTAGAAGAATGAAGTTATAACAAAAACTCCTTCTTCTTTACAACCAAAGCAAAAAGTCTGATTACAAACAGGTTCCAATCAAACTCTAATACAATACTAAAACTTGTTCGTATTCCTGTAGTTAAGTTCTGCCTCCTTTACAAGTTGAACTCTTTTTTCAACTGATCTACATAATCAAGTTTTTCCCACCCGAAGAACTGAACGTCCTCTCTCACAGATTCTCCGTTAACATGCGTAGTGACATTCCGGGTTTCCGGATTTCTTCCCATATGTCCGTAAGCTGCCGTTGAACCAAAAATTGGCTTTTTAAGGTTAAACCGTTCAACAATAGCACTTGGGCGAAGATCAAATATTCCCTGAATCTTCTCTGCTATTTTTCCGTCCGCCATATCAACATGAGACGTTCCGTATGTGTTAATATATACACCTACAGGTTTAGCAACTCCGATTGCATAGGCAACCTGTACCAATACCTCATCGGCAATTCCTGCTGCAACCATATTTTTAGCAATATGGCGAGTTGCATATGCAGCCGACCTGTCAACTTTTGAAGAATCTTTTCCTGAAAAAGCCCCTCCCCCATGAGCACCTTTTCCTCCATAAGTATCAACAATAATCTTTCGCCCGGTAAGGCCTGTATCTCCATGAGGACCTCCAATAACAAACTTCCCTGTTGGATTAACATGAAGAATATAATCATCTTTGAAAAGAGCCTGTACCCTTTCCGGTAAACGCGCTTTAACTCTTGGGATCAAAACATTCCTAACATCATCTTTTATTGCGGCCAACATTTTTCCATCTTCCTCAAAATCATCGTGTTGAGTCGAAACAACAATTGTATGAATTCTTTTAGGAGCTTTATCAGCACCATACTCAATTGTCACCTGTGATTTTGAATCTGGCCGAAGATAAGTCATGACTTCTCCTTCTCTTCGAATTTCAGCTAACTCTTCTAATAGTTTATGTGATAACTCTAGCGCAAGTGGCATATAATTATCTGTTTCCCTACAAGCATAACCGAACATCATTCCCTGATCTCCTGCCCCCTGTTCTTCTTTATTTTCACGCACAACTCCTTGATTTATATCCGGAGACTGCTCATGAATTGCAGAGATAACACCACAACCATCACCTTCAAACATATAGTCGGCATGGGTATAACCAATTTTCTTAATTACCTCACGGGCAATTTTTTGCACGTCAACATATGCATGCGTTTTCACCTCTCCGCTTAAAACGACCAGTCCAGTTGTAACTAAAGTTTCACAAGCAACCTTAGATTCAGGGTCTTGCCTTAAAAATTCATCTAAAAGAGCGTCTGATATTTGATCAGCGACCTTATCCGGATGCCCTTCTGAAACTGATTCCGATGTAAATAAGTAACTCATATCTTTTTTAGTTATATTCTGTAAAATATCTTTTTTGATAATTAACTTCCTTTTTTTCTTCAATATTTGAACGCTAAGAAGATAGTTCTCTAAACCTATCTTCCAGACTTCTTCTTTTTGATTGCAGCTCTAATATAAAAATGTTATTCTTTATAACAAATTCAAACACCTTTTCTCTAAAATCTCCCTTTATGGAACTTTCCAGTTGCCAAAGCTTATCGCCAAGTTTTTTAACATTGTCTACACCTGGGATTTTCATAAGTAAATCTTTCTCAACAACCTCCTTAAGTTCAACAAATACTGTTTGATTTAAACTTCCTGATTGATAAACATTTTCTGTCTTCCCGTCAGCAACAATCTTTCCTTTATTGATCATTATAACTTTATGACAAATAGCTTCTACTTCTTGTAAAATATGTGTAGAAAGCAATACTGTTTTTGAAGAAGATATGTTTTTAATCAACTCTCTTATTTCTATCAACTGATTAGGATCTAAACCGGTTGTTGGTTCATCCAGTATTAAAATCTCCGGATCGTGTATAAGTGCCTGCGCTAATCCTACACGCTGCTTATATCCTTTTGAAAGTTGACCAATTTTTTTGTTTTGTTCCGGAGAAAGTCCTGTAAGCCTTACAATTTCCTCTATCCGTTTGTTCAACCGGGAGATTTTATACATTTTCCCTACGTAATAGAGGTACTCTTTAACATATTGATCGTAATACAAAGGGTTATTTTCCGGTAAATAGCCTACTTTGTTCTTCATTTCCAGGGAGTATTCTTTAACATCCTGCCCATTTATCTCAATAGTTCCTTCATCTGCAGTAAGTAATCCACATATTGATTTCATTGTTGTGGATTTTCCAGAGCCGTTTGGACCTATGAAACCTGTAATTTCCCCTTCGTTCAAACAAAAGCTTATCTGGTTAACAGCTTTTTGTTCACCATAGGTTTTAGTTAGGTTTCTTATTTCAATACTCATTCGGCTAAAATAAACACAGTTAGTTTGAACCTGATATTTGTTGCTTCACAATTTTTGCTATATACTTTCCTATAATATCGAACTCAAGGTTTACTGTTGTTCCAGGCTTTATTTGGTGAAAATTAGTATATTCATAGGTATATGGTATTATTGCTACCTGAAAAGTTTTATCCTTAGAGTTAACAACAGTAAGGCTAACTCCGTTTACCGAAACCGACCCCTTTTCTACAGTTATATAGTCGTCCTGGGTTGGCTCATATTCAAAAGTAAAATACCAACTTCCATTTGCTTCGGAAACATCTGTGCAAACCGCAGTCTGATCCACATGCCCCTGAACAATATGCCCATCGAGCCTGCCATCCAGTTTTGCACTTCGTTCAAGGTTAACCCTATCTCCAATATTCAATTTTCCTAAGTTTGATTTTAGGAGTGTTTCCTGAATAGCTGTGACCGTATAAGTTTCTTCATCCTTCTTAACCACGGTAAGACAAACTCCATTGTGAGATATACTTTGATCTATTTTTAACTCATTAACAAACGAGCACTTCAAAGTAAGGTGCAAATTCTCTTTTTCTTTCTCTAATGCTACAACTGTTGCAGCTTCTTCAACAATACCAGTAAACATATTTTTTTTTTACGAAGGTAATTATTTATTTAAATAATGTTAACAATGGCCTGATATTGTTAACCCTGTTTTGAGCAAAACACTTTCACCAGCATTAAAATCTAAAATTGGTTTTATTACAACTTTAATGCTACTTTTGAATTAAAATATAAAATGTATGCTATTAGATAAAATCAACCAGGCCATTGAATTCCTGACAAATGAAGGTATTGACACACCAGAGACAGGTATTGTTTTAGGTACCGGGTTAGGTCAAATGGTTAATGAAATTGATATTGAAAAAACAATTGAATATGACAATATTCCCTACTTTCCGGTATCAACAGTTGAGAGTCACCATGGCAAATTAATTTATGGACGAATTGGCTCTCAGAAAATAATTGCTATGCAAGGCCGGTTTCATTTTTATGAAGGTTATAGCCTGGAAGAAGTAACATTTCCCATTCGGGTCTTAAAGTTTCTTGGCATAAAAAGGCTTCTTCTTTCAAATGCAGCCGGAGCTTTAAACCTGTCGTACAAGAAAGGTGATTTGATGTTAATTGACGACCACATTAATTTCATACCAGATAATCCTTTACGTGGAAAAAACCACGATGAATTGGGTCCCCGTTTCCCTGACATGAGCCAACCATACTCAAATGAATTAAACAATAAGATCTTAGCGCTTGCCGAGGAGGAGGAAATAACCATCCATCAAGGTGTATACGTTGCTGTTATGGGACCAAATCTTGAAACCAGGGCCGAATACAGAATGTTTTCGCAGTTCTCTGATGCTGTTGGAATGTCAACAGTCCCTGAAGTAATTGTTGCAAACCAAATGGGACTTCCATGTGCGGCAATATCAGTTTTAACGGACGAATGTGATCCGGACAACCTTGCTCCGGCTAATCTAAATGAAATCCTTGAAGTAGCTGGCAAAGCTGAAAAGAAACTAACTAAATTGCTTTTAAGGCTAATTTCCAGCCTTTAATGAAAAAAAACTAAACGAAGGGGAAGGGTTAAAAATACTGTCCCCATCCTACTACCCAACCACCCTGGTTTATTTCTTCAATGTTAGCACCATAGTCGATTGAAAAAACCGCGTTGTGGATTTTCTTAATAATAAAACGAGAACCTATTCCGGAATACACCTCTGTCAATTTCTCACTTTGGTATCTGATCTGTCCAAAATCAGAAAATCCAACAAGCTGAATTCCTGCATGTTTACCTTCATAAATTGTATATCTACATTCAATATTTGAGACCGCAAGCCTGTTTCCTACTCCCCCTCTATATGCACTTCCGCGAACGTAGCTGTAACTATCAATAAAATATGGGAGGAAATACACATTCTTTTCTGTCGACGCTCCAAGAATAAATCGTGCCGCCAGGTTAAGCTTTTTATAGCTCTTAAATAACCGTAATTCGTTATAGAAACTTAAAGCTGAAGAATGCCCCGTAACTGGATGGGTTATGTTAATCAATAGAAAGTTTTTCCACCCGCTCTGCAAAAAATATCTATAATCCATTTTCTGAAACCGGAATTCTACAAAATATCTGTTCGAGTGCCGCTTGTCTAACAGGGTTTCATCCTGAAACACTCTTTCTTCCCTTCTTGCCACCCCCAATAAAATATCTTTTTCGAATTCCATTTCATACTTTCCGGCAAATTGAATTTCCTGTTGCTCATACAAATCAACATTGCTCCGTACAAAAATCCCGGAATTCTCAAAAGCTCTAAACTGGAACTCATAGCCAAACCTACTCCCTAAAAAATAGGGTTGCCTTAAGATGAAATGAGCAGCGAACGGGACCTTATATTGCAAATAGCCATAACAATAAATTCCCTGACCAAATAAATTTGATTCCATCAACCCCATTCCTACCCAAACATTATTATTGCTAACACCAAAGTCTCCAACTGGCAGCAAGGTCCATTTCTCGTTAACAAAATAGCTTAAAACGGCTGTTGTATCTTTCTTTATTAACAAAGCCTCAACATCAAGAATAGAAGACAGGGTCCTTAGTTTCCGCATATCTTCCTCCATGAAAGAAAATTCATATACCCCTCCATCTCTTATGGTAAGAAATCTTTCAAGGTACCTGGTTTTAGTCTTCTTATTCCCAATTATTTTGACACTGTCGACTGTTATTGTCTGACTATAAATGCTATTGCATACAGTAATTAAAGCAAAATAAATAAGTAGATAGAATATTTTACCCATACAGGAGGATCTTGGTTGAGAGTGCTATATCCGCCAATATTAACGGATAACAAAAAACATCAGACCAAAAGTTGACGACAGCCCCAGCATGTACCCCAAAATAACTTCAGGGACTGAATGTGACCCATTGTATAATCTTGCAGACCCAATGATGCCGGAGATAAAAACAATTGCCAAAAGCCAATAAAACAAATCTGCATTGTAAAGAAACGAAAGTACGATAATCAACCCGGTAATTCCTCCCAGAGCTGTGAGATGCAAACTTATTTTGAAAAAAGTATTTATTAGTAATACAGATAATGAAACGATAGCCAATGTAAATGTATATGCATTAAAAAGCTTTACTGAAACAGCCCTTTTTAGCATTACATGAAGAATAATTAGTGATATTGTTGTAAACAGCAAGGGAAGAAAGCGCTCTCTTTTTTGTGTCAGTTCTGATGTTTTAATAATTCTCCAATAATATAATAAAGGAAAAAAAGAGAGAGGTAATATCACACTAAATATTCCAACGAAAAAATACATGTAATTCTTATGCTCCAAAGGAATATTCGCTTCAAATATTCCTGAATTCAATATAACAAACATCCCTGCTAAGGGCATAAAAACCGGATGTAAGATTATGGAAATTATCTTCGCGACTCTACTCATACTGCATATCCGTCATAATTCTTTTCTCATTCTGGCCACAGGAATATTCAATTGTTCCCGGTATTTTGCCACGGTACGCCTTGCAATCTGATAGCCCTTTTCCTGGAGAATGGCTGCCAGCTTATCGTCAGTTAATGGTTTGCGCTTATCTTCGTTATCGATACAATCCTGAAGGATTTTTTTTATTTCCCTTGTTGAAACTTCTTCCCCTGAGTCTGTTTGTAAACCTTCAGAGAAAAAGAATTTTAATGGAAAGATTCCGAAATGTGTTTGTATATACTTGCTGTTTGCAACTCGCGAAATAGTAGAAATGTCCAAATTGGTTTTATCTGCTATATCTTTCAGGATCATTGGCCTGAGTTTAGTTTCATCACCTTCCTCAAAATACCCCTGTTGATATTCCAGAATCGCATTCATTGTTACCAGCAGGGTATTTTGTCGCTGCTTTATGGCATCAATAAACCACTTTGCCGAATCTAATTTTTGCTTCACAAAACTTACGGCTTCTTTTTGATCGCTTGAAGGCTTGTCTTTTGCTGCTGCATACGACTCCAGCATATCCGAATATGTCCTGCTTATCCTCAACTCCGGGGTATTCCTGTTATTAAGGCTAACCTCAAGAACACCCTCATCATTTTCAAGTATAAAATCCGGAATAATTACATGTGTTGTTTTATTTAATGGATCACTAAATGAGCTTCCGGGCTTTGGATTTAGGTGCAATATTTCTTCTATTGCAGCTTTTAGTTCTTCATCCGTTGCATTAAGCTTATTTTTTATTTTATCATAGTGCTTACGGGTGAACTCATCAAAATGGTAACGAATAATGTCTGTTGCCAGGGAGATATCCGGATTTGACTGTTCTTTTGCCCTTATCTGTAAAAGCAGGCATTCTCTTAAATCCCTTGCCCCGACCCCAACAGGATCAAAATCCTGTATTATTCTGAGAATCTTCAACAACTCCTCTTCGTTTGTTTCCACGTTAAGTGAAAAGGCTAAGTCATCTGAAATAGCTTCGAGCTCCCTTCTGAGGTAACCATCTTCATCAATATTACCAATTATATAGTCGGCTAATGCGTGTTCATGCTCATTTAACCTTCGGAGTCCAAGTTGGCCTTCCAAGTGATCATGAAACGTTGCTCCAACACTGAATGGTATTTCTGTTTTTTTGTCGTCTTTCGAATAATTTCGGGAATATAGCTTATATGATGGTATATCATCTTTGTTTAAATATTCATCTATTGAAAAATCATCCTTCTCCAGAGAATTGTTACTTGTTTCTTCGGGAGTAGAATCATATTCGTCTTTGTCCCTTCCTTCTTCAAGTACCGGATTTTCTTCAATTTCTTTTTTTATTCTTTGCTCTAACTGCATAGTCGGTATCTCCAACAGCTTTATCATTTGAATCTGCTGTGGAGATAGTTTCTGAAGTAGTTTCTGTTGTAAGCGTTGTTTTAACATCTTCCCCTCAATAATCTTTACGACCTAAAGATAAAAAAAAGCCTGAATATTCAGGCCTTTTAACTACCGTTATGTAAATTCGTTTATTTAGTTCTCTTTCTTATCAGGATATCCTGTTGTAAATCATATAAAACCTACAAATTAAAATTCTGCACTTTTGGGAGTTCTTGGAAAAGGAATCACATCCCGGATATTGCCCATTCCGGAAACAAAGAGCATTAACCGCTCAAAACCTAAGCCAAAACCACTGTGGGGGACACTTCCAAATCTACGCGTTTCCAGATACCACCACATTTCTTCAACCGGAAGGTCTAACTCTTCCATTCGGCTATAGAGTTTATCATAATCTTCTTCTCGCTGAGAACCCCCTACAATTTCACCAATTCCCGGAAACAATATATCCATTGCCCTTACGGTTTTTCCATCATCATTTTGCTTCATGTAAAAAGCTTTGATTTCTTTAGGGTAATCGGTAAGAATTACAGGACATTTAAAATGTTTCTCAACAAGATAACGTTCGTGTTCACTCTGAAGATCGGTTCCGAACCCTTTTACCGGGTACTGAAATTTATTTTTCTTATTTGGTTTGGAATTCTCCAGAATCTCAATCGCTTCTGTATAAGTTAACCTTACAAAGTTGTTCTCCAGAACAAATTTTAATTTTTCAATTAACTCCATGGAACGTTGATCCTGTGGTTTCCCCTTTTCTTCGTCCTGTTGGCGCTGGCTAAGAAATTTCAAATCATCCATACAATTATCCAACGCATACTGAATCAAGTACTTCAGGAATTCCTCGGCTAAATCAGCATTATCATTCAAATCATAAAAAGCCATTTCAGGTTCAATCATCCAGAACTCGGCAAGATGACGCGTTGTGTTTGAGTTTTCTGCACGGAATGTCGGCCCAAACGTGTAAATGTCGCTCATTGCCAAAGCAGCCAACTCCCCCTCTAACTGACCAGATACTGTCAGGTTTGTTTCCTTGCCAAAAAAATCTTTCGAAAAATCAACTGCTCCATCATCAGTTTTGGGCGGATTATCAGGCTCCAAAACAGAAACCCTGAACATTTCCCCTGCACCTTCACAATCGCTACCTGTAATAATGGGAGTATGAATATTATAAAAGCCTTTATTGGTAAAAAACTGATGTACAGCAAAAATCATAGAATGACGAATTCTTGTCACCGCTCCAAAAATATTTGTACGAAAACGTAAATGAGCTTTTTCTCTCAAAAATTCAAGGCTATGTTTTTTAGGCTGCAATGGGTATTTCTCTGGATCAGCACCCCCAATCACTTCAATCTCCGTTGCCTCAATTTCTACAGTCTGTCCACTACCCTTAGATTCTACCAACGTGCCTTTAATAGCTAGACTTGCACCTACATTTATATTTTTTATCACAGATTCATCATAATCCTCCGGATTAATAACTGCCTGTATATTGTGTATTGAAGAACCATCATTTATAATTATAAATCTGGTATTTCTGAAAAACCGAACCCAGCCTTTTACTAAAACTTCTGAACCCAGCTTATCTGCTTTTAAAAGCTCAGCAATCTTTGTACGTCTTAATTCACTCATCTTTTTGAGATTTTTTTAATTGAATTGCAAAAATAATCTTTTTATACTGATGGAATTCGGTTTTCCTATAAAAGATGCAATCAAGTTTAGAGCCGTCAATTTAAATTCATTCTGTATAAACACTCCCATTGAACCTATTCTGTCCCAATATTGTTCGAGTACCACAAAGGTTAAGCAACCTTGATAATTTCAGGTTTTGAAAACCACTTAAACAAAGTGTATGTATTACTAAAATCAATAAAACTTATTATTATGGCTTTTGAATTACCAAACTTACCTTATGAGCTTGATGCCCTTGCACCAGTAATCAGCAAACAAACAATGGAGTTTCATTATGGAAAACACCATCAGGCATATGTAAACAATTTAAACAATCTGATCCAGGGAACTAAATTTGAGAATGCAACTCTCGAAGAAATAATAAAAGATGCCGATGGCGGTATTTTTAATAACGGCGCACAAGTATGGAACCACACATTTTATTTTAGTTCTTTTGCACCGAAAAATGATGACGGTCCCGTGGGAGCCCTTGCCGATGCTATTAAGGACAGTTTTGGATCATTATCTGAGTTTAAAGAACAGTTTTCAAAAGCTGCTGCAACACTATTTGGTTCCGGCTGGGCATGGCTGGTCAAAAAGGCTGACGGCTCACTGGAAATTGTTCAGGAAAGCAATGCTGGCAACCCAATTAAAAATGGCCTGACACCAATTCTAACATGCGATGTTTGGGAACATGCCTATTATCTAGGTTACCAAAACAAACGTCCGGATTACATTAAAGATTTTTGGAGTATTTTAAACTGGGAGGCGATATCAAAACGATACTAAAGTTAACATATCTGCAAATTAAGCACAGGGAGGTTCCTGTGCTTTTTTATTCAAACTCATTTTGAAACAATATTTTCCCGCCTGAACGCAGGCGTAAATAATCAAGATATCCGCTTCCATGAAATAGTAGTGACACTCCCATGATGTTCCCAATGCTATTTTCGTACCTACCATTAAACAATAAGCTATTATTAATGTAAACCGACACATTTTTCGCTTTATTCTCAAATTTTAATGAATTAAATTCATCTGTATTAAAGGAGATACCAGACAGGTCATGAGCTTCACCAGAAAAGTACTTTTCGCTTAACCGGTAGTGTCCCCAATGACTACACTCCTTCTTTGAAAATGTAAATTCAACTTCACCTTCGCTTCCCTGAACCCTTGCTAATACAGTATTACATCGTATTGCCGACCATAATCCGGCACTTTTAAACCTGGTCTCAAAGGAAAAATTATCTCCATTAACATCCGTTTCTTTGTAATTATCTATTCTGGTTAAACAGATCTTTGTTGTGTCTAACCCAGATTTTGCCAATATCTGCATATCCGGGAAATACATTCCGTTGAAACTAGCACTTTGTAGAGGTATTTTGAAATGCCTCATGGAATAACCCTGATCAAAATAAAACCCCATTGCACTCCAGCCATCTGTTTCAACAAAGACCCTTAAAGGAGCCGAAATTGCTTTTTCACCCTTAAAAACAGACACTTCAAAAGCTCCGGGATGCCTATAATAATGGGTTATCGTTTTTTCTCCAGCAGATATCAGGACGGGCTCGTCTCCATCTCCGAAATCAACAAATGCCCCTTCTACTTTATCCGGTAAAATGTATTTAAAAACAGCAGTTGAGTGATTATACCCAACAATGTTTAATAATTCAATGTGAGTTGTAATTAAACTGTTCTTTTTCCTCCTGCTTCCAATTAACAAGACCAAGCCTGCAACAAACAGGCAAACCATAATAATTACAACAGAAATTATTTGTTTCTTATGCGCATTTTTTCCTTCAGGAATTATGTCTCTAACATATGCCTCCAGAGCCTTGATGGTAGCAACCTGTGGTTTATAACCTTCGGGGGTCCCCAGTTTCCCGAAAACCCTTTTTAATGTTCCAGGACTAATTAATATTTTAGATGCCTCCTTAACCTGAAAACTCAGTTCCTGATAATCGCGGTTTTTCCAATCGGAAAACCTGCCATTATCAAAACGTTTTTCTACTGATTTTAGTAGTGGAGAAAGATCTTTCAACTTAAAGCACCTTTTTAAAAATTTGATTCTCTGAAAATTAAGCTGATCATTTTTTGTACAGCTTTTCAAACTCCGATTATCCGGACACAAAGCACAAAATAAATACATTTACATAATAATCGCAACTTGACACAAACGGCAACAGCCTTAAACAACTTTGATTCTTTTCAGAATATCCTTTGACTTAATAACGAAATAAAACTCACTAAAATTTAAGTAATTATGTTTAAAAATATACTTATCCTATTATCCGTATCAATAATCATTCTTGGTAGTTGTATAAGTGAAAATGAAAAATCCGCGCAATCACAAAAGCCGAATATTATCGTAATTTACACTGACGATCAGCGCTATGAAGCCCTGGGAGCTTCAGGGAACCCAATTATTCATACCCCCGCTTTAAATAAGCTATCTGAACACGGTATTAAATTCCGTAATGCAAATGTTGTTTTTTCTTTATGCAGCCCTAGCAGGGCAGCCCTATTGACCGGCAGATACGGAAGTGCAAACGGTGTTTTGGATTTAGGCAGCGATCTTAACCAGGATGAAAAAACTTTAGCTTCTTACCTAAGAGAGGCCGGTTATATTACAGGAACCTCTGGTAAATGGCACATCAAAAGAAGACCTAAAGAACTTGGTTTTGATTTTTATTCATACTTTCTCTCAAACGGCACTTATTATGGCCGGAAAATCTTCGATATGGATACTGTTGTTTATCCTGAAAACCACTGTGACGATTACTGTGCCAACCGTTCAATTGACTTTATCAGGGAACAGGCCGAATCAGGAAAACCCTTTTTCTTATTTCACTGTACACAAACCCCTCATATGGACCACCGGCATACATGGCCCTCTGGCGATAGCACAAGGAGTCTGTACACACAGGAAGAAATGCCGGTTCCGAGCAACCGACTTGATGATCTTTCAAACAAACCAAAATATCTCAAAGTAGTTAGGAACCTGAAACAGGCCAAAAAATATGGTTACCCTGACAGCACTGCCATTCAGTCGCATACACTTGACTACTACAGTGTAATTACTGAGATGGACTTCTTTTTAGGAAACCTTTTATCAGAAGTTGAAAAGCTCGGACTAAAAGATAATACGTACATATTTTATATGAGTGATAATGGATGGATGATTGGCGACCATGGTTTTACCAGCAAAGTTCTCCCTTATCGTCCTAGCACCAGAGTGCCTTTCGCTGCTGTTGGACCGGGAATTAAAAGCGGAGAAAATGAAGGGATTGTCCTTAATATTGATATTACGCCTACTATTATGGAAATAGCCAAAGTAGATATTCCGGAGAATATTCACGGAAAAAGTATCTTCCCAATACTTACCGGAGAAACTACAAAAGTAAGAGAAGCCTTTGTTTATGAAGGATTGGGAATGTATGGAGGTGCCAAACCAAACTTAACAGTAATATCCCCGGAATTCAGGTATATTATAACGTACTCGGACAAAACACTTAGCAAGGTAATTTTTGAAGAATTATATGATCAGAAAAATGATCCCTCTGAAATGAATAACCTGATGAATAATGATAACTATAAAGAAATTATTAATTCGCTTAAAAAAGAACTTGAGCTGTATAAAGAAACAGTAGCACTTTAGATAATATCTTGATAAACCCTTAAAGTAATCCGTCCTGACTTAATCCGGTCAATCAAATCGTGTATTTGCAGCACCGGAAAGAGTCGGGAGATTTTTATAAATGTTCAGATCCGCACGCTAAGGTCATCTCGTTTATCCATGGCCACGAGAATCAAAATGCCTGACATGACACTGTAACAGTTTTTTATTTTCATAATCCCATAAGTGCAACCCGTTTCCGTTACACCACTTATATTCCTTACATCCTGAACATTGTCCCTGCTTATTCCACTTTCTGTTCCTCATTACTCCGAACTCATTGTTCCAAACGGACGGAAAGTCCTCTTCATAAATATTTCCCTGTGATATTTTTCTATCTATATTCGGACAAGCATTTACGGATCCATCTGCTAATATTGAACCTATGTGTATTCCTGCCCTGCAAAAAAAATATCCGTCACGCACTTCATTTTCATATTCCCTAACATAACCTTCACAACTAAACCTAACATTCATACCATCTATCACCCGGTTATATTTTATGAATTCCAGAAGTTTATGTAATTGCTCCTGCGTCAGCTTCAATGAATCTGTTCTAACAGCCCTTCCTTTTGGTGCTATGGTAAACAACCTCCATTCTTTTAGCCCTTTTTCAGACAAAAACCTTCCGATTTCTTCCAATTCATCAATATTTTTTTGATGAACACATGTTACTACATCAAAGTTAATTTTCGGGGCCCTCACTAATAACTCAAGAGCAGATAGAGCCTTACTAAAGCTACTTTTGGAATTTCGCAACCAGTTATGTGTCTGTTCCAGTCCGTCAAAACTTAAAGTTACCGCTCCTATTCCTGCTTCAATTAACCTTTTATGCCGCTGCTGTGTATACATATAGCCATTTGTAACCAATGACCAGCGAAATCCCATATTTTTTAACTCCCGTCCAACATATTCAATATCTTTTCTCATCAACGGTTCACCTCCGGTAATTACTACGGTAATGGCCCCTGGATTAAATTCTTTACTTATAATCTTTGCCTGCTCCAGAAATATATCTGCTTCCATATCATTTATTTCTGAAGATGCATAACAATCACTCCCACAATGCAAGCAATTTAGATTACAGCGTAGTGTGCACTCCCAGAATAAATATCTTAACTCATGAAGTGCTGTTTCATTTTTAATGAACTGGCGATACAAATTTCTTTTAAGACTGAAAACCATCTATTTTTTTTCCTGATCTTGCCTTTCCAGTGCAAAATCTGCGTGAAGTCTAAAATTAAAATCCTTATTATCAACAACTTTCTCCCCCGGCAAAAACATTCCGTTCTCTTCTCCGTCTACATCCGAAAATACTAGCCTGTATGAATCTTTATTATCACACAAAACAGAATACCTGCCTTGTTCGTCGGTAAAAACTTTCTGCTGCGAACCATTTAAATCCACTTTTATTCCCCTTATCGACTCCCCGGAATCCAGTGCTGTTACCCTTCCATCAATCCGGGTAGCATCTTCATACCCCTCAGCAGTTCCATAGCACGCCTGAACAACAAAAGCTGCCGCAGACAAGCTAAAAAAAGACAATAATTTTGAGAGTAGGTTTCTTTTTGCAAGTAGCAATTTGGTCTTACTCATAATGTAAAAGGTTCTTTATAATAAAGATAATAAAAGTTGCTAAAGGTTGCCTCCTGAAATCAATATTATAAAATCCCTCTTTTCAAAATATCCTCTAAATCCTTTGGTGTATCTATTCCGTAAGACTCAAATTTTGTGACTGCAGTTTTAATTTTTAATCCATTCTCAAGCCATCTTAATTGCTCAAGAGATTCTGCTTTTTCCAGTGAACTGCTTTCCAGCCGGGTAATCTTTTTTAAAACCTCTGAACGATAAGCATACATCCCGATATGCTGGTAAAATTTATGTTTGTCTATCCAGTTATTTTCTTCCTCACCCCTGACAAAAGGAATAGGTGAACGACTAAAATAGAGTGCTTCCATTTTATTGTTTACAACAACCTTAGGCCTGTTAGGATCATATATAACCGATTTTTCCCCGATAACTTTAATGAGGGTTGCAATATCGACTGTAGAATCAATAAAACAACTTTTTAATAATTCAATCTGATCCGGTTTGATAAAGGGCTCGTCACCCTGAATGTTAATTACAATATCAAATGTTTTTCCCACAAGCTCCTGATATAATATAAGGGCTTCGGAACACCTGTCAGTCCCGCTCTGATGGTCAACCGATGTCATGACCGCTTTTCCTCCGTTTGACCGGATTAAATTAAGAATTCTCTCATCATCCGTTGCAACAACAACATTATCAATTACTTTTACCGCCCTCTCATAAACTCTTTGAATCATTGCCTTCCCCTTTATATTAGCAAGAGGTTTGCCCGGAAACCGGGTTGAAGCATATCTGGCAGGAATAATCCCTAAAAATGTATCCATTGAAAATTTATTTTATCGTTCTTTTTAGCGTGCCAATAATAATTTTTAACGTTTTTTTACTATTGGTGTTAAAAGACTTCTCATGCCATTTGCATAATTAATTGTAATTTTGTCAGGTGGTGCAAAATTAGGAAAATAAATGCATTTGTAGGTTTATTTCCCGAAAAACACTTTTAAGACTGACAAATTTTCGCTTTCAATGAACACACAAAGTATAAAACAACGATTTGGCATTATTGGTAACTCCACAGGTTTAAACAGGGCTATTGAAGTTGCCGTTCAGGTAGCCCCAACAGATTTATCTGTGCTCATTACCGGCGAAAGCGGTGTTGGGAAAGAAGTCTTTCCTCAAATCATTCACAGTTACAGCTCCCGCAAACATGGCTCTTACATAGCAGTTAACTGTGGGGCTATTCCGGAGGGCACTATTGACTCTGAACTTTTTGGGCATGAGAAGGGGTCATTCACCGGAGCCTATGACAGTAGAAAAGGATATTTTGAAGTGGCAAATGGAGGCACCATTTTTCTTGACGAAGTGGCAGAACTTCCGCTTTCGACCCAGGTGAGGCTCTTAAGGGTTCTTGAAACCGGGGAATTTCTTAGGGTAGGTTCATCTAAAATCATAAAAACAGACGTTCGGGTAATTGCTGCAACCAATGTTGATATACCCAAAGCCATTTCGGAAAACAAGTTTCGGGAAGACCTGTTTTACAGGCTAAATACCGTACCTATTCAAATACCTCCTTTAAGAGAAAGAAAAGAAGACATATACTTATTGTTTCGTAAATTTGCCATTGACTTTGCTGAAAGAAACAGGATGCCTGCTATTTCACTGTCCAATGATGCGAAAAGCATTCTTCAAAACTACAGGTGGCCGGGAAATATCAGACAACTCAAAAACATAACAGAACAGGTTTCTGTTATCGAAACAAACCGGGAAATCGAAGGCAATTCTATCCGGCAATATCTTCCCGATTTTTATGAAGACAAGCTTCCTGCGCTTTACAAAGATTCAGTGGATCAGAAGACCTTTAATTCTGAACGGGAGCTGCTTTATAAAATCCTGTTTGATATGAAGAATGACATGAACGATCTTAAAAAACTCGTCCTTGATATGCTCCAGGATGAAAGACATGACGGAGATCTTCATTCAAACAATGCCCATATCATCAAAAAGCTTTACCAGGAAGAGCCAACCCTTGTGCAGGAAGAGCCGCCAAAACCACAAGTAAATATTGTTCCCCGCGAAGAGGATAATATACAGGATACGGAAGAAATTATTGAAGAATCCCTTTCACTTGAAGAAAAAGAGAAAGAATTAATTACAAAAGCTTTAACAAAGCACAACGGAAAAAGAAAACATGCAGCTGAAGAGTTAGGAATCTCAGAAAGAACACTTTACAGAAAAATTAAAGAATATAATATCAACTAAAAAAATGATTAAATTTTCAAATATCATATTGTTTACATTCATTACCCTCTTCTCCGGAGGATGTTTTACAATTAAATATGATGCCAAAGGAGGAGTTTCAATTCCACCCCATATACAAACATTTTCAGTTCAGCTTTTTGACAATAGGGCCAGGTTAGTAGAACCAACTTTCAGCCAGCGGTTTACAGATGAATTAAAAGTTTATATCGAAAATAATACATCTTTGAGATTAATAAACGGAATAGGCGATGCTGATTTTAGTGGTCAAATTACAACGTATGAGATAACCCCGCAGGCTATATCTGCAGGAGAGCAATCGGAACTGACACGATTTTCCATTGCTGTGAAAGTAGAGTATAAAGATCAAAAGCAACCTGAACAGGACTTTGAAAAAACCATTTCAGCTTTCAGGGACTTTCCAAGTTCCAGTGCTTTCAATAGTGTGGAAGAAGAGCTCTCTCAGCAAATAATGGAAGAAATAGTTGAGTTAGTATTTAATGCAGCCTTTGTTAACTGGTAAAACTGCTCAAACTTGTATTATGTTAAAAGATATTATCACATATATAGATAAACCATCACTCTTAAACGAGAATACAGTAATAGATTTGACCCTTATTGCAGAAAAGTACCCTTATTTTCAAACGGCACAGTTACTGCGAATAAAAAATCTTTTTAATCTTTCTCCAGAAGCAATTAAGCCGGTGCTGAATTTCACCGCTGCGTATGTAACCGACCGTAAAATTCTTTACTACCTGTTACATCCGATTAAAGAAGAAAAAACAGGGACAGAAGAAAAACTCAGTAGGGATGAAGGCCATAAACCAGCAAAGTCTCCGGAAAAAGATGTCAAGGACACAATTGAAGAAAATATCTCAGACACCTTAAATAACCAGATAACTTACCTTCAACAAAATAATGACGATGCAATTGAATTTAGCACTTCCATTGATGTAAAAAAAGAATACGGGGATGGTGTAGATCTGGAACAATATGTTGTGAGGATAACAGAAAGCGGACCGGAATTAATAGAGCTACTTGATGAGAAAAATGACAAATCAGACAATAAAAATAGAAATTTAAACACCCCACCCGACGATTTTAAAGATAACAATAAGAAACCGGAAGAAGATATCCTGACCCTTATAAACAAAGGGGTATCTGCAGAGAAAGTAGTTGAGAATGAAATGTTTGAATTAACTGAAAATCAGAAGAAACATCATTCTATTATTGACTCATTTATTAAAGCGAACCCCAAAATAAAACCAGACAATCCGGTAAGAAGTGAACCGGAAGATATATCCGAGGAATCCGTTAAGGAGAACGAACATCTAATAACAGACACATTAGCAAATATTTACCTCAAACAGGGGAACTACGCGAAGGCTATATTTGCTTATGAGAAATTATGTTTGAAATATCCGGAAAAAAGTGTTTACTTTGCGGGTCAAATTACTGAGATTAAAAAATTAATTGAAAAATCTAAATAGGTTATTACCATGTATGCATTAATTTCTATAATAATTCTGTTGGCCTGTGTATTGCTAATATTGGTAGTTTTGGTACAGAATTCAAAAGGTGGAGGATTAGCAGCTAACTTTTCAGGCTCTAATCAAGTAATGGGAGTAAGAAAAACTACAGACTTCCTTGAGAAAGCAACCTGGACACTTGCTTCTGCTTTGCTTGTACTCAGTGTTCTTGCAAGTTACACTATTCCTAAACAAGAAGAAACAGTAAAGTCTAAAATTCAGGAACAGGTAATAAATCAGCAAAATCCCATTAATTCAAACATGGTTCCTAATCTTCCTGCCGACTTACCTACTCCCGAACCTGCCGGAGGAGAATCTTCTGAAGAATAAAAGCAGTTTACGCTACAAAGAAAAAAGGTGTCAGTATGTCAGAAATACTGACACTTTTTTTATATACCTATGCCCCAAACAACCACACACACAAAACACTCATCACCAAACATTTATCCAGAAGACCACAAAATATCATTTAAAAAGAACATATATTTTCCTGTTAAAATGTCCAGTTAATCTGCCTTTACAGTACTAAATGCTATTTGGCACAGATTGTGTAAATACCCTTTCAAAAATTCTAAAAAAATTTGTTTAACTAAAAAATACAAACAAACATGTCTGATGTAAAAATTAAACCATTAGAAGACAGAGTTCTTGTGTCACCTCAAGAAGCAGAGGAACGCACTGCAAGTGGTATCATTATTCCTGATTCGGCAAAAGAGAAACCTCAAAGAGGAACTATCGTTGCGGTTGGAGCCGGCAACAAGGATGTTGAAATGCAGGTTAATGTGGGTGATACTGTTCTTTATGGTAAATATGCTGGAACAGAGTTGTCCGTTGAAGGAAAAGACTACCTGATTATGAGACAATCGGATATTCTTGCAATCGTTTAATTTTTCTGGAATTTAAAAAAACGTATAAAAATGGCAAAAGAAATAAAATTTGATATTGAAAGCCGCGATCTGTTAAAAAAGGGTATGGATCAATTGGCCAATGCTGTTAAAGTAACTCTTGGTCCTAAAGGGCGTAATGTTATTATTGAGAAAAAATTTGGCGCTCCACAAGTTACAAAAGATGGAGTAAGTGTTGCCAAAGAGATTGAATTAGAAGATAAGTTTGAAAACATTGGTGCTCAACTTGTAAAAGAAGTTGCTTCAAAAACTGCAGATGATGCCGGTGATGGAACTACAACTGCAACAGTACTTGCACAGTCGATTGTTAACGTTGGACTGAAAAACGTAACTGCCGGTGCTAATCCAATGGATCTTAAAAGAGGTATCGACAAAGCTGTTGGCAAAGTTATCGAAACACTTAAAGAGACTTCTCACGAAGTTGGAGACGATAACGAAAAAATCAAGCAAGTCGCTTCAATATCAGCAAATAACGACGAGGAAATCGGCAAGCTTATTGCTGAAGCAATGGAAAAGGTTTCAAAAGAAGGAGTTATTACTGTTGAGGAAGCTAAGGGAACAGAAACAAGTGTTGATGTTGTTGAGGGTATGCAATTCGATCGCGGGTACATCTCTCCTTACTTCGTAACAGACACTGACAAAATGGAGTCAGTTCTTGAGAACCCATATATTCTTCTTTATGACAAGAAGATTTCTACCATGAAGGATCTTCTTCCTGTTCTTGAGCCTGTTGCACAGTCTGGCCGTCCGTTGCTTATTATTGCAGAAGATGTAGACGGAGAAGCCCTTGCGACCCTTGTTGTTAACAAACTTCGTGGTTCACTTAAAATTGCGGCTGTTAAAGCTCCAGGTTTTGGTGACAGAAGAAAAGAAATGCTTGAAGATATTGCTATCTTAACCGGTGGAGTAGTTATTTCAGAAGAAAAAGGGTTAACGCTTGAAGGAGCACAATTAGACATGTTGGGTTCTGCTGAAAAAATAGTTATCGACAAAGAAAACACAACTGTTGTTAATGGTGTTGGGGCAAAAGAAAACATCGACGCAAGAGTTAAGCAAATTAAAACTCAAATTGAAGGTACTACTTCTGACTATGATAAAGAGAAACTTCAGGAGCGTCTTGCTAAATTAGCAGGCGGTGTTGCTGTTCTGTACGTAGGTGCTGCCTCTGAGGTTGAAATGAAAGAGAAAAAAGACCGCGTAGACGATGCCCTTAGTGCAACCCGTGCCGCTGTTGAAGAAGGTATTATCCCTGGAGGTGGTGTTACATACATCCGTGCAATTTCTGCCCTTGAAGGTTTTGAACTTGATAACGATGACCAAAATACCGGAGTTGCTATCGTAAAAAGAGCTCTTGAAGAACCTCTTCGTCAGATTGTTGAAAATGCGGGACTTGACGGTTCTGTTGTTGTTCAGAAAATCAAAGAAGGTAGCGATGACTTTGGTTACAATGCCCGTACTGACAAGTATGAAAATTTATACGAAGCTGGTGTTATTGATCCTACTAAGGTTGCCCGCGTGGCCCTTGAAAATGCAGCTTCAATTGCCGGAATGTTCTTAACAACAGAATGTGTTGTTTCTGATGTGGCTGAAGAATCTGCTCCTGCTATGCCTCCTATGGGTGGCGGAATGGGTGGCGGAATGGGAATGATGTAAACAACTTTCCTTTATACACTCAACCCTCTCCTTTCCGGAGAGGGTTTTTTTATTTCTTCTGGTTTAACCCGTATCGTTTATGACATTAATTTTGTGGGGGAGCAGGTTAGCAATACCCGCAGACATGGCTCTCTTCTTATCCCAAAGGCATCGGAATAACAGGAAAGGTAATATCAAACAATCCTAAAAATTGATATATTCCGATACCTGAAATGAAGCCAGAAACCACGAATTAATAATAAGTTCAGAAATTACATTGTATGTGGCGATCGACTTTAGCCCTAAACAGTGTCAATTATTCGGTTTAACTAATCTCCCTGTCACGAAAGCCCATTAAATACAAAACTGCATCAAGGCCTATCGTTGAAATATTTTGTTTTGCATTCTCTTTCACTTTTGGCTTAGCATGAAATGCAATCCCCAGCCCGGCAACATTTATCATCGGTAAATCATTAGCTCCGTCCCCTATTGCTACAACCTGTTCCAGTTTGATATCCTCTTTAAAAGCCAGCTTCTTTAACCACTCTGCCTTCATATTACCATTTACAATTTCTCCAATATGCTTGCCGGTTAGTTTTCCATCCAAGATTTCCAGCTCATTTGCAAATACATAATCTATGTCGAATTTATGCTGAAGGTATTTTCCGAAATATGTAAACCCTCCAGAGAGGATAGCTGTTTTGAAACCATATTTCTTCAGGTTTCTGAATAACCGTTCGGCTCCTTCAGTAATTGGCAGGTTTTCAGCAATTTCATGCATCACATTTTCGTCTAGCCCTTTTAATAAAGCAACTCTTTGTCTAAAACTGGAATCAAAATCAATCTCTCCCCGCATGGCCGCTTCCGTTATTTCATCGACTTTTTTACCTACACCGGCTTTCTTTGCCAATTCAACAATTACTTCGGCCTGAATTAATGTGCTATCCATATCAAAACAAACCAAACGGCGGTTTCTTCGAAATATATTGTCAACCTGAAATGCAATATCAGCCCCTATTTTCTTTGAGACATTGATAAAATCGCTACGCATCTTTTCTTCATTTTTTGGTTTTCCCCTGACGGAAAACTGTATACAAGCCTTTGGTTTCTCGTCAATAACTTCATCTCCTAACGGAACCCTTCCTGTTAAACGCGTAATAGTATCAATATTCAATCCCTGGTTGTATATTATATCGGACACCTTTGATAACTGAAGTGAAGTTGCTTTACGTGAAAGTACTGTTACGATATACCTGTCTTTCCCTTGTAAGTTTACCCAGTGATTATACTGCTCCTCCTTTATGGGGGTAAACTTTACGTTTATACCTGTTTCATAAGCCTTAAAAAGCAGATCTTTTAGTACTGGAGCCGACTCTGACTCATGGGGCAATTCGAAAAGTATACCCAGTGAAAGCTGTTCATGTATGACTGACTGTCCAATATCAAGAATATTCACATTATAATTGGACAATATGGTTGTTAATGTAGTGGTTACTCCCGGTTTATCTTCTCCGGTAATATTTAGTAAAATTATTTCTCGCTTACTCATGAGAGTTCTATTAATTTTAAAACTGCAAATATATGCAATTGAACAAAAGACAGAAGGCTGAAATTAACCGTAAAGAGCATATTCCTCAAAGGTATTCTAATATTTGACCGTATTTTCCAGCTTACCATCCTCATCGTAATATTTCCATTTACCCGTCGGGAAATCTTCTTTATATTCCCCTTTTAGTTTTAGTTTCCCGTTCGGGTGATATTGCTTTATGGTTCCATGTTTTAAGCCATCCTTCAGTTCTACTTCAATCTTAAGTTCCCCTGTTTCATAATAATCTTCGAACTTTTTAGCATCCAGATCCGATATAATAATCTGAGGTAAAGAATCTTCTTTAACTTCTTCATTCTCCTTTTCCTGAACAGGCTCCATATAATTAAACATTGAGAATATTTCGGCTGAATTGTAATACTGTTTTTTCCATTCTTTCGCTTCCGGTTTGTACTGCGCTTTTAAAACAAAATGCATTAAATCGCCTACTCTGCTGATTTGAACAGCCCCCTGCCTAAAACATGTGATATACTTCTTATTTTCTTTCAGCTTTGCCCATGTTTCCGAATCAACAAAAGCCTTTAAGTTATGATACAGTACTGGTGGTTCAAAATAGATCTGTATACTTGATTTATTCTCAAGGTTTTTATTGAAATTATAATAATCTACCGATGTTTTTAACGACTCTTCATTAAAATAGTCGTCAATAATATTCTTGAGCGTTTGCGGATGGTTGCTTAACAAAACATTTTCTCCGACCTGGGCAATATAAGGTTTCTCCAGTTTTTTCAACGCATTTCCAAATAATGCCTTAATTATCCCGGGAAAGGCTATATAATCGATACTGTACCCTTTATAATTAACTGATTTAATTTTCACCGGGGTATTCTTTTTAATTTGTTTCCAGATAAATTGCAGATTTTCTGCAGCTTTTGAGGAATCTTTTGCATGCAAAATTGCAGCAAATTCATTGTCCCGGCCTAAGTTTGATGGCTGGGTCTGCAACATTACTATTTCATCTTCCATCCAGCTAAACAAATTCTTTTCAAGGCTAATCTTTAATTTTTTCTCTATTTTCTTAACATCCTTCATGTACTCTTCATAATCTTCCCGGCTCATACTCTTCATAGTTTTCTGAAAATAGTCACTCGCATCTTTGAAGTTGATTTTTGCCATCGAAGCCAGCCTTAACGGAATTACCTGAGCCGATTGTGGCTGATTTTCACCTTCCACCAACATTCCCAGGTATTCTTCAGGTGTGCTGTCATCAAAACTTGTATATCCTTCCAATGTCAGAAGCCCCTCTTTATCAATATCAAAATACAACCCGGAATAATGCATATACTTTGTATTACTTTTATAAGTATCTTTCGCTTCCGGCGACAGTGAATTCAACAAACCCGATAAATTTCTATAATTAAAATATACGGTTAACAAACCTCTACCACCAATTTTAGACTGAACATCAAGGTATTTCATGTCCCGTCCGATTATTTTTTTCTCCGAAGCATCTATAGACTTCTCTACAAGTTTGGGTTCAAAACTAAAAATTAGTTTCCCCTCAGAGAAAGCCATAAAATAATTGCTACCCTCTTCCAGATCAAACAATTCAACAATCGGAACATCTTTGTAATCCCTACTGGTAACCTCGTACCCCTTTCCTAAAACCGACTTTATTAGCTTCTCGGGACTTTTGTACTTTGCAACTTTACCAACATCAACAATATAAATATATTCATATTTTTCATTACCCAGAGGGTGCTGCGACATTGTAAGTGATTTCTTCCCTACTAATTTTAACAGTAGTTTACTTGAGTTTATCAAAGAATCATAAGATAGGATTTCCTGATTTAATTCATCAAAATATTCGTTTGTACTGAAGTGCCCCCAGGCTTTACTATGCACGATTTTATCCCATGTCTGAACGGGATCTTTTGTTTCAATAATCATCACTGCATCTTCGGGGACAAAATAGATGGAACGATATCCGGAAGTACTACGTAAAAAGAAAATTGCCAATAATAATATCAATACAATTAATGTAGAAACAATAAGCAGAATTTTTTTCATTACCACTAAGTTTTGGTTTGTTCTAAAAATAATAATTTTTGTAGGAAACCTTCCTTTTTGTTATCTGAAGAATAAATTAATTAAGGGAGACCTCTCAGGTTTTTCATTTTATAAAACTTTACCCCTTTCCTTTATCCAATTCTGAGTTCTCCCAGGTAGTCATAGTGCTTCCCGCTCTTTAACAGGGTAAACTTAAATCCAGATTCGCGGGCAACCTTATCCATAGTATCCGGATCAATAAAAAGCCAGTTGAACGCACTTTCTTCTTCTTTCTTATAGGTTAGCTTGTATTGAACTTCGCCATAGTAGTTACTGTTCAGGTTTACCCATTTGCTTCCGTCCTTTTCGTAAAATGCATAATCTATATCAGAGGAGTCAAATAAAACTTTACCTCCCGGGACCATTAGCTTTTTAGCTTGCTTTAAAAGATGTTCCAAACCAACGAGGGTCCCAGATATTCCTATTCCATTCATTAACAACAAAATAGTATCGTACTTTTCGTCATAATCCACTTTATAAAAATCTACGCATTCTACATTTTTCACTCCCCTTTTCTTCATTACCTCACAACAACCCGGAGATATATCAATTGCCTTCACCTCAAGTCCTCTTTCCTGCTGAAGATACAAAGAGTGGCTTCCGGCACATGCTCCAACGTCCAGAACCCTTCCGGTGCATGCTTCAAGAGCCTCCTTCTCAATAGCTGGCATATTCTTATAATTACGAAATAAATATGAAGGTGATATTTTCTCTATTGTTGAAATATTTGACTCAACATTAATTTTAGAAGCCCTCCATCTGTTACAATAAAAATCCGTTATGGCCCTACCAAACGGATCGCCGGTTTTTTCAGTCCTCATTTCTATTCAATAAGTTGAGCAACAGCCCGTACTGGCGAACCATTACCCTTTTGTAATTTCAAAGGAAAACAAAAAAAATTAAAAATACTATCCGGTAACTTATTCAGGTTTGTCATATTCTCAATGATGACAAGTTCGTTCTCCATTAAAATTTTGTGATTTTCGAGGGTTTCACTATATATTTCATCTACAGAAGCAGTATCAATACCAATTCCTTTCAGTTTTAAAGAAGCTAAATATTTAAAAACCTCTTTCCCTGGAAGTGGAAAATCCACAAAATATTCCGGTTTTCCCCAATATCTGTCCCAATGTGTACATATTAAAATAAAACCGGGAATTCCCCACATTGAAATTTTAGAGTCAATTTCATCAATAATATTTTTATCGTTTAGGCTGTATGTAACCCTAAGCCCTTTCCCCATAAATGTCTCTAACTCAAAATCTGCTGATGATTTCCCACCTTGAAGAATATGGTAGGGAAAATCAATATGGGTTCCAACATGAGAAGTAAAATGTATAGCAGATTCTGCAAACCCGTCTTTTTCATGAGTGCAAAAATCTTCATATAAGACTTCAGGACTTCCAGGATAAACTGGCATTCCGGAACAAATTATATGACTCAGATCAATCATTGATGTCAGAATATTTTAGAAGCTAGTAACGCGCCATTTTTGGCAAGGAGAATTGTTTTCCTTTGTTTTTGCCTCTTTCAAAATCATATTTTACGTCACTTTATGGTTGACTCGGCACTAATAAACCCTAATCTTCATCTGGAATATCTTCAGCAGCATCAAGAGACTCAAAATTTCCGAAATCTTCAGAAATCCCATTATCATCATCATCGTTATCTTCCGGAATAGTGTTATTGGGTAACTTGATTAGATAAGAAACCTCATCGGTTTCTAATGGCAAGGCCAACGCCAGTTCTCCTGTCGGCATTGGTATTGAAATTAAATTATCCTCAAACCCATCCGGGTAAGTCTCTTTAATTAAACTTAGCAGTTCCGGTGCCAGTTGCTCGTACTTTTTTATTAATCTTTTCTTTCCCACTTTTTTAATAAAATTGAAGTAACCACAGAACAATCTATAGATTTTTGCGATTGCTTATTGTTAAATCATCCCAATTACAATGCACTAAATGTATAATTTTTTTCTTTCTGTGAAAATACTTTTTTACAAGAAAAAATGATGAGTTTATTCACCTTTTATTACAGCAATAATCCAGTTTATTTTAATAACCGTTCTTCAAGTACAAATAAATAAAATAGAATGAGCAACTTATATTGAAATACAAATATTATTTAATATATTTGCATTCACACTGTATGTTTATACAGGCAATGCTGGTAAACTTCAGTATTTATGTAGTTTTCATTGTTTTGATTTCATGGCAAAAGGGAAAGCCATTCTGAGCAATCAGGATGGCTTTATTTGTTGAGTAACTTATAAAATCTTAATGAGATTTAAATTGTAGAAAATGTGCATTAATTATAGGATACTCCGACTTCTTTTATCTAATTTTCCTATTTAGTGGCACTATTTATTATTTAAAAACCAGAGTGGTTGCCCTCTCAATAATTATTAAGAAGCTTTATATCAAACGCATACAAACACCCATTGGAATTACCAACGTATAGCATATCGTTAACAACAACATTAGGAGAATATACCTTGCATATCATACCTCAGTCTAATTTTCCTGCTTCTACTCAAAATTATCGATACGAAGACTGTAATAACACCATTTCTGATTAGTTCTACGAAGAAACTTTACCACAGTGTTCTCACTGATGATAAAGAGTAATCTCATCCAACTTTTATTTCTTGATACTACCCTATCTTTGATACAATATCATCATTGAAATTGCGGGTACCAAAACGTTCCCGCTAATCTCTTCAATCCCTTTGGGATATATTCTGTTACCTTTTGCACAAACAATCCAGGTTCCTTTTGGCAGGCTAAATATATAATCTTCTCTACCCCCACTGTAAACCACAACAATATTCCGCCATTTATCACCATTAGCATGATCTGATATTTGATAAGCTACGACACCCGGTTGATTTACATCAAAAAAATGCAAGTGTTCGGAAATCATTTTTTCTGTCGGCATTTTAAAAGCTGAATGTTCTTTTCGCAATGCTATCAAATCTCTGTAATACTCAAAAACATCAAAATTTTTATTTTTTAGGTTCCAGTCAATCTGGTTTATCCTGTCAGAAGCCCTGTATGAATTGTATACATTCTTTTTTGAACGCATAAACTCTACACCGGCATGCAGGAAAGGTATACTTTGGGATGTAAGAATAATAGCATTTGCAAGGCAATGCATATTCTTTATCTCTTCTTCTGAAGCCTCCGGACAAGTGAGCTTTAATTTATCAAATAAAGTATGATTATCATGACAGGAAACATAACCGATCACCTTAGCTGGTTTATCTGACCAGGGCAATTTAGAATAAACGCAATCATCATACCTAATCTGCGGATGATTCACCGCTCCTACTACCCCAAATTTTATTGACTCCTCAAAATTTTCACCTCCATTTACAAAACCTTTACTGTTCTTTGCAAAAACACTCCCCTTAATACTGTCCCGAATATCATCGCTGAAAACTGCTATATCGTTTAAGCTTCGTGTATTTATTTTCAGAGCCCTTTTTGAAGAGGGAAATGAACACTCTCCAGCAGTCCATCCTTCACCGTATACGAAAATTGTCGGTTCAATCTTCTTAAGCTCCCCCGAAAGGATGTTCATGGTTTCGATATCATGAACACCCATCAGGTCAAACCTGAAGCCATCTATTCTGTATTCTGTTGCCCAGTATTTACATGATTCTATGATAAACTTTCTCATCATAGCTCGTTCTGAAGCTGTTTCATTTCCGCAACCGGAAGCGTTTGACCACCCTCCGCTTTTGGTATGCCTGTAATAGTACCGCGGGGCCTCCAGGTTAAATACTGAGTTCTCTCTACCTCCCGTATGATTGAAAACAACATCCATAACAACCCGAATCCCATTTTCATGCAATCGCATTACCAGCTCTTTAAACTCTTTAATCCTGGTTGTTGCCTCAAGAGCATCCGTTGAATATGATCCTTCGGGCACATTATAATTCATCGGATCGTAGCCCCAATTATACTTCGGCTTCTCCGATTCACTTTCATCTATCGAATTGAAATCAAAAACCGGCAATAAATGTACATGAGTAATTCCCAGTTCTACCAAATGCTCTATTCCTGTGGATTGCATAAACGGATTTTTCGTTCCGCCTTGAACTAAACCTAAATATTTTCCTTTAAAACAGCTTCCCGAATAAGGACTGATGGAATAATCCCTGACGTGCAATTCATAGAGGATAATATCATTTTTAGTTCTCAGTTCCGGCCTTTTATGATGTGTCCAGCCCACAGGATTTGTCTCTTCCATGTCAATAATCATTGCCCTGCTGCCATTAACACCAACAGCCTGAGCATAAATCCCGGGGGTTTCCGGGAAAAACCTATCACCGAATTTGACTTGAAAAGTATAGTATTTTCCAACTAAGTTACCTTTTAGCTTTGTCATCCACAATCCATCTCCAACATTCCTTAAAAACTGGCTTTTTAAGTGGTTTTGTCCATGGCCTTTCTGATAAAGATTTAACCTAACCATTTCTGCTAAAGGCGACCAGAGTTTGAAAACAGAATTTTCTTTTGAATATTCAACCCATAGGTTCTGTTCTTCGCAAGCCGGAAAATCCATGAATAAAGTGGACTCTGGATTACCTTTACCAATAACATGGTTAATAAAACTAAAAATTGACATTCTGAAAAACTTGAAATTTATTTCGTTTACTACTTTAATTCCAATAGGTTACATAACGTTATCAATAATTACTCTTTTTCGTTAACAAAGTTTTTCGACGTCCTAAAAAATAATGCTAATTTCATAAGAGTAAAAAATACAACAACTTAAAGAATTCAATTACATTTATGTTTTCAGAAACAAAAAGTAATAAAACCATGTTCCCAGATGAGAATCAATTCTTACATAGAAGGCAAAAAGAGAAAATGCTCCAACAAAATAGTATGGTAATTTGGTTTACTGGTCTTTCTTGCTCAGGAAAAACAACATTGGCTAATGCTCTGGAAAGAAAGTTACATGATCAGGGATTATTAACCGCACTATTAGATGGCGATAAAATTCGCGGAGGGCTCTGCAGCGATCTGGGATTTTCTAACAATGACAGATCAGAGAACATTCGCAGAGTTGCAGAAGTCTCTAAACTTTTCTGCAACTGTGGTATTATTACCTTATGTGCATTTATTTCCCCCACGATAATGATTCGTCGAATGGCCAGGGAAATAATAAGCCCTGAATTTTTTTTTGAAGTTTATGTGAGTACCCCTATTGAAGTTTGTGAGCAAAGAGATACAAAAGGATTATACAAAAAAGCCAGAGAAGGGAAAATTAGCGATTTTACCGGAATATCCTCTCCATATGAAGCACCCGAGAACCCTGATATTACTATCAACTTAGATAAAAAGGATATAAATAACTATGTAAATCAAATCTTTAGTACGATCGTAAAAAAAGTAAAATTCACTAACGAAGCGATTGAATAGATACCATAAAAGTTATATAAAATGGGTGAATAAATTTATATATTGAATGCAATTGCAAAAGCGACACATAAATAGCTATCTTTAGTTCAAAATACAAAATATCCAATTAAACGCAATTAAGAAGTGAAACTAAGAAAACATACAATATTCTTATTAGATACCTTACTAATATTCATTTCGTTTTATCTGTCATTAGCCTTTAAACAAGACACAATTTTTCCTGTCTTTAATAATTATATTAACTCATTTCTTTTATTCATCGCTATATGGATATTAATATCATTATCAGTAAAAAAATATAGCCCCCCTAAAGAGAAAGGCTATTTCGTTAAACCTTTAACTAAGATCATATTAACCAGCGGAATAACTCTTGGTATAATTTCAACTTTGATGTATTTCACCCGTGTTGCCCACTACTCAAGGATGATTGTCTTCGGAACCCTTGCCATCTCAACAATAGTTGAAACAGGATTTTGCATTGTTTTTTTCTGGATAAGAACTGCCACAAAAATAGAATCATTAAAGCCTAAGCAGTTACCTAAAGTACCACCAAATAACATATTAACTACACGTTTAGTAAATGATAAGAAAGAAATCAAAAGCCTTTTAAATGATGAAGCATTAAAACATCGTCAGGAAACCCTGTTAAAAGAACTCGCTCCCGATGCATTTAACTTTATATTTAAATATGTTCCATTAGATTCATTTAAAACATTTGTCGTTAAAACGACCTCGCACCTGAATATTAAACTTTTAAGTTTTAATGTTATTGATTCTGTCGTAAACCTTAAGCGTGTTAATGACATTCGATATATAAATAAGTTTTTTGAATCCGTCAACACCAGACTCCCCAATGGAGGCATTTTCGTTGGTTTTCTGGAAACTAAAAACCAGCGAAAAGCGAGGCTCCTAAAAAAATTCCCTCCAATAATCAATTATATTTATTACTTTTTCGACTTTATCATTAAACGAACCTTTCCAAAATTTACTTTTACAAAGAAAATCTACTTTCTGATCACACGCGGACAAAACCGCGTTTTAACAAAAGCCGAAGCATTTGGCAGGCTCTATAGTTGTGGCTTTGATGTTATAGATGAGATGGAAAACAACGGATACCTATATTTTGCTGCACTAAAGACTAAGGAACCTCTATTCCCGGAAAAACCAACTTATGGACCACTCATCAGACTAGAAAGAGTAGGTAAAGAAGGAAAAATAATTAAAGTATATAAACTTCGTACGATGCACCCCTATTCAGAATTCTTACAAGATTATGTTTACAGAAAAGTTGGACTTCAGGAAGGCGGCAAATTTAAATCGGATTTTAGAGTCAGTACATTAGGTAAATTCTTTAGAATATTCTGGATAGACGAACTGCCAATGATTATTAACCTTTTAAGACGGGACATGAAAATAGTTGGTGTCAGGCCGCTCAGCCGTCATTACTTTAGCCTTTACTCCAAAGAACATCAACAGCGAAGAATAAACTATACTCCCGGATTAGTACCTCCCTTCTACGTTGACAACCCCAGAACACTTGATGAGATAATCGAGTCAGAGAAACGGTATCTTGATGCTTACGACAAACATCCAATAAGAACAGACCTGAAATACTTTTTCAAAGCATTTTATAATATAATCTTTAAAAAATTAAGAAGTGCATAGGAGAATGAAAATACAGTACCTAATAATTCTAATCTGGATATATTTACCTCTAACATCTTATTCACAAACAGTATACCAAGATATTTCAAATAAAGGAATTTACAACTTTCTGGACGAACTTGCTAACGAACAAATAATTACAATTAACTCTTCGATAAAACCGTATCCAAGAAAACTAATTGCAGAAAAACTACACGAAGCTTCTAAAAAGGATAGTTTACTAAACGTAAGACAAAGAAAAGAAGTTTACTTCTATCTCCGCGATTACAATAAAGAATTACTTACCGGAAAATTCAACAATAAACGTTTTGACATATTATATTTTAGCGATTCCTTATTTACGTTTTCACTTAACGGTATTTTTGGTGGACAGGGGTGGTCAAATGAAAATGGAATAAATTACCACAGGTGGTATGGAGCGGAAGTTTTTTCTTATGTTGGGAAACATCTTGGTGTTTATGCCAGTTTAAGAGATAATGCAGAGAAAATCCCCCTTGCCGACACTGGTTTCCTTAACCTGCGTAATGGAGGCAAATACCGGGAAGGAGATTATAGTGAGATGCGGGGAGGATTAACATACAGCTGGGAGTGGGGAACAGTTAGTCTCGTAAAAGATTATATTGAATGGGGAAATTCTTATAGATATCCTAATATTTTTTCAGCAAAAGCCCCTTCTTTTGCCCAACTAAAACTGCACTTAAAGCCAGTATCATGGTTTGAATTTGATTATTTTCACGGTTGGTTGGTATCCGAAGTCATTGACAGTTCTCGTTCTTATAATTATAATGGAGTTGAACGAAATGTCTTTCACAACAAATATATCGCTGCCAATATGTTCACATTCATTCCCTGGAAATACTTATATTTTTCCGTGGGAAATTCTGTTGTATATTCTGACCAAAACTTAAACCCGGCATATTTTATACCCGTATTCTTTTATAAATCTGTAGACCATACTTATAATGCTGCAACCAACTCGGCAGGGCAAAACTCTCAAATGTTTTTTAACATAAACAGCCGGTTGATTCCAAAAATAAATATTTATTACTCCATGTTTGTAGATGTGCTTTCTTTCAAAACTCTATTTAATGAGGAGGAGCACGCCAACCACTGGAGTATGCAGGGCGGAATAAAAGTGACGAATATAATCCCCAATATGAGCATAACATTAGAGTATATAAGAACTAATCCTCTTGCATATAAGAACGATAATTTAACAACCCTGTATAATTCTAACTGGTATAATCTGGGACACTACTTAAAAGATAATGCTCGCGAAATATACTTAGCTGCAGATTACAAACCTCTTAGTAAAATTCAGCTTAGCGGATGGTACTCATTCGCTCAAAAAGGACCGGATTATCCTTATATTAGGCAAAAAGAAAAAGTCTTAGGTATTCCCTTCCTGGAGGATACTATGTGGGAACAAACTGAATTTGGTTTTAATGTAAATTACCAACTACTAAACGATGTTTTTTTATTTGCAGACCTTATTAAAAGGAATATTAAGGGAGATTATGAACGATATAATTCTTCATATTTTTGGAAAAACACCTTAACTTACAGTTTTGGAATGAATTTTGGATTTTGATTACACTTTCCCACTAATCCCCCACCACATATTACTTAATCTGGAATTTCCCAGTATTAACTTCAATACTCTCCAGGAAGTGTTTTCTACCTGATATTCTTTAGCAATTTCTGAGTATGTTCCTCCTATATGCTCTTCGATAACAGAACGAATTGAACTGAGTACAATTTCAGGGTCAAACCCGGATAAAATTATTGTCCCGGCATCTTGCGCTTCCGGCCGTTCCATAGATTGCCTCAACGATATCGCTGGAAAAGATAACATAGCACTCTCCTCACTTATCGTCCCACTATCAGAAACAGTGCATAATGCGTTCATTTGAAGGTGAACATAATCATTAAAACCAAAAGGCTTTAAGAACTTCACCCGTTCATCTGCTTTCAAACCACTAGACTCTAACCTTTTCCGGGTACGGGGATGAGTTGATACAATTACAGGAACATTGTACTCTTCTGCAAGTGTGTTCAATACTGCTATAATCTTCTCCAGGTTTCTGGGATTATCAACGTTTTCCTCCCTGTGAGTAGAAATTACAAAATATTTTTTTTGTTCAAGATTCAGTTCTTTTAATATTTCCGATGCTTTAATTTTCTCTAAGTTTTGATGAAGTACTTCATACATAGGGGAACCTGTTAAATAAATCCGCCTGTGTTGAAGCCCTTCACTGATCAAGTGCCTTCTGGCATGTTCTGTGTAAACCAAATTATAATCGGCAATATGATCTATGATCCGTCTGTTAATTTCTTCAGGCACGTTAAAATCATAACTTCGGTTTCCTGCCTCCATGTGAAATATCGGAATACGCATTCGTTTTGCCATATATGCTGAAAGACAAGAATTGGTATCACCTAATACCAACAGGGCATCAGGTTGTTCTGCTTTTAATATTTCTTCTGTCTTTTTAAAAATATCTCCAACCGTTGCCCCCAAAGAAGAAGTATCGACACCCATAAAATAATCCGGTTTTCTTAGTCCTAAATCCTCAAAAAAGACTTCATTGAGTTCATAGTCATAGTTCTGTCCCGTATGTACCAATATTTGATTAAGGTGTTTATCTAGGAGTTTTATAGTTGCGCTTAATCTTATTATTTCAGGTCTGGTTCCAACAATGGTGGCAACTTTGAGCGATGATTTTTGCATAGTACTGTTTTATTTTTTGAAAATAGGGTTATTTGTTTTTAAAATAAATCGGAATAACGAAATTCTTTATACCCCTTCAAAAAAGGTGTCAGCATCATCTGGATTAAAGTGCTCATTTATCCAGAAAATTGTGTATAATTCTTCTTCTCCAATATTGGTAATATTGTGGGTGTACCATACAGGCATATCTACACAGGCAGGCTCATTTCCATCTAAATAAAAATCAAGTACCTCATCTGAACCAATCCGCCGTAGCTGTATCCTGGCTTTTCCTTTTATTACTGCAAACCGTTCAGCTTTACGGGTATGAAAGTGATTGCCTCTTGTAATTCCTGCTTTTGTTGTTGAAAAAGATACCTGGCCACCGCTGTTCAGTTTAACGGTTTCTACAAAGCTGCCCCGATCATCTGTATGCAATTTAAACTTTACCGGAAAATGCTCTTTTATATCAATATAACACAAAAAAGTATTAAACAAATTCCGCTCAAAATTATCATCCAATGATGGGTAAATACCTCTTTCAAAATAATTCAATTTAAAAGATCCCAACAATTCTAGTATTTCTGAGACTTTTTTCTCTGATGTATGAGGAACATTATAAACTGAAACAGCTTCTTTCTGACACAAAAGCTCGTATTTAATCCCTTTATAAAACTCTTCTGTCAGTTCATTTATGTATATAAGCTTTAAAAGACCATCTACCTGAATTTGTGGTTGCTCACCATGTGTAAGCTGATGACAAAATGTAGCTACAACCGAATTATAAAACGGATTTCCGAAAGGTCCGAAAACGTTTGGAATTACAAAGGCTGTAAATTTTGTATTATTCCTTTCTGCCCACTTTTCAAGCATCTTCCTCCCATCAAGTTTTGATTTTCCATAAAGATTACCCCTTACTTCCTGAGTAGATGATGAAAAAAGTATGTGAGGTTTCGAATTTGTATTTTCACAAGCCGAAATTAACTGCTTCACAAGCCCCAAATTGGTATCGTAAATTACCTGGGGATCACCGTGACGGTTCATAGCTGCCAAATGAACTATTGCATCACAATTAGCAACAAAATCATTTAAAAGTTTTTCTTCTTTAAAGAATTTATCTTCGAATTCATTTACTATGAACCCTTCCTTTAACCTTAGGTAATTATACAGGTGAGTTCCCATAAAACCCGATTGGCCGGTTATTCCGATCTTAGTCTTGTTATTCATTTATATTTGATGTATTTATTCAATTCGAATTTCTTCTACAAGCATGGGGGAACTCCTTCCAATAAACTTAATTAAACAAACTCAGTGAATCATAATTCTTTAATACCAAATTTGTGCTATCTCTTTAAGTCTTTTCTAATTTCTTCTAGTTTTAATAATAGTGTCTTTGTTCCTTCCACATCAAGCCGGGTTGTATTGTGAGAGTGATAATCCTCTATCTCGGTTTCATCAACTCCTTCTGAAAAATATTGTTCATAATTTAACCCCCTGTTATCAGCTGGTATTCTGTAATAATCACCTAAGTCTTCAGCTTTCACCATCTCTTCCCTATTGACTAAAGTTTCATATAATTTTTCTCCATGACGAGTACCAATGACTTTTATTTCATTATCTGTATTGTAGATTTCTTTAAGGGCATGGGATAAATCTCCGATTGAAGATGCTGGGGATTTCTGCACAAAGATATCTCCTTGTTTACCGTGTTTGAAAGCATACAGGACAAGATCTACTGCATCATCAAGAGTCATCATAAACCTTGTCATGTTAGGATCGGTTATAGTAAGCGGCTTTCCAGCCTTAATTTGTTCAACAAACAACGGAATTACCGAACCACGAGAAGCCATTACATTCCCGTATCTTGTACCACATAAAACTGTTTCACTTTCATTCAAATTTCTTGATCGCGCAACCATAACCTTCTCCATCATAGCTTTACTCATACCCATAGCATTAATTGGATAGACAGCCTTATCAGTACTTAAACAGATTACTCTCTTTACATTATAGTTTATTGCAGCCTCCAGGACATTCTCGGTACCAAGAACATTTGTTTTTACAGCTTCAATAGGGAAGAACTCACATGAAGGAACCTGCTTTAAGGCTGCAGCATGAAACACATAATCTACACCACGCATAGCATTTGCAACGCTCTGATAATCCCTTACATCACCAATATAGAATTTCACCTTTGGTTCTTTTAGTTGTTTACGAAGATCATCCTGCTTTTTTTCATCCCGGCTAAATATCCTAATTTCCTTTAACTCAGAATCAAGATAACGACGAAGCACAGCCTTTCCAAAAGAACCGGTCCCCCCGGTAATTAGAAGTATCTCATTTTTGAACATTATATATGCTATTTTACAAAAAAGTACTTTTTAATAATATTTTTAGTATTCTGCCAGAACAACTCCTTTAACCAGGGTAAAGGCTTGTCTGTCCACCGTTGAGGATGAAAAGTAAACATAATTTTATCTGGCAACTCCTTATTATGAGCAGCTATAATAATATCTTTTGTACACTTAAAGTCATGAACTTTAAACGTTGAACCTTGAACTTTATCCCTGACAGAAACCTTATCTCCATCCCATCTTCTTCCTGTATCGGTAAGATATAAAACCTCCGCAAAGTTAATATCAAAATACGGCTCCCCAACTATTCCAAAATCTTGATAATTAAAATGCTCCCAAAGCTCCTTACTATCCCATGGGGATCGAGGGCTACCATGCATGCAAATCGTACTTACAGGAACTAATTTTCTAAGTTTTTCCAGATTACTTTCAAAGTCCATAATTGCCCTCTCAATGTTCCCTTTGCAAGTAGTAAGACTCTCATAATGAAATCCTATTTCATGCCCCAAATCAGCAATCTTCTTTATTATTCTTTCATCCCAACTTTGAGGAACTGCCCTAAAATAATAAACTCCCTTAATCCCAAGTTCCTGCTGAATTTTGGCAAATTGTAAAGAGTTTTTTGGTAACAGATCAACGTCGTGCCTTAAAACTGCAATTCTTGATTCTGATGCTTTAATAAATTCTGCAAAAGTTTGAAATAAATAACCATTATTCAAAAGAGCATTGAGAAATTTGTCATATATGTTTAACGTAAAATCTGACATTATTTAAAATTATCTTGATAATCGGGATTCTCATTCATAGTCTGAACACTGGAGGGATAGCTTTCTATAAACCATTGCATAAACGCAGAAACGTCTATTTTCTCTGACAACAACTTTTCCTGCTTAAGTTTCCATTCAGATTTTAAGTTTTTCCGAGAAGTCAGTTCATTGAGTTTCCTTAGTAGCAAATCAAAATCAGAAGGTAAGAATCCGAATGTTAAGCCATACTTTTCTTCCTCTTCATCAAGATATGCTATACGTTTTACAAATGAATTACATCTTATTGATGGTGTTCCAAGAACAGCAGCCTCCGATGTCATTGTTTGGCTATCACCAATAAACAAACTTGCGTAATATAATAAGTGATGTATATTAGAATTTGAAACCGGCACTTTATATTTCTCAAGTTCTGGTTCAATTTCTCTCTCTGTTGTAATAAAAATTCTTCCTTTTCCTTCAAGACATTTTATTATTCGACGTTTTTGTTCAATAGATAGACCACGTTCCCCAATATCGTGGTGAGCCTTGAACACATTAAAACGTAAGATAAAAAAGACCTCCCCCTTTTTCAAACCAAATTCTTTTAATACAGACGGATTGGGCTTAAATACATTTGGGTGAAGATAAGCAAGCTCATGAAAACCTTTATAATAAATTGTGTTTGAAGTCTTCCGTTTACGCCCTTTAAAAAGTAAAGATTCCGGAGATAGAATTACAGATGCAAATGGATGCAGCCATTTAACTACTAAAGGTTGTGCTTCATCATCATCGTCATCGAAAATAACAGCCTGCATATTTGTTATCCTGGAAACATGAGCGTTTGTTACTGAAGTTCCAATTCCAATTTGAATCTTATGCTTTTTTACTAATCTATAAACAATCAAATCAAACTGTAATTGCTTAAAAATTTTTCCAAACAAACGGTCTGCTTTTGCAGGAAGTGAAATATAATCTAATCCATTTTCCTCCAACAAAATCCTGGCAGAAGAAATATCCTTTACTGTGATTATAACTTTATGTCCTTTTTTAATGAGACCTTTTGCAAGAAATTTATATAAATGAACATGAGCCGGATGCCCAACATCTATTAAGATATTCATTCTTATTTAAATCGTTTTAAAAACTGAAGTCCCTTTAGCCCTAATTTATACAACAACGGTTTTTGGATAAGTAGAAACCTGTCCTGTTCAATCAGGTTACTTCCATAAGCAGCTTTATATTTTCTTACACCATACTCCTCCTCCGGTTTACCTGCTCCCATTAAATCCACCATTTGTAATTTATTATCTATGCCAAACTTCATTGCTCCATATATTGCCAAATGAGTTGGAAAAATTTTGGGGTGATAATCCCGGATTCCATGATAATAATAAGTATATATAGATAATCCTGCATAAAATAGGCAAAATGCCCCCCCGATTATATTGTCCTCATGTTTAACTACAAACACTTTTCCAATGCCGGAATGATAAAAGTTTTTAAAAAAACTTTCATTGGGTAAAGGTAATTTTACCCTGTCTTTATATAATTCTTTAAGAAGGTTATATAAAATAAGAACGTCATCAAGACTCTTTGCTTCTTCAACATCAGCACCTTCTTTAAATGAAAGTTTTATTTCCCTTCTTCGATTATAAGTCATTGCTTTTAACAGATCATCGATTGTCTTTCCCCTTAGATCAATGTTACAGTTATAGTATGGTATTCTCTGCCATATATCGTTAATCTCAATATGAGAATAGTCCAGATAATTTCGAATCTCAATATAAATAACTTCATTCCTAAGATCTTCGGCTACATACTTAAGCAACTGATTATAAACACCCTGACCATCTACTTCATCTTCCAATAAACATCCTCCATAGATTATTCCTCTTTTCGAAAAGAATCGTTTCACCCCCTTTTCTTTCTGGATAGTCACAATAGCCAACCCTAATAACCGGTCACCCGTTCCTATAGCATACACGTTGGCTGATTGTTGTTCAATTGAGTTATAGAACTCAAAAAATTCATGTGTTTGAAATGGGGTAGATAATTTACAGTTACGAACTAAATCTTTCCATTTGTCAACCTCAATTTTACTATTTTTTAGGTATTCCATAAAAATCTAGTCAATATATTCTCTAAACCACAACTCAAGATTAATCCATTTCCAAATATCTCTTGACACATTAATTTCTCGCTCCAAATGCCTGTTAAATTGTTTTTTCACAACTTTAACATCAAAATATGGGCGAGCTTTGAAACTTGAGGACTCAATAATATCGAAAACAAATTCTTTTATGAAAGGCTCTCTGAACCATTCATCTTCCGGAGTGTCAAATCCAACATCATCTCTTCTGTTCAGTATCTTATCTGGTAAATATGACTGCATAGAATCGCGTAATATACGTTTTGTTATTCCATTTGATATTTTATCAGAACTTTTCATAGAAAGAGTTCTTTCTACAAGACGATAATCTAAAAAAGGTATTCGGGCTTCAATAGAGAACCTCATTGAATTTCGATCTTCCCATTTCAATAAATGTTCTAATTTATATTCAAAATGATTCACAAGAGACTCTCTTAATGATCTTGAACTATACAGAACATCAGTAACCGGATTATAGGTTTTTTTATGCGTATTAAAGAAGTCTGTATCTATATACTCCCGAGTTGCAGATCTAAGTTTTGCTTTCAGAGAAGGAGGAAGGAGAAAATAAAGAAACATTTTTAAAGCAAAGTTACTTTTATGCAGCTTTTTATAGTTATATGTCTCTTTAAGCAAATTCAGTAACCTGAATTTATATAATAACTCTTTAAATAAAACTCCAAAGAAATAATGATAACCTGCTAGTTGTTCATCTCCACCTTGTCCATCAAGAGTAACTACAACATGCTCTTTTGCTAGCTCCATTACTTTATATTGTGCATATTGCGCTGTTGAAGATACCGGTTCAGCATGTGTTCTGATAAATGGTAAAATATCTGAAAAGAAAGTTTGAGCTGAGGGAGTAGTATAGTACATATTTTTCACTTTCCCTTTAAACTCGTTTATATACTTGGTTTCATCTACTTTCCACTCTCTTCCTTTATTGATGTGATCTCCTCCATAAACAGCCGAGAAAGTATTTAAATCGTTCTTACCGTGATCTTTTAACAAAATTGAAACAATACTGGATGAATCAAGCCCTCCGCTAAGACATATCCCTATCGGAACATCACTTCTCAACCTCAATCCAATAGAAGAACTAAATAACTCTCTAAATTCTGAAGAACACGAAAATGGCTTATTTACATTTTCCGAAAGGGCATACCACCTCTTTTTTATCACTTGTTGATTTTCCAACCTGAGCGTGTGAGAATGAGGCAATTTCTTTATATCCGCGAAAAATGTATCTGCTACCTGATCAACTCTGTTAAATACAAGGTAATTAAATATGACCTTATCATCTTGTTTCACCTTTTTATTTAACACTTTTAATATCGGAGGTATTTCTGAAGCAAATATAAACTTATTCTCATCCTGATAATAATAGAAAGGTTTAATCCCAAATCTATCACGCGAGACAAAAAGTGATTTTTCTAATTGGTCATAAATCGCAAAAGCCCACATACCATTGAGCTTATTCTGACAGTCCTCACCCCATTCTATGTAAGCTGCCAGAAGAACCTCTGTATCTGTTCCTGTTTTAAATGTATGTCCTAGTTTTTTTAGCTCTTCTCTTAACTCAATATAGTTGTAGATCTCTCCATTGAAAACTATAACATACCGCTCTCCATCCTCATTATTTTTACCCTTAAACATAGGTTGATGACCAGCTAACGACAAATCAAGGATACTTAATCTTACAAACCCCAACCCTACATTATTGTCAATATAAAAACCTTCATCATCCGGGCCCCTATGTTTCATTTCCTTCATCATAGCATTCAACTGCGAATCAACTACGTTAATCTTATCAAAATTTATTATCCCAACGATGCCACACATAATTTCTTATCTACTTTTAGAGGGTTTTCTTGCTATTATCTGACCTGAAGAAGTTTCCAGATCTTCATCAGAAAAAAGAGATCTGATTCTGCTGTTTACCTTATTTCTTTCTGCTACATTTTTATCTTTCATCCGTTCATTCAGTAATATTTCAAATCCGGCTTTCTGCATGGCCTCAACCTGGAACGAATGAGATAATCTATTTATTGAATATTTCCTTCCATGTAAAAGAAATTTCCAAAACATATTATTATAATACAAATGCTTATACCAATCTATTGAGAATTCATGTGCACCATAATCTATTATATGAGAACAATATCCTCCAGGGACTAACCATTTATACATCGTTTTATAGGTTTGTTGTAAATCATCTACATGTTCCATTACCGCATTTGAAATAATTAAATCCAGACTTTCTTCTTCCACTACTTGTTCTTCCCACCATGGAACCGAATATTTGATATATTTCGGAGCTTTGACTTTACCTAAAACCTCATCTATAATAGTATTAACCTTTTTATCATCTGGTCCCTCTGGATTGTTCTGAACATATAGCTCTTTAAGATCATTAAATACCTGATAATTATTTGAGATATCTGCATGAGCTATGGCATCCAGCGCAACATAACTATCAGTTCCTTCAAGTAGAGCCTCAAATCCCACTCCTAAAGAATCCCCTGGTCCTATTTCCCCTAAAGAGCGAATTGGGAAACTAACTCCAGTTTTTATTAAGCTCTTCTTATGATTATTCCAGATTTTTTTGCAGTATTCAGCTGAATTTGTTCCTCCTGTCCCCTTTTTTGACAGCACCCTTTTAGCCAAGGGAATATAGCTTATTACCGATCTAATTATCTTTCTATATATCATCTCTGATTTTCAGTCTTTTTATCTATTAATGATTTATAAATTTCTTCTAATTCTTTTTCTTTTTCATGGAGTTCAAGATGATGAGTTGCAAAATCCTGACCTGCCTTTCCAATCTTTTTCCTTAAATCAACATCTGCTGCTAACCGCAGAATCGATTTCGCCAACCCATCAATATCCCATTCATCAGCTAATAATCCGTTTTTTTCATTTTCAATAATATATGGAATTCCTGCATGGTTAGTTGAAATAACCGGTAAACCTGTTGCCATAGCCTCAACCAAAGCGCCAGGTATTCCTTCTTTATCTCCATTGACATCTGTAAGACTAGGGTGTATAAACACATCTGCATTTGAAAAATAATTCATATGCTCCTCTGAAGCATAAATCACAAATGGCTTAATATCAACATATTTACCCATGCTCAACTCTTCAATCGTCTGACAAATCACATCTTTTACTGGTCCTTCTCCAACTATTGTTAATTGTATATTTTGATTCTCCTGAAAAGCCTTATGCAATGCTTTCAGCAAGAAAATATGCCCCTTTTGTGGTGTCAACCCTGAGATTATCAGGAAATTAACCTTTTGCTTTTGTATATAGTCATGCTCCATTACGAATTTTCCTGTGTCTGTTCCATAATAATGTACCCTGATTTTATCATCCGGACAGCCAATTTCCAGAAGATCCTTTCTCATATCTTCAGACATAGCAAATATCATATCGGCTAATTTAAATGTTCGGTTACGTAAATAAGATTTTCCTAACCCGAAAAATCTTTTGGGAAAACCAGAACATTCATACCCATAAAAGGAAACAACTTTAGGGATATTCACTTTTTTCAACATTGGAAGATAAATTCCGGCATCTGTCCCATAATGGAAATGCAATATATTAATATTATTATCTGTAATAAATCTGGTTATCGTTTCTCTTTGTTTAGATGTTATCTTTTTAAAAATCTTAAAGTAAATTTTATCTTTTGAACCATTTTCTTTGGATAGGTTAATTTCTGTAAGCTCTTTGTAATCTAACTTAGCAAATCCTCCCTCATTTCCTTTATATTTATCAAACCTGTATACTACTGATGGACTAAACTCAATATGACTTGTTATTTGGTTTTTAATAAAAGATGCCTTCAATTGAGACTTTTTCCTAATAAAATGTAGAACATTCATTTTTTTCATATGTCTAATTCTTTAACCAGTAGCTGATAGCCAGCAACTTATTCATCTCCTTATTATATTTCTTTCGTCTGTATTTGTCGATATAACCATTCAGATCCGATAAATTTGACAGAAACGAATCTTCAAGATTATCCAAATTAATTCCCTTCAAAAAAATGCCGGTCCATGTAGGACTATCAAACTCCGGATTAGACTTTTTAACCCTTTTTCTTCTTTTTAAAAAGAGATATATAATTAGCAATCTTCTCACTGGAGACAAAAGATATTCTGGTTTATAACCTCTATCTACAGGAATTTTACCCAATAAGGGGAAATTATTTTTAAAGATGTGTGCATATATTTTTTGTCCTTTCCACCTAAAAATGAGACTATCTTTAAAGCAGTTTTTAAAAACCTTCTTGTAATCAGAATTTAAAATGTATGATAAAATATCGTAATCAAAGTAAGGTGCCTGTGTGGTACAATAAAATCTCTCCAAATGCATTTCTGAACCATAGAACCTCCTGAATCCCAATCGTATTAAATCATAGTAATAATATAAGTATCCGTTTGTTCTTTTCTTGTTTGTTTTTATTTGGATTCGTTTTAGTTTTATTCTTCTCAATAACTCCTGAGTATTTCTCTGAATAAAATCTTTACTTATGTAAGGATAAATCTTTTTATCTGATAAATATTCTGAAATTTCAATTTGATTATCCAGGTAAAAAACCTGATAATAAAATTCATTCATATAATCAGTTCGCAAATGGATAGGTCTAAGAATTTCTCCTGCGACTAACCCGGAAAGTATATGTGAAGTATTTTTTGAAAGCTTATGAAACGTGTAGGTGTAGTTGGCACGCTCATTAAAGGATAATCCGTCGGAAAAATAAATAGCTTCCTTTGCATATTTAAAGTATTTTTCTTTGTAATCTTCTTCGAGATAAACCGGCTCATAGTTCACATTTATTTTCTTACTTATCTCTATGGGAACTTTTGTATTTTCTCCATTTTTCTTTCCAAAAGAATAAGTTTTGAATTTACAACCTTCCTTAAGTAGCACTGAAGCAATGCCTCTACCATCAAACCCCCCTGTTAACGATGAAGTAATATTTTCTGTAAGCCGAGCCTTCTGAAGAACAGAATTATTAAACAACCTTACAAACTTCTTATAGTCAAACCTCCGATTTGAGCCGGAAAACACAAAATTCTCTAAGCTAAAGTAATTGCTTATTTCAACTTTGTTATTCTTATAAGTTACTATTTCTCCTCCGTCTAAAAAGTAAACACCTTTAAAGAATGATTCCCTGGTAAGCGGGTATGAGAATAGTATTTTCTCCAGAATCACCACTTCGTTTAACTCTGGATTATAAGATTTATATACATTTAAATTATTTGTAAATATTAGAACATCTGCTATTTCTCCATAATATAGGGGGCGCAAAGCAAACTGATCATTAATAATTTTTATTGATAAGTCTGTTTTTGAGAATTTAATAATATTGAAATCGCCCTTAATTTTCTGCAGAAAGTCTTTATCTTCTTCTAAATAGTTAAATATCTCCTGAGGGCTTAAAGCTTTTGAGCATGGACTTATCTTATCCTGAAAAAACACACTTCCCACTATCAATAAAATATTATCAGCATCTTCATATACACATTTATTTTTGTCTCCCCTGTATAAACCAATTAAATGAAATTTATCTCCAGTTTGTTCATATCTTTTATACGACTTATCTTCATAATATTCATTTCCATTATAAATCTCATGGTTACCTAAGTTCTCACCTACCTTAATTACAAACTCAAACATTACTTGTTAGTTTTTTTTGGATCTTTGATATAAAATCTTCCTGAATCTCTCTAGCTATAATATTAATGTTACCAGCAATATGGGGGGTAAGAATAGCGTTTTCCTGACTCCACAACCTACTCTTCTTCCTAAGAGGCTCTTCTTCAAACACATCTAAAACTACATATAAATTATTTTCCATCAGTTGTTCAACCAATTTGTCCTGTTGCAGTATTGCCCCCCTTGATGTATTAATAATTATTGAACTTTGCTTAAGCTGTTTTAATCTGTTAAAATCAATTAAGTGATGCGTTTCTTTATTTAAAGGTAATGTAATTATCAGAACATCAGTTTCTTTCAGAAAGTTATCAATATCCTCCTCTGTATACCATTTCTTTATATGAGGATTATTCAAATCAATATTAGTATCAAACCCTATAACCTCGCAATCTAATTTTGCAAACTTTTCAGCTACAACTGAACCAATATAGCCAACTCCCATCACTCCAATCACCTTGCTTTTTAATGGCTTATACCTATATGTGATGATTGATTTTTGCTCCCATTTTCTTAGCTCTTGATTTAAAATTGCATGTTTAAGGTTTCGATTGACCAATATTGCTGTTCCCAATATGTATTCAGCAATTGGTTCTGCTGCAAATCCTTTTACATAATGAATTTTAGTTTCAGAGCTAAACCCATCTAAATCAATCAGTTCCAATCCATTCATCCCAAAATACACAAGCCGTAATGAATCTCTGTTCCAATTAATAAAAGAACTTTGACTAAAGCAAAAAATAGCATTTGCCTCTTCGGAGAGTTTAATATAATCAATTTTTTTATTACAATACTGGATTTCAAATTCATCTTTAAGTGAAGCATCCTCATTTAAAAATGCCAACCACTTTTCCTCTGAAAAACCATTATTGTTAGTTTGAATCAGAATCTTAGGCTTATTACTTAACCATTCCCTTTTATTTCTATGCAAAAGAAAATCAAGCAACTTTATTTTTAACTTACTAAGCATTATTTTTTAAATAATCTTTTTATAATTGAAAATGGTAGTTTTAATATTGTCAATCCAAACTTTATTTCATAAAAACCAGGAATTGGGTCTCTCCATGACCAGTCTGAAAATATTTTCTTTCCCCTTAGGGACATTATCCATTTTCTAAAGCTAATTTCTTTTAAGCGCCTGTATTCCAAAAAGGAGCTAAAGTCCATATAAATGTTTACCCATTTTACTGATGGCTTAAATCTAAAATATGGTTCCGGAGCCTGATTTGTTAAATCTAAGTAATTGGTTAAGGGAAAGTTCATTCCACAAGCAGTTGGCAAATAGTTCTGTTGCCAATACCTGGCATTTATCTCAATTAATTTAAACTCTCCATCCTTATTATCAATTTTAAACTCAGCAGAACCAACTCCTTTATAATTTAAATTTTCAAACAGTGTCTCACCTAATTTAAATAATTCTTCATTCTCAACACTTTCAACAATAGCTCCTACCCCAAACCGAACCGGATATTGCCTGATTTTTTGCAAAGTGAAACCATGTAGCATTTTGCCTTCCCGGTTAAAATAGGCACTAAATTTATAATGATTTGTATCTGGGCCCTTAATAATTTCCTGAACAACACAATCTACATCCTTACTTATTATCTGTTTAGCTTTACTAACAAACTCCTCTCCCGATGTGACCTCAAACCCTTTAACATTAGGACTGACTTTTTTTCTCCAAAGATTCACATCCAATGCCTTTATAAAAACCGGATACGTGACTTCCCTGCTAACAGATTCAATTTCTCCTTCTCTTTTAAGTTCAAGCGTACGAGGCAATTTTATCCCTGCTTTCTTTGCTAGTGCATATTGCTCATATTTATTTGATATTGAAGAAATTAACCACTCTTCCGATAGATTTATTAAATAATATTTTTCTAGTTGCTTTCTGTTTCTGGAAACTGATATAAGGAATTCATCCGATGTTATAAACAAAACTATTTTCTCTGTATGCTTCTTTCCAAAATCCAGAAGAAATTGTACAAACTCACTCTCTTTTTTTAATGGATGAGGACAAAAATCTGCTTTAACATATTTCGAGTAACAGGCTATATCTTTCTTATAATCAAACCCATAAACCTTAATCCCTTCCCTTCCTAAACTACGAATAACTCCAAGGCCGGTCTCAAACAAACCTAAAACGAGAGTCTTATTTGTTTTATTCATTCAAAGAATTTAAAAGTTCAATGTATTCCCCACTATTTATTGTTAATAATATTTCCTTTTTTGAAGAAATATACTCAAAGAGCTTTGGGAAAATTTCTTCCACAATAATCGAGGCAAAAGACGGATGAAACCAAAAATAGCATACCGTATTTGTAGCTATTGACCGGTCAACAATTTTCTTGAACCGATAAATATGATAATTAACAGACCATTCTTTTTTATATAAAAATTCTGCTGTTTGTTCATATTCCCACAAACCATTACTTCTTTTTAAAGGATACCCCAATACGTTTCTATCGTTTGAACGGAAATTAGTAAAACCCTGTTTTGTCAATATATCCAAATTTCCAATTGTATGCCCCGGATGCACGAAACTTTTCATATCTCTCAATCCAAACCTTTCAGCTGCTTCTTTACAGGCTGCTAATTCTGCCTGAAATACTTCAGGAGAACAAACGACATCTCTGCAATCTATATGTGAAAATGTGTGACAACCTATTTCATGTTTTACCTTAGAATTTAAAATTTGCTCAATCAAATCCGGGCAATACCATTCCGGCGCCTCTTTGAAGCTAGAACAAGGATCATATTCAAACCAGTCTTCTCCATCATATTTCCACCAATCATTTTCAAATTTATTTAACCTTGGAATATTACTATGCGGAACTCCATTTATTTTGGAACAACCCTCTAAAAACAGATGCCCCACAGTTAACCAGGTAATCGGGATATTAAACTCTTCGCAAAGAGCTAAAATATTAGGGATATTTTTTCTTTCTAACCGGGCTTTATCCAAAGCTGTTTCAAATGGATTCGGACTACTTTTGGTATAACGCCACGCCCAGGCCAACTCGAAATCAGCTGTAATAATTAAAACTGATTTGTATGGTTCCGGAATATATTTCCGCCAGTCTTTGCACTTTTCGATTGTTGGAGTTCTACCAACCTGAAAATTTATCTTTTGAAGAAAAGCTTTTAGTTTTTTATTCATGAAGCGGATTTACATTTAGAAGAGTATAGTTCATTATATAAATCATAAAAGTCACCAAGTACTTTTTGAATAGAGAATTTTTTTTCTATTGTCTGTTTCGCCTCAAATACCAGCTTTTCCATCAATTTCTGTTCATTTTTCAGAAGATGAACCAACTCCACAATCTTATCACTATCTTTTGGTTTAATTAAGAAACCATTCTTCTTATTATCAACTATTTCAGAACTACCCCCTAAATCAGTAACAATAGGAACCAGTCCTGCAAACATATATTCAAGTACAGAATTACTTAAACCTTCACTGAACTCAGGAGTTGAACATAAAATCCCAACCTTACATTTTGCTAAATACTCTTCTACATTAGATACTGTGCCAGGAAAATGAAACCGTGTTGAATATTCCTGATGGTTATTATTAATCCAATCTATATATACCTGTCTGAAAGGCCCGTCTCCTAACAAATACACAGAATCAACTGTTTGATTCTTTACTAATTGAGCAGCTGCTTTTAAAAATGTCAACTGGTCTTTATAATCAGTAAAATTTGCAGTCATAATTATATTGAATTCCTTGCTTACAGAATTTGGCAGAAATCTTGATTTGTTCAATGCATTATAAATTACCTTTCCTTCAACTTTATAATTTCTCAATCCCGCATATGAATTACCTACCACTTCATCAGCTCTCTTTAAGAAAAAGCGCTTGAAACCATATGTCCATCCTTTATCAATTCCGGCATCCCGAATTGAACCATCGATTAACTTTAGTTTATGAAATCTGCTGGGCAGATAAGAATATAATGACGAAAGGCTATCCCAGGTATGTACAATATCAGGTTTAAACTCTTTAAAGCACTTCCACATTGAAAATAAAGGTTCTATACGTAAAGGCCTTTTTTTTAGTTCTTTAAAATACGAAGTATATTTCTTTGCTAACTTTGTGTAGTGCTGGTCTTTATTAAAAGTAACTATTCCAAAAACAAACCTATCCCTATCCATATTTTTGATAATCTCTATCAATTGCCTCTCCTTACCACCTGGTCGAAGGCCATCAATTACAAAAAGAATTTTCATTCGGTTATTTGCAACAAATTATTTAAATAAAAAATCACTAAGTGATCGGACATATACCATACAGTCAAAATTATTGATAGCCGTAATTTTACCCTCCCCCCCAACTTTGTTTAAATCAGCATTACTTTTTTCAAGTATATGAACCATCTTATTATATAATAACTCCTCAGAAGACTTCTTCACCACAAATCCGTTTCTTCCATCTTTTATATATAAACCATTATCGCCTACCTCTGTTATTAAAACCGGTGCTCCGGACATTAAGTATTCCCCCAATTTATTCGAAAATCCAAATCTGGTCTGTAGATTATCTGGTCTGGGTAGTACTAATAACTGTACTTTAGTAATCTCTTTTTGCAAATCCTTCTGATTTAAAAACGGATGGAAGAAAATGGCATCTTTCAGGTTTAATACTTCAATTATATGGTTAACTTTTTTTAGATTTGTTTTATTTCCCCATCCTCCCCAGATATGAAGTTTTATATTATAACTCTGACATAATTTTGCAAAGACATTTAAGAATGTAAAAAAACCTTCCTTGCTCTGATTTATTTCACCGGAATAACCTATTGCAAACGAGTCTGTTTCTATCTTTTCTTCCTCACCTGTAAAGGTTTCTACTAAAATTGGAACGCGAATAATTTTTTTATTAAAGGGTTTATATAGTCTTTGCAGTTTAGTACTAATCACAATTATTCCTGAGAAGAAAGGTGTTAAAATATCCTGTACTAAGTAAATAAAAAAAAGAAATATCTTCATTAATAAAAGAGGCAAAAACTTAACTGGATTTTTACTTAAAGGATAATTTAAAGCAATCCCAAGCATCAATTCATTTTTTTCAATGAACACTTTTTCTCTTTTAATAAGTCTGAGGTAAAACAAAGATACAAGTATAAGTGCCAGATTTCCAGGATATAACAAAAAAGAACGTTTTTCACAATGCTTTTCTGAATATTTAAAAACCTGCTTAATATATCTATAAAAGGAAGGTATATATATATTCTCCAGATATACGTTATTGGTACTTTTCTTCTCCTTTTGTTTTGGTAGTCCAAAGAATCTCACTTCCTTATTCTCTGACTCTATAAGCTCATTATCTGTGCTAATAAAGTTATACCTGGAAGATAGCAAAATCTCTTTTTTCTCTGATGAAAGTGATGTTGCATAATTCATAATCCTTGTATGTGCAGCTCCCTTTTTATTATAAAAATCAATATTGCTTATAACAATTAATGTCTGTTCCATCAGTACGTTTGATATATTAGTTTCCCTAATTATTTAAACTATAATGCTGTATTTGAGTCAGCAATTCTTAATTCACTGTTAAACTTTCGCATATCCATATAATACTTATCAAACACATAAGCGAATATAAGTCCGTAATAAAAAACAGACGACTGACTCATCGTTGCAAAAGCAAATAGAAAAACAAGAAAAGCAAAAAACGAGCCCCAATATCCAGTATATTTCGCACTTCTATAAAACCTCCTCATTAACAAGAACCAGAACCCGTACAGAAAGAAACATCCCACAATTCCATACATTACAAGGTGCGACAGATAACCAACATGTATATGGGAACTACCTACAGCCATAGATGCCTTGATTATTTCTTCTGTCATTATCCCTGTGCCCAAAAGTGGTTTATGAGGAAAAAACTCTACAAAAGTACCAAAAGCCTTAAATCTTGTTGATTCGGTTAATGAACCTTCTGCCATTAGCCGGGAATCATACCATTCCTGAAAATTATACCCCAAATAACTTAAAATTTTTAAAAGGATAAAAATTGCAACTACTGTCATAAAGATGTATCGAATGAAACCTACTAATTTGACTTTATTATACACCAGGATCTGAATAAGTATAATAATAAAACCTGCCATTATATATCTTGTATTCGACAACAGAGCTACTATTCCTCCGGATATTAAATATAATGGATATCCTTTTTCTTTTTCTTTTAACATGTATCCAATCAAAACTGACATCAATGGAACAAAAGCCAACCCCAATGCACTCTCGTCAAGGAATCCAAAAATAGAAAGACGACGAAATAAATATATATCGTCTAATGGTATATATGAAGTCTTGTTTAAGAATTCGTAGGAATTCATAAAACTACTATTAAACACTTGTACAATGGAAACAACTGCTGCAGCAATAATAGTAACTTTAATAATAACAACAATTTTTTTTACCAATTTTTGGGAAAAAGTAACGTTATAAATCATCAATAATAAAAAAAATGTTGCAAGGTGATTATTATTTAGCAGTCTCAACCAATCAACATCAAATGAAACAAACATTCCCATGAAAGAGTAATACATTACCCAAAACCATGCGAACTTCACAAAGTCAGGGATAATCAGGGATCTATATTTTTGAAATATAAATACAACACCATATATAATACTGAAAAAGATTAAATATGAAATAAGAGGCCACCCACCAATCCTACCAATAGCCATATATGATAAAATAGGAGAGAAAAGTAACAGGTATAGATATAAATAAACAATCGTATTCTTTTTAAGCACCATAAAACATTACCTTTTTCAACATTGAGATATTACTCCATAAAACAGAACTAAGAAAATTGACTCCAACAACTACTTCATTCCTTATCTATAAAAAAAATCTTTGTATTTACCTAACAAGTCTTTTTTTCTTTTTTTCAGAAACTTAGCTGGCACTCCAGCGTATATTCCCCATTCTTCAAGATCCTTTTTTACAAGGCTCATTGCCCCAACAACCACTCCCACCGCAAGAACAATACCTGGTAATAAAACAGTGTGGCTTCCAACCTGACAAAACTTATCGATTTTAACTAATCCTCCAGTTGTTTTCGTTAAGCTTTTTGGCACCATTGGATTAATCAGATATTCACCACTAAAATCATCAATACTACTAAATACAGTTACTCGTGGTGACAATCCGGAGAAATCGTCCATAGATATACCATTAGAACCATATAAAGCTGTATATGCAGAAATATGGATATATGATCCTAATTTTATGCTTCCTGATAATATACAAAAATCATCTATCCGGACATTATCTCCGATTGATATTTTATCCGGACTATATATACTTGCCCTTCTGCTAATTAAAACATTTTCTCCTACACTACCCAATCCAATGTTTTTCAACTCTTCTTCTGAATAAAATGAGTTAACCATTTACCTTTTTATTACATCAATTACTTTTTCAACTATGCTTAATTCCAAATCAGGAAATATTGGAAGACACAATACCTCCTGAGCTATTTTGTTTGCATTTTCAAGATTCTCAGGTTTTGAAGATGGTAAATCCCGGTACGGCAGAAACTGACTAATAAGAGGGTAAAAGTACCTTCGGGCAATAATTTCCTCTTCCTTTAGTAAATTATATACATTCTCTCTTGACCTTCCATACCTTTCTTTATCAATAAAAATCGGAAAATAAGAATAGTTATGTTTAACGACATCAATATCATTAAGTAATCTTATCCCGCTTACAGATGATAGCTCTTGTCTGTATAGTTTTGCAATATTTTTCGATTTTTCAGTAATTTCATCAAAATACCTCAACTGCAACAAGCCCAGAGCTGCCTGAAACTCGGTCATCTTGGCATTTATTCCGGGCCCGACAACAGTCAACTCATCTACAATCCCGAAATTCTTCAAATAGTCAATTCTTTCTTTTGTTTTTTTGTCATGGCAAATAATAGCCCCCCCTTCAAATGTATTAAACACTTTTGTTGCATGAAAACTAAGAATTGAAAGATTCCCATAATTTAGCACTGAGTTACCGTTTATTTCTACTCCAAAAGCATGTGCTGCATCATAAATTATAGGAATTCCGTACACATCTGAGATTCTCTGTATTTTTTCAAGATTACACGGATTACCATATACATGCACTGGTAAAATAGCAGATGTAGAAGGCGTAATTGCGCTTTCTATTTTTTCCGAATCAATGTTACAATACCGGGTTTCTATATCAACAAAAACTGGCTTAATATCGTTCCAACTCAATGAATGCGAGGTTGCCACAAAACTAAAAGGGGTAGTAATAACTTCTCCTGTAACTTTAAGAGCTTGTAATGCAGTAATTAAAGCTAAAGTTCCGTTTGCAAATAATGACACATATTTAACACCTAAAAACTTAGCCAGTTCTGTTTCAAATTGGTTATGAAACTTCCCATTATTTGTCAGCCATTTACTTTCCCACACTTCTTGTAAAAGCTCCGAAAACTCTTCATAAGGAGGCAAAAATGGCTGTGTAACAAATGTCTTTTTTCCCATAATCATTAATTTATTACCCCACCTTCTTTAAATAATTTTAAATAAGAGTCAATCTGTTTATCAATTGATAATACATCTTTTATTGTATGATAGCACTTTTGTTTTATGTCATTCAGTTCCTGGTTAGATTTTTTCTCAAACCTAAGGATCCCTTTAGCTAATTCGTCTGATGTATTAGCTTTAGTTAAATAACCTGTTTGATCGTCTCTTATAAAGTCATTTGCAAATCCGGTGTTAAACGATACAACTGGAACTCCACACATAAGAGCTTCAATCATTGTATATGGACCAACATCCTGCAAAGATGCGCTAATAAAAAGATCACTACAATGATATAATTTGGGCAAATCATTCCGGTCTAAAACACCCAAATACTTAGTATTCAAACCACAATCAAAACTTAATTCTCTATCACCAGCATAAATAACTAATATCTTCCGCCTTAACTCAGCTTTATCTACTATAGCAAGGGCTTCTTTTATGTATTTAATGCCCTTTCTTTTGGCAGCAAGATTCATTGCTCCAAAACTTATAATAAAATGTTCGGAAGGGATTCTAAATTCTGATAAATACTGTTCTCTATTCACCTGAGGCAGAAAATCATTACTATTTAATGATAGAAATACTTTTGATATTTTTTTACCTTTAAAAATTGCACTCTTCTTTGCTCTTGATATTAACCAATCAGAACCTATAACAATATTCAAATTTGTTTTTTGAATGTAATTTTTTTTAAAGTTTAAATTTTTAAATGATGTGTCCCTTTCATTTAATGAGAATAAAGCCGGACAGCGACCGCAATTTCTTGTATAATTATTACAATCCCAAGCATAATGACACAAACCGGTAAAGGAAGCCATATCAACTATTTGCCAAAAAACAGGAGCCCCTGTAAGTTTATTAAGTTCATAAATATTTTTTGCATTCAGAAAGTTTTGTGCAAAAACAATCATTATTACATCAGGGTTAAAACCTGCCTTTTTTAATATTTTTCTAGTACTATAATAATCAAAGGTTTGATCGATATCCTGAACATGGTAATCTGAGTCGGTTTTAACTGTTTCAGACCTGAACAAGCCAACTTTATTTAAATATTTAGTTCCCCTTTTTATTAGTCTTTTATAAAAATGTATTGGCTTACTATCAACTGGTAAAATATTCTTGTCTTTGTAATTACCCCAAACCCTAACCAGTAATTTTACTTGATGACCAGCTTTTTTAAAGCCATCGAACATGTCTTTTGCAACTATACCTGCAGATTTATATGGGTCTGATGTAGAAAGTATTAATATTTTCATTCTCCTATTTATTCCAAATTCCTGTTGCCTTTTTATTCAATATTTTCCTATACTGCAATGGAAATATCCATGCGGTATTAATTCCAACTAAAATATTTGCAAGTAACACCCCTTCTATTCCCAACTTTTTACCTAAGAAAATGGCAAGTGGTATATTTAGAAGGGCAACAATAATTCCAATATAAAGCTGTAGTTGAATAATACCCACTCCATTTAAGAAATGACTAAAAATTCCGTTCCATGTATTCAGTAATACCCAAATCATAACCAATACTGACATTGAATTTGAAACATTAACTTCATCCCCTACCCATAAATGATAAATCCACTGAGAAACGGTCAGCATAATAAACCCTGCTACAACCATAAGTCCCCATAATTGAACTAACCGGCGCATTGATTTTTTTATCCATGATGCATCATTTTTCTTCCATGCCTCAGTAAATGCACTCCAAAACGGAGTAATAATTACAGAAAACCCCATCATGATAATGCCAAAATATTTAAAAGCAATATTATAAGGAGTTACTTCTGCAGGTCCGAACAACTGTGATATAATAATGTTATTTGTTTGAAAAAGGATTACTGCAGCTATCTGAATTACAAAAAAATTAATTCCTAAATTAAGTAAATCCTTTGCCTTACTGAAATCTATAAATTTTAAAGATGGCGAGTATTGTCTGTACTTACCTGTAAAAAACCATACACTAGCCACAATAAGTACAAATACCGGAGCACTGCTCATAACAATACCCAAGTACAATAATGAACCACTTGTAGTCTTTGTTAAAACAAAAATAATTATCAACGCCACAGATTTACTTAGCAAATCAAATATTGAAGCCAATGCCGGACGTTGATCTGCCAGCAAAATAGCGGTTATGAGCTTAAAAACAAAACGTAAACAAAAAAAGGTGAAAACAAATAAAGCTAGTAATCCCAGTTCTGTTCTGAATTCTATACTTTGATCCGCATTTAAAAGATTACTCCAGTTTAACAGAGGGTTTATTGAATAAAATATTAATAGAACCCCTGTAATAATAATTGTTAAAATTGCATATGTTGTACTTACATATACACGAGCCCTTTTGTGGTTATTATCAGCAAGTGCTTCCGCAAAACGATTTCGCAATCCATTTCCCAGTCCGATATCAAAAAAACCAAACCACCCAATTATAGAACTTAATGTTATCCAAATTCCATATCTTGTTGGATTCAGATAGTCAATTGTTATAGGAACTAAAGCCAGACCAATTGCTATATTGGTACCCCTTATTAAAAAAGATGCAACTATATTCTTCTTTAATTTCAGACTTCTGGCATGGCCTTTTGTAAAGAAATTGTAAATAAAACCCGGAATAAATGTCTTACTCATAAATATAGAATTCAATTTAACTTACCTGTTGATTTATTATCACATAATAATTTAACCATTATCCCTTCTATAGATAATTTACGGGCATATTTTAGATAAAGTACCAGAACAGCCAAGATAAAAAACATAAAAACAAATGGTTGAATCGGAAACATTCTTCTGGCTTCACTTCCTAACACAAAAAATACCGACATATACATTGTAAATACCAACAAAAGCGGATAAATCTTTTTGTAAAAAATTATTAACCCGATAAGTGCCAGAAATCCTAGTAATAAACCAAATACTGTAAATAATAAGTGAACATTACTATAAATATTCACGCCAAAGATTTTATATTTCGCCACCATACTCATATTCTCCCCAAGTTCATTTAATGTAATTCTTCTAAACCAGGAATTAAGAAAATTTTTGACGACTAGTCGGACTTTTCTCTTTGATATTATTGGTTCATCAACTAATGCATTAACGGAATCTGCCTTAGACTTTAATTCTCCGTTAAACGAAATTTCATATTTTTCTTTTGCTGGCAAATTAACATAATCTGACATTAATATATCATGAAAATCTTTATCATTAATATGTGAATAATACCTTGCCTTATCCAAGGCCCCTATATATGACTGATATTCTGAAGTCAATGTTGTCCCAAAGGACTTAAACACCCTAATATCAGGATATAAACTATAACTACGTAATAACCATGGTAACGAGATTAATATCATTATTATACCCGCAATGAAACAGTTCCTGATTGTTCCCCACAAATTCTTAGAATAGATAAGAAGAAATATAAACAGAAAAACCGGCAGGATAATGAATGCCTGAAACGTTAATGTTAATAATGCCCAGGAAATGGAAAATATTATTAGCCAGATGCTTTTTTTATTAGATATGTACCTTATGTATGAAAATGTCATGGCCATACTAAAAAATATCTGCAGACATTCTCTTAACACAAAGGTAACCTGCAAAGCCAGTGGTAAGTATACCGATAATATTAATATGATAAAAAAAGCATATTTCCTCTTGAAAAAATGTAATAATGACAAATAGAATAATAGAAGTGTAGCTGAATCCAAGATGACCTGAAAATATTTAACGAGTACGATTTCGCAATGAGAGCTCTCATAACTATAATCTTCAAGCCGGTAATCAGAAAGATATTTTAGTTCCCCTCCAAAACCATCATAAATTTTATAAGCCATAGCCAGGAAAAAAGGATACCCGGGTTCTCTGAAAAAATATGGCTCGTAAGGTTCTGTAAATGAGTTTGAATAGCCATTTCTTTCTACAATATTCACTGCAATAGTATGGTACCCTATTCCATCAGGAGAAATCTTTTTTTGATTATAAGAATTAATTAGAACAATTCTGAAAGTAAGTGCAATTACAAGTAATACAAATATTGCTTTAGTATTACTTTCTATGATATTGTTTATTAAGTTTAGTTTTTTCATTATTTATAGTTGAATCACGGCTTACATTAGCCTTGTAATATCCAGTAAATGGATTATTGACTAAATCAATTAAGAAAACACAGAAGCCGCTTAATTCAAAAAAAGATTTTGTAATGAAGTTGCTCTTTCTCGAATAACGATCTGACCTTAACTTTCAAAATTTATTTTTTCCTTCTCAACAACAAGAGGTCCTTTTCTAACCTGAGCATGTATAGCACCAATATATTCTCCAAGAATACCTATAAAAAACAACATAATACCAAAAAAGAAAAACATCCCTAAAACAAGAGTTGCCTGACCAGGAGAACTTGTTTCTCTATGATAAATCAAGTTATTCACTAACCACAATATCAATTGAATAAAACCATAGAAAATACTAAAAAAAGAAATAATAAAACCACCAATCATTGCGACTCTTAACGGGACATTTGAAAATGACACTATTCCGTTTAACCCGAGATTAATAAGTGCGAAATAATTACCCTTTGCTTTTCCTTTTTTCCTCTTCAGATGTTTGTATTTTATGCCTACAGATTCAAAGCCTGTTTGTGCAATCAGACCTCTGACATACGGGAAATAATCATCTATTTTTCTAAGATTATCCACAACAATTTTATCAAGTAACTGGAAATCTCCAACGTCATTTGGTATCTCAAAATCAGAAAATTTCTGAATCATCCGATAATATCTCTTTCTTAGAAAGGTTAAAAACTTTCCTTCTTCCCTGCTTTCCCGAACCCCATAAACGACTTTGTATCCCCTTTCCCATTTTTTTATAAATTCGGGTATCAATTCAGGAGGATCCTGTAAGTCTGCAGCAATAGTATAAATCACTATATCTCCATTTGAATTCAAAAGCCCGTTAAAAGATGAACGGGAAGCTCCAAAATTTCTTGAGTTTACAATCACCTTAACCTTTTTATCCTTACTTGCAATTTCTCTTAAAACACCTAAAGAATTGTCTGTTGAAGCATTATCGCAAAAAATATGTTCATATTTATAATTCTTTAACCGTTCTTCAAAAACATTCTTTACAGAAGAATAACAATCGTTAATATTACCTTCCTCATTATAGACCGGAGTAACAACAGTTACTAAATGCTTCTTATCCATGTTGATTTATTAAATCAGAATACTACCTATTTTAAAATAGACATTAAATTCTTTTATTAATATTTTATTGAGAAACAACAACTTTAAATTAATCCAAGGCAGGATCCATTTTATCTAATGGACTTCCATACAACATCTTGGGGCAAACATTTGTATATACGTCAATATTTACATTTAAGACATATGGAGATGAAGGATCTTCCCAAAGATGGTTTAAACCTTGTTCGATTTCTGATAACTCCGAAATTGTGCAGGAATCAATACCATAAGCTTTTGAAACTGCTTCAAAATCAGGAGTCGAATACCCCCAGACTGTTGATTGATAGCAACTTTCAAAATATTTATCCTGAAATTGACGTATCATTCCAAGACTTTTATTATTAAGTATAACTATTTTAACTGGCAAGTTATTTCGCACAATGGTTTGCAATTCCTGAATATTTATCTGAAACCCTCCATCACCGGAAATTGAAACTACCGGAGATTTCCCGTTAGCTATACAAATTCCTATAGCTGCTGGTAATGAATACCCCATTGCTCCCATCCCGCCGGAAGTAATAAATAGTTGCTCTTTGAAAACCTTTAAAGATTGAGCTGCCCACATCTGATTATTTCCAACATCCGCAGTATAAGCAAATGCTAAATCGGAACTTGAGGATAAAGAATGCATAAATGAGTTAGGATTTATCCCGCTTATATCTTTTAGTTCTTTATCATCGGGCCAGTCCATACTTTTTTGTTCAATTTGCCCCAACCATTCCTTAATGTTTGGTTTAGAAAAAGTACGGTTGTTACATTGATTAAAAAAGTCTTTTAAATCGGAGTGGAGTATTTCACAATCCGTAAGACGGTTATTTAATTCTGCTTTATCGATATCAATATGAAACACCTTTTTATCTCTTTGAAAAGTATCCACATCTGCCCCAGTTTGCCTTAAATCTAACCGACTACCTAACACCAACAAAAAATCGCATTTCCCCAGAGCAAAATTGGCCCATCTATTTCCATATGTGCCAATAAAACCTACCCTTAACGGGTTATCATATGGTAGCACATCCAGTGCAAGTAAAGAAGAGACAACCGGAATTTCCAATGTATTAGAAAAATCAATAAACTCTCTAACCGAATCGGAAGCTCTGATTCCTCTCCCAACTAAAATTAAAGGACGTTTTGACCTTTCCAGTTCTTTGTTTAGTTTCTGCAGAAAATCATTTACCTGTTTATTGTCTAGACTCTGTTTAAGAGAATCTTTTTCATCTGTTTGCTTAACTTCAATTTCTTCATTTTGAATATTCATTGGAATATCAATTAAGACAGGACCTTGCCTTCCTTCTTGAGAAATCTTCCATGCCTGTTCAAATATTTCCGGTATTTTTTCCGCAGATTTCACTGCAAAAGCCGCTTTAGTAATTGAAGCAACAACTGAAATTATGTCTGTTTCCTGGAATCCGATTTGACGTACAGCTTTATCTCCCTTTTGCTCATGTATGTTTACCTGTCCGGTAATAAAAATTGCAGGAACAGAGTCAAAATAGCAATTTCCTATTCCTGTAATAAGATTTGTTGCACCAGGACCACTGGTAGCAAATGCAACACCTGGTCTATTCCTGACACGAGCATATGCATCGGCCGCAAAAGATGCTGCCTGCTCATGATGCATGCTAACAATGTCTATTCCCCCCAAACGATGAATTTCATCTATCATTCTGGTAATCATGCCCCCTTGTAGCTCAAACACTGTGTATATTTCTTTTTCTTTCAGAAAATTCGCTATATATGTTGCAACTCTCATAGGCAAGCAATATTATTTTAGTTCTAATTTGATCATTTATTTATCAGCAAACAGCTTAGGATTGTCACTTTACTACTCCTTATTTCTTAAGGATTTCTTTTATTGTTTTACAGATATAAGCTATTTCTTCTTGAGTTCTATTATGACCACTTGGTAGATTTATTCCACTTTGAGATATATATTCGGCAACTGGATTATCATATGTTTCGAACATCCTAAAAGAACTTATTTTTGGAAAAAATGGTCTTGAATCAATGTTACGCTTTTTTAATTCATCTATCAATTGATCTCTTGAAACTGAGCATTCTCTGCCTAATGTCAGCGAAGTCATCCAGTATATTGACTTTTCCCCCTCTGAATTGAGCTTATTCATTGATAAACCTTCTATATCTCCTAATTCATCTTTATACCAATTATATATCTCTATTTTTCTATCAATTAACTCATTTATTCTTTCCAATTGCCCCAGTCCCAGAGCTGCCTGTATATTTGACATTTTATACTTAAATCCTATATCGCTAATTTCAAAACCAGTTGAAGCCCTTCCATGCTCTGCAAAATGCTTAACTCCCTCGAAGAGTTCTGAATTATTAGTAACAATCATTCCTCCCTCGCCGGTTACCATTAATTTTGCTCCTTGAAAACTAAATGCAGCAATATCTCCGAAACTTCCAACACGTTTTCTATTATGCTCTGCTCCAATACTTGGTGCCGCATCTTCAAGTACTTTAAGATTATGTTTTCGCGCTATTTCCAGTACCTCCTCCATTTTTGCTGGTTGACCATATAAATGCACTGGAATAATAGCTTTGGCCTTTTCAGTAATTCTTTCTTCAATTCTTTTAGGATCGATACACCACGAATCTTCTAAAACATCAACAAAGACTGGCTCTGCCCCAGTATACTTTACAGCACTTGCTGTCGCTACCCATGAAATATCTGGGACTATTACTTCGTCTCCTTCACCTATACCTAAGGCAACCAAAGACAAATGTAAAGCTCCAGTACATGAAGAAGTAGTCAAGGCATGTTTAACCCCAATATATTCAGCAAAACTCTTTTCAAACTTTTTTATGTAATCCCCCCAATGTTCATTCCAACCATTTCTTACAGCATCATTTACATAATCTATTTCTTTTTGGGTAATAGACGGTCCCGCTGTTAATATCATTTCATTTTTCATCTGTTTATAATTTATTTTTATGGTTCCCCACGCATCTGGAGAACTTACCATCCACAAATATCATAGCAAAGCGAGCAATCATGTTCATGTATAAAAGAATGATTATACCCTTGGACGCTTCATATTAAATAGTATTAATCGGTCATTTCTTTGATTTAATATAATACCGTAAGTGAATCTCCTGAGCTTCCAATTTAAAGTTACATAAAAAATGAAGTCTTCCTGAACCAATATTCTGAGTACTAAAATCACTGGTAACCAGTTCACAGCCCTCTTTAAATATGCCACTTATAGTATCCGAAAACAAAGACTTTCCTATTCCCATGCTTTGATAATCAGGGTGAATACCTAAGTTTAGTGTATCAGCTTTTTTATTATCTATATCTACTAAAAACTGGATGAATCCTACAATTTTACCATCCTTACGAGTTACATATATTCTATGATTTTTTTTCTTAAAGTGGGATTTCACCCGAATTGCATTTCGTATGGAAGCTTTATCTACTTCGATTAAAGAGTCAATCGAAAAAGTTGAATAGTCCAAAACTGTTTTTTCAATTTCTAAAATATCTTCATAATCCAATTCCCTGGCAAGATCAATATTAAAATTAGTAGTGTTTGGGATTTCCTTAAAATCCTCCTTAGTACAAATCACTTTATTATAAGTACTAACAAACTTAAAATCAACATCCTGAAGCAATCTCACAACATTAATACTTTCTTCTCCCCGAAAAGTACAGATCTTAATATCCATATTTCCCAAATACGTTGTAAGCTCTGTAAATGGTATACTATTTTCGTCAACATCTAAGGAATTAACCAATCTTAATTCTCCAACCTTGAATCCAAATACAGGGATTTCATAATCAGGTGTAGTTAACTTAAAAAGGAAATCGTTATGTTTGAATAAACTCATTTTAATTATTTATAAGTGTAGGTTATTTGATGAGTGAATATTTTCGCTTTCTCTATTGCCAATCATCAGTAAAGATACTTTCTGCCTTTATTCCTTTACGTATCAACTCCTCTTTATAAAAAGTAATCATTTCCTGAGGACCAGATATAAAGTAGTTACTTTGATAGGTGGAATTACTTAAAATATCGTCAACACGAATGAAGCCAGATACATCTTCATATAAAAAAATTAACTTCAGAGAACTATTAATTTTACCGGCGAGTTCAAGTTCAGCTCTATAAAAGTTCATTTCCTTATTACGGAAACCACTAAACAGGACTGGATTTTTATATGAAGAGAAAATCTTATCATTAAATAAAGAAAGAAACGGTGTAATACCTGTGCCTCCTGAAATAAAAACTGTGTCTTCTTTACAGTGTTCCTGAGAAAACAAGTCGCCATAAGGAAGCTTTAAGGTTATCTGGCTACCAACCTTTAATTCATTTGCCATCCTACCAGTATAACTACCCTTTATCGAGTATGTTATCCTTAAAACGTCACTCCCGGGAGCCGACTGCATACTAAAACATCTGGACTCAGGCCAGGGTTCACTAGGTTCGTATTTATCAATAGCCAAATGCAAAAACTGCCCCGGGAAGTATTTAAACGATCTACCTAATGACCTAATGTCTAAAGTATAAACATCACCTGTAACATTATTAAGCGAAACGATCTCTGATAGATATTTTTTTACTATAGTCATCTTCAGCCCAACTTTTCAAAGAATTCACTGAGAACCTTATCAACATAATCAAACATCTCTTTTGTTAAACCTGGATAAGTACCAAGGAAAAAAGAGTTATTCATAATAAAATCGGTATTATCCAGATTTCCTGCAGTTCTCCACTCCTTATTAACAAATGCTGGTTGCTTTGTAATATTTCCTGCAAAAATGTTCCGTGTTTCAATTAAATTTGCATTTAAATATTGAGCCAGCTCATCTCTTGAAAAAGAGCAGGATTCTTTGACAGTAACGATAAAGCTAAACCATGATGGTTCGGAATCGTATGTAGCTTTAGGCAAAATAAAGTAATCTTCATATTTTGAGAATATTCCTTCCCAGATTTTAAAATTTTCTTTCCTTTTCTCACAAAATTCATTTAGCTTATCCATCTGTGCTGCTCCAATTGCAGCCTGCATATCAGTCATCTTTAAATTATAACCAATCTCTGAGTATACATACTTATGATCGTAACCCAATGGCAGTTTTCCAAATTTTTGCGAAAAGCGTTTACCGCAGGTATTATTTTCTCCTCCAGCACAATAACAATCTCTGCCCCAGTCCCGAAAAGCCCTAACCAATTGGCCTAATAACGGATCATTAGTGCATATAGCTCCTCCTTCTCCTGTTGTTATGTGATGAGCGGGGTAAAAGGATATGGTTGATAAATGTCCAAATGTTCCAGTAGGTTTACCTTTATACTTAGAACCAAAAGCATCACAATTATCTTCAATTACCCATAAATTATTTTCATTTGCGAATTTCAATACAGTCTCTAAATCAAAGGGATTTCCGAGTGTATGTGCAATAAAAATACATTTGGTTTTTGGGGATATCGCTTTATTTAACATACTTACATCAATATTATAAGTGGGTATGTCAACATCCACAAAGACCGGGATTAAACCATATTGTATTATCGGTGTAACCGTAGCTGGAAAACCCGCAGCAACCGAAATCACTTCGTCTCCCGGGCTCAATCTCCTCTCACCAAGCTTCTCCGATGTTAAGGCTGAAAACGCCAATAAATTCGCCGATGAACCTGAATTGGTTAATACAATCTGATCTAAATCCATAAAGTCAGATATTTTTTCAGCAAACTCTTCTGCAAAACGCCCTTCTGTTAGCCAGAAGTCTAATGAAGATTCCACTAAATTAACTAACTCCAGATGGTCAAAAACTCTCCCTGCATAATTTACTCTTGATTTCCCGGGAACAAACCTGTTTTCCTGGAATTTAACCTGATAATATTCCTTTGTTTTTTGAATTATTTCCTTCCTAATATCTTTATCGTTCATATGAATCCTTCTTTGTCCGATTATTTCTTATTCAAAATATTCACGGATTTGATTTAAACAAACCTGTTTTATATCTGCTTTATTTACATATTCCTTTGTCCATTCAATAATTTTCTCCAGTGCTATTTCAATATTCCATTTTGGATTCCATTTTAATCTGGTTCTTGCTTTAGCACAATCCAGTTTTAGATATCCAGCCTCATGAGGATGATTGGTTTTATCTATTTCATATGCAGCATCAGTTCCCCAAAGCGAGCATATCCTTTTGGTAATCCACTCCACATTTCTTGCATCACTTTCAAGAGGACCAAAATTCCAACTTTCGGCAAAATTAATTCCTTCTCTGTAAAGTTTTTCAGTTAAAGTAAGATAGCCAGATAAAGGTTCCAATACATGTTGCCAGGGGCGAATTGCCAACGGATTTCTGATCTTAACTTTTTCTCCTGATATGATAGCTCGTATAAAATCCGGTATTAAACGGTCATCCGCCCAATCACCTCCTCCTATAACATTTCCAGCCCGTGCTGTCGCTATAGCGACAGCATGTTCCGAATAATTTTTAGGATTAAAAAAAGAATCTCTGTATGAAGATGTAACTAGCTCTGAACACGCTTTGCTGTTTGAATACGGGTCGTAACCTCCAAGAACATCATTTTCACGATATCCCCATAACCACTCTTTATTTTCATAACATTTGTCAGTTGTCACATTTAAAATAACTTTAACTGTCCCTGAATGACGAGCTGCTTCAAAAACATTTGCAGTTCCTATTACATTTACTTCATATGTGCCAACCGGATTTTTGTATGATTCTTTAACGAGGGATTGAGCTGCCATATGTATAATAAACTCAGGCTTATACTCTTTAACCGCTTCCAGAACCAGATTATAATCCCTTATATCTCCATATGTAGAATCAACAATTTCTTCAATATCTGCAAGTTCATACAAACTTGGATTCGTATGGGGTTTAAGAGCAAAACCGGACACTTTAGCTCCTAAGTAATGAAGTAAGATAGTAAGCCAGGAACCTTTGAATCCTGTATGCCCTGTTACTAAAACACTCCGGTTGCGGAACACCCCTCCGAACAGTTTATCATTTACCATCTTATCCACGGAGCTTTATCATTAGTAATCAATTCCTCTAGCTGATGTTTATCACGTATATTATCCATTGGTTTCCAAAATCCACCATGTTTATAAGTATAAAGTTCTTCCTCAGCAGCTAATCTTTCCAAAGGCTCCCGCTCCAATATTACTTTTCTGCCTTCAGGTATATAATCAAACAGTCTTGGTTCGCACACAAAGAAGCCCGCGTTTATCCAGGCTCCATCTCCTTTAGGCTTTTCCTGAAAAGAAACTACCTGTTCAACATCGTTAACCACTAACGAACCATATCTGCCTTCAGGCTGAACCGAGGTCATTGTCAATGTTTTTCCATGTGACTTATGAAATTCAAGTAGTTTATTGATATCGACATCTGATACCCCATCTCCATACGTTAACATGAAAGGTTGATCTTCAACATATTTTTTTATCAGCGCAATCCTGCTGGCTGTCATTGTGTCCAATCCCGTATCGACTAGTGTAACTTTCCATGGCTCTGCATACTTATTATGATATTCAAAAGTGTTGGATGTCATATCAATTGTTAAGTCTGACATATGTAAAAAGTAATTGGCAAAATACTCTTTAATAATGTATCCTTTATATCCGCATAAAATTATGAACTCATTAAAACCATAAAAAGAATAAATCTTCATTATATGCCACAAAATTGGTTTTCCGCCAATCTCAACCATTGGTTTAGGTTTAAGAACCGTTTCCTCACTCAAACGAGATCCATATCCACCTGCTAATATTAATACTTTCATGAATATTAGATTAAAATGCATTAAAAAATGTAATCGGAACCATTATATAATCACTTTGTACTCCTCAGGAACAGTGTTCTGGAAAAGTTAAGCCTTATTTCTAAAAATCTTATTATAAAAAGCCCTGAAAGTTGTGACATTCTTTTTATCATCATAATATTCGGTTCTATAACTATAAGAATAACCATAGCCATAACCGTAGCCATATCTATAGGAATATCCAGAATACCCTCTTACCTGTATATCGTTCACAACCACCCCGGTATTCTTTATCAGATGTTTGTCATAAATACTATTAACTAACCCAACAACCTGTTTATCTGAAAAATTATGACGAATGACAAAAATAAAAGCATCCAACAAATCTTTTAAAATAAGTGTATCTGTTACTATTGCAATCGGGGGGGTATCCAAAATAATAAAATCATATTCATTCCGGGCTCTATTAATAAACTGCCTTAATCTGTCAGAGCTTAAGAGTTCTGCAGGATTCGGCGGCACGGGTCCTGATGTTACTACGTCAAGATTTATTATGTTTGTTTCGCTAATAATCTCTTCAAATGTATTTATATTTATAAGGTAAGTACTCATGCCCTTTTCATTTCTTAAATTAAAAACCTTATGTACTTTAGGCTTCCTAAGGTCAAGGCTTATAATTAATGTTTTCTTTCCCGAAAGAGCAATGATACTTGCCAGATTTATTGAAGTAAATGTTTTCCCTTCACCACTTACTGCCGAAGAAATAGCGATAGTTTTCGCATCAGATACTTTCAATATATACTGCAGATTTGTTCGTAATGCCCTGAATGATTCGGCTATTGAAGAACGTGGATTTTCATTAACCGGTAGTTCGCTATTTTCTCCATTGTGACCTATATTTCCTATTATAGATGGCTTCAAATTAAATTCAAGGTATTTCCTATCTGTTATTTTTGTATTGAAGAAATCCATTATTATTAACAAAATAAACAGCAATAAACTTCCGACAACCAATGCCATTATATAATTAGTTGACTCTTTTGGCTTTATCTTTATCACATTTTCCGGACGCGCAATATCCAGTATTTTATGATCAGAAGTATTTGAAGCTCTTGTAATACCGGCTTCTGCTCTCTTTTCCAACAGAAAAGTATATATTTGATCATTTATAGAAAATTCACGTTCAATATTAATTAATTGTCTCTCTGTTCCCGGTAGTTTTTGAACCTCCTTTTCAACTTTACCTATACGTGTCAGTATTTCATCCATAGAAATACTACTCCCTTCCACTAAACTTTCAAGATTTTCACGTAAAGATTCTCTGGTATTAGCTACTTGATTTTCCAGTATTCTAACCTGTGGTGATGATTCTTTTACACTTAATTTTAGATTCTGAAGTTCCAGATTCAACTTATTTAACTTTGCTACTAAAGTATTCAGCAAATTATCATCAATCCCAATCACAGAAGGTGCAACAATATCCCTAAAATCGTAACGATTTTTTATATACTCTAATAAGTAATTATAATATCTCCTTTTTATTTCTGCTGAAGCTTTTTCATTTTGAAGGCTTCTCATTTGTTCAAACAAAAACCGCCCTTCTTCACTTAAATTTATTAACTTATTGGCAGAGCGAAACTGCTGCAACCTCAAACCCGTAATTTCTAGAGAGTCTACTACTCCACGTAATTGCTCATCTATGAAAACAATCGTATTTTCGGAAGCCCTGTTTTTTTCTTCAAGATTAGTTCTAACATATACCTCCGCCAGTATATTCAAATAATTAGTAATCTTTCGGGGCACAAAACCAGACACTCTTAATGATAAAATAGAACCTTTTTCTGAGTTTACTTCAACACTGAGTGCATTGCTATACGCCTTTGCTAATGAATTCAGATCGTTAAATATAAAATAGTATTTATTTGACTTTTGGGGATCGTATATGAAAGAATTTTTTTCCCTCAGGACAATTCTAAAACTGAAATCTCCATTTTCAATTTCCTCACCATAGTAATACTCCTTCTGATTTTCAGCATCATTTCCCAGTGAAAATTTCTCATCAGAAAGCAATGTTAAAAAGTATTTTCCTGTTAACTTATAGCGGTTAGCTGAATCTACTTCGACAATAAAAGGACAGGAAATATAAAGCCTGTTTTCTGCAATATTCCTCCTTCCAATAGCGGTATAACTTACGTCAAAATCCAACTCTTCCAATGCCAGACGCGCCATATTATAAGACTTTAATATGGTAATCTCATTTTCAACGACTGCTTTTCTTCGACGGTTCCTTGCCCGGGATAATTCACTTAAAATACTCTCTATGCTCCCTGCAGCAGATTCCTCCTCTCCGATTATTACCGTGCAAGTTGCGCTATATACCTCCTGAGAATAACGATTAACCATGTAAACAGTGGTTATACAAACTGAAATTATAATAACAAACCACCACCAGCGTGTTAACACCAGAAAAATGTACTTCTTTATATCTACCCCTTCTTCCTCAGAAATATTCAAATTTGAACTTACGGTATTATTCATCTTAAAAATCGATCTTTAATTCTTCTATGAAACCTGCTCTTTAAATCTCTACTTCGGGCCAACATAACTCAAAACTAAAACAAAAGTCGTTATAGCCCCAAGTACTAAAGAAATTGTTGGTATATTATTTCTAAAATTTCGACTTTTTACCGGCTCCACATAAACTATATCGTTTGGTAAGAGAAAAAATCCCTCCGAAGTCAGAATATCTTTGCTAGTTAAATCCAGTCTTATTGTAGTTGTCCCTGTTACTTCAGGCCGTACAACCATTATTCTTCTCTTATTTCCGAATGGAGTTACATCTCCCGCCTGACTAATAGCTTCAAGTACAGTAAGCTGATTATTAAAGTTCGTATACATACCGGGCCGGGTAACTTCTCCTAAAACAGAATACTTAAATGAAATGAGTTTTACTATTACTGTAGGATCTTTAAGAAACTTAAGTGTTGAATCCATTATGGCCCCTTTTGCTTCTTCAAGTGTTTTCCCGACAACATTTACTTTTCCTACTATAGGTATTTCAACATCACCTGAATCATTTACATTATATCCATAAATGTAAAAACTAGCTTCATTATTATACATGTTTGTCCCATAAACCGGGGTGGTATTCATTACTTCTGTAACTTCTTTATTCATTGAGATAATCTGAATATAAAGAATATCTCTCTGCTGTATTTTATAACTTGGAACATCATAAGCATAGAACTTGACAGTATCGAAATCGGGACTTTCCTCCTGCAAATACACTATATCCTTATACCTTGTGCATGAAGCTATTAATACGAACAGAACTACAACACCATAAGCTATTTTATATTTCATAGCAATTGTTTTACATATCATTTCAAGAACACTTTCTATAGCTCCGCCTCGTCAGTCACAATGGATTAAATGCGACAAACATAGCAACGCCCTGTTTTCAAACCCCTTACGAACCAAATAGAATATAGCCCCTATTTATATATGAAGTTAAAAATAAAACTTCAATTTTCCTTAATCAGATAACTTATTGGAATATTTACCAATAAACTCTGATTTATCTGATCTATTCTAACAATGAACCTCTTTTTACTTCCTTGTTTAACAAGCTTCCCTATTAGTCCTTTCATAGGTCCAACAGCAACTTTAACTTCCCTTCCCTCTTCAAAATCCATTGTTGAAACCTCAATATCTGCCTGACTATCAACCAATAATTTCAAACTATTTATCTGGCTTTCCGGAATTGAAACAGCTCTTCCTTCAAACCCAATAAATTTGACAACACCATCTGTCTGTAAGACACTTTGGTAATCTTTTTGCTCAATATGTACAAAAACGTAAGAGGTAAACAATGGTTGTTCGACCCATTTCTTGCGATCACTCCATTGTTTAAGCGTCTTCTGCAAAGGCAAATATGATTCAATGTTATTTTGTAACAACCTCTCATACACCCGCTTTTCCGACCGCGACTTTGTATAAACCGCAAACCACTTTTTTTCTGGAATAATGGTTGTTCCCTTCACAATAATAGTCACTCCTTTGTTTAAGGCAGCCAAAAATAACAATACTCTGCAATTTTCCGAAAAATATCTATTAAAGTTAACAAGTTTAAAAATTAAGTTAAACAAGTATAACTATAATTTAACCTGAGACAACCTCATATTTCCACTCAAATAATAATTCAAAATTTAACTATACGGGCTAATTGTTGATAACTGAACGCTACAAGTTCCTGTAATTTCATATTTTTTGTATCTTGACGGAGACTAAATTAGCTGAACAATAGTTAAGAGAAGCTCTGTCTTTTTTTAACTTTACGGAGAATAAGGAGAAATGGAAGTAGAAAATAAACCAAAAGTACTTGTAGTTGATGACGTCCAAAGTAATATTGAATTCGTAATTGATGTTCTTGAATTAGAAAACCTTAATGTTATTGGAGCCAATAACGGAAAAGACGCTATTCGATTAACAATGGAATGCAAACCAGACCTTATACTACTTGATATTTCAATGCCGGTAATGGATGGTTATGAAGTCTGTCATGCGATAAAAGAAAATAAGGGGACGAATAATATTCCAATTATTTTCCTTACCGCCCGCATTCAGAAAGAAGATATCGTCAGGGGCTTTGAGTTAGGAGCAGTTGACTACATCGTTAAACCATTTAATTTTAACGAACTCATTTCCAGGGTTAAAACTCATATCGACCTAAAAATAAAAACTGAACAATTAAAACAAATAAATTGCGAACTTGAATCCAAAATTGAAGAACGGACCTCGGAGGTCAGACTGGCTAACAACAAGTTAAAAAATGCCATGGAGGAATTATCAAAATTAGACAAAGCCAAAACCGAATTTGTTCTTCATATAAATCATGAACTTCGCACCCCACTTAATGGTATCCTTGGTTATTTAAATATCCTTGAGGAACAAGTAACCGAAGAAACATGCAAAAACCACTTGGAGTCCATTAATTCACTCACATACAGACTAATAAAAGTTGCCGAACTATCTTTACTTTTTACTGAACTAAATATTGATGAACATCAGCTAGACCTTGAAAAGGTTGATCTTATTTCTGCTATCATGGAAACACTCAACAACAAAGAACTGGAGCAGAAAAATTTGGAAATTGAACTGGAAAGTTCATATGAACACCTGTATGTTATTGCAGAACCAAAACTGCTTGTTACTTGCATTAGCATTGTCTTTGACAACGCTGTGAAGTATTCGCCGCAAAACAGTTACATTAAAGTAAAAGCACATAAGGTTGATGACTTCATCGAATATTCTGTTACCGATAATGGTCCCGGTTTTTCAGAAAAAGCATTAAAGGAAGTCTTTAACTTTCTTTCTGCCGATAATCTTGAACATCAATCATATGGATTTGGCGTTGGGTTGGCTACAGCTAAAATTATACTCAACCTGATCGGGGGAAAAATTGACATAAAAAATGAAGAAGAAGGAGCGTGTGTTAAACTGTCATTCAAAGAATTTCAAGAGTAATCCAACTTACACACAACCCCATCATAAGATAAATCCCGCACCTAAACTTTGCGGTTCATCAGAATTCCAATACATATGGCAGTCGGGCCAATGTTCCCTGATTTTCTAACATTGCCGCAACACTAATAAATGTTGACTTATCTAACCCTAAAGGTTCCAATACCTTCTGTATCTTTGCTTCTCCGGTAAGTTCTTTTATCAATTGTTCTATTGGATCTACCGGTTTTGGCAGCTCTATTACTCTATGTTTGTCATCTAAACCAGCAAGTTCCTTGGCAATTTTTATGGCATCATTTAACCCTCCAAACTCATCAATCAGACCTATTTCCTTAGCATCTTTTCCTCCCCAGACACGCCCTTGGGCTATCTCATGAACTTTATCAAAGCTCATTTCTCTTCCTTCGGAAACATTTGTGAGAAACTGGTTGTAAGTATATTCTGTAAAATGCCTCCAGTATGCTTTCTCCTCATCCCTTGGCGGGCGGTTCCCCGACATAAAGTCAGCATATTTATGTGTTTTGGCAACATCAAACTTAACCCCAAGATTATCAAAAAAACCTTTTGCATTAAAGAAGATACTAATCACACCTATCGAACCCGTAATAGTATTCTCGTTTGCAAGTATCTTATCGGCACCACACGAAATATAATAACCACCTGAAGCGGCAACATCACCCATTGAAACAACAATTGGCTTAACACCTTTTGTTTTCTTTATTTCCTCCAGTATTACCTCTGAAGCTAACGCACTTCCTCCTGGAGAGTTTACTCGAAGAACAATTGCTTTTATGGTTGAATCCCTCCTTGCTTTTCTTATTTCCCTGGCATACTTTTCCCCACCAATATTATCTTCACCGCCCTCGGCATTAACAATGTCTCCCGAAGCATAAACAACAGCAATTTTATCTTTTGCCAACCCTTTGTAAGGCTTTGGAGCCGGAACTTTTGCGTACTTATTGACAGAAATGCTCTTAAGATCCTTTTTAATTGGGGTCCCTGTTAACTTCTTCAGATAATTAATGACATCACCTTTATATATCAGGCTATCTACTAACCCATATTTAAGCACATCTTCAGGGTTCTTTATCAAAAGATTATCAACAATATTATTAAGGGTATCAATGGAAATATCCCTGCTTTCTGCAATCTTGCCTGAAATACCTGACCAGATATTACCAATTATTCGCTCAAGCTGCTCTCTGTTTGAATCGCTCATCTGATTGTATTCAAATATTTCTCCAGCTCCTTTATAATCCCCAATTTTTACTACAGTAGGTTCGATTTTCAACTTTTCCAGCGTGCTTTTCAAATGGGTTGTTTGTATTCTTATTCCATTCATATTGAAAAAACCCGCAGGGTTATAGAATACTTTATCGGAAACAGTTGCCAGATAATAGGCTGACTGCGTGTATATATCGCTATAAGATATAATAAATTTACCCGACTCCCGAAAATCAAGTAATGCATTTCTTATTTCCTCCGTAGTTGCATACCCCGCTCCAATAAAAGGGCTTTCGATATAAATTCCTTTAATCTTATCGTCAGCCTTTGCCTTACGAATTGAAGATAAAATTTGATTTAGCCCAATCCTGTTGTCTCCACTGAGCCTCCCTAAATCAATCGTCATCTCGGGATGTCTGTCAATAATTATCTTATCCAGCTCCAGATGTAAAATAGAGTTTGATTCAATTGTAACTTCTTTATCCTGCCTGGACACTACTGACCCTACAACTAGCATAAAAAGTATGAATACCAGAAATAAAGAAAGAAATATTCCAATCACGGTAGCCAAAAGAGATCTTAAAAAACTTTTCATTATTAATAAATAATTAGATTAGCAAAATGATTAAATCACACTTAAATAAAAAATATTTTTCATATTCTTATATTCTTCAAAAGAAAATATAATCGTTAAAATTACCTATAAAAAAATTAACCCTCATATGCAAGTTAAATGTTTTTTAATACTTGGAAGTAACAAGGGCAATAAACTTAATTATATTCTGGAAGCAAAGAAAGAAATTGAAGATAAAATTGGCGTTATCTGCAAACAAAGCCTTATCTATGAATCGGATCCCTGGGGATACACCGACCCGTCTAAATATTACAATCAGGTTATCGTTGTATCATCTAACGCAGAGCCTTCTGATATTCTTAGAAAATGCCTCCTCATTGAACAAGGTATGGGAAGAACCAGAACAATTGATACTTATGAAGCCCGAACAATAGATATTGACATCTTATTCCTTGACCACCTAATTATTAACACTAAAGATCTTACAGTCCCACACCCAAGGTTACACGAACGCATGTTTGTTTTAAAACCTCTTGAGGAAATTTATCCAGACTTTATCCATCCGGTTTTTAATAAGTCCATCCATCAACTTCTGAAAGAATGTACCGATACCGGATCGGTAAAAAAAATTCCATAAAAAAACCTTCCCCGTGAATATGGAGAAGGTTTATATATTAAATAAATAAAAGATTAATACTCCTTGATATCGTTAAACCTGAAAATCACCATGAGTTCATGGCTTCCTGTATGATATGACCTGAGCCTATTTATCCCAATATCGTAAGAATAACCTACTTCTATCTTATTCTGATAAACAACGCCAATCAGAACATTCACAGCATCCTGGTAACGAAAAGACAACCCTCCCCAGAATTTATTTCCATTCCATGAACGTCGACCATACCAGCATCGTACATTAAAATCGATCTGCAATGGTGTAGCCGTTACTTTTCTAATCACAAATGCAGGTTCAATGGAAAGCTCGGGAATAATTGGGTACTTATACCCCCCATGCAAATAAACGTGCTGCTTTAATCGACTAATTGTACTTTGACCGGGGGCTGTTGTGTCCGATTTATCCGGCTCTTCAAAAGTAAGTTTATTTCCAAAAAGATTTGTTACCGAGATCCCCACATTATACATACTGGAGTACAAATACCCGCCAACGGTTGCATCTGGTTTATAATTCTGATATACCTCACCTTCCGTAAAAACCGGGTCTCCTTTGTCTTCAATTCGAAGTTTTCCTCCATCGATCTTATGTTGAAAAAAACCAACCATTAGTCCCATAGATACTTTTAAATCCTCCGATATTCCATAATTGTAGGCATAAGTTGCATTAATACTGGTTCTTGACTCCGCACCGGCAACATCATTGACAATAAAAGCCCCTATTCCCATCGGCTGACTTATCATAGGACCGTACATACTAATGGTATTCGTTATTGGGGCATTAGCCATTCCAATCCATTGAATCCGGTTGTTTGTTATAATCCGATAATGATTATAAGTCCCCGTAATTCCTGGATTAATTAAAAACGGGTTTGTCATAAACTGCGAGTATAATGGATCCTGTCCGGCGCGCCCGGATGGCACCAGCATGGTTATGAATATTGCTATGTAGATTAATTTTCTCATTTTACCTTATAATTGTAACTGTTCCAGAAAATGGTTTAGTGTTTCCGTCATTAGGGTTTATGATGTAGTAATATGTGCCTACCGGTAAATCCTTACCTTTAATGGATTTTCCGTCCCATTTGTTTTCAACACTATCACCGAATCCATATCCTTTATGGAAATAAACCAACTGGCCCCATCGATTATATATTTCTATTTCAAAATCCGGGAATTGGTCTGCATTTTCAATCGTCCACTCATCGTTAATTCCGTCTCCATTAGGAGTAAATACTGTATAAACATCATCCTCCTGAATTTCAGAACGTTTTTGAATCAGGTATGAACTATATTCAACGCATCCATCATTTGTATATCCATAAGAATAGAAGCTCGCACTATCACCCAGAACGGTATACAATCTGTGGGTTGAATCTGAAGGGGTCCCGGGCAGGAATTTTATTAGTTCAAATCTACTTCCTGGTTCCGGACAGTGATCAACTGTGTCTTCGCCTATTATCCATTGATTACAAAAATCTTCCCGCCAGCCTGCAAAATGATAATCTCCAGGAATCTTGAATGCAATATCATCTTTATCGGAATACACTATTGTCTTTCTTACCGAATCATATATTATATCCCCTCCGACAAATTCTAAATTCATACCTACTGTGTCAAACATGAAAAGTTGAGCTTCATTGATACTCTGACATTCATCATCATACAGCCTTACCCCTATTTTTATATCCCCATTCAACATAGTAAACAACTGACTTTCCGCTGTAAGATCTTCAAAAAGCGTATCCGGGAACCACTCTCTATTAACAGTTTGACCTTCAGGACCTCCGTTTCCACCGCCGGCAACAAGTTCAATTGTTCCATATTTACACAATGTATCACGATATGGCAGATAACTATAGAAATTATGAAGCCCTATCATTTCAAAGGTATCTCCACGGGCGCTACATCCCAGACTGTCAAAAACCCTGACGTTATAGTCTGCATATTGTCCAAGTTCAGTAAACTTACACGTATCGTTTGCCGGAACTTCTTTACTCTCAAGTTTTCTAAAATCCTGGGTACCGGAATTATACAACCACAATTCGTATGTCCTGTTCGCCCCCGAACCTCCGTTTGCCAACACATGAATTTCCCCGTCCAGTGTTTTATTTCCATTAAGGTCTTCCGTCCTGCATGTTTTTTGAACCATATCGCTATACGAATAACTAATAGCTGGCGGATTTATATAAGTAACCGTTGTATCATAAGACGCACCATTGCCATCCACAATTCGGACGTCCATGTTTCCTGTTGCAACCCCCATAATAATTGAATCATTTACCGGTACGGTGTCGTACTCTTTGGACGGAGTTACACTTCCGCGTAGATATAACCTTACCGGTTTTGTTGCCCCTGCACCAACCTTTACAACAAGAGCACCAGACCATCCTGAACATATTGGATTATATGCTATTACCTCAGCATTAAGTTTGTTTTCCAAAACCGTCAGGGTACTTTCCCACAAACAGTTATTTGCATCTTTTATTGCGGCATAATATGTTCCTGCCGTCAAATTCGGAAATAAAGTATCCTTATTCGCTGTCAGTGTCTGATAGGTCCGTGATGCATCAGGTATTTTTGTATCACTAAACCATATTCTGAATAGAGGGCTGGTACTTTGCGTACCCTTTTGTATAGCATATGGATCCAAACGAATACTTCCTAAGCTCGACCCATTCACATCTGTTACGGTAGGGTTCCCTTCCAAATACGGTCCATCAACATCGCTACTATCTAAAATTATACATCCCAGACTATCCCGTATATAAAGATAGTACTTGCCTTTGCCAAGATTATTAAACTCATTAATTGTATCAAATAACAGTCCATCAATTGAATACTCATATTTCCCCCAACCTCCAGAGGCCTGTATTTCTATTTTTCCTTCTTTATCATCCGGACAACTTGTATTCGGTACAGGCGTTGCAGTAATCGTTGCGGACAACAAAGCTGCCGGTCCTACTACTGAATGCCCAATAGAATCCAGTTGACACCCTTTTGCATCTCTTATACGAATATCATAAGTACCCATTCCGACATCATTAAAGCTTGCTGTATCTGCAATGCCCGCCAACACAACCGGAGCTGTTCCATCGTCAAGAGTAACTTCATAAGGTTTAACACCTCCATTGATTATTACAGAAACGACTTCCTTAGTTCCAAAACAAGTCAGCACCGGTGATATGATTGTATCAATAGCGAGAGGACCCGCCGGTGAGTTCATAACCAGCACATTACTTGTAACCGTGTCACATTTATTGGAGTCGGTTACTTTTACAAAATAATTACCAGGAGTTAATCCTGAAAACTTAGCTGTATCATTATGTGTAATTGTATCCACAGGAACTGTTCCCTGCAGAAGAACATAAGTGTATGGTGCAGTACCTCCGGTTCCCACCGAATGAATAACACCTGAATTATCACCAAAGCAGAATACGCTGTCTGCTACATAGGCCGTATCAAAAGATATTGGCTCAGGAGCCCAGATTGTAAATGATGTGTCAATGCTACATCCTGTTTCATCTGAAATATTTACCGAATAAGTATCTGCCGCAAGATTATAGAAATAACCTGAATCTGGTTCAACCTTCAGGGTATCTGTCCCTCTCATCAAAATAAATGTTAAATCTCCCGTTCCTCCGGCAGCTTTAACCTCTATAGAACTGGTTGTATCTGCACTACATGTCAGGCTATCGACATAGTTCGCCTGTGTAACTATAATTTGATTTGGTTCAAGTACGGTAACACTGGTATTTCCTTTACATCCAATTGCATCCTCTACCTCCAAATTATAAACACCAGCACACAACGACACAGAATCTGCGCCATTTCCGCCAAAAGGAGAAGGTGTCCAGTTATAACTTGAGTAAGGCTGTATACCACCTACTGTACTTACAATAGCCTGGGCATCACACTCTCCGTAACAACTAACTTTAATATCTCTTTGAATCGTTATGATTGCTGTATCATTGTCTATTATAGGCACAGCGATTGAATTCGCTTCGTACTGGACTTGTGCCAATTTCCTCGATGCAATTGCCGTGTCGGTGAAAGTTATATATGCGCTTGTAACCTCCCCGTCAATTCCTCCTGTTGTTAAGTCATCGGTATCGGAGATTAAAACAGACCATCCTCCCTGTTTAGGATCTTTACCAAACAAAGTATCCCAGACATTTGCTGCCCCAAAATACCCTTCAATTGGAACAGCTCCACCATCGCATATTTCTAAAGAATCGGCCAAAGGTTTTTCCGTAGTAAAACACAAACTATCTGCATTTTGTCGGGTCAAACAGTTTCCTACCGGAGATGGATCATAATCCAGCACTGCTCTATGTAAAGTCAAAATGCGTTGATCCGGAGAACGTAAATGAACCCCTAAATCCGCAAAAATAAAGTGATTATTAGTTGAAATACAAACTTCAATTTTTGTATTGGCCGAAATGTAGAATGGTGCAGGTTCTCCAATATTTACACCTATTTCAGAATTAATAAGCAGATCCAATGTATCCCTTGTTATTCTGCTACTACATCCATTATTCCCGAGGACAACCATTTCAAGCTTAACAACTGACCCCTTTCCATTATTTCTATCCTTTGCATCAATTATATAAACAGGGTCTAAAATGTTGTCTATTCCGCCATTAAAAGCACCGTTGCCACTAATAATATTCCATTTTATTGAAGTGTAGTCTGTTGCGGTTGCGAGTAAAGGCTGATAACTTACCTCACTATAACACACAGTATCATTAGGACCTGCATAAGCCGTAGGTTCCGGAGAAATTGTTATAAGCACTGTATCGGAATACTTTGTTCCACATCCATCCAAAGATACAACTGCCCGACGGTACTCCCGATCCTGGGTCAATTTGGAGGTGTCTGCAAAAGTAGCAGACTGAGCCCCGGTTATATCTGTCCAAACTCCTGCTACTTCACTATACTGCCACTGATAATTAAATGTTCCGCCTCCACTGGCAGGGGCTAAACTTAAAAATGGCAACGGAGAAGAATTATAACAAATAGTCTGACTTGATGCTATCGATCCTGGTACCATATCAGGATAAACAATAACGGCTATTGTGTCTGAATAAACCGTGTCACAACCACTGGCTGACATTGCCGCCCGGCGGTATTCTCTGTTTGCTGTCAAACTAGACGTCTCCACATAGTCAGCTGCATTGGAAGCTAATATCGGAATCCAGGGACCTGCGCCCTCGCGGAATTCCCACTGGTAAACAATCGTCCCTCCCCCAGTAGCGTCAACAACACTGGTAAATGGGGCTGGAACTGAATCGTAGCATACACTTTGGTCGGAACCGATAGAACCCGGCTGGAGTTTTCCGTAAACCGTAATGGCTATTGTATCGGAGTAAACCGTGTCACAACCGGAGGTCGATTGGGCGGCACGACGGTATTCTCGACTTATTGTCAATCCTGCTGTTTCAGTATACGTTGCACTGTTCGAACCGGCTATGGCTATCCAGGGACCTGCGCCCTCGCGGTACTGCCACTGATAATCAAATGTCCCGCCTCCACTGGCACCAACAACACTTGTAAATGGTGCGGGGACAGAATCATAACAGATACTCTGGTCAGAACCGATAGAACCCGGCTGGAGTTGCCCGTAAACCGTAATGGTTATTGTATCAGAATAAACCGTGTCACAGCCCGAAGTTGATTGAGCCGCACGGCGGTATTCCCGGTCAGTTGTCAACCCTGTTGTTTCGGTATACGTTGCACTATTTGAACCGGCTATGGCTATCCAGGGACCTGCTCCCTCGCGGTACTGCCACTGGTAGTCGAATGACCCGCCGCCGCTGGCACCAACAACGCTTGTAAATGGTGCGGGGACAGAATCATAACAAATCGTCTGGTCAGAACCGATAGAACCCGGCTGGAGTTGTCCGTAAACCGTAATGGTTATTGTATCGGAATAAACCGTGTCACAGCCCGAAGTCGATTGGGCGGCACGGCGGTATTCACGGTCAGTTGTCAACCCTGTTGTTTCGGTATACGTTGCACTATTTGAGCCGGCTATGGCTATCCAGGGACCTGCGCCCTCACGGTACTGCCACTGGTAGTCGAATGACCCGCCGCCACTGGCACCAACAACACTTGTAAATGGTGCAGGAATAGAGTCATAACAAACCGTCTGGTCAGAACCGATAGAACCCGGCTGGAGCTGTCCGTAAACCGTAATAGTTATTGTATCCGAGTAAACCGTGTCACAACCCGAAGTCGATTGGGCAGCACGACGGTATTCACGGTCAGTTGTCAACCCTGTTGTTTCGGTATACGTTGCATTATTTGTACCGGGTATGGCTATCCAGGGACCTATGCCTTCGCGGTACTGCCACTGATAGTCAAAGGACCCGCCGCCGCTGGCACCAATAACGCTTGTAAATGGTGCGGGGACAGAATCATAACAAATCGTCTGGTCAGAACCGATAGAGCCCGGCTGGAGTTGCCCGTAAACCGTAATGGCTATTGTATCGGAATAAACCGTGTCACAGCCCGAAGTTGATTGGGCGGCACGGCGGTATTCCCGGTCAGTTGTCAATCCTGTTGTCTCAGTATATGTCGCACTGTTTGAACCGGCTATAGATATCCAGGGCCCTGCGCCCTCGCGGTACTGCCACTGGTAGTCGAATGATCCGCCGCCACTGGCACCAACAACACTTGTAAATGGTGCAGGGATAGAATCATAACAAACCGTCTGGTCAGAACCGATAGAACCCGGCTGGAGTTGTCCGTAAACCGTAATGGTAATTGTATCCGAGTAAACCGTGTCACAGCCCGATGTCGATTGGGCGGCACGGCGGTATTCACGGTCAGTTGTCAACCCTGTAGTCTCGGTATAGCTCGCACTGTTTGAACCGGCTATGGATATCCAGGGACCTGCGCCTTCGCGGTACTGCCACTGGTAATCTAATGTCCCCCCGCCGCTGGCATCAACAATACTTGTAAATGGTGCGGGCACAGAATCATAACAGATACTCTGATCAGAACCGATGGAACCCGGTAATAGTTCACCGTAAACAGTAATTGTGATTGTATCGGAGTAAACCGTGTCACAACCCGAAGTCGATTGGGCGGCACGGCGGTATTCACGGTCAGTTGTCAACCCTGTTGTCTCTGTATATGTCGCATTATTTGAACCGGCTATGGATATCCAGGGACCTGCTCCCTCGCGGTACTGCCACTCGTAATCAAATGTCCCGCCGCCGCTGGCATCAACAATACTTGTAAATGGTGCAGGAACTGAGTCATAACAAATCGTCTGGTCAGAACCGATGGAACCAGGCTGGAGTTGTCCGTAAACAGTAATTGTGATTGTATCGGAATAAACCGTGTTACAACCTGAAGTCGATTGGGCAGCACGGCGATATTCACGGTCCGTTGTCAATCCTGTGGTCTCAGTATATGTCGCACTATTTGAACCGGCTATGGGTATCCAGGGACCTGCGCCCTCGCGGTACTGCCACTGGTAGTCGAATGACCCGCCGCCACTGGCATCAACAATGCTCGTAAATGGTGCAGGAACAGAGTCATAACAAATCGTCTGGTCAGAACCAATGGAACCCGGCTGGAGTTGTCCGTAAACCGTAATGGTAATTGTATCGGAGTAAACTGTGTTACAGCCCGAAGTCGATTGGGCCGCACGGCGGTATTCACGATCCGTTGTCAATCCTGTGGTCTCTGTAAATGTCGCACTGTTTGAACCAGCTATGGATATCCAGGGACCGGCGCCCTCACGGTACTGCCACTCGTAGTCGAATGTCCCGCCGCCACTGGCATCAACAATGCTCGTAAATGGCGCGGGAACAGAATCGTAACAGATACTCTGGTCAGAACCGATGGAACCGGGCTGAAGTTGTCCGTAAACCGTAATGGATATTGTATCGGAGTAAACGGTGTTACAGCCCGAAGTCGATTGGGCCGCACGGCGGTATTCACGGTTGGTTGTCAACCCTGTGGTCTCGGTATAAGCCGCACTGTTTGAACCGGCAATAGCTACCCAGGGACCGGCACCCTCGCGGTACTGCCACTGGTAATCAAATGTTCCGCCTCCACTGGCTCCAACAATGCTTGTAAATGGTGCAGGAACAGAGTCATAACAAATCGTCTGGTCAGAACCGATAGAACCCGGCTGAAGTTGTCCGTAAACCGTAATGGTTATTGTATCAGAGTAAACCGTGTCACAACCCGAAGTCGATTGGGCCGCACGGCGGTACTCCCGATTAGTTGTCAACCCTGTGGTCTCTGCATATGTTGCACTGTTTGAAGCGGCTATGGCTATCCAGGGACCTGCGCCCTCGCGGTACTCCCACTGGTAATCAAATGTTCCGCCTCCACTGGCTCCAACAACACTTGTAAATGGTGCGGGGACAGAATCGTAACAGATACTCTGGTCAGAACCGATAGAACCCGGCTGAAGTTGTCCGTAAACAGTAATAGTGATTGTATCGGAATAAACCGTGTTACAGCCCGAAGTCGATTGCGCTGCCCGGCGGTATTCTCGGTTGGTTGTCAACCCTGAGGCCTCTGTATAGGTTGCACTATTTGAACCGGCAATAGCTACCCAGGGACCTGCGCCCTCGCGGTACTCCCACTGGTAATCAAATGTCCCACCGCCGCTGGCAGCAGCAACACTTGTAAATGGTGCAGGAATGGAGTCGTAACATATGGATTGGCTAAAACCTATTGAACCGGGCTGCAGCTGTCCATAAACCGTAATGATGATTGTATCGGAGTAAACCGTGTTACAGCCCGAAGTCGATTGCGCCGCCCGGCGGTATTCTCGGTTGGTTGTCAACCCTGTGGTCTCGGTATAGGTCGCACTGTTTGAACCGGCTATGGCTATCCAGGGACCGGCACCCTCGCGGTACTGCCACTCGTAGTCAAATGTCCCGCCGCCGCTGGCATCAACAGTACTTGTAAATGGTGCGGGGACAGAATCGTAGCAGATAGTCTGGTCAGAACCAATAGAACCGGGTTGGAGCTGTCCATAAACTGTAATGGTTATTGTATCGGAATAAACCGTGTTACAACCTGAGGTCGATTGCGCTGCACGGCGGTATTCACGGTTGGTTGTCAACCCTGTTGTTTCGGTATACGCTGCACTGTTTGAGCCGGCAATGGCTACCCAGGGACCTGCGCCCTCGCGGTACTGCCACTCGTAGTCAAATGTCCCACCGCCGCTGGCAGCAGCAACACTTGTAAATGGCGCGGGGACAGAATCGTAACAGATACTCTGGTCAGAACCGATAGAACCGGGCTGAAGTTGTCCATAAACCGTAATGGTGATTGTATCGGAGTAAACCGTGTTACAGCCCGAAGTCGATTGCGCCGCACGGCGGTATTCTCGGTTGGTTGTCAACCCTGTTGTTTCTGTATATGTCGCACTGTTTGAGCCGGCAATGGCTATCCAGGGACCGGCACCCTCGCGGTACTGCCACTCATAGTCGAATGTCCCACCGCCGCTGGCACCAACTACGCTCGTAAATGGTGCAGGAATGGAGTCGTAACATATGGATTGGCTAAAACCTATTGAGCCGGGCTGGAGTTGTCCATAAACCGTAATAGTTATTGTATCGGAGTAAACCGTGTCACAACCTGAGGTCGATTGCGCTGCACGGCGATATTCTCGGTTGGTTGTCAACCCTGTTGCCTCGGTATAGGTCGCACTGTTTGAACCGGCGATATCAATCCAGGGACCGGCACCCTCGCGGTACTGCCATTGGTAATCAAATGTCCCGCCGCCGCTGGCATCAACAGTACTTGTAAATGGTGCGGGGACAGAATCGTAGCAAATAGTCTGGTCAGAACCGATAGATCCGGGCTGGAGCTGTCCATAAACTGTAATAGTGATTGTATCGGAATAAACCGTGTCACAACCTGAGGTCGATTGCGCTGCACGGCGGTATTCACGGTTGGTTGTCAACCCTGTTGTCTCTGTATATGTCGCACTGTTTGAACCGGCTATGGCTATCCAGGGACCGGCGCCCTCGCGGTACTGCCACTCGTAGTCAAATGTCCCACCGCCGCTGGCAGCAGCAACACTTGTAAATGGTGCGGGGACAGAATCGTAACAGATACTTTGGTCAAAACCGATAGATCCGGGCTGAAGTTTTCCATAAACCGTAATGGTTATTGTATCAGAATAAACGGTACCGCATCCATTTGTTGAAGTAGCCCTGCGTCGATACTCCCGGCTACTTGTCAAATTTGAAGTTTCTGTATACGCAGCCGATGTTGCCCCTCCAATATTGTTCCAAACCCCGGCAACTTCACTGTACTGCCACTGATAATCAAATGTTCCCCCGCCACTGGCATCAACAACACTCGTAAATGGTGCCGGAATGGAGTCATAACATATGGATTGGCTAAAACCTATTGAGCCGGGAAGAAATTCCGAACGTACTGTAACTTCATGAGTGTTTGAATATTTTGTTCCGCATCCCAAGCCTGCTATTGCAGCTCTTCTGTAATACGTTGTTTGTGTCAGGTTTCCCGGAGGGTTATAACTTGCGGAAACTGCCCCCGAAATATCTGCCCAGCTGCCTCCAGACACACTGTCCTGCCACTGGTAAGTAAAACTTCTTTCTCCACTGGCATCAACTACGCTGTTTATAACCGCTGGAGAGGTATTATAACAAATGATCTGGCTATTATCAATTGAACCTTCATCCAGAGGTAATGGTACGCTATCATGACGTAATGGACCAACTCCATAAAAAGGTAATCCAACCTGAGAAGAAGTACAACCATAAGAATCTTCTACTGAGACCCTGTAAATAAATCCTGCACTCAAATTTGTTGCTATTTTATTCGGTCCTGCAGCAGCCCCACCTGTCCAAGTGTAGGTATAAGGAGGATTTCCCCCGCTTGCATGGGCTTCCAGTTGAGCATCCGAAGAAAACGAACAGGTTGGCCCAACAACGACTGATATTGAATCCGTTCTAAGTTCTTGATTCTGAACAGATGACAAAGTAACGTATCTTCCGGTAGGTATCCCCAGTTGATCCGTTACATAAACGTAATAGGTACCTGCGGTAACATCACTAAAAACAGCGGTGTCTTCTGAAGAGTTGGTAACCGCCTGAATTTGGGTCGCCGGTCCAGGTATTGGTGGTTGATCCAACAAATAATAGTTATTATTCAAAGGCAACGTTGCTCCTGAAGTATAAACAATAATCCGTCCCCTACCAACAACACAACTCACAGGATCAGTCGGAACAGAATCAATGACAAATTGCCCAAATAAAATTTCCGACAAGAGTAACGAAAATGTTAAAGCAATTAATTTTATGTAAGAATTTATATATTTCATATTTCCTTGTTTACTTCTTTTATTTAGACGAAACCTTTACAGGTTTTCCAGAAATAGCCCCTCTCTTATCTTTAACCAGGATCAAATAGTTTCCAGGACTAATATTGATAAAGGTGTGCAAATTGACATTTTCCTGAGAAGATTCGATTACAGTTCCTCCCTTCATAGGATCTTTATCATAAAGAAAAATCTGATATTCCGGACTTCCCCCTTCAATATCTACAGCTATACTAAAAGTTTCTTTTTCTCTTTCCTTTGAAACTTGCACTTTTAAAGACGAATCGTTTGCAAAAGCAATATTTCCTATCAGGAACAGGGCAATACATAAATGCCCTCTAAAACTTTTGAATATAAATCTATTTAACATTGCAATCATTGTTTTTCTCTTGTTAGTTTTTCAATTAAACTTAAGTACAGAGGGTAAGCGATTTCAATTGGTCCACAATTCCCGGCATCATTAATTTTGCACCTATGAATTTTACTTGCACAGGCATTTTGAAGTATATCAGAAGATATGGTTCCGTTATTCCATAAATAAGAATATGGCAGAGTCCCACCACTTGGGGCCACTTTCAGCTTTCCATCACAGGCATTATCTGAAGACGGAAGTTTAACCAGTTCAATTACATTCCCTTCCAATTTAGCTGGTTCTTCCAAAAGGACACTTTCTTCTGTTGTTCCTGAACGATAATTTAGTTCCACTTTATATGTTCCTGCGTTTAAACCGGTAAATAAATATCTGGCTTCTGCATTGCTTTCAATCTCTTTTAGTAATTGGGTATCTTTAAGTAAACGCACTGTCCTTAAGCCCTCTTCCTGAATAACATTAACCGTGATACTTCCATCATTTTTCCCATAACAGGTTGGGCCATCCGAAATTAAATCAATTTCCTGGCCTGTTAAACTCAATGCACAGAGAATGCATACAATGAAAAAAGCAGAATTCCTTAACATAGCGCGCCCAGACTAGTTTATGTTAATAATAAGTACGAAATGTTAATAAGTAATGTTACGTTCATTAATAATTCTTTAAACATCCCTAATTAGTGGCTATAAGAAAACACCGCTAACTGCGTTATGCTTGCCAGTAAAATACTTATTTACAGCCAGTAGGCTCTGTTTTTCCTGACTGTACAAGCCTTGTTCCCGGCGTTTTTTACTACGCCACGCAAAAAAACAGCACTTTCTTAGTGGCACTAATTATATTAAATATACAGCAAAACTAACAGATTGTAACCCCCTCTGCAAGGCAACTCCAATTAGCATTGGGTAAAACAAATACATACAATCCTGTAATACTGAAACTTACACTTCGCCAGCAGAACAATTATTTTGTTAATAAATAATTGGTAATCAGCGAATGAGCTTATTATTTTTCCTATTGAGCATAGTCTTTCTCCCCGCAAATTCTAAAAAAGGAAACCCAAGTCCTGGTTTAGCCTGCAAATTCATAACAATCACTTTGTGCTGATGCACGTGTCATTAACAAACAACAATTAAAATAAATAGTAAAGCCTGTATGGTGCCCAATAAGGGGGCAATATTATGAAAAAATTCCACCTAACTATCCACCATATTGTAAAGCAGAACCGCCAAAAATTAAAGTGCTTTAAACGACTCTGTTTTCACTGATTACCAAAGACGGTTCAGAGGGTTACTTAAAGGATTTTCCTTGCTGCTAAAAAGTTACCATAAAAGATATTTTCGAGGTTTTGCAAGGTTCTGTTTTACAGAAAACATAGAGCTATTGCACTGATATTTAGAAGCCAGCTAATTCACAAAAACTTAACCCCTGTTTAATTGTTATTCGTTATATTTGCGGCTTGTTGGTGACTCCAAAATCATTTTGTACATAATTAAAATTTAAATAATAATGAATAAAGCAATTCTTATCATCCTTGACGGATGGGGAAATGGTGATAAAGGTAAAGGTGATATTATAACCGGGGCAAACACTCCAAATATGGATAAGTTTCGTTCTGAATTCCCTACTTCTCAACTTTTAACTTCGGGAAGAGATGTTGGCTTACCTGTTGGACAAATGGGAAATTCGGAAGTCGGACACCTTAACATTGGAGCCGGACGTATTGTTTACCAGGATTTAGTAAGAATAAATAAATCTATTGAAGAAAACACTATATCAGAGAATAAAACCCTGATTGAAGCGTATCAGTACGCAAAGGACAATAACAAAAAAGTACATTTTGTTGGCCTGATTGGTTCCGGAGGTGTTCATGCCATGAGCAAGCACTTATTTAAACTTACAGACCTGACGGCAGATTACGGACTTGAAGATGTTTTTATTCACGCTTTGACAGATGGCCGTGACACGGATCCCAAAAGTGGATTGGGATTTATGAAGGAGGTTGTTGACCATATTGAAGGTTCCAATGTTAGGATTGCTTCTTTGATTGGACGCTACTATTCTATGGACAGGGACAAAAGATGGGAACGGATTAAGGAGGGCTATGACCTTATGGTGAATGGCAAGGGCACCCCTTCGACCGATGTTCTTAAGTCTGTGGAGGAATCGTATGCTGCAGATGTGACTGACGAATTTATTAAGCCTGTTGTTATGGTTGATGATGCAGGAAACCCGGTAGGAAAAATTGAGGAAGGCGATGTGGTTATTTGTTTCAACTTCCGCACAGATCGCCTTCGCCAGATTACAACTGTTCTTACCCAGCAAGATATGCCTGAGCAAGGTATGCAGACTGTCCCTTTGCATTATCTGACCATGACGACTTATGACGAGAGTTTCAAAGGTGTTAAAGTTGTTTTTGACAAGCAAAATGTAGAGAATACCATTGGTGAGATCGTCTCTAAAGCAGGTGGTAAACAAATCCGGATTGCTGAAACTGAAAAGTATGCCCATGTAACTTTCTTTATGAATGGTGGACGCGAACAGGAGTTTGAGGGAGAAAAAAGAATCCTTATCCCTTCCCCTAAGGTCGCTACGTATGATCTTCAACCTGAAATGAGTGCCCCTGAGGTTACTGAGGCTATTGTTGCTGAACTTAATAAGGGAGAAGTTGATTTCGTTGCCCTTAATTTTGCCAATTGTGATATGGTTGGGCACACCGGCGTTTACGATGCCATTACAAAAGCTGTTGAGACAGTTGACCAAAGTGTTGGTGAGGTCATTGAGGCCGCGCGCAACAGTGGGTATACTGCCATGATTATTGCTGATCATGGTAATGCGGACAATGCTGTTAATCAGGATGGTTCCCCAAACACCGCCCACTCATTAAACCCTGTTCCCTGTGTTTTGATCTCTGACAAATACAAAGAGGTTAAAGATGGAATTTTAGCAGATGTTGCGCCAACTTTATTAACCATTATGGATATAAAAGTTCCTGAGGACATGACCGGCAACGTGCTTGTCTAGTTTCCAGGTCAAAAATTATAAGTGATGAGTGAGAAGTTGTAAAGAACTTCTCACTCATTGCTCAAAAAAATCTATAAGGTAGATTTTAAAACTCCACCATCAACAGCATAAACCTGCCCGGTAACATATTCAGAAAGTGGGGACAAGAGCCAAACTGCCAATGATGCAAAATTATCTACGTTTCCGGTTTTCTTTAAGGGTATAGCATTCTCAATTCTCTTTCTGGCCTCACTTCCGGATATATTTTCATTCTTCGCTTTTTTGTCAAAAAGGCGTTCAACAGCAGGCGTATAATGGTAACCAGGAGCAAGCACATTAAACGTAACCCCTTGATCCGGAACCTCTTGAGACAAAGTCTTGACCATTCCAACCACAGATAACCTCATTGCGGTACTGAGCGCAAGATTTTCCAGCGGCTGTTTCACTGACGAGCTTTCTATATATACAAGGCGCCCATATCCCTGCCCTGTAAATTTAGGCAAAAGAGATTGTGTTAGCCGGACTTTCCAGCGCAGCACCTTTTCATATGCCTCATCCCAGTCATCAAGAGAGCTTTCCACAAATTTCATTGCAGGCGGACCTGCTGCATTTATGAGAACCCCTCCAAGTTCAACCCTTTCTACCCGCTTCATTAAATTAGCTATTGTCTTACTTTGAGTTATATCTCCGGCTAAAGTTTCAATACTGTCTGCATACGCATCTTTGAGCTCGTTTAGTTTTTCTTCTCTCCTGGCAACGGCAATAACTTTTGCCCCTTCAGCAACCAATTGTTTTGTTATTGCCAATCCGAAACCACTTGTTGCCCCGCATATGATGAAGTTCTTATTTTTCAGATCCAAATTCATATTTTCACATTATCTATACTGATAACATGTAAAATTACTTATGGTTGAAAAAAAAACGAGGCCCTGTTTGAACCTCGTTTAATATATTTAGTTTACAGACTTTATTATTTTGTTGTTTCTTTACTTAAATCAATCTGTTCTGTATTATTTCCCATCACTTCATTTCTTTTATCCCTGAACATATCTCCTATCTTCATCATATACTTTTGAGCTATAGTGGTCATCCTGTACATTACCGGAACAATCACCAATGTCAGGAAAGTAGAAAATGTCAGGCCAAATATTACTGTCCACGACATTGCACTCCACATCGATGCCATATCTCCCCCAAAGTAAATATTGGGTTTGTATTCATTCAGTAACCCTGCAAAGTCTATGTTTAACCCGATTGCCATTGGAATTAAACCAAGGATTGTTGTAATTGCTGTTAGCAGTACCGGACGCAATCTTGTTCTACCACCGTTAACAATACATTCTGTTGCCACTTCGATTGGTAAAAATGCCCCTTCTGCCAGTCCCATTTCTTTTCTTTTTCCCTCTTTGAGCAATTCGATATAATCGATTAAGACGATGGCATTATTCACCACAATTCCTGCAAGGGAGATGATACCGATACCCGTCATAATGATTACAAAATCCATTTTGAAAGTCCACAGGCCACCAAATACCCCTATTGTACTAAAAAGAACACTACTTAATATAATAAGGGGGCGCACTACTGAATTAAACTGGGTAACGAGAATAATCAAAATCAGGGCGAGGGCTATCAACATAGCACTGCCTAAAAAGGCCATTGACTCTTCCTGTTCCTGCTGTTCCCCTGTTAAATCATAAACATAACCGGCTGGCATCTCAAAATCTTCCATCAATGTCATTATTTGCTGATTAATGGTATTTGCATTGTACCCTTCAATTACATTTGAATAAAGTGTAATCACACGATCAAGATCTTTCCGGCGCACCGAACTAAACGATGTTGAATAGTCAAAATCGGCAATTGCAGAAAGCGGTATATACGTTGGGGGCCCGTCTCCATAAACCACCATTTTCATGTTTAGCAGTGCCGGCAGATCGTATCGGTACTGGTCGGCCAGTCTTACCTGTATCGGATACTCGTCTTCACCAACTTTAAAATCAGAAACCTGCTCTCCGAACAAAGCCTGGCGCAAGGTAAATGCCACTGTTTGTGTGTTAAGGCCAAACCGTTGCACTTTATCTCTGTCCAGGTTAATCAAAAGCTCCGGTTTCTGTGTACTTACATTCATTTTTAACCCTTCAATACCTGCAATATCCTGTTTTTCAATGAATGCTTTAATGGTATCAGCAAGATAAACCAACTGGTCGAAATCCTGTCCGATAATTTCAATATTTACAGGTTTACCTGTTGGGGGGCCCCCCTCATCCTTAGATACCTCAACTTCCACTCCGGGGTATTTAGTTTTCACAAAATCACTATAGTTCCGCATTAAATCGGCCGTGCTGGTTTCTCCCCTAAACTCATAATCAATAAAACTAACTGTGACAATGGCCTGATTGGGTTTATTCCCTGATGAGAAATCCATTGGGTCCCCTTTTCCGACTGTAGTCAATACTGACTCTACAAGCGGCTCCCCCTCTTCATTTTTATAAGGCTTAAAAAAACTGATTACATCATCTTCAAATTCATGCATAAATTCGTCTGTTCCCGTAATATCAGTACCTGTTGGCAGTTCACATACGATATTGATATAGTTCGGATCCGCATCCGGGAACAGAATGATATTAGGCATACTGGAAAAAAACATCATTACCGTGAAAATCAGTAGAACAATTGTCCCAAAGAAGAACAACAGTAACATTTTACCCCTTAGGGCAAATTTTAGTACCCGGCTGTAAAACCTTTCTAACCTGACCAGGAATATATCCTGAAACCAGGATTCCATTTTCCGCAAAAACAGTTGGTGCAAAACTCCGATTATTCCAAACAATATCAAGATATTTCCGAATGCTTTTCCACCGGATATCATTAACAAAAAGCCCAGCAAAATAAGAACTCCGGCAGTTATTAAAGCCATACGCCTGCTTTTGCCATTATTTCCATTGTTGTTGTCTTCGTTCTTCTTCACTTTAATAAATGTGGCAGAAATAACCGGAATAATAACTAATGCAACAAATAATGAAGATGTTAAAACGATAATCAGGGTAATGGGCAGAAACTTCATGAACTCACCCATTATTCCGCCCCAGAATGCCAATGGTAGAAATGCAGCCAATGTTGTAGCAGTTGAAGCAATAATTGGTATCGCTATCTCACCAACAGCCCGCTTTGCTGCTTCCCAGGGCTCATAACCATCATCAACAAAACGGTAAATATTTTCCACAACAACAATGGCATTATCAACCAGCATACCTAAAGCCAATATAAGAGCAAAAAGCACAATCATATTGATTCGAAAATCTATGGCCCCAATAACCACAAATGATATAAACATTGACATTGGTATGGCAAGCCCGACAAACAGGGCATTCCGTGTGCCCAGGAAAAAGAACAAAACCAGAATAACAAAGATTACCCCAAGTATCATACTGTTTTCCAGATTACTAAGCTGCATCTCCACCATTTCACTCTGATCGTTGGTAATAGATATTGAAAGGTTTTCCGGCAGCATTTGGCCTTTCTTTGACTTATCAAGAATGGCAAAGACCTTCTCCGTGGTTGTCAGAAGGTTTTGACCACTTTTTTTAACAACCTGAACAGAAACAACAGATTCCTTATCTAACCGCGCATAAGTTGTGGGTTCCTCATACCCGTCAACAACCTCTGCTACATCTTTCAGGTATACAATTTTATCCCCATCCTTCTTGATAATAATATTCTCCAACTCCTTAATATCTTCAAACTCCCCCACAGTACGGATACTGCGCCGGGTTTTACCCAGAAGAATATCTCCCCCTGAAATTGAAACATTTTCTGCCGCTACCGCACTGCTGATATCAAAAAACGAAAGTTCGTAAGCCTCCAGCTTTACCAAATCAACATTGATTTTTATTTCACGTTCATTTACACCCTCAATCAAAACTTTTGATACTTCACCAATGCTTTCAATTTCATCCTGCAGGTATTCGGCATAAACCTTTAATTCTTCTACACTATAATCACCAGAAAGGTTAATGTTAAGAATGGCAAACTCGGAAAAATCAATATCAAATACCAGAGGGCCACTAATGTCATCCCCTGTGGGTATTTCATCCTCCGCATTATCCACTGCATCTTTAACCCTCCGTAAAGCATCTTCGAGGTCGACATCTGTATTAAATTCAACAAATATCATCGAAGCGTCCTGGGCTGATATGGAGGTAATTTCTTTTAATCCCCGGACATTCTCAATTTCTTTCTCAAGAGGCCGGGTAATGATATTTTCGATATCTTCCGGTGAATTACCAAAATATACGGTCTGTACCATTATCTGCGGCCATACAATTTCGGGGTATAGTTCTTTCGGCAGATGCCTGTATGAGTATACTCCGAAGAACAGCAATACGACTGTTAGCAGATATATTGTGTTTTTATTTTTTAAGGCGAGGGATGTTAATTTAAACTCCCTGACAACCTTTTCTGATACTTTTTTTTCGCTCATAACCGAGTAGCTGTTTTTTTTATTCAACAATATCTACCTGCATTCCTGCATTAACCAAATGATACCCTTTAACAATAACTTTGTCATTTTCTGTCAGCCCTCCTGATACCATTGTATTATCTTCATACGAAAATGCAGTTTTTACCGGACGTTTCTCGACCAAATTCTGCCCGTCTTTTCCATTCGCTACGTAAACATAACTTCCGGTAATATCTTTACGGATGGCCAGGGAAGGAACCACAAAGGCTTTATCCTCGGTAAAGACATTAATTTTAATGGTAGAAACCATATTGGGCTTTATCAACTCTTTTTTGTTATTAACATGTAGTTCAACCTCAAAGGTACGGCTGGCAGAATTTATCACTTTTGACACCCGCGTTATCCGAACACCCTCTTTAAACTCTGGCAGGGAAGAAAATGTTAATTCCACCTGCTGTCCGGCTTTTACTTTTCCGATATATTTTTCTGATACATCAGCCTTAATTGTCATCTTTCCAAGGCTTACAAACTCCACCACAGGAAATTGAGGCCCGGCCATTTCGCCCTTTTTAGGAAATATCTTATCGACCATTCCATCAAACGGGGCCCGGATTTGAGCCATTCGCAACTGGGCCTGCAATGTTTCTAACTGGGCTTCCAGGGTTTCCATGGCATTTTTGGCATTCAAATACTGAATTTCAGAACCTATCCCCTGTTCCCAAAGTATATTTTGCTTTTCATACGTCGTTTCTGCAAGTTCCAGGCCACTTTTTACCCCCTTTATCTGCTTATCGACCGCTGCGGTATTCAAGGAAACCAACAACTGGCCCCGTTTAACCCAGTCCCCTTCTTTTACATGGATTTTTTCTACCCGTCCCCCCATTTCAGGGCTTATCAAGGCATAATTGTCAGATTCAACATTTCCGTACACAATGATATAATCACTAAAAGGTTCTGGCTTCATTTCTTTTATGGCCACAGGAACAAGCGACTTCTCCTTTTTCATCGAAGCAAGCTGATTTTCCAGCGCTTTTAGATTCCTGTTCATTCCTACAATTTTGTTACGCTGTTGCGCAATTTTCTTGATTAATGTAAACTGTTCTTCCGGAGTTGAATTATCGTGCGTTGCAATCTGTGCATTCAAATTATTTATCTCTTTCTGGATATCCAACTGAGCAGTTTGCAGAGAATCTCTCCTTTCTATTAGTTCTTTCACCTCTCCACTTTTTTCCGGCGAAGGTCCACAAGCAATAAAAAGGGCTATGGGTAAGATTTTTATTAAATTCTTCATGATTTTATTATATTTCTTTTGATTCCTATAGGTTTATAATTTATTGTATGCTTTATCAAGAGCAATTTTTGCAGCTAACAGGTTTTGAACTGCCGTTGAATAAGTAATCTGGGCAGAAAGAAACTGTGTGTTTGTTATGGACAATTCAAGACTTGATACCATTCCTTGCTTATGCTTTGTGCTGGTTTTATCAAGGACTTTCTCAGATAGTTCAAAATTTAGTTTCTCATTATAATATTTCCGCAGTGCAGTTTGATAGTTGAATGTAGCTTGCTGAGCATCTAATATCAACCTTTGGGCTTCCTGTTCTTTAATGTTCTGAGCCTGTTCCAATGCTATTTTTGCCTGAGAGACTTTTGCATGTCTAAGTCCACTTTGAAATATATTCCATGTTGCTGATATCCCTAAAACATGATTAATGTTGGGACTAAACTCTGTTGATGAAGTCTGATCACTATATCTGTAAAATCCTGTAACAACAGGCAAATATGTCGTTCTTTCCCTCTGCAAACTTAATTTTTGCAGTTTCTCGTTCGTTTCAAGCATCTTATAGTCAATGTTTTCTTCAAGAATAAAGTTGTTGGTTGAATCTGAAATAATCGTTGTTTCAATAAGCGCTTCCAATGAATCGCTCAATTCAATTTCTTCTTCAGAGCCAACTCCAAGCTGATACTTAAACATTTTACGCATATATTCCAGCTGGTTTTCCAAGGTCGCCAAATCGCTCTCCGTCCTTTTCACCGTTAGTTCTATTTGATCCACTTCTGAATCTTCAGTCAGCCCGGCCTGAAATATTTTTTCCATTTCATTCAAATTGCTCTGAAGGTTTAGTAGTGTTTTCTCCAGAACCTCCTTATTCGACTCCAGAACCAGTAAAGTATAATAACTACCGGCTATCCCTTCTTTCAAATCGATTTTGATCTTCTCATAATTTTCTTCTGAATATATCCGGTAAACCCTTGCTGCCTGTAAACCGACAAAGTATTCCCCACTAAAAATTAACTGAGAAACTGTAAAACCGTAAGTGGTATTATTCTGCTGAGCAAACTCAATGTTAACAACAGTATCTCCCATTTGAAAAGGGAATGGCGGAGGCAGATCAGGAATGTGCTGATAATCAGCAGATGCTGAAACCTGGGGCAATCCTATAGCAGTAGTTTCAAGAATCTGCTTTCTGGCAATTTCTATATCCAACGCTGAGTTTTTACTTAGGAAATAATTCTCCAAGGCATAATTTTGAGCTTCGGTTAAAGAAAAGGACAGTACCGAGTCGTTTTGTGCAAAAGTGTTCACACTTGAAACTGACAATAACAATATTCCAAGTAATAAAAGTTTTAATTTCATATGTCTTTCGTTTTATTTGTATTTTCCATTTCTCCGAAATATTTTTTCAGGTATTCCCGACCGTTGTTATTAACCAGCCCGTTAATCATAAACTTTATTATTTCTGAGGCTGTTTCTTCTTCCGAGTACTTTCTCTCCGACATTAATTCTTTTTCCGGAAGATATTCAAACAAGACCAGGTGAAATTTTGCGAGGATGTCTTCATCCATATTCATCCGATAAAATCCTTTTTGCCTGCCTTTTCTGATATTCTTTTGAAGAATTTCGAAAGTAAGCCGAAGGTATTCCAGCCGGATCTCCTCATATAGATAGCAATGATATTTTTTCAGATCATAGTTTATTACAACACTTGCACCTAAAAGAAAATCCCGGATAAACTGAATTAACTTAATGTATTGTAAAATTACATCATCATGTTCCCGGTCCAGTTTCAGAACTTTTTCCCGGAAAATCCGAAAATCATTTTTAAGGACAAGCTCTACAAGTTCGTTTTTATCTTCAAATATCTGGTACAATGTTTTTTTTGACATTCCAAATTCCCGGGCAACATCATCCATTGATATACTTTTAATACCATACTTTTTAAAAAGTATGCCAGCTTTTTCTATTATTTGTCTACTATCGGCCATTGGGTAAACCAGATAAACTATTAAAACATTTTTAGTTTCCTCAGGTTCGCAAAAAAAAACAATTTCTTTAATTTTGCTATTTAAGCCCTCGTTAAATCGCAATAAGAAGTTGTTATTATTTTTATTAAACCATTTAAAATTGTTTTGCTAATTTAGCCAATAGAAAAACACGTAATTTACACTTTATCGGCGAACATATGTAAGTAATCGGTAAACATAATTATTTCAGACAGAATAGGTAAAATGACTCAAATCACCAGCAATAATTAACGCAAATCATTAAAAGAATCATGAAAATTGTTTCAATTTCGAATACTTTTACAAACAATAATTTTTTTCAAGCCATGTTAACATTCCGAATTGAGGGAAGAAAAACCTCACCAGAGGTTGTGATAGATAAGAAGAACCATGCGATTAATATTTCGGGAAGTTCTACTTTCAAAAACACAAGTTGGTTTTATAGCAATGTGCTTAAGTGGGTAATTGCCTTTCACCTGAAAGGGGCAGAATCGACAACAATAAATATCCGCTTAAACCGAATGAATGACAGTTCCGCTAAATGGATATTGTTAATTGTTAAAAAACTCTCAGTGTTGTTGCCCAAGCACAACATTAAAGTTAATTGGTACTACGAGCCAAATAACACGATTATGCAATTAAATGGAGAAAGGCTTAAACTTAATTCCATGATCCCAGTGAACATTATTGCTGCCTGACCATTTATTATCCTATTATTTAAGAACGCATTAAACCTTTAAGAAAAGTACGTTATGGGTGCTTCCTATCAAATTAACGGAACAAGTGTTTATATCCCCCAAATCCTTACTAAAAAGAAATTAAACAAAATCATCATATCCGGGATGTCACGCATGCCAGATCCTGATTCATTTTACAGCGACCTTGCAACTCATCTTAACGAAAGCTTCAAAGAATTTAACAACACTCTTTTTGTTGAGTTTTATCTTGAATATATTAATTCTACTTCCACTAAATGGTTATACTTTATTACCCAGGAACTTGAATTTTTGCAAAAAGAAGGTGGAACGGTAGAAATTTTCTGGAAGTATGAACAGGACGACGAGGCTATTGAATTAATCGGTGATGTTTTAAAGTCTCAGTCAAATATCCCGTTTCAGCTTATTCCAATTGAAAACTAGCATCACTCCTGCGTTAGGGTTCAGGAGCCGGATTACCTTTCGATAAACGCTACCGTACAAACGGTCAAGTTTGCATCTTCTTCATTCCTTAATGGGAATAGGAAAATCTTGCTGGATAAAATGTACAGAACAGCCTCCGGAAAAAAATTACAGCCCCTCTCTTTGAATCGTATTTCAAATTAATTATTGGATTCCCATTTTGATGGATAACTTAGTCCCAAAAAAGTGATTGAGTTAATTCATGAATTAAATTTGTCTCCCTGGCAATGGGGGCTTTTCTTTCTCTGCGGCATCCTTATTGGGTTATCAAAGACTGGTTTATCGGGCATTGGTTTGATGGTTGTACCCATAATGGCCGGAATTTTTGGTGGAAAAAACTCTGTTGGCATCCTTCTTCCTATGCTTATAATGGCCGATTTCTTTGCGGTGAAATATTATAACAGACATGCTACCTGGAAATACGTCATAATGCTTCTGCCCTGGGCTTTTTTAGGAATTGTACTTGGGACTTTGTTTGGAAATCAGATTGAAGACAGAAGTTTCAAACAGGTCCTTGCCGTAATAATTATCCTGGGAATTGCCCTGATGTTATGGAAAGATCTTTTTGCCAAAAACATTAAAATCCCGGACAATTGGTGGTTCGCCGCATTGCTTGGCCTGGCCGGAGGGTTTACTACTATGGTTGGAAATGCTGCAGGCCCGGTTATGTCCCTTTACCTTTTATCAATGCGCCTTCCTAAAAACGGTTACATTGGAACGGGGGCCTGGTTTTTTCTTATTGTCAATGTTATTAAAGTTCCATTTCACATATTTTCGTGGAAAACCATTCATCTCCAGACATTCTTTATCGACATTCTTGTTTTTCCGGCAATTCTTATTGGGGCACTTGCTGGTATACGCATTGTAAAACGGTTTCCTGAAAAGGCATATCGAATTTTTATTATTGCCAGTACAATTATGGCTTCATTTTTTTTATTCTGAAAAACAATTTTTAATATAGATCTGAGTTTTCAATCAAAAGACAATCTTATGAGGCACATAACCATATTACTATTAATCTTTCCGATTGCTGTTTTCTGCCAGGTAAACAAAAACTGCCAGAAGACAAATCATTTCTCTACAGTCCGAATTTATGACGGCATTCTGGCCACCCTGGAAAAAGGCGAAGAAAGTTATATCTGCCCGGGACCTGACACCAGACTAAGTAAATTAAGTATAACACTGGAAGACGGATCCGTTAAAATTCGAAAAGTTCCCGGAACCGCATACGAGAAACCTCCCAAAATAAAGATCGTTTATACAGAGCTATCGCAGATCGAAGGGTACGGGAAAGCCGATATCGACGTTAAAAACCTTTTAAAAAGAGATGATTTAAAAGTTATCCTGAAAAGTGGAGCTTCCCTTTATGCTGACCTTGACGTAAAACGTCTTGAACTAGAGGCCTCTGAAGGTTCTCTGTTTAAATCGAAAGGCTATGCAGTAGAACAAAAACTGACGCTTACCTTAAAAGCTACATTTTCCGGTTTTGAACTGGAGGGGGACAAAGGGGAGGTTAAAGCTACTTCTGGAGGAACGGCTAAAGTAAACCTGGAAAAAAGAATAAAAGCACATGCCACCACAGGGGGACAAATCAGGTATAAAGGCTCACCTTCAGTTGAAAGCAGGCAAAGCCTGGGAGGGAAAATTCTGGAAGACGAGGATTAAGAAGGGGGCTGCACCGTAAAGCAAGAAAGGCCTCTTTTCGAAAAAATTATGCTTCCTGCATTAAAACTTCGGCTATCCGCAAATCCTGAGGAGTGGTTATTTTTATATTTTCCCTGTTGCCTTCTACCAACTCCACATTATAACCGAGCGATTCAACAACAGAAGCGTCGTCTGTAAATATGTTTGTGTAGTTCTGTTGATATGCCTTAAGAAGTATTTCGGATTTAAATAGCTGAGGAGTCTGAACAAGCCTGTAATTTTCCCTGGGCAGGGTCACCGATTTACTTCCCTGTAACTCTCTGATTGTCTCAAAAACTTCAGTTACAGGTATAACAGCTCCACTATCTTTTACTTTGGCAAGGCACCTTTCAATAGTCTCCCGGCTCACTAAAGGCCTCACCCCGTCATGAACAGCCACGTACTCTCCGGTCCCTACCCCTGCTAATCCATTTTTCACAGAGTGAAACCTGGTTTGTCCACCTTCAACTATTTTATGTGCCACACTAAAATTATAGTCTTTACAAAGCTGCTCCCAATAAGCTATCTGCTCGGAAGGCAAAACCAGGTGTATATTAAAATTATGGCCGAAGGCATTAAACTGTTTTATGGTCCGCATCAAAATGGGTTGCCCTTTTAACATGAGAAATTGTTTGGGAATTTCACTTTTCATTCTTGTTCCGCTTCCCCCGGCAACTATAATAACAGTAGTTTTCATACTCATTTTTTATGGTTGCGAAGATAATGATTTCGTAACTCCATGAAAAACGGGATATTTTTGACCAATTGTTCGGCTCTTGCTTTCAAATCTTAGTAAAAACCTATATCTTAACCATGTTCTTGGGGTTATTCAAAACTACGACAAAAGTAATGCTAAAGAAATTCACGTATATTGCACTTTTCATTTTACTGTGCTATGGATTAAAAGCAAACTCATCTGAGGGGACCCCGTTCCTCACGAATTTTATTTATACGGAACGTTCTCATAACCATATTTGGAGTATTGATCAGACACACAGTGGCTCAATACTAATAGCAAAACGGACCGGTTTACTTGAGTTTGATTCGAAAGACTGGACACCTATATCTACACCCGACATTCCGTTAAAAATTAAAACTTCTCACCTGGATGAAAAAATATATATTGCAGGCAGGAACTTTGCCGGGTATTTAGCCTTGAAAAACAATGGCCGGTATGGGTTTACCGCACTGGACACACTGGACAACAAACACTTATACACACAGATCTTCGAATTTGATTCCTCCGTGTACTTTTACAGTTCCACTTTACTGCTAAAGTTCAGAAAAGAAACCGGTAAAACAACTTTTTATTCGTTTGAAAATCAAGGGATGCCAAGTTCGGGTTGTTTTCCATTTAAGGACAAGGTATATATAAACTTTCAGGAAAAAGGGGTTTCTTTTGTCTCCGACACAGGACTAACCCCGATTAAAAGCCCGGACTTATTTACTAAGAACGAAATCCGTTTTAGTTGCCAATTTGACAGCCTGTCTCAATTAATCGGATTGGCCAACGGAAATTTATTCCTGTTCAACGGAAAATCTTTTCAACCCTATTTTATTAATGACACGAACTTTTTGTCTTCCGGGGCCCTAACCGGAGGCCTGGTTATGGACGACAGCCTTTTGGTCCTCTCAACAAAAAACCTCGGGGTTATTTTGGTCAACAAATATAATGGGGTTACAAGGACTATTATTAACCAGGAAGCCGGCCTTCCTTCCAATAATGTTACAGCTGTTATTAACGACACGGAAAACGGACTTTGGTTGGCCCACACTAAAGGCCTTAGCCGAACAGACACAAGGCTTCCTGTAATGAACTACAGCTCGTTTCCAGGTTTAGATGCGAGTATATACGCCCTGCACAACTGGAACGAACTACTTTTTCTGGCCACTTCGAACGGAGTTTACACTCTTGACTCGATAAACCTTTACGACACGAAAGAAATGGTGCGTAAAATTCCTTTAAGAATTTCATATCAGCCCAATATTCTTAAACCAAAAACAGAACCTGAAATTATTTCAAGAAAAAGTGTCAAACCCGTTTCTACGAATAAAGTAGAAGATTCTGATAACACCGAAAAAAAGAAAATTGGTTTTCTAAGCAAACTGTTTAAAAAGAAAAATGCCGACTCGACCATTCAGGTAACAACCGAAGAAAAGAAGGAAAAAGAAGAAAAAAACGAAGAAACAATTAAACCCCAAAGAGTACAGGCAATCAGAAAAAGACAAAAATTCCAGACCTTTACTTACGAAACTTTCGTTCTCAAGTCAAAAACCTATGGTTTCTCAAGACTGGATAATATAACCGAACCATGTAATTACTTCTTACCTTTTGGAAACAAACTTCTGGCCATATCCGATGCCAATATTTATGCTATCAACAAAGACAAGTCCATTCAAAAGGTCTTCTCATCTTCCTATATTTATCATGTTTCCCCCTCAAAGAACGATAAAAACCTACTGTATATTATTACTGCTGAAGGGGCTTTCTGGGGGCAGCTAAATAATAATATCTGGAAATTTAACCTTCAAAACAAAAGCGACAACAACATAAAAATAACCTCCCTGGTTGAATTGTCCGAGAATACTTTCATTCTTGCACTTAATAACCAATTAGTATTTTATTCTACCGAAAATGAGTCCATCCATACTATCGAAATTGAAAACCCTTATTCAGAGAGAATCCTTCTAAAGAGTACAGGAACAAAAAACTATATTATTGTAGGAAATGAGCTGTTTGAACTATCCGGGGATAAGGTTGAAAACATTCGGCTCACCAAAAAAGAGAATATATCTATTATTGTGCCTTACCTTAACCAGCAAAGCAATTTCTGGGTAAAAGGCAGAGAAACAGTTTTAGTTATTTCGGGAAAGAACTTATCCCAAATACACCCCAAAAGTTTTTACGGGTTTTTGAGAATATTACGGACATACATATTGACAACAACCAGAATATTTGGGTTACCGATAACTATGAATTCATTTATAAAATTAACAGCAATGGGTTCGACGGCTTTTCTTCCAGGCCTGAAGTTATTATTAAACACATTGAAACCCGCAAAGGTAAATGGCTGGACAGAGAAAGTGTTAACCTGAACTATTCCGGGAATGCGGTTAAGATAAAGATTTTTTCACCTTCTTATCTCCACTTTAACTCAAATCAATATCAGTACAATATTATCGGCTTAACCGACAACTGGACGGAATGGAGCACCGACAACATTATTAACCTGCCTTATATCCCTGCGGGCAAATACACTGTTCAGGTCAGAGCAAGGAATATTCTGGGGAACATTTCCGACATCAAAAGTATTTCATTAAAAGTTTCCCCACCCTTCTGGCAGACCTATTACTTTTATATAGGTATTGTGCTATTCGTCACCTGCATTGTTTTTCTTTTACAAAGGTACCGAATGAAAAAACTTGTAAGGGAAAAGCGCGTTTTAAGTGAAAAAGTAAAAGAAAGGACTTTAGAGCTTGAACTGAAGAATAAATCGATAACAGACAGTATTAACTATGCAGGTAAAATGCAAAGTGGCCTATTACCGACCGAAGAAGCTATTGATGCCTTACTTTCTGATTCGTTCATTCTTTACAAACCGAAAGATATTGTTAGTGGGGACTTCTATTGGGCCACCAAAAAAAACAAATGTACGGTTATTGCTGCCGCAGATTGCACCGGACATGGAGTTCCCGGTGCGTTTATGAGCATGCTTGGCATGGCCTATATTAGTGAGATAGTGAGCAGAACGGAATTAACGACGGCCTCTGAAGTACTCGAAACACTCAGAAAAAAAATAATCCGGCTACTGTCTCAGCGAAATGCAGAATCGAGGGATGGAATGGACATCGCTTTACTGATATTTGATAAGGAAAAACAGGAACTCCAGTACGCCGGGGCCCATAACCCTTTGTACAGGCTGATTGCCAAATCGAATGTATTAAATGAAGATGAAAAAAAGTTCATTTCCAAAGAGAATGCTACCCATTACCTGCTTCACTACAAAGCAGATCGGTTTCAGGTCGGAAAATCAAACTTTTCCGAAGAAAAATATACCAATCATGTTATACAATACTACCCGGATGATACATTTTATATTTTTTCTGACGGGTTCCCCGACCAGTTTGGAGGAGAGAACGAACGAAAGTTTATGTACGGCCCTTTCAAAAAGCTTTTCCTTGAGATAGTCGGAAAACCAATGGAAGAGCAAAAAAACATGATGGACAACACGATAAAAGACTGGATGAAAGATATCGAACAAACAGATGACATGTTGGTATTCGGCATCAGGCCGTAAAACCAAAGCTGAACCATGACCATATGGCTTTAACAACAACGGACTGCACCAAACAACAGCCCCCCAACACGCCTTGTGGATAAGCAACCCCAAGTTTCTATCAGGTTAAGCTTAAACGTCGCTCCCTCATTGCGAGTTTAAGCGAAGCAATCTCCTGTTACTAATGGATTGCTTCAGTTATGCTTCCTTCGCAATGACGCAAAAAACCCTTAACTTAATAACATTGGGCGCAAACGGACGGAGTATCGGCTTTATTAGACATGATGCTTAGAACATCCTCCAAAACAAATTTTAATCAGCCCTGTTAAAATTAGAAAGTAACTAGAATTAACTTATCAATCCCGTTCCCCGGATAAACAGCCCCCTTTATTAAAGCTGTATGCCAGAATAAAACCCCCTCTATCTGTTCTTCCTGATATGTTCCTGAAAATTCGGACAAAAGGTTCTAATACCGGCTGAAACTTTCCGTCCACGTATACAAGAGCATTGAGAGCCTGTTTATACGCTCAATCGTTATTTAGATAACAACCCGGGCGTCTATTTATAGATACACCATAAAAGTTAAGCATAAACAACGATTGGCACAATGGGGCAATATTATCACTAAGTAATATTTACTAGAAAATTAAGACAGAAGTTCATCCCCATACATCTTCAGATCCTGAATCGTAAAAAAATAAAAGAGCCACCGAAAACCGGCCAAACATTCAATTGTTATATAAATAACAACCCAAACCCCTGTCTTTAAATACACTATAAATGTTATGCAAGACCAGTGTTGGCACAGGATGATGATTTTGTCATACTTAGATGATTTTTAGACACTTAAGGGAAAATTAACTTCGCTTTTTTCTCTCAAAAAATTTGGAGGAATAAAAACTACTGTATATATTAGCTAACGGAAAACAGATTGGAGCCTCTGATTTTCACCCCGGACTTCGACTTCGGGAAAATTTAAAATACGCGCATAGGTAAACCGGGAATAGTATAAAAACTGGTTTATTAAAAAACACCTCTTTTGTCATTGTACGAAAATAGGCATACCGGGGAATTTTTGAGGGAGCCTTTGGTAAACGCCGGATGTTTGTTACGTTACATTGACATGGCTAAAATGTTTAAGAATTTTGGCATACGCTTTTCTAAACGAGGTATAATAATCATTTAAATAATAATAAATTATGTATTTATGAATTAAACATTGTTTGATTTACAGGCATAGTTATACCCTAACGGGAAGTCTTGTTTGTCTCTTATTTCCGGAATATGCGCGTATGACGGAGAGTAACCGGCTACAAACAACACGGTTCAAACCAACTATGTGGCAAAGTATACGAAGTATTTGTATTCCCTTAACATATAACCAATACAATAACAAAAGTTGTATGTTACTTTCCGGGGTAAACCAAATACACTAAGTACCTGACATCCGGCGTAACCTGAAAAGCCTTAAAAGAGTAAGGGTAAACCAAAATTTACTGAAAAAGAAGCAGCAGCCCCGCTTTAGCGCGTAGAGCAGAAAGTTGTTGCCTGAAAAAGCCTAAACGTTCTTCATTACATCTAAAACTACAGAGCTTGTCCAAAAACTAATTTTTTGGGAGGTCTCACACCAAAGCACGGTTTTTACCTACTCTTTGTTTTACAGAGATTTATTTAAACCCGTCATTGGTAGCACAGCATCCCCGGCACCTTATAAACTGAACTATAAGGATTGTCCGAGATGGACTTATAACGCCGGAGCCGCTTCATTTTCTCGCGATGAATTTTGTTTACTTTTTTGGATGTCCTCAGGAAAACTGAATAAAAATGATGAAAAACACCATCAATTTATTAACGCTTATTGCCAGAGTAACAGGAGGGATAATTATTAAACCCCCTAAACAGGAATTATATACCGGGATTGGATTGCATGAACAATCCCGCCACAAGCAAACCGTTCAAGAGTAACGGCCAGGCCGGGCATAGCCGAAGCCTTTTCCCGGTTTAATACGATTGAACTTAAGGGGATGAGTACGTTGAGTAAGGGAGATGACCAATGAACAGGCATACAATAAAACATATTGTATGCCCGCCCCTCTCCTTTCCTTAAGAGGGCATAGCCTATTCCTAACGGCATAAACAGCATTTTAATAAGCAGTACAAACAGTACAATTTTACGGCATAGAGAAGCAATATCTGATGTAAGTTGCCTGGTAGTGCCTGCTGTGCATACTGCTATCATAAATAAAACGGCGAAACCTGAAAAGCCTTTAACAGAGTAGGGAAATTAAACCTATTAAATTTTATGAAAAACGTATTTAAAATTTTTGCGATGCTTACCATTGTAACAGGGGGAGTCCTGTTTGCGGTAAGCTGTTCCGATGAATTTGAATCGGAAAAGAAAACAGAATCTGAAAACTACATTCCCGGTTTAGGAGTGGAAGGTGCCGACTGGGTACATGCAACTCCAATGACCGATGAAGAAAGAAAAGAGCATGAAGCATGGCTGGCTTCTTTACCCGTAGTAGATGATGAAAGTCTTAGAGCCTCAGAAGATGAGCAAATAAGAGGTGTTCAGCAGACCGTTCCTGTTGGTGGTGATGGAGGTGGATATTTTAGTGAAAAGGTCGGGTGTAATAATGTTCTGCATAGTATTACCGTCTGGTACAATACCGATCAAGACGGGGGACATAAAAGTGTACATGCATTACAAGCCGTGTTTACTAGTTTTCAGGGGAATCTTGTAACCAAAGGAGTATCCGGAAAAACAAATGAAGCAAAAAGCAGTAAGGTTTTTACTTTTAGCCACACCCGACAGTTAAAAGAGATAAAGATTTTTTATAATAAGAGAATAGATGCAATTGCAATAAGACAGGATGGATCCGCTGCTGTTTATTGTGGTGGTACGGGTCATCAATTCCAGTCAGATACTGACTTTTCTAACAGGTATTTCAAAGGATTCTTCGGGAGATGTGGTAAAAGAATTGATAAATTGGGAATGTACTATTGCGTGGACTAGCGCAGAGAAAAAGTTTTGATAGAACAAAGGAGGCTGTATTGCAGCTTAATAAAAAGCCCACATTAAATGAATGGAACACACATGAGCCAGGCAGGCGAACTCACGAGGTAATTTTAACATGCTAACGTACTGCAATCCTTATTGCTGATTCGGCATGTTCGATTAAAATTGACTTCGTCGGGTCCTGCGGGATTCATCGGGAAGTTCATTAGGGACAAAAATTATTAAAAAATGAAAAAGACAGTAAAATATTTAACAAAGGGAATTATTCTGACAGCAGGTATTGTGTTTGCCATAAGCTGTTCAGAAAATGTTGAAGCTCCGGAAACAACTAAGGTAAACAACGGGTTTGCTGAAGGTGAAACAGAGGTTGTGGCACAGCCTTTAAGTCCGGAAGAACGAAGGAAGACCGAGGAATGGTTGCGCTCCCTTCCCCCGGCTGACACTACCCGTTTGAAATTAACACAGCAAAGAATGAGTGCTGTGGGTGGAAATTCAGGACAAGAATTTGATGCTTACTCTGATTGTAACAGCTACTTAAAAGGCATATATATATATGCAGAAGGTAAAATAGATGGAATAGTAATGGTGTTTGAAGATGTAAACGGCGGTGGAGAAACTCAATTAGGAAGATTTGGTTCAATGGGTACCGGTCAATTGTACGGGTTCCCTTATTCACCGCGGGAAGTTTGTACGGGAATTCAGGTTAGATACGGACATAATATTGACTGTATATGGATTCAAAAGGATAAAGGTCCCTGGCAGAGGGCAGGAACGCATAACAATGGAGGCAACCAAACAATAACTTTCTCTTTTAGCGCATCAAAACCTTTGATAGGATTGCATGGAAAAGCCGACACGAAGTTAAAAAGACTAGGCTTTTGGAGATGTGTTAATTAATTTCTTCTATAATAAAACTAAAATTTAAATCGATGAAAAAACTATTTATGTTAATGACTATGGTTGCCATAATGCTTGGCACCTGGTCGTGTTCAGACAATTTTGAGACACCTGTTGAAAACGGCACAGCCCAAAATCAAAACGATAGCCGGGAAGCTGTTGAGGAGGCGGTTGGTCCCTTTTGTATAATTAGGAATGACAATAACCAGGGTTCCTCTCACGTATATATTAATCATGCTTATCAAACCGGACGGGTAACAAACAGAAGCTACTTTAATAATTTGGGTGGAGATAGTCCCCAAGAACGAACAAATAGAATGCATAATATGCTTGCAAATGTGTTGAATGGAGTAGATAACAATCGGAGGACAAATGCTTTGGGAGCAAGAAGTATGGGGCATCATGCCTGGCGAGTAGTGAGCCCAAACCCACGCCCAGATAGTGATGGGTTTACTTACTATATTCGTGTTCGGTTTAATGGAAACATTGGCCAACACATGAATAACAATGCTTATCAAAATTCAAATACAATACAGTTTGTTTTTTATGGAAGGGCAACACAGAGTGGGCAAGTAGAAAAATTTCTAATAACAGCGTATCCTCATGCATCAACGGGTATTGGTCAAATTCCAAATAATCATCACTAAATAATGAGACGCACATTTTTCGGAATAATAAAAACATATTATTCAAGCTTGTAATAGAATAAACAGGGCCCCTTAATTTAGTTTAAGGGGTTTTTTTTACTTTTCTGCTCTTCCGGATATGCCATCCGGAAGTCATAGTAAAGGAGTTGTTTTAGGCCTTCTGTTAGTTGCAAACTTCGCCGAGCGGGGACTTTTAGGTTAAAGTGCCTGCTGTTGCCATGTTGAGCGTATACTCTAATAAAACCGACTCCCGCTCAATGTGACATTGGAGAGTGTTTAACAGGCTTCGACTACGCTCAGCCTGACAACGACTCTGCTGAACATAACGAAACCGTCCCTGGATCTTCCGGATAAGCCATCCAGAGACCTCAACAAAGGAGTTGTAATCCTTGAAAACAAAACTTTTACCCGGCAGGGGCAAGGTGTTTATTCTGCAAAGCAACTAGTCGTGCGATCTCAAATTTAGGTTAAAGTGCCTGCTGTTGCCATGTTGAGCGTATACTCTAATAAAACCGACTCCCGCTCAATGTGACATTGGAGAGTGTTTAACAGGCTTCGACTACGCTCAGCCTGACAACGACTACGCTCAGCCTGACAACGACTACGCTTAGCCTGACAACGACTCTGCTGAACATAACGAAACCGTCCCTGGATCTTCCGGATATGCCATCCAGAGACCTCAACAAAGGAGTTGTAATCCTTGAAAACAAAACTTTTACCCGGCAGGGGCAAGGTGTTTATTCTGCAAAGCAACTAGTCGTGCGATCTCAAATTTAGGTTAAAGTGCCCGCTGTTGTCATGTTGAGCGTATACTCTAATAAAACCGACTCCCGCTCAATGTGACATTGGGGAGTGTTTAACAGGCTTCGACTACGCTCAGCCTGACAACGACTACGCTCAGCCTGACAACGACTCTGCTGAACATGACGAAACCGATTTTTGCTCTTCCGGATATGCCATCCGAAAGTCATAGCAAAAGAGTTGTTTTAGGCCTGCTGTTAGTTGTAAACTTCGCCGAGCGGGGAATTTTAGGTTAAAATGTCTGCTGTTGTCATGTTGAGCGGAGTCGAAACATGAGCAGGGTATTCGTTTAATAAGCACACCATGTTGTTTTGACGGATTCAAATGTTTCCGTAATCCTTATGAGTAGAATTATTTTTGCAAACGGCTAAATTTTTCAACCTTTCTCCTGCCCTTCCGGATATTCTCGCTTCACACATTTGCACCTAGCGCCTGTAATAAAAGCCCTTACTATAGAAGCAAATGGTTTATTTATACCATTATGAAACAAAAAACAACCGGATCGTGTTTTTTTGATAACGTTTATTTTATATTTTAAACTTAAAATAAAGAGTTTTCAATTATGCAGGAAAAAGTATTATATGTGGAGCAAATCTGGAGGATCACGGCAATGGAGATGGGCATTGATATAAAAGAAATGCTAAGGAATGCCCGACTGCCCGAAAACCTGTTTGAATTGGAGGGGGCAACCACTACTACATCAGAGTTTTATCATTTGTGGAATGCATTTACAGAATTAGTCAATGACCCAGCTTTACCGCTATTAATTGAGCCATATAAAGATGTTAACGCTATGCACCCGGTCTTCCTCGGAATGGTAAGTTGTCCGAATTTGCATGTAGCCATAAACCGCCTCTTGCTGTTTAACAACATGGCAGCACCTTTAAACCTGGAGCTCCTCCTTAACTCAAATTCAACAAGAGTAAAAGTTCACCCGGAATGTGACAATATAAAAACTCCGGTTACTTTGATATTGGTCGAACTCATAAAGATTTGTAAGGTTGTGCGGATAGCTACACGGGAGCATATCGTCCCTCTATCGGTTACGGTCCCCCCTTCTGTCCCATGTATTGAGAGGTATTCGGAATACTTTGGTGTGCCTGTGAATTGTGGTGAGGATGTTGGCATCTCATTTTCTTCTGTTGATGCCAACAAAACTTTTATAACACATAATGAAAAAATGTGGAAGGTACTGGAACGGGAATTGCAGGAACAGTTGGCTAAAATCAAAAGTGGTTACAGCACAGCCAAAAATGTAAGGGATATATTAACAAAACTCTTACCCAATGGAAGTGCCTCTATCGAAACTGTGGCGCAGCATCTTAACGTCAGTAAACGGACATTGCAACGAAGGTTAAAAGAGGAGTCTACAAGCTTCCTTGCGGAACTTAAGGTTGTAAGGGAAGAGCTGGGAAAACACTATTTACTCAACACAACCCTTACTGTAGATCAAATTTCTTTTATGCTGGGGTTTAACGAAGTGAATTCGTTCATCAGGGCCTTTCAGAACTGGACAGGCCTGACCCCTCTTAAATATCGTCAGGTTGCCACTAGGGCTGCATCTTAACCCGGGTTTACTTATATAGTCTTTGCAAGAAAACTCCAAATTACTCACAAAAATAAAATATTCAATGATGTTCGTGAACTAAAGGTCCTGCGTTACGCTTGTTTTGAAAACATCCATTCCGAAGCTTCGGGACCCCTTAATTTTCAAAACTTCGAACCGACTAAAAGGAACTCATGAACACCTATAAAAATAAATCAGCTTGTGAATAAAGCCTTGTCTTTGAAGCCTTCTTGAGAAAGACTTTCAAAATGCCCAGTTTTCTTGCAGCCACTATATACAGGGCTTAGGTTCCCTCCTATCCTATTTTTTACTCTGCCCACAAAAAATAAACAGCCCTTATGTTTGTAATTAGCAAATCATAAGGACGAAATATATTTATGAAAGTACAATGTACTTTTATCAGTCATTTAAAGCTGTTTATCAAAAGGTTAAGTCAAAAATTCGGAATATGGGTTATAATTTTTTTCTTTGTGCCGAATGTAATTAATTTTTAAAAAAATGACTTTAAGTGAAAGATTGCAGTATTGCAAAGTTTGCCAAAACAATCTATTTGATCCCAAAACAGGTATTAATTGCAGGCTAACTAATGCCAAGCCACAGTTCGAGGAAAAGTGTGAACAGTTTGTGATTAATGAAGCGGAAGCACAAAAGCTTCTTGCAAGAAAGAAACACGCCACTGAACAACAATCGGAAACAGGCTTTTTCGCACCGGAAAAGAAAGGAATGAAAAAAGGTGTAGTTGGAGGGGTGATAATGATTGTAATCGCTCTTGTCTGGTTTTTTGGAGGACTTGCAGCAGGCATTATTTTCTACTATCCGCCCATACTTTTTATAATAGGAATTGTTGGGGTAATTAAAGGGTTAGCAGAAGGGAACCTTTCCGGGGAAAGGTACAGGTAAGCGATTACCTCCCTGAACTTCCTGATATTTTCCCTTAATGAAAGCAAATGTACTTTATGCTTTTGCAAAGGAATATTATTTTCGATATTTGTTCATCCTTATTTCGTTGAACAATTTAAAAAATGTGAAAAAATGATTCCTGATGATCAAAGTAAAGGTACCATTGAAAAAGCCCTTCAAATTAACCTGGATCCAAGAATTTATGGGACCATTGCTGAAATAGGGGCCGGCCAGGAAGTTGCAAGAAACTTTTTTATTGCCGGTGGAGCATCAGGTACAATAGCCAAAACGATGTCTGCCTACGACATGCAGTTTAGTGATGCCATTTACGGAAAAGAGAAAGACAACAGGTATGTCAGCCAGTCGAGAGTAAATAAAATGCTCGACAGGGAATACGGCCTTGTTCTGGAACGGCTGGAAAATAACCGTCCGGAAAACACCATGTTTTTTGCTTTTGCCGATACTGTTGCTGCTAAGGGATTTAAAACGGGCAGAGACTGTCATGGCTGGATGGGCATTAAGTTCCAGACCAGTCCGATGGAGGAGGCCAACAGGATTGTCCTGCATGTACGAATGAAGGACTCGACCAATTTGCAGCAACAGGAATGCCTTGGACGTTTAGGGATTAATCTGATTTATGCTGCTTTTTATCATAGCAATGAACCGGAGAAGGTCATTGAGTCCTTGCTGGACAACCTTTCCAGGGACAGGTTAGAAATTGACATGATTAAATTTAAAGGGCCAAAATTTAATCGTGTCGATAACCGGCTTTTGGCCCTGCACCTTGTACGCTCCGGGATAACCCGCTCTATTTTCTTCACAAAAGAAGGGGAACCCGTACAAGGAAGCGATCTGCTTTATAAAAAAAATATCCTTTTTTTAAGGGGAAGTTATCGCCCGTTTACAAAAGTCCACCTTGACATCCTTACCCATGCGAAAGAAAGTTTTCTCTCAAAGAATGGCTTTCCGGAACAGGAAGTAGTTGTGCTTACAGAAATATCGATGTCCCACCTTCTGGCTTTCGGCGATCTTGACAAGTCAGATTTCCTGGGCAGGGTTGATACTTTGTGCACGATGGGGTACGATGTACAAATATCAGATTATTCCAGTTTCCACAAACTCAAAAAACACCTTTCGCAGTACACAAAAAACAAGATCTCCGTTGCCCTTGGTGTTAAAAACGTTTCAGAAATCTTCTCGCATAAGTTTTATGACGACCTGAAAGGGGGAATAGTAGAAGGCCTGGGCATGTTGTTCTCTGAAGGCACCAATTTGTTCGTCTATCCTAAACTCTTAAAAGACGAATCTATACGCACAGTGGACGAAATGACTTTTGATGACGACATAAAATATCTTTTTTACCATTTTTACCATACCGGGCGTATACTGCCTATTTCAAACAACGATCCGGAGCTTATCAGTATTTTTACTAAGGATATCAGGGCTGCTATGGCAGAAGGTAATGATGAGTGGAGGAATAAAATTCCGGACAAAGTTTATGAAATAATTAAACAGCAAAAGCTGTTCGGTTATAAATTAAACAAACCGCTTTAATGAAACATTTTTATCATTATTTATAGTTTAAACCGTGAAATTTAAGGTCCGGGAAAATATCCGTTTACAATCGGCAAACCCTGTTTTCTCCTGACTGTTAAAGTCTTGTGCCAGTGGTTTTTTACTTCGCCATAAAAAAATAGCGTTTTCTTAATGGTACTATTTACACCTTTTCAATTCTTCTGTTTACATTTTATTTTCATTTTTCTATTTTTATGCCCCAGTCTAATTAATACTTAGTTTTCATGTCTGAACCAAAAGTTATTCTTCAATTGCGTTCTCTTACATTGAACCATGAACCTCAGTTGTTGCCGGATGTAAAAGATGCTATTCTTGGCACATTACTGGGCACTCCCGATGGTATTCGATACAGGCTTCTCGATTCAGAGAAAAAGTTAAATGAAATTCCCCGCCTCAACTTCTTTACATTAAGAAAGAATGGCGATTTTAATTTTGTAATGGCCCTCTGTGAACGACTTACATACAGCAACGCAAAGCCATTAAATACGTACTATGTGCGCTATGTAACTTTTAGCCCCATTCTCAGAAAACCATCCTCTGAAAACAGTAGCCCCGGAGCTAGCCAGCGACTTGGAAATTCCTTCATCAAAGAAGGTATGAAGAAACATGCCGAAACGTTCCCATTCCCAACACTACATAAGGATGCCGATCCGGGAAAAAGGGCATATTACGCGTATATCGAAGAAACCAATATTCGCTCTCTTGAACTAACCTCGTTTTTCATGGAGAAAATCAGAAATTTCTCCATCACAACATACAGTAACCTTTTCCCTAAAAAAGATAAAAACGTTTCGAAACTATCAACAGAGGACTATGAATCAATGCTCCTCAAACTTAAAGAATGCTATTTGAAGCATTCTTTCTTTTTTATTGACAGGAACGACATTAAAGAAAATTACTTTGTTTTAAAAAAAGGTGATAAAATAATTGCCGGACTAAAGGCGCAGGTCGTTAACTGGAAGATTGAACAGGTGCCAGGGAACTTCGGTAAAATACTAAAGAATGTACTCCCTTATATCCCTATATTCTCCAGGCTCATAAAAAAAGACCGTTTCACTTTTCTTGGTTTCGATACCCTTTACTGCGTTGAAGGGGCTGAGAAACACCTTCCGGTTTTGTTCAAGTCCGTTTGTGCCATAAAAAAAGTCTATGCAGCGTTTTTATATACCGATTTAAAAGAACCAATGAACAACAAACTGGCTAAGCTTAAAAACATGGGCTTTCTGAACAAAATGTATAAAAACGCGCAAGGTGCCATTGTAGCACGGTTTATTAATTATTCTGAAGAAGAGAAAGAGGAATTCCGGAAAAACCCTGTATACGTTGCAGGTTATGACCTGGCCTGAGAAAATATAAAGCATGAAAGTTCTTGTTACCGGAGGGACCGGCTTTATAGGGGAACACCTGGTGCAGTATTTAGTACAGCAAAATTATACCGTACTTGTTCTTTATCGCTCAAAAGAGAAATTAAAGCGCACCGGGAATAAAAAAATTATTCCTGTTAAAGGCGATATTACAAAATATCACTCACTTGAAAAAGCCATGAACGGTTGTGCTTATGTTTTTCACCTTGCCGCTTATGCCAAAGTATGGGCCCGGGACAAGGAAACATATAAAAACATTAACTACACCGGAACAAAAAATATCCTGAATGCTGCATTAAAAACCGGTGTAAAGAAAGTTATAATAACCTCAACAGCCGGGGTTTTCGGACCATCTCTGAATCACACCGCTGTTAATGAGGACACTTCAAGGACGGTAAATTATTTCTCTGATTATGAACGGACTAAAGATCTTGCGGACACTCTCGTTGCCCGGGAATATGCGGATAAATTAGATGTCTGCATGGTTTGCCCAACAAGGGTTTACGGTCCCGGGGCACTAAGTGAAAGCAACAGTGTGACCAAGCTTGTAAAAATGTATGTTGAAAGAAAGTTCATGTTTCTTCCGGGAAACGGGCGCTCAGTTGGAAACTACGTCTTTATTGAGGATGTGGTAAACGGTTTGCTCCTTGCCCTTGATAAAGGTAAATCAGGTGAAAGATATATCCTGGGCGGAGAAAATGTATCATTTATTGAGTTTTTTAATATCCTAGCAGTGGAAACGGGCAAGAAAATCCCCCTGATTAAGGTCCCAACCTGTTTAATGATTGCCATCGCCTCTTTCTTTAAAGCTTTTGCCGTCCTTTTTGCATTCAGCCCTTTAATTACACCTGGCTGGGCAAGGAAATACCTCCACAACTGGATTGTTTCATCCAACAAGGCTACCAGGCAACTGGGCTACAAACCTACCAGTCTTCGGAACGGGATTAAACTGACCGTAAACTGGTTGTCTGGTTCCGGAGATGGCTCCGCTCAAGGCTTAAACCACTTACAAAACAAGCATTTATCTTAATACGGATGTAGCCTCCAAACCAGAAATGCAAGATTTATCTTCATAACAGGGCCCATTAAAACAACGGCTTCAGTTGTCTAAATTTTATTAGATGGAATTTAAGGACATCCCTCAAGGACAAATTCTACGCAGGCTAAGTTTTATGAAATTACATCCGGAAGGGATTTTCAACCTTTCTTTGATTTATATTTGGGGAGAGCGAACAGATTTTGATAATATTAACTGAATAGTATAATTTTGAAGGGGTTAAAATCGAACATTGAACCATGAGTGATAATTTGCCGGAAAATTCCGATAAGAAAAAACAAATAGGCAAAGAGAAAGGCTTTTCTCTGAATACCATGTACAGAAAGTTCAGGGCTTCCCGATTTGCCAGGAAACAAAATAAGATGATTAAGAAAGGGGTTAAAGGACTGGGCCAGGAAGCTGTTGAAACAAAAGAAATGGCACAGTCGTTTTACAAGCTTTTAAGCAGCAAACTCAATTTGTCCGGCAGGAAAGAGCCCCCTACTGAGGAAGAGGTTAAAGCCGCCATTGAGCAATTAAAGGATATTGGCCGCTTCTCGGTATTTACAACCATTTCAATTATTCCCGGCGGTGGTTTTTCACTAATAGGACTGGAAGTTCTGGCGAAAAAACTCGGGGTTAAAAACTTTACTTTTTTACCATCGGCATTCAGGGAAGAAAAAGATAAAAAAGACAAAAAGAAGTAAGAAACGAAGGGACTGTTTAAATTTTATTCGGCGGAATGCTAAGAACAGCCCCCGGGAAACAAATTCTGCGCGGCCTCTACGCTTCAGAAATTTTGTTGAAAGACGCTAAAACCAGCTTTATCTGGCCATAACTTACTTTATCGCCTAAACCAGCCTTTATCTCCGATGACCTTTGTGTCTCATTTTCTTTGCTATACTCAGATATCAGACTAAAAATTTCCTCATCTACCAACTCCAGAATTTCTATCTCCCCTGTGCTCACAAAATGTGCCAGGTGCCCTTCAATTGTCCCTTCCACGAACCCGCGTTCTTTGGCAATCTCCGAAATGTTTTTCCCTTCTTTAAACAATTTAAAGCTTATATCCTTTGTTGGGGTTTTCTGTTCTTTCGTTTTCTTCTTTTTAATTTCAACTACAGAATGTTCTTTTTTTTGTCCTTCAAAAATTGGAATATGATCCAGTGATTTTTTTGAAAACTCCGATTTATCTATTGCTGACTGTAATAGCACTTCTGCTTTATATATCAACTGTAATTGGCGTGTAAACAAGCGTTCCACATCGGCCAGTTCGCTCAGGTATTTCTTTATTTTCTTTTGTGTGCTTAAATCTTTAATATGTTCCGAAACGACCTTAATCTGTTCATTTAAAAGGGGCTCAAAATAACCTTTAGCTGAAATCAAACGTGAATGCAGGTAGGAAAGTTTATCGGCACTATTTGCTGCAATTACCTTCTTAATCTGGTTCGTAAAGTTATCTGCTACTTTTTTTACCGGTTCAAATGTTGTACATAAAGTTATGGCCCAGGACTTATATTGCTGCTTTATGGAGCGTTTTTCATCTTTCGTATAACTGTCAGCATGAAATTCCAATGCCCGTTGCAACCAGTTAAAGTCAAAAGCCTTTAATGCCGATTCCGCAATATACTCTTCGGTAGATTTCGTAAGTTCCTGTTCCAGTTCTCCGGGCTTCTTTCCACTCCTGGCATAGTCATCAATGTCTTCATCGCAGCCTATAACATTTCTTGGCACAGGGGCTGTAAGAATTAGCCCTTCTAAAGATGTTAACCGCGAAAGGGCCACATAAATTTGTCCCGGGGCAAAAGCTTTTGACACATCAACAACGGCTTTTTCAAACGTTAGCCCCTGGCTCTTATGGACAGTTATCGCCCAGGCCAGTTTAAGCGGGTAATGTTTAAACGTTCCCACCAGGTTTTCTTCTATCTCACTTGTTTTGCTGTTCAACGAGTATTTCTTGTTTTCCCAGACATAGGGCTCCACAACCGTATCCGGAGTCCCGTCATTAAAAGAGACGGTTATACTGTTATCCGTCAGTTCATGAACAGTACCGAGTTTCCCGTTAAAGTAACGTTGTTCCCCCGAATAATCATTTTTAATAAACATGACCTGGGCCCCAACCTTCAACTCCAGCCCGAACTCAATGGGATAATTATATTCGCTAAAATCGCCCTCAATTTCTGCTTGATACAGGTAAGGCTTCCCTTTAAGTTTTTTTAAAGCATCACTGTTAATATTATCTGCTTTCCGGTTATGGGTTGTTAGAAAAATGTACCCTTTATTTTTTGTTGTGTCAAAATCAGGATGGAAACATTTATTTAAAAGCTGAACATCGCTGTCGGAAATTTTGTTTTCCCGAAGATTATTCAACAAAGAAATAAACTCTTTATCGGACTGCCTGTAAATTTTTTCCAATTCAAGATAAACCGGCTGATTTTGTTTTAAAGCAAGCGCATTAAAAAAATAAATACTTGAATAAAAGGGGGAAAGGTACCCCCATTCGCCATCCTTCACCACAGGGGGAAGCTGCAACAGATCGCCTATGAACAAAACCTGCACCCCTCCGAATGGAATATTTCTCTTTCTGCGCACCGAACGAAGAATGGTATCAATTGCATCCAGTAAATCAGCCCTAAGCATACTTACCTCATCAATAATAAGCAATTCCAGTTCCTGAAGCATGGAACGCTTTGTTTTGTTCATTTGAAAATTAGACAATAAACTCTGAGGCGTACTTATTTGAGTAGATATATTCGTGTTTCCGGAAAGGTTATTTGCAGGGATGAACGCCCCAAATGGCAATTGAAACAGAGAGTGCAGTGTTACCCCGCCGGCATTAATGGCCGCTATTCCGGTTGGAGCAGCTACAATTGTGTTTTTATGTGTATTGTTAATTACATGCTTCAGAAAAGTGGTTTTTCCGGTTCCGGCTTTTCCTGTTAAGAAAATATGACGGTTTGTATTATTAATATATTTTGATGCTATTGCTGTAATAGCATTTCCTTCAGATACTGACATAACTTATTATCTTCTTGGCCATACGAACAAGACCGTTTGTTTCATTCATCGATTTAAATCAGGTTTTAAAGATAAAAAGAATAATTTATGTTATCTTATTATCAAAGAAGACGCATAGAAAATTACATTTTTCTGAACAATCCGGGTTATAACAACCTTAAGACTAACCTTAGAGTAATTTAAGTTTTGCTTAAAACCGAATCGGGTATTAATTCCAATATTTGCATTATACTAACCAAACGTAATATGCTATTGCGTTTTATTTTAACCTAAAAACAAAACTTCATTTTATGAAAAACATTAACAAAATTTTTATGGCAGTTATTGCCATGGCTCTAATCTTTGCTTCATGTGAAAAAGATGAACTTTCTAATCAGGCAGAGGCCCCACAACCAAAAACTATTAACTCAGAAGAAATTGCAGCAAACGTTGCTCAGTTGCTACAGGAAGAAGCTATCCTGAATGAAATGGTTGCCCATTTTGGAGAAAACAAGCACGGAGGGTCTTTAGAAAGCATTCTTGAGATGACTGCCCCTCAAAATGAAGGAGTAAAAGCAAAAAAGGAGTTAACAAAAATTGTTGAAGTATCTAAAGCGCTTAATGCAAAAGCAGAAAAAACAGGTGTTGTTGAAATTCCCGAGCTATGGTTCTATACTCCGGAAAAAGCGTTCAAATCAACTGAAATTTTAGTAGCATGTGTACCTGAAGGCGATGAAGAAAGCTGGGAAAAAGTTACCGCTTATGATTTAGATGGCAATGTGGTTTATCTGGATCCAAAAACAGAACCTTCAGTACCTGTAATTGTAGTTGAACTTGACGGCATGGAAAGCTTGAAGCTTCAGGTTGAACTAATGAACAAAGAACTACAGGCGGCAGGACTTCAGAAAAAGGGTGCTTCATTATCGGCTTCTTTTAAAGCTGCCGAAGGCGGACTTGAGACTACAAAAATTGAAAAAATCTCGTTAAACGATGTCCAGGAGCCTTGGGTTAAGGGAGACGCTGAGGTTTATGCCATTACTTCAGGACTTCGTGGAAATGTATCTAGCCAAACCAGTGAAAAAGAAGCTCAGATTGCCATTATTGCCCTGCCTTATCTTGACAAAAGTGATAACGATTACTTTCCAAATCAGGTTATTCTTTTCTGGGACGATTATGACTATAAAGCTGCTAATATCCACTTATACGAAAAAGATTCAGGATATAACTATAAAGAACTAACTGCTATTATTATCGACGGCGTTTTCCAGATTGTTGGAACGTTAACCGTTGAACCATGGGTATCTGCCCTTGGCCAGGTTGCAAGTGCCGTTGTAAGAGCTATGCCTGATGAGTGGTACACGGATGATGATGACTATCTTGATTCTTTCTATACACTTGAAAAAGACAGGGCGTATACAAATTACTATGGTGCTGCCCGCAATGCCAGGGTAACACTTAAACCTTACTTCATTCCTGAAAACTAATTCCAGGCCTTTCTTTTTTATATTTGGCGAAGTTATTTTCCGGCTTCGCCATTTTTTTGTTTACACCCTTCCAAATACATTCTGAATAGCGCTAAAAGGTTGCCGTAAAAATTTAACCCTCAGGTTATTGCCGCAGATGAAATGACATACTGTTGACGGTAAAACAGCAATTCAACCCTGCACATTATACACATCATAAACTTGTTTGCAAAGACATACGCGCTGTTGGGATAATATATTTTACCGAACACTGTCCGTGTTGTATAATTGCATTGCAAACCAACTCGAAGGAGGAATGAATATAGAAAACACAATTTTTTACTTAGCGTTAAGCAAACATACAGCATGTTACAAATAATGCAGTAATTTTTGTTACACGAAACCCCGTTTGAAAAAACAGAGATAGTTAAAATATTAATGCGATTATAAGACAAAGCTGAGTAAAAAAATAGATTAGCCGTTATGCCAGAATTTATTATGGGAAGAATTAATAGTTGGTTCACTAAACATCTGGTGCTGTCATTTTGAAGTGACAGTACCATTTATTGCAAAGTCTACCTATCGAATGGAATAATTTGTAAGAGAATGCTTTATACTATTTTTATTTTCTCCTTGCTTCCCTTGCCAGCTCCGACCTATAGTGCTTAAACATAAGGTGATAAATAACCAGTTCATGAAACCTTTGTGAATGTGGGATTAACCGGTTTAGGTGCATATGGATTAAACTGGATGCCAAACTATTCAGAGGGACTAAATGTGCCCCTGTTTTGTACAGACGTAAAACATCTTTCACCACATATCTTCTCTTTTCCGTCAGTTTATTCAATAAACCCGCTATTTGCTGCAGACGGGGATTATCTGTAAAGCCTAATTTCATAGCTACTTCAACTTTACCTCTAAAATCGCGAAATTTCCTGTCCAGTTGAAGCCTTGTTTTTTTATCAACTTTAAACTCATGGGCAAAATTATCTTTTAATCTCTCCAAAAGCTTTACTTTCTGTTGTGAAGAGAAGTTAAACATATCAAGCAGTTCATCAATGGCTTTAATAGCCCAAAGCCACCGTGTATCAGTATCAATAGTTTCATCCATCGCGATTAATAATTCAGAGACTATCTCGCTGTCATTAAAAAATAGTTCTTCACACCGCTCCATTGTTGTTTCCCCATACCGTTCAATTTCCCTGACATATGTATCGAGTTGTATTTTCCAGACAAGGTCTTGCTGCACATATGTATTTGAAGAATCTGCGATGATATTCATCATATAAGAAAGATATTGGATGTCTGTTAAATGAAACCTTACCCTCAAGTGCGAATCATCATCCCGGTAACGGATAAAAAACCATTTGTCAATTATCTTCTCAGCAGTCAGCTTATCAGCAATTGGCTTGATCATATTCTTTAATAACTCGTCAGCAGTATTGGGGCCACAGTAGTATTTAAAATATACCCACTCGGTTCCGGGAATAAATTCCCGCCGAACTTTGTTCTTTTTAACCGGAAACCCGGTCCCGGAATAGGTCGGGTCCCTTTTTATGAAAGAAGCAATAAACTGGTTGGCATATCCCCTCCCCTGGCGATCTTTTACAGAAGGGTTTTCATCAATAAGAAACTCTTTAAGCGTTATCTTTTCTTTATTTTTAATTACGCCCTGAAATACATTCACCGAAAGTTCATTCTCAAAATCAATAAGAAGCTCATTGTCGCCTTCGGCTACAACAACCTTGTTTGGGAGCCTCCATTTTTTCTGAAAAACAAGTAAAGCTTCCCCATTCTTCCCGGTAACTTCCCGAAGTTCTTTCTTTCTGAAGTGCCATGTTGCTAAACTCAAAATTACGCTGCCATGTGTTACCCGTGGGAGAAATATAAAGTCCTCCGATAAATCCCCCCAATTGAAAGACAGTGTGTTAACAATACCCTGCGCTTGCGAATCACACAAAAACTTGTAAACAGGCAATTCGCTTTTTCGATAATTATGGGCACAGCTTAGCCGGGGAATAATTTCTTTATTTAGTTTCTTTGACCGCAATACAATTCTTTCACTTTTTACTGAAACCATAATATCCTGCAAAGGAATTGTTTCCTGAACTTTTTGATTCGACGGGGTTACAACAGGCATTTCAAATTGTCTGAACACAGGGTGTGAAATAATATTTCCGGTGCGGTTTTCCGGATTATGGGCTATTTCCGCAAATATTACATTGGGATTGTTCTCCTGCTCTTCATTTGCAATATCTGATGCTATTTCATAAATACCTTTATCGGCATGAGCAAACCTGCCCATAATATTGATGGCACTGCTGCCCCCGGCACTTTCAATGTAAATTTCATTCGTTTCGTAATTGCTTACCCTGAACATTACAAAAAAGGACGGAGGTAAATGTTTCCATGTTACATCCGGGTGTTCCTTCAGGAATGCCTTAACATCTGTAGAGTAGGAATTATCTAAAAGTGCTTTTTGTAAAATCTCCAGATAAATCTTGTCATTCCCGTTAACCTTTTTACTACCGTTTTTCTCAGCAGGTAATTCTATATTCTCAATAAGCGGGGTTATATCGCCCGGTATTGCATCAGGATAACCTAGTCCGGTTTCCGTATCCATAACATTCAACAAAGGTATTTCCTTTGTTTCATACCGCTTGGTAAATGCTTTTGTAAATTTCTGTAAGTTGTTATTTCCAGGTTTTCGTGCAAAATGCAGTAATGCACTTAAACCGTCTTTTAGTTCTTTTTGAATATCCTTGTCTAAATGGGCTTTTTCGGTACACCGGATTAAATCAGTCTGCAAAATCCGGTTTTCCTCAAAAGGAATATCCAGTCTTTTTATATCCGACAAAATATCTTCATACTCTTCAAAACCCGCATTTCCTGCCCCATCCAGTTTACTTAGCCTTAAGCGTATGTTTTCAAGTGCTTTAACCAATGTATTGATTTCCGGTGTTGTTCTGAATTCCTGCAATGTTTCTGTAAGCCGGGCAAAATAATCAACTTCGGTAACGGCAGGTTCCAGCTCACTCAAAAGCAGTTTGCTTTCAATAAGCTCATAAACAAAACGCTTTGCCTCCTCAACCGATATTTCCTCACCTGCTATCATGCTGGACAGTTCCAAAATATCCGCACCATTTTCTGCACAATTAAATATAGTACTTAATTCTGGCATACTTTCTACCTGGCTTAATGTGTACCAACGCTTATTTTCTTTTAACGCATATTCTATATATCGCAGGTTGCTTCCCGAAATATATAGCGTATTGTTTGGATAGTATTTTAAGCCATCCCGTACATCCTTATGCCTTGTAACATAATCGACAATAGAATATACAAACTCAAAATCGAGCCGGGTTGTCCGTTTTCTGCCATTAAAAACAATTTCTGTTTTTTCTCCCCAGTTTACACAGGTACACCCGGAGAATAGGCCAAATGGCGTACAACGGCTTACCATACGTGAAGCATATTTATAAAGGGGCACTTCAAACCCCTGTTTAATAGTATTTCCGTTAAGCGCCCTTTTTGCCAGTCCGGGAGTTGCTAAAAACAAAGCTTCGCGAAATTCTGAACTTTCGCAAAGCTTTACCAGCTTGTCCCTGTTACATTCCTGAAAATGAAGGTTAGGGGTACGCAGAATGAGTTGGGAGTGGATTTGAAATTTCATTTAAAAAAGACGAATTGTTAACTAGAATTTTTTTTATAGGCTGTGTTCGAGAAAAATACTGAAGAATAAAAGAAATATTTCTTCCTTAATAATTGTTACCTAATTAACATGGCCATACTTTTAATCTTTATCCTTAAGTTCACCTTCATCATCAGGAGGAATCATTGTTTTCTCAGGACTTGTAGTATCCTGCCCATTTCCTCCTCTAAAATTAAGTTGTTCTGAAATCGTCAGTTGATGAATAACCTGTTTCTTTAATTGTAACTTCTTTTCTTTTCTCATTCTTGAATAATTTAGTGTTAGAATTTCAACGCAAACATAGATCATTTCTATATTTTTTTATGAAACATAAAAGTTACTTGTACAGCCATTCCTTTTACTCATATACTTACAAACTAACTTAAAATAGATTTTCTCTTCATTCGAATAATTCTTCCTGCGAAGAAAAGAACAACCTAAAATTAAGAAGATAAATCCCCAATAAACCATTAAATGCCTCATTATTTGCAGGTTTTGTTTAAAAAAAACAAGAACCCTTTTGAGTTTTATCTTTGAATATTTTGAGGCTTTTAATGTCAATCCTTCATTAAAATTCATCTAAATTGCCCTGCAATTGTCCACTATTGCACTGAGAATTCAGTCTGGTCAGTTCATATAGAATTTGCTCCTAAAGAAACTCCTCCATCAACACGCTCAATGATTCGGGATTTTTCTAAAACAAAACACAGTTTCTAAATACTTCTCATTTTTTTTGAATTCAACAATATATTCAAACAACTAATTATTACGTTTGTCATCTAAATCATAATATTTGCATAAGATATTTCCAGCTAAACAGTATGGTTATTATCTTTTTTTCGAATTTCCTAATACATGAAGATATTTGCTCTATCCAAAAAAGAGGTTAAACAACATTCTATTATCTGGATTATTATAATCTGCCTTATTAAAATACTTGATCCTATTCCGGGTAATATAACTGTTAACTTGGTTAGTGGCTTTATTACTTTCTCAAGTTACATCTTATTATATTATATCCTGGCATTAAAAGTATTTCCAAACCTCTTTTTAAAAAAGATAATATTATTTATTACTGAGGGGATATTAGTATTTATAATTTTCTTCATTATAAAATATACTAATGCAAACTATATAATACCTAAACTTAACGGAGTTTCTAATCTTTTTGGAAAACCTATGTTACAGCAATTTTCAAGTGCACTTCTTCAATTGTTTGAAATAGGATCTTGTGCATATGTTCTATACCTTAACAAAATCATTATTTACAAACTAAATCAACAAAGTCTTAAAAAAATGCATTAATCAAACAAGAACTAAACTTTCTTAAAGGACAGTTTAATACTCATCTAACATTTAATTTCCTGAATTTTTGCTATGGACAGTTAAACAGGTATTCCAAAAATGCAGCTAACATAATTGAAGTATTTTCAGAAATGCTAGAGTATTCCCTTCGAACTAAAGTCGATGAATTTGCCCCCCTTGAAAAGGAAGTTGAATACATTGAAAACTTCATTACCTTACAAAAAGCTATTAGCACTGAAAGCTATGTAATTTTCAATTCTAACCTACAAATTAGAAACCAGTTTATTTTATCTAGAATTTTAGTAGCCTTTTTAGAGAATGCTTTTTTGCATGGACAGATAAATCAAAAGGAATTTCCGATTGAAGTTAATCTTAAGGTGACAATGCATAATTTGGATTTTTCTGTAAAGTATAAAGTTGATAACAATACAACAAAAACAGATTTACATGAAAATAACCTGAAGCAAATTCTAAAACTGTATTATAAATGTAAACATCTATTTAATATCAACTGCAATAATGGGATTATCTGCAACGAATTAAATATAAAATTGTAAATAAAAATATGAGAACTTACTTTATAACCTTATTCCTACTAAGTTTTGCAAATTTCATCTCCTTATCCCAGACACATAAATTAAATAATTCAAAGTGGAATTACCCTGTAATTGAAACAGATACTGCGATAGACACTTATTTTGGACAAAATGTTGTAGATCCATACAGAAATCTTGAAAATCTGGATGACACATTAGTAAAAGCCTGGTATAGAAAACAAAAACAATTTTACGAGTCCATTATCAACAATATTGCCAACAGAGACTCTCTCAAAAATGAATTAACTGAGTACAAAAATCAACGTTCATTTTGGTCAGAACAACCCAGACCAGTTGGTGAGAAACTTTTTTTTAGTCGATATGATTTTAAAAAAAAGGTATATAGTTTAAATTATAAAGAAACAATTTTTGACACGATTGTTGAATTGTTCAGTTTGGATAGTATGAATAAAGCGAATTCGATTAAGCACAGAATTGACTATTTCGAACCCTCCAATGACGCAAATTTCCTTGCTTTTGCTCTTTCCACAAGAGGAAAAGAAAACTCAACCATATATGTATTTGATATAAAGAATAAAAAGTTACTCCCTGATGTTGTTGAATACGCCATGGGTGGCAATCCCCAATGGTTACCAAATAGCAAAGGATTCTTCTATCAGGAATACAAAAAAACAAGATTAAAGAATGGAGAATTTCTAAGAGAGAAGAGTGTAAAAATTCATTATCTGTTTACTGATTCAAATGTTGACAAAGAAGTCTTTTCAAAAAAAGTTAGTCATCAGTTAGAAATTCACGATATTGATTTTCCACTAATATTTCTTAGCCATAATTCTGATAAAGTCGTTGCAGCTCTAAATCACGGAACAGAGCAATATTCTAAATTATATATTGCACCATTGAAAGAGATCCTTGAAAAGTCTCCGGAAAAAATAAAATGGAAAATGCTTTTCAAACATGAGGACTTGGTTACGGACTATTATTTATATAAAAACTACCTCTATTATCTATCCTATAAAGATAATCCCAAAGGACAAGTAATAAGAATGAACATAAAAAGCACTCACAAAAGAAGAGTTTTGTATGAAGAAAAAGAAAATGTACTGAGTGGAATGGTATTAAACCTAAATTCAATTTTCATTAAAACTTTAGAAAATGGAGTTAACAAACTACTCCGGATTGAACTAAAGAATGAAAGTATTTGCAAATTAGAATTGCCTTTTGATGGCAGCGTCTATATTAAACCGGCTTTTGAGGTAACCAGCTTTTTTCAAAACTCCAATATGTTATTCATGAAATCATTCACGTGGAATATCCCGCAATGTGTTATGTTCTTTAATCCCGATTCAACCAATATAACGGTTTCTGATTTAATCCCTCAAAATAAAAAAAATAGTCTAAATATCAATATCAAACAGATACATATTTCCTCTCACGATGGGACCCTGGTACCCTTAACCATTGTCCATAAATCAAATATAGAACTCAATGGACAAAGCCCTGTAATGCTGGAAGCATATGGCTGCTACGGGTATATCTACTCACCTAACTACGTAAGCGCCCGTCAAACCTGGCTGAAAAGAGGTGGAATTTATGCAATAGCCCACGTACGTGGTGGTGGTGAAAAAGGAGAAGCATGGTATAGAGCCGGTTATAAAGATACTAAGCCCAATAGCTGGAAAGACCTTATAAGCTGTTCAGAATATCTAATTGATAATGACTATACTTCTTCTGAAAAACTTGCTCTGGTTGGCACCAGTGCCGGAGGTATCACAATTGGAAGAGCTATGACTGAAAGACCTGAATTATATAAAGCCGCAATTATTTCAGTTGGTCTCAATAATGTTTTGCGTCATGAACAAATGCCCAGCAACTCAAACGTTGCAGAATTTGGTTCTATTCACGATTCTATTGAATTTAAGAATTTATATAAAATGGACGTTTTTCACCACATCAAAGAAGGTGTTAATTATCCATCAGTTCTCTTTACTTCAGGCATGAATGACCCGCGACTAGCCCCGTGGCAATCTGGTAAGTTAGTTGCCAAACTTCAGTCATTAAAACAAAAAGACAATATATTCTTATATTATATTTCAGAGAGAGGCCACTCAGGCTTTTCTAATAATATCAATAGTTATCTTTTTTTATTATGGCAATTAAAATATCCCGGATTTAATCTCATTAATAAGAGAAACGATTAATTATCGATATATGCTAATAAAATTTACAAGAAAAGAGACCTTTACGCATATTATTATTTGGTCTTTGCTTATAGCTTATTTATTTTCATTTTATTCAATAGATGCTACACTTATTAAGAAAATTTATTTCAGCTTAATTTTTTATATAGATTTCATTTTTTTATTTTATTCTCTTTGTCTATATGTCTTGCCTAAATATTGGGATTTAAATAAAAAATTATTTTTTATTAGCTTACTTATCTTGTTGCTCATTTATTACCTAATAGCCTATTTTAATTGGAATTATGTATATCCCAAACTTGTTAGAGAAGAAGAGCACAGATTACTAAAACCTGAGTTTTATTTTTTTAAAAACTTCTTCGTTTTCTATGCCATTGTTTGTACAGTCGCAATCTCTTATTACATAAGAAAATTAAGAATCAATAAAATAAAAATCCAGAATGAAAAAGAAACAATCCTCTTAAAAAAAGAACTTAACTTCTTTAAAAACCAGTTTAATCCACATATTACTTTTAATTTTCTCAATCATATTTATAGTATTGCCAACAAGCACTCGAAAGAAACTGCTAAAGCAATTGAATTATATTCAGATTTGTTACGGCATTATAATAGAGACACAAACGATAAAGTCTCTTTACAAAACGAAGTTGAATATCTGAACAACTACATTAAATTAAAGAAGATTTTAACCAAAGATGTTTTTGTTAACCTATCAACCAAAAGTAAACTTGGGAACATATTTATTTACCAAAGAATCCTTATTACATTTGTTGAGAATGCTTTTAAACATGGTATTTATAATAAGCCAGATGATCCGATTATTATAAATCTGGAAGCAAATGAAACGGAAATGCACTTCTTTGTAGAGAATGGGATAAATACGAACAGGAAAGTAGTAAGTTCAGGAATTGGACTTGAAAATGCCCGGCAAATACTAGACCTACGGTATCCGGATAAATACTCTCTGATTTCAGAAAAAAAGAATGATAGGTTTTACTGTAAATTAAAACTAAACTTATGCTAAAAATCCCCAATAGTGAATTTTAATATACACCTAAAAATTAAGTTAATTGTAACATGAAGCTATACAACTGCATGGTAGTCGATGATCAGGAAGAGTCGATTGACCTTATAAAAGACCATATTCAACAGGTACCGCTACTTGCATTAATATTTGCAAGCACAAAACCTATTGAGGCTCTTGCATTTTTAGACAAAACCAAACCAGACATTATATTCCTGGATATACAGATGCCCGAATTCACAGGAATAGATTTAGTTGAAAACATGAAAGAACGTTGGGGGCTGAATATCCCACGTATAGTTTTAACCACCGGACACATAGACTACACGTTAAATGGGTATGAATTAGGCGTCTCCGATTACATATTAAAGCCGGTAACCTTTAAGCGATTCAAAAAATCTGTTGATCGTATCATCAATGACCTGGAAAAAACAGTCCCCGAAACAAATACTCCCGACTTCTTTTTTGCCGATGTAGATGGCAAGAAACTTAAGATTAATTTCAATGACATAATTTATGTTGAGGGAGCCCGAAACTACATTGTTATTGTGACCAATGAGAAGAAGCATATTCTTTACAAATCAATGAAAGCCATTGCTGAGATTTTACCTGCTGATAATTTTATCCGGATTCATAAATCGCATTTTATTTCCATTGATAAAATTGTTGCCATGCAGGCCAATAAGTTAATAGTAAATGTAAAAGACAAAGAAGTCCGTTTACCCATTGGCATTACCTACAGAGATGAAGTAGCTAAAGCGCTGAATGTATAACAAACAATAACTTTTTCTTTCTGAAAAAACCACAAACCATAAGTTCCAAAACTCATAAATCAAACCTCAAATAATCAAACAATGAAAAAATATTTAATCGCTTTGTTATGCATAACCAGTCTTGTAACATACTCTCAGACACCGTCAGAAAAAGGAGTAAAATGGAGTTACCCAGAAATAACTCCGGACACCACTATTGACATCTATTTTGGGCACGAAATTATAGATCCTTTTCGTAACCTGGAGAACCTTGATGACACATTAGTAAAGACCTGGCATAAGGAACAACAACAATTTTACGACTCTATAATCCACAGCATTTCTAATTGGGACACCCTTAAAAAAGAAGTGAATAGTTACAAAAATCAACGTAAATACTGGTCAGAGTTGCCACGTTCAGTTGGAGAAATGATTTTTTTCTCCAGCTATTGCTACGAGACAGAAGTTTACACATTAAACTACAGACATTCAGCTTCTGATACAACTATTGAATTATTTAGCACTGACAGCTTGAAAAAAGCAGATAATATTAAATACAGCATAGACTATTATGAACCTTCCGGTAATGGAAAGTATATTGCTTTTGCACTATCATACAAAGGGACAGAAAATTCTACTATGTATATCCTGGATGTTCAAAGCAAAAAAATACTGTCAGACAAGATTAAAAATGCAAGGTATGGAAATCCACAATGGCTACCAGACGGCAATGGTTTTTTTTATCAGGAATACATTTACAATAAACTTCCCGATGGAAAAAAACAAAGAGATGTATGTGTAAAAGTTCATTATCTAAATACAAAACCGAAAAACGATAAAGTAATACTTTCAGAAAAGTTAAATACTAATATTAAACTGCAAAACATTGATTTCCCGCTCCTTTTCATGAGTCATAATTCAGACTTTATTTTAGCTCATATACATAAAGGATCAGAAAAGTATCCCACTATTTATTATGCACCTCTTCACGAATTGTTAACATTTACTCCTGAAAATATAAACTGGAAACTGGTCTTTAAGCCGGAAGATCTTGTTTCAGATTCTTACATCATTAAAAACCAGCTATATTATTTAACATTTAAAGATAACCCTAAAGGCCAGGTGATGAAAATGAGTATTCTTCAGCCTGATAAAACAAAATTACTTTTTAATGCAAATGAAAATATACTAAAGAGTTTTGTGCTTAATAAGAACTCGATATATGTAAGAAGTTATAATAAAAATATATATCAGCTGAACAGAATTGAGATAGAAAGTGAGAACGTTAGCTCAGTCAAAATACACTTAAAAGGCTCCATTTACCTTAAACCTTCTTTCAGGATCACTGATTTCTATCAAAATTCAAATGCGCTTATTTTCCTGTATCAATCGTGGAATCAGGATCAATGTATAATGCATTATCACCCGGATTCCAACCATGTGGAATTTACAGATATATTTCCACAAAACGAGTACAGTATAATAAATAATACAAAGATAGATTTGGTGGAAGTGCCGTCACATGATGGCACCAAAGTTCCATTAACAATTTTCTATAATTCAGACATTGAACTTAATGGGCAAAATCCACTCATAATTGAAGCCTATGGGTGTTACGGATATACTTTCTCTCCAAATTATAAGGCAGCAAGAAAAGCCTGGTTAAAAAAAGGTGGAATATTTGCCTTAGCCCACGTACGTGGTGGCGGTGAAAAAGGAGAAGCATGGTATAGAGCCGGTTATAAAGATACTAAATCCAATAGCTGGAAAGATCTGATCAGTTGTTCTGAATATCTTATTAACAAAGGTTATACTTCCTCTGAAAAGCTGGCAGCAATAGGAACCAGTTGCGGCGGTATAACTGTAGGACGAGCAATAACAGAAAGACCCGAACTATTCGAAGCTGCAGTCATTTCTGTAGGCAGACTAAATACCCTCAGACACGAAACTGAGTATTCCATCGCAAATATTGCCGAATATGGAACAATAAAAGATTCTTCTGATTTCAAAAACCTTTATAAAATGGATGTATTTCACCACATAAAACCAGGTGCCGATTACCCATCATTGCTCATCTCAACGGGCATAAACGATCCCCGGGTTTCACCCTGGCAATCCGGTAAAACTGTAGCACGCTTTCAGAATGTAAGCAGCAAAGGAAACAACATTGTTTTATTCCATATTTCGTATGAAGAGGGACATAAACGTTTTTCTGAAAGTGCCGAAAGTTATGCTTTCCTGTTATGGCAAACCGGACACCCGAAATATTCGTTAAAACCTGGTGCCTATAAAGAAAGATGATTTTTTCTATCTAAAAACCATATTTTTAATCATTATATATTTACCATGGAATAAGGTTTATTCAATTTACTCTCCTCTCCTGGTTATTAATAAGTCTTTTGAGAATAAAACCTTGCTAAAAACGTAACAGAATGAAACACAGTCTTACAATAATAGTTACAACAACATATTTTCTTCTCGGGTGCAATAACTTTACTATCGAACAAAGTAATTCATATAATTACCCCCGGATTAAAGCTGACACAGCTAAAGAAGTCTATTTTGGAAAAGAAATTATTGACCCATACAGAAACATCGAAGATATAAATTCTACGGAAGTAAAAGGATGGTTAAAAAAACAAAGGGATTTTTGCGATAGTACATTAACAAATATTACAAACTATGCCTCATTAAAAAAGGAAATTGAGGGGTATTTAAAAACTTCTCAAATAAAAGGAGGGTTCCCCCGCCCCATAAACGAGAAACTCTTTTATGTAAAGCAAGATGTTAGTACAAACATACATACACTCTTTTATCATAACGAAACGAGCAACGAAACTACAGAACTGTTTAATACCGAAGAACTGAACAAAATAAATAATGCTGTACATTCTATAAGTTATTACGAACCATCTCCAAATGGAAACTTTCTTGCTTTTGGCATGTATGCTGATGGCTCTGAAACATCTCATATCTACATTTTAGATGTTAAAAAACAACAACTGTTACCTGACAAAATAGAAAAATCAGCCTGTTATAACCCGCAATGGTTACATGATGAGTCCGGTTTTTTCTATTCCAGGCTTAAGGAACTCAAAACCAAAAAGGACTCCATGACAATGTTTGACGATGTGGCCGTGTTTTTTCATCGCTTGAGAACAAGTGAAAGCGATGATAAATTGATCATCAACAAAACACTTCATGCTAGCTTAAAATTTAAATCCACTCAGTTACCCCTACTATATACTTACCAATCAACCAGAAATGTATTCCTGGAATTATATGATGGCGTTTCACCATACATGAGCCTATATTACACAAATATGGACGATTTATTAAAAAAGCAATCTCAACAAATTAAATGGATAAAAATACGTGAAGAAAAAGATAAAATAAAGCATACTGCCCCAAGTAAAAACTCAGTCTATACGCTTTCCTTTAAAGCCAATTCATATGGTAAACTTGTTAAAATTGACTTAACAGCCCCCTATAAAGAAACTGTTGTATTTAAAAATAAAGAATATGTCTTAGAAGAAATAGCCATAACCCGAAACGCTTTATATGTAAATATTATACACAATGGTTTAAATAAAATTGCTTCTATTGATTTAGCCAGTAACAAGCACGAATTTATTCAACTTCCTTTTAACGGCACCATTAACCTAACCCCCTCATTTGCTGTACCATTACTATATATTGATAATGACAAGCTATTCTTTAAAGCAAAATCATGGAACAAAAGCAGTGAATTATATTCTTATGACCCTCAAAAAGGAACTGTAACTAACTTAAACATACTACGGCCTAATGCTTTACCTTTACAGAACGACTTAATAGTAGAAGAGATTGAAGTAAATTCCTATGATGGCACTAAAGTACCTTTATCCCTAATTCACCCACCAAACATTAAACGAAATGGCCAAAACCCGTTAGTCATTTATGCTTATGGCTCTTACGGACATGCCATTAAACCTTACTTTAACTCTCACAGAATGGCCTGGTATAATAGAGGGGTTATATTTGCTGTAGCTCATGTAAGAGGTGGCGGAGAAAAAGGGGACAATTGGCATAAAGCTGGAATAAAAACTAAAAAACATAATAGCTGGAAAGATCTTATTGCCTGCACCGAATATCTGATTGAAAACAAATATACAAACCCATTAAAAATAATTGCTAAAGGAGAAAGTGCAGGAGGAATACCAATTGGTCGGGCAATACAGGAAAGACCCGAATTATTTAAGGCAGCCGTAATAAAAGTAGGAGCACTCAATCCTTTACGTGATGAACCAACAATGGATACAGGTCATATTAATGAATATGGAAGTATCAAAGATTCTTTAGAATTTTTATCCTTATATAATATGGATGTTTATCATCAGATAAATGATTCTGTTGAATATCCCTCAATTTATTTAACTGCAGGGCTAAATGATTACCGTGTAAAAGTATGGCAACCAGCCAAAGTTGCTGCAAGGCTACAAGCATCTGAATTAAACAAAAATCCCGTCATATTTAGAGTAAGTAAAGAAGGGCACTTTAATGGTTCCGACTATTCTCAGGAATTAACGGATGAATACAGCTTTATTTTTTGGCAGTTGGGAATAGAAGGATTTGGATATTATAATTCTCACTAACCAATTCTAAAAATGACAATGATAATGGAATAAGTAAAGATTCTTCAGAGAATATGGGAATAGTAGCAATAAATACTTATCTGCATATCCAAACTGCCATATAATATCCCGCAACAATAATAATTGCTGCCACTAACAGTCTTGTAACCCGAAAAATTTGTAGCCAAACATAGAAATATAACACCTCTGATAAACCTATAATATTTGAAGTAGATTATGAAGGTAGATATGGTCTGGTAAATAGTCTTTGCAAGAAAACTCCAAATTACTCACAAAAATAAAATATTCAATGATGTTCGTGAACTAAAAATCCTGCGTTACTCTTGTTTTGAAAACATCCATCCCGAAGCTTCGGGAATTTTCAAAACTTCGAACCGACTAAAAGGAGCTCATGAACACCTATAAAAATAAATCAGCTTGTGAATAAAGCCTTGTCTTTGAAGCCTTCTTGAGAAAGACTTTCAAAATGTACAGTTTTCTTGCAGCCACTAAATACGAAATCTAAATATTATGAACAAATAACAGGTATTTTTTCTTTTACCTTCTGGCAAACCGGACACCCGAAATATTCGTTAAAACCTGGTGCCTATAAAGAAAGATGATTTTTTCTATCTAAAAAACCATATTTTTAATCATTATATATTTACCATGGAATAAGGTTTATTCAATTTATTCTCCTCTCCTGGTTATTAATAAGTCTTTTGAGAATAAAACCTTGCTAAAAACGTAACAGAATGAAACACAGTCTTACAATAATAGTTACAACAACATATTTTCTTCTCGGGTGCAATAACTTTACTATCGAACAAAGTAATTCATATAATTACCCCCGGATTAAAGCTGACACAGCTAAAGAAGTCTATTTTGGAAAAGAAATTATTGACCCATACAGAAACATCGAAGATATAAATTCTACGGAAGTAAAAGGATGGTTAAAAAAACAAAGGGATTTTTGCGATAGCACATTAACAAATATTACAAACTATGCCTCATTAAAAAAGGAAATTGAGGGGTATTTAAACTTAACTCAGATTAAGGGAGGATTTCCACGTCCTGTTAATGAAAAACTGTTTTATGCAAAAAAGTTTGTAAATAATAATATTAACAAGTTATACTGCTATAACGAAATTAAAAAAGATACAATTGAATTATTTAGCACAGAAGAATTGAATGAAAAAACTGGCTCGATTCATCAAATTGATTATTACGAACCTTCTCCTAATGGTAATTTTATTGCTTTGGGAATGTATGCAGATGGTGCTGAATATCCTCACATATACATACTGGATGTTAATAAAAAACAATTGCTTAAAGAAAAAATTGATATTTCAATGTGCTATAGTCCAAAGTGGTTGCCTGATGAATCTGGTTTTTTTTATTTCAGGACAAAGGAACTAAAGACAAACCACGACACCTTAACAAAGTTTGATGACAACAGGGTATATCTACATATACTTGGCACAAAGGCACAGAATGACAATGTAATAGTCAGTGCAGATGTAACAGACAAAATAAAAAAAGGTAAAATAGATTTCCCGAAAATTTATACAGTTCCAACATCCGATCTTGTGTTCTTCAAAACATTTGAAGGAGTCTCATCGTTTATTTGTTTATATTACACTCCGTTAAGTGATGTGTTAAATCGAACTCCGAATCAAATTCAATGGAATAAATTGTGTGATGAAAAAGATAAAATAAAGTATTTTACCCCATATGAAAACTCTGTATATTTTCTTTCATATAAATCCAGTTCAAATGGAAAACTCATCAGAATAAATATCAATGATCCCAATAAGACAGAAACGATCTTTGAAAGCAATGAGCACGTATTAGAAAAGCTAATTCGAACTAAAAAAAACTTATATGTACAAACAATACATAATGGCTTAAATAAAATCTTGTCCATTGATTTTTCTAATAACGATAAAGAATTCATACATCTTCCTTTTGAAGGGGCAATTAAGATTTTGCCTAATTTCCCAACCGATCCTATTCAGGTTATGAGCAATAAATTATACTTCAATATAAGAGCCTGGAACAAGAGTAATGAAATTTATTCTTTTGATCCTGTAAGCAAGCAAGCGAATAATATGAATATTCTAAGACCTAAGTCTTCTCCTGAACAAAAGAAATTAATTGTTAAAGAAGTTGAGGTAATTTCACATGATGGAGTAAAAGTACCCTTATCAATAATTCATAATAAAAATGTTAAATTAAATGGAAAAAACCCATTGGTTATATATGCATATGGTGCATATGGCTATTCTATGCTTCCTCGTTTCAAAACACCTCAGATGACATGGTATGAAAGAGGTATCATATATGCTGTTGCACATGTGAGGGGCGGAGGTGAGAAAGGGGAAGAATGGCATATATCAGGAAAAAAAAATCAAAAGCCTAATAGCTGGAGAGATCTAATTGCTTGCACAGAACATCTCATAAAAAATGATTATACAAAGCCATCAAAAATCATTGCAAAAGGATCTAGTGCAGGAGGAATTACAATAGGGCGGGCCATTCAGGAGCGGCCAGATTTATTCAAAGGTGCAGTCATAAAAGTTGGTTCTCTTAATCCACTCCGAAATGAACCTAATTCAAAAACTTCTCAAATAAATGAGTACGGAACAATTAATGACTCTATTGAGTTCTCAGGTTTATTTGAATTGGATGTATACCATAACATCAATGACAGTATTGTATATCCCTCGCTTTATTTAACGACCGGACTAAATGATCGGCGTGTTGCCGCGTGGCAACCTGGAAAAGTGGTGGCTCGACTACAATCATCCTCAAATAACAATCCAGTACTTTTTAGAGTAAGTAAAGAAGGGCACTTCAATGGTTCCGACTATTCTCAGGAATTAACGGATGAATACAGCTTTATTTTTTGGCAGTTGGGAATAGAAGGATTTGGATATTCTAATTCTCACTAACCAATTCTAAAAATGACAATGATAAATAATCATAGAGCTGTATCCATTCATATATTAATTTGGGCACTAATTTATTTTTATTTAAATCTATCTGTTCCTTACCCGAACAGTATAATCCCAAGGCTGATATGCAACGGATTTAAAGTGTTAAACTACAACTTAATGCACTAGTGTCAAGTCAAGCATCAAGTTTCGGGTACAGATTACCTTCGGTGAGCTCTGCCATTAAAATGGCATCGGTTGTTTCTATTTCGTCCCTCAATATCGTATGACGTCATTCAGAGGAGGTACGACGAAGGAACTTAGCGTTAGCAGTCTCACGGACGATAGGGAGTAATCCCATCCGTCAATCGAGAATTGACTTGACACTAGTTGTAAATAAGTATTTTCCTGACAAACATAACGCGGTTATAAGCGTTTTCTTGTAACCACTAATTAATTCATGAAGTTTTTTTACAATGCTTAGCATATTAATGAACGTTTCTGCCAATTTTATTTAACCAAAAGATTATTCATTTGTTTAATATCGTCTTGTATATATTTTTATATTCAATATTTATAACTGTATCTTAAATTTAAACCTCAGTTCAGAAAACATAAAGTTCTAAGCATCTGATTAACCAGGCTTTATTTTCGAATGGCTAACATTATTAATCAAATGAAGAAAATTTTCACTCTATTTATGTCGCAACTTATAACTAAGCTGCCTGTTCTATCCAATCATCCTCCACAGAAAGTTCTTTTCGCTTTAATGTTCCCTCAAATCGTTTTTCATCAGAATAAACAAACTCTACCCTGGTTACCCCAAAAAGTAATTTCTTCCTTTTAGAACATTTTATAAAGGTAATAATTAACACTATTATTTGCAGTTCATTCGAGAATCCGCAACAGTTGCCATCTGATAAAAAATCCCGTATGAATCTATCTATTTTTACAGAACTGATTAATCTCTTAAACTAGGTGAAAAATTGAAGAATTTTCATAATATTTAGAGAATAAAATTGTCGGAAATATTGTATAATAAAAGATATTGTTAACAAAATTTCATATTAGTCAAATTCAAGACAAACATCCTACATGATAGATAAACTTAAAGAATATGGAGATTCGTTGTTACTTATTGCAATGGGAGTAGCAGTGATTCTGATAACAAGAGATTCTGAGTCCTATAATTCAAGTAATACTGATTTAATAAAAGGAGTATTATCGGAATACCCCAAAGAGGGGGTTCATGATGAAAGTCAAGATTATATTGGATTGTGGTTAAAGAATTATGATAATTTTTATGAGTTTTCAAACTGTTCGTATAATGACAGAATTGCAGAAAAGGTAAAAAAGCTAAAACCCGGTGATAAAATAACATTATATGCCAAGAAGAAAAGCTCATATACGTCTTTTCCATGGAAAGGAAAGAAATATAAAACTTACAGGATCTGTGATGCCGTTTCTTCTGATTATGGTGTTATAATTACATTTGACAGGTTTAATAGATGTGATAAATTTCAATCAAATACCGTCCTCCCCATTTTATCAGGGATACTCATACTAATAGGACTTTTCCAATTCCTTAGGAGACAAAATGATAAAAGAAATAGGCAAAAGAGAATATCAAGCCAAAGTGGAGATATTGAACTAAAAACGACTGAAAAGAACGTTAGGTCAGAAGGAGAGAACAACTGGATAATTGATAAAGAAAACAAGTTATTAGATGCAAAACCCGAAAAGGTATCTTACATTTTAAGAAATAGCTATTCCTGTTTTATTTTTATTGCATTCGGATTATTTTTTACGTTAAAAGATAATAGCGATTCTCCCGGTTGGTTTTATTTTGGATTAATATGTTTTATCGTGAGTCTTTTTACTTTAGTTCAAAATTTTATGGTTTATGATAAAATTAGTTATCGAATATCCAACAGTTTGATTGAGATTAAGAAATTTAATACTTTCTTTCAAGAAAAGCATGAAAAGATTGGTTATGATACAATTAAAGAAGTCATAGCTAGACAAGCATTTTATGAGAAGGATAAAAAGGTAGGGACTGTAATGCTATATACTGGAAGAACAGATGATGATGGCAACAAAATCTATTATAAGTTAATTGGTATTAAAAACTATAATGAGATCGCTAATTTGATTGAAAAAAAGGCAGGATTAATAAATTAACTACCACTAACAAGTACACCGCGTTTTACTGTCCTTTAAGCCTTAATACATAGCAGGTTTGACACTACCTCCTTTTATCTTAGGGAGTACGCCATTACATTGAGGAACTGATTTTTTGGATTTTCAAAAAACCTCTCTCAGTAAAGAGTTTACAATTATTGAAAATGTAAATGTTGCTGCAGAAATATTTACTGACAGAAGAACGCCCATTAACAAAATATTGAATTAGTAGCATTACATAAACAAAAAATGGCGGCTTTTAGTGCCGCCATTTTTTAGCTGGTTGTTCTCTTTCGAAAATACCAGTCCGACCTATTCATGAATATTATCATTCTTCAATATTTTCAAACGTCAGTAAAACAATTCAAGTTATTCATGAATTTTATGGCTTAGTGTCGAGTCAATTCTTGAATGCATAGAAAAAACCCTACGAGGGTTTTAAACCCTCGTAGGATTACTGCTTAAATATGTAACCCTGGCTGACTCTACACTAATAAATTTTGCCCGATTTAATAAATTCCCGTTGAATGCCCTCAACGATATCTTTATAACTTACGTTCATATTATTTTTTGACAGCGCATTCAGGCAAACAAACTGAACAATGTTCATGATTTCTGCCCCTGTAAGTTCGTATTGCTGAGAAAGTAATTTGAGGTTTACACCTTCATCCAGTTTGATTTTATCGGGAAATGCTTTTTGCCATAGTTTTAGCCGTTCATTCGATTTGGGCATTGGAAAATGGATTATAGTTTGAAACCTGCGTATAAAAGCCTCATCAATATTGGCTTTAAAGTTTGATGCTAAGACAACCAGTCCGGTATATTCTTCAATGCGTTGCAGTAAATATGCCACTTCCTGATTGGCATATCTGTCGTGTGCATTTTGTACATTCGTCCGCTTACCGAAAAGGGCATCGGCTTCGTCAAAAAATAAAATCCAGTCTTTATTCTCTGCCCGGTTAAAAAGGTTGGACAGGTTTTTCTCTGTCTCCCCAATATATTTTGAAACAACGGTTGACAAGTCTATCCTGTACACATCCCGTTCTGTAAATTTTCCAAGCAGATTTGCCGTAAGTGTCTTACCCGTTCCGGGCGGTCCGTGAAACAAAACTCTGTAGCCCGGTTTAAGCTTGCGTGACATGTTTAGCTCACGCATAAGTGTTTTATTATGTGTTAACCAGACCAGTATTTCTTTTATTTGTTTTTCAGTTGATACAGGAAGCACCAAATCATTCCAATCCATTTGGGTAGTAAGCAATGCGGCCGGAAATTCACTGCTGAATGCCGGCTTGGAAACCCTGCCTATCGTTAACTGGTCCAGAACTTCCTGATCCAATACAATCTGGCCACTCAGTGCAGGTTCCTCATTCTCTGTTCTGGATAAATGAATGATTTGCTTTTTATGAAACCAATGTTCCGGCGAAAAGAATTCAAGAATCCGGAAACGTTTTTCGAGTTCTTCACCACTTAACAAAAACAAAGCTGTTTCCCCTGTAGGCAGAAACCCACGATGGTTTTTCCCTCGTATGCCCCCCAGATGGGGAAAATCCCCCCCATGAGGATATAAATCCTGAATTAAGCGATCAAAAAAATAAGGCCGGATATGAGGAACAAGGGCAAGGGTTAGAATAATTTCTTCTTCATACTTAATGTTTTCTACCTTTAAAACCGACTGCAGTTTGTTTGACCAGTCTGCGGCATCCAGTACAGGGATAGAATAAGGTTTCCCTTTTAAAAAAGAAGTAATCCGGGCACGAAAAACCTGCTCGAGTTTAAACAATCCGTTTTCAATTGCAATTCCAACTTCCGTATCAATCATACCCTGCTACCCTTTCTGCTGCACAACATGCGTAAGCTCATGCGCCAACAGGTGCTTACCCTCAAGAGATTCCGGTTTATACCTTCCTTCATTAAAGTAAATATCATACCCATGTGTAAATGCATGCGCCTTTATCATAGAAGTCATTTCAACAGCCTCTTTTCCTGTATGGATACGCACCTTACTAAAATCGGCTTTAAATTTGCCCTCCATTTCCTCACGCAAATCGTTTGGCAACTCCATACCCATGCCCTTTGTTTCCTGTATCATGGTTTCAAGGGTTTGTTTAACATCACCTCCTTTTGATTCCCCTTTGGCCTGAACAACAGGTGATTTACTGCTTTTTGAAGAACTGGCTGATTCTAATTTTGCCTTGGGCTCTTCTTTTTTCTCTTCTCCTTTTCTTTGAACGAGCTTTGCTGCGGGTTCCTCCTCCTTTTCTGCCTGCATTTGAATAAGTTTTGCTTTCGGCTCTTCTTTCTTTTCTTCTCCTTTGGTAGCAATTTTTGCTTTGGGTTCTTCCTTCTCTTCTCCTTTGCGATGGATCAGCTTAGCTGCAGGTTCTTCTTCTTCCCCGGCTTGTCGTCTGATTAACTTTGCCTTGGGCTCTTCCTTTTTCTCCTCACCCTTCTTTTGAATACGTTTTGCTTTTGGCTTTTCCTCCTTTTCGGGAAGTTTTGGCCCCCCTTTGGCTTTGGGTTCTTCTTTCTTTTTTTCCTGTCGTTGTACTGAACTTCCGCTAAATGCCGTTTTCTGTGATGGTTTAGTGGAGTGGTGAACCACCTGGTCGGCCATATTATCTGCCTCCCTCTCTGAAGCATCATTTGGATCGCCGATATCCAGTTTAGCCTGGAAAAAAGCACCTTTTGAGCCTGTTTCTGCAGCTTTCTTCTCTTTGCCGGAGAAAAAACTACTTTTCTCATCTTTACGGCGTTTTACTGCCCTTCGAATACGTGATCTTTTCATGGTTTATAATGATTTGTAAATTTTTCGCAGAAATGTAAATTCCAGATAGAACTATTAATTAATTTTTGTGATTAAATAAACTCTACCATCTTCTCCTGCTGAACATAAAACCTTTCCGTCATAACAAAAAGCTATACTGCTAACCCTTCCTCTATGAAGCTTTTCAAGATATTTAGTCTTCCCTGTCCATAAGTCATTTATTAATACAATTCCTGTACTGAATCCTCGTGCAATTATTGAATTATCATTTCCAATGTCGGTACATTCTGACCCCCCTTTTTGCTCACTGAAAATGTGAGGTATAATTCTTTTCCTATCTTCTAGGTCAAATAAAAAATCTCCATCCGGAATACTACCTGTAATATTCAGAAACCTGCAATTTACTGATAATTTGGAGGTCAAAACTTGGAGTGGGGCATCTTGAATGAAGGGTGTAATCATATTGCTTTTTAGGTCAGCAAGCAAAATATCAGTACAATTATTTCCAGTTATTAATATTTCATCACTATCATGGTAGAAATCTCCCCAGGCCGGGCTTGTGACATAAGGCATATCTTTCCTTTGATCAGGCAAATTCCAACTTACATTTAATTTCGAATATTCCCAATCCGTAATTTCAATTTCAGCAGAATAATCAAGTAATTTCCAAATAATTTCATGATTTACATAATCATAAACTTCTAGCTGTGATCCTATCAGCAGTGCCTTATTATCTTTAATTTTAGAAGAAAAAAAAGTTTTGTTCGTTTGAATAGTGGAAATGATATTTAGTGAATTTATCTCAATAAAATGTACTTGACTATTGTTTGTGGTAATGCTTAAAACAGAACAATCGTTAGAAAAGCATACATCATTAATCCATTGATTTAATTCTGTTATTTTATGGATTAATTCATTATTTGTAAGATCCCAGATCTGAAGTTCAAAACCAACTCCTGGATTATTTATTCCAATTGCCAGTAAAGGTTTTCCATACCCACAATCCAAGCATTTTATTGGCAATTTGTTCTTTATGTCTAATTCAAAAATCTCTGGTTTCAAAATCTATCTATAAAGGATTGCCCGCCGCATCTGTAAATGGTTTGCCATTTAATTTACCGTTGGATTCCTTAGCACTTGTAAAGTCCGGCCCAACCCATTTCTGATATCTTCCCTTTGACCTGGAATTATTGAATTCTTTTGTCACAAGGCGCAAATTCTTTAATTCTGTTAATTGGAAACTACGATCAGAGTCATTTGTATTATGACCAGCAGTTTTACCAGATGTCCCTCCTGTATTCCATCTCTTGGTCAAATCATCTTTATGGTCTACTTCGTATTTCACCGGATTCGGATCATAATTATTTATATTGGCGCTAAGAAGTATTTTACCAGCAGCTTTCAGGGCATCCCATTCGTCAGTATCTTTACTTTTCTTAACCTTTTTAACTTCGGAAATTAAGGATGGTTTGTCGCTGGATAAAACCGATGATCGTGCCCCACTCCAACCAGCGCTATAGAATGTTGACCTTACATTTGTACCTGCTGGCAGGTAGCGTTGAGCGGGAACAGGACCAGGTAGTTTTATCATGGTTTGTGCCCCTTTAAAATCATCAGTCAAATTTTTAAATGTATTGCCTCGCTTATCTGAAGTAGCTCCGGATTTAAGTTTGAACATCAAAAACTCTTTCTTCTTATCAATTGTATCAAGTAATACATTTCTCCAGTTACCATCCCACTTAAATTCAAATTCGTTACCAACTTTAAATTCGGCAGGAAGAACAATTCCTGATGTCGGAATTGCATCTTTCTTATTTGTATTATTAGGAGCAATTGTAATTTTATAATCAAGATCTTCATCCTTTTTATCATTTGCTGGTGGGAAAAAGTGAAACTTGATCTTAATTCCCTGTTTGAGCTGCCCTTGATAATTTTGCTCAATTTGTTGGGAAAGTGTAATCTTAGCCGTTCTTAAATCCTCATAACTACTAAATTCTGATGGTCCCTTTTTTAGATCATTTGAGGCTGATTCGGCAATTTGCTTATGCTTCTCATCATCTTTTCCTTTCAGGAAGCTTTTTGCTTTTTTCTTAATCCACAGTATAACTTTATCTAGGGCCTTATCTATCGGCCCCCGTATTTTCTTGAGTATTTTCTGTAATGCATCGCCTATTTTACCTAATCCGACAAAACCAGCAAGGAAGCTAACGGCAAGTACAAGTAACCCTTTAAGTGTTGATACAATTTTCTCGGCAGCCGGCTGAATATTTCCACTTGCTATTTGAGTAACGGAATCCATAAATGCCCTGGCCACCTGAATGATTTTTTGTAAGCGCTGAATAAATACCATAACAGTATCATACATGGCAACAATGGCTGTAATGAAACCTCCTCCCGGTACAAACATGGCAACAATTTTTACTATTGCCTTTTTCACAACTGTTTCAGTTACCCAGGATAGAATTTCACTGATAACCATATCTTTCAGGTTCGTCAGGTGCTCCATTATTTTCTCCCAGGCAGCAGCCGGACCTTCAGTAACCAATATCTTAATAAGCTCAAAACCTTCTTCGAGCACTACTACAGGTCCCTCTCCAAGGTGTTCAACCAATTTAGCCCTTATATTTTCCCAGGTGAGCCCAAGAATTGAAAGAATAAATTTGAGAATTTCGAAAAAGTCGAAACTCTGAGGGATATAAATACCTGCTCCGGACAAAGTCCCTGTTAACCAGTCGAGCAATACTTCCCTGAGAATACTCAGGAAGTTTTCTTTAAATATATTGAAGCCTAACTTACCGGCTGCAACAAGATTTCCAACAAATCCCATTGGATTTGCCAAAATGGATTTAAACGTGCCAACTGATTTTTTAATATAAGGGATAACCTCAGGGGCCACGACCTCAAAAATTATTTCAAGCAATGTCCAGACGGCATTACCTGCCCACGAAGCAAAATCGATTGCAAATTGCAGGAATACCTTGCCGACTTTTATAAATGCCCGTGGCACTAAAACTATGTCGGTAATGGTAAGCGATTTAAGCACATTGATAAACCGGGAAGGTATGGAACTTACCAGGGCAATAACACCTGCAAGAGTAGACTGGAACCAGGCCCAGGCACGTGGGATAGCATTGGCCTTTTGAATATTGGACCAAATTTCTTCCTGCCCAATTAATTTCATAAACCCGCCTATGAGTGTCTCGGCATCACGTGTTACAGCGTCACCGGTAATAGGGTTAGTCCCCAGCACAGCGATAAGCAAATCCCAGGCAGGGGTCTGAGAAGCCAAGTCGGCAAGAGGCCTTAGAATAGCATCTTTTATAAATTGTATGATATCCTTCGCAAGACTCTTAACAAAGGTTTTGATTTTATTTACCGGCGAGCTAAATATTCTTTTCAGCCTGCGCCAGGCCCCTCCGGGGTTAGCCAGATCGGAAAGCCCCAGTGAATCCAAAAATTCCCAGAATGCATCTTTCAGGGAACCAGCAATATCCCCTAACGTATCCAGTTGTTGTTGGACCCAATTACCAACTTTCGTGAAAATACCATGGTTGTTCAGGGCCTGATATATTTGTTCCCCCCCGGGCAAGATCCCCATAATGCCCCTAAGAATATTTGCAGCATTTCGGGTTACACTTTCTCCAGCAATGATATCGTATCCGATAACAACTGAAAGCAATGTATAACCCGGAATGTTGGCAGCTTTGCCGGCAGCCCATCTGCGTGCGCGGTCAATTATACCCCGTTGCACCATTGGTGGCGCACTTTGCGTAACATTTACTTTGGCTTTTCGTTGAACTGTATTTTTCCTGGTCCCTCCTTGTTGCACAACATGTGTCAACTCATGTGCAAGAAGTTTTGAACCATCTTTTGAATCGGGATTATAGTTGCTTTTGTTGAAATATATATCGCTACCATGAGTAAAGGCCTTGGCCATTACCTCATCGTTCATTGAATGTGCATTGGAGTCGGTATGGATACGGACTGCACTAAAATCTGCTCCAAATGCAGACTCCATATTCTTTCTAGTACCCGCCTTTAATGGTGCCCCACTGCCTTTTGATTGGTGCAGCCGGGCTTCAAAACCCTTATTGGTCTGATTCAGGCCGGCACTCTTTTCAGAATCTCTCTGTATTTTATTTTTAATTATCTCTTCCCCGGAAATATCATCTTCACGCCTATGCACGGGAGGTGGGGGAAGAGCTGTTGAAACTGACTGTGCTGTGCGTTGAATTTCCTGGTTATTTTTGCTCTGCTCCATGTCAACATCGCTCTGAAAAGCTGGTTTTCTTTGAACGATATTTGGGTACCTCTTAGTAAATACCATGTCTGCATGAGCTGAGTTCTGATCAAGCTCTGAAGGTGATTCAAAAGCTGGTTTTCGCTGAAAAAAAGAACCTTTTCTGTTAACGGTATCTGCATTATTGCTGTCCGGACCTGAAGGGGGAAAGAAACCTCCTTCTTTTCCTGTTGCAAGACTTTGCGTTACTTCTTCTGCCACACGGTCAGCTTCTGCTTCGCGTGGATCGTTAATGCTGTTTACCTGTAGCTTGGGCTGAAAAAAAGCTCCCTTTTTCCCTGCATCAGAGAAAAAGGGAGCTTGATTTACCTGCACCTCATTTGTTAAACCCTTAGGCTGTTTTTGCTCTAACGTCCTGGCCTTTGTTCCTGAAGTATGCGTAGCCGATTTATTTGCCGTTTCTACAGGCATAAATTACATATTTGTGTTCAATGTAGTATTGAAAATGCCTCAAGCTTATGGTTGAACAAGGTTTTAATGGTAAGCGGAGCCGAACCATGCTTTGTTGTTCCCTTCACCCTTTTTCGCTTTCATTCAGGGAAGTTCATTTAAGTTCCTGGCCCCGCTTAAAACGAGACTTAGCTAATCCATAAGGACTTTAAATATAAACCTGTATTATTTTTTCTTTTTCCTGCTCATGCGGGCTAGTATAATAAATAGAATCAAAATAATTACTATTGCAGCCCAGCATGGTATTTTTAAGGTATTTGCCACCCAATTACAAAATCCATCCGTATCTATTTTATCCGGTGTACCATCCGCTTTCCCGCTAAAAACTTCAACTTCAGACAACTTGATCTTTATTTTATCTGTCGGACTTCCCTTAAAAGTAATAGTGTAAGATCCATCTCCATTGTCGATTACTTTTTCCTCTGATATCCCCGCTCCTTCAACCTTAATACCTTTGGCAAACATGGGACCTACAAGCCGCTGCTTATCACCAACCTTGTACATGGGTTTATAATTTATAGCAATTAAACCGTCCCCGGCAATTGAAAAGTCCATAACCGAAATGGTTGGATCGGGATCTGCAAAGCGGACATATACAGTCCTTTTTACGAAACGATGAAAATCACCGGCTGACTGATGAAAACCTCTAATCGTGAATATTACCTGATAAACACCGGAAACACCGGTATTCGAAAAGCTGCCTTTGTATTCCCCACTTTCAGTATAACTAAGCGTTACAACATTCTTGCCTAATTTAAGCTTATTTACAAAGTTCGTATCCTTTTCAATAGCGGCCAATAATTTTTGATATCCAACTGAACCTGATTCAGCTGAAGAGACCGGATCGTAATTAATTTTTGCCCTGCCTAACAAATCCCCTAGGTCTTCACCTGGTTTTAATACGAGTGCTTCAATTGTTGCATCTTTAATTCTCAGTGTATCATACGTAAGGCGCGTACTAAAATTAAGCACATTGCCAACGGAGAATTCTGATGACCGGATTTTAAAGTTATAGTTTAACTTATGATCATCAACAATGGTTTTTAACTGATAATGTTTAACCTGCCCCATACCTGAACTTACTTTCACCGCCCATGTACCTTCTGAAATAACAGGAGACTCTGAATGGGACAAATTATATCTATCCAAATCAAGCATTACCAGCAGGCTGTTGGCACCGTTATTTTGGCCATATCTGTATATCAAATCGTTTCTTGATATTTCTTTCTCTCCTTTATAGATTGTTAAATCCGGTTCCTGGTCAGTCGTAAGTAATTCAAAAAGTATTTTGTTGATATTATCATTGAGTTCAAATTCATGTGTTTTCTCCTGCCTCCCAAATAAGGTCCCTTTTTTAACATCAATAGTTTGCGGGCTTCCACCACTTAACATCGATTCAAAACCTGAATTAAAGAAGTCTGCCACACCGGTATAAGAATTAAAATCATTGCCCTGGTTTTCCAGGCTTCCACTCACTTCTTCCTGCAAAAGAAAATACAAACCAGTATCCGGGGCGTAGTTTCCCGTATTTTGATCGGCTATTGCCCTTAACCTCAAGGCAGCGTCTCCTCCTGCTGCTGCTCCGGTTCCAATGGTTACTATCTGAATTGAATTTTCGGCATCATTTAATGATGTTCCCCCTGCCATGGTCCCTGCATTGTTCACCAGAGGATCCTGATTTTGTTCCCCGTCGGTAAATAGAAAAATGATATGATTGGAATTGGGATCAGTAGAAGCCAGTTTATTTTTAGCTTCAAGTAACCCACCTCCCATGTTTGTACTTCCTCCTGGCTCCAGGTTACCAATCTCATTTGAAACAGAATTTCCATTACCATTTATCATGGTCAGGTTTTGGGCAAAAGCCGGTGCCGGATCGTCAATATCGGTTTCAAAATATGTAAGGCAAATACTATCTGCTGAGGTGCTAAAAAAATCAAGCTTTTGGGCAAATAAAGAAGCTGATGCCTTAAGAATATCCATTCGCTCGATTGAACCTCCCCCATGCGGAGGCCAACCCATACTGCCTGAACGGTCTAAAACCATTGCAACCGAAACGGGTGCTCTCGAAACCTGAATATTTATATTAATCGTAACTTCATTTTCATTTCCATCGGTAATAACAAGCTCGGCCGGATAATTACCAGATACAATATCTTCCACCAGTACATCGACATTGTTTAACACATGAAGATCTTCTGCTGTACCATTAGAAGGATTAACTTCAATAAAATCAGGCAGGTCCGCACCGCTATTTAGCTGTATTTCTAATCCAGAATCCTCATCAAGTAAACCTGCATATTCCCATGTTACGTTTCCTGAATAATTAATCGGGTTTAAAGTAACATTGTATGACTGTCCGATATAGTATGTAGGGAACGATGGTGTCGTATCAGATGTACCTGTCAAGTTAATATCAATGGTCTGTGAATAACTATTCGCCCGGAAGAAAAGGAGAAACAAGCCCAAAATTGATAAATAAGTTTTGTTGCATTTCATAGTAATAGGTATTTATTTGTAATTAATTTAGGTAATATCTTAATTCATTAAACTATGTCCATTCTACCCTAAGAATGGAGTCTAACCAGGGAAACTTAACTATTCCAAGGCCCCAGGGCAAACGAGACAAAAGGATGTCGACCGTTTTTTGCCCCACAAAAAGTTTCCAGCCCATATCATCGGGTTGTAGTTTACCCTCACGCTGCAGAAAACCTTCCCGTACCGTATCAATGGACGAACTTTTTAGTGCATTCCAGTTTTCAATAACAGCTTTTAACATTGTATCTGACTCATCAATAAGTTCCTGTGATATTTCCAGCTCCGGCGAAACCAGAACTTCTTTCTCCAATCCGATTAAAAATTTAAACAATGACATTTCGTGTTCCGGACAAAACTGACTTCCTGTTGAAAGGTAGGCCAGCAACTGAACTGCCTTGACTTTATGTTCTTCTGAAATCCACTGATCGTTTTTTAACTGTTTGCACGCATTAAAAAAATTCGGCAAAAAAGGATGCAACAGCACAATGCCGGCATGATGCACAAATTCATAGTCTTCATCTGCGGGTGTAGGTTTCCTGAATGTTGAACCCGTTTTATCTTTTCCTGTTCTTCCCTGATTAGGTTCAACTGCTGGCTCCGGCAGTTCAGGTTCAGCGTTAAATTCTCCGGCAGGTTCTTTTCCGGATATATCAAAAGACCTTTTCTTTTCAATGTCTGAAATGGATTCAGCCTTTTTATTTTCACCAAAGATGCCCTGCTCCGGCTTTTGTTTACGTTGGTTTCCTTCAACTTTCTTTTCTGTCTCTTCATCAGATAATTTACCCGTTTTATCCTTCATTGGTCCCGGAAAATTTCCATCAGGTATTTCCTCTGAATAAGTTTTCGTTTTTTCGCCTGGTACTTCTTGTGATTGAATGGAATTACCCATCTCACCAGGGAAGTTTTCTGTAACAAAATCTATCAGCAGCCTTTCAAATAACTGCTTTTTTGCTTTTCCCTGAATTATCTGACCGGAAGTAAAATAAAAATGCCGTCGCCCCTCAACTATTGTCCGAATCCAAACCTGAGGCACCCAGCTTACCGATGTATGCTGAATTTTAATGCTTTTAAGAATTGATTCCCAAAACCATTTACTAAATTCTTTGTTTGAAGAAAGCTTTACATTCCTTGACTGTAAATAGAATTCCAATTTATTTTTGATTTCCTGAAAAACCGAAACTGATTGTGTTTTTGCTATCAGTTTAACAATTACATTTTCCGAAAAAGATTGTAAAAACCTTGCCCGATGTGTTTTATTGACTTTTAACGCATGAATAAGTTCAACAACCTCCTTAACTGAGAAAGTACTGCTCAGCTCTTCTTCAAAACTTGTCCAGTTATCTATTTCAAACCACCAGGGAAAACTACTTTTCTGAAGAAAAGTAAGGACAAGATTATAAAGGCTGAAAGAAATATGTTCATCTGCACCCTTTCTCGCTGTCTCAATTTTATCCGGGAGCGATTTTGCCATTTCTTCCTGCAAATTAGACAAGAACCTGCTCTTCCAGTCTTTTATAGGAATCACCCCCACATCAATTACAAGGCTATCTACATAAATGGTTTCAAGAGGATTAATTACAGTGTTTAGGGTTTGCCCGATTTCCTCAATAACTTTTTCCAAAAAGAAATCCTGCAAGTCATAATCCTGAGAAAGGAATTCATCGCTCACATCGGAATTAATATCGAATACAATGCTCCTTATATGATGATCCTGATCCGGCATTTCTCTTAACTTAGCTGAAACATCGAGTTCATGATATTAACCAGACTGTTTCTCAGGTCATTCAGGTCAGCAGGCAACGTTGTTGAGTCTGCTTTTGCCTCAAGCCATGAACGCCAGGCGCTTTCAAAATTCTGTAAAGATGGCGTATCATCTGAATCTGTCTCTGTATTGAAATCGAGCCAGAAAATATGTGGAATAATATGAGATGGCACTTCCTCCCGAATAAGGCCCTCGGCATAACTCCTAAACTTTGCATCTCTGAAAAAAGCCGGAATATACAACTCCGGATCCCCATCATTAATAATGTCCCTGCTATAACCTGAAGGTAATACGATTGATATATGAAAAGAATAAGGATCTGCAGCAGGCACCGGCGGGTTGCCATATGGAATAAGCAACTCCTGCGTTGAAAGGCCGTCTTCACCAGCAGGCCTTAGCAACATATGCTCAACAATATAAACCCCTGTTCCAATTTCCTTTATCCCGCGAATAATTTTTCGAATGGACCTTCGGGCCAGAGTTTCATTCTCCAGTAAACTTGTATATGACACCAAAACGGTTGGAGAAGAAAGCGACGAATCTTCAACAACAATTTCATACCGTGTACCTGAGCCAACAATAACTTCATTTATTCGGAAATTATCGCGGGCCACCCCCAATTGAATAACCGACAATGCCTCTTCACGTGCTTCCGGTTCGGTTGGGAAAGTTGAACTGCTGTGCAAAACCGGACTTGATGTATCATCCAGTATCTGGTAATCAAAGAACCCTCCACCTATAGCATTGGTTTGAACATAGTTTGCCGGTTCTGTGCTTCGTGTGCGCAGTTCTGTATTTTTCAACCCAAACAGGTTGATTAACCGGTGTGAAAGGCCACTTATATTTTGCGTATTCCACGATAATACTGAATAGTTAAAACCATTAAACCTTTTTTTACTTAGATCCGGATAACGTTGAAGAATTCTGGTTTTATCAAAAATAATGTCGAAGGCTGTTTCTTCTTCCCGCATATCGAGCTCAGAACTCTCAATTACATTTTTTGCCTCTTCAGAGTGTCTGAACATTGAGTAATTTTCAAGTGACATACCATATCTGGCCAAAATATGGTCAAGAAAACGGTTACGTCTGTCTAAAAATACCGCCGGCGATTCATATATTGTGCCTAGTAAGTTTTGATAAGAATTGTCCAGATCGGCTACAAAAGTTTCCCATGTTGTTGCTGAATTTAAAAAACCAGTCAATATTCTCCGCAGATGAGGAATTTCATAAAGTGTTTGTTTGAAATATGTATTTTCAGAGTCCTCATCAATAGAGAAGAGTTCATTTATATGATATATCTGGTTGGAATAGCCCGCCAATACATGATCAAAAGTTGTAAGATAAGCACGGAGTTGCTCAACCTGCGCCTTATGCATTGTTGAGGTTGTGTTTTCGGGCAAATTATTATTCGCCAGCCCATAAAGCGGGGGAAAGTCATGCTGGATTGAATGAAACCCGGCAACCTCAAGGCTATCGCCCTTTTCTATTTCAATAACCTGGTTATCATCGACTTCCCGGACTCTGTTCATTCGTAATTCTCCATGTATTATGGATACCAAATCAGCATTAAAATCAACTTCTGTTCCCTGACGGAGAAAATTAACCCTGGACTTGTTCCGGCTAAAACGGGGCTTAAACAACTCTGGTCTGGCAAGTGCCAAACAGTTTTTAGCTTTGTCCTGTACAACCCTGTTCCGTATAAAGTTAGAAATTGCCAACCGTTCAACTGCAATGACCTGATTATCTGTCAGCGACTCGGAAATTTCGCTGATGCTTCTTGCCGTATCAGTTAAAATATGGCTTAAATCGGAGACGAAGACTACTTCTTTGCTCTCGTCATTTCTTAGGTTGTATTGCCCGTCTAAAACCTCGTCCTGAATAAAACCTTCCTCCATAAGCGGCCCCTCAAAAATAGATTCTACCGGGGCCCCACCTTCTAACAGTTGATTTAAAGATTTCTTTTGCAGTGGTGAGTTGAAAAAGTCCTCCAGTTCAATATATAAACCAGCCAGATATTTTTCAATATTAATTTTTTTGAGAAGTTTTATATGAGCATAAATGGCTATTTCCTGAATACGGATAGCTTTTATATTTCTGAAATCTTCGCAAAGGTTCCGGTTCTGCATAACTAGAGCAACCACCTCACCCTTAACAACATTTGCCGCTGTTACTTTTCTGTTAAACTCTTTTAAAACAGATGTATCTGCTGGCCCGCCACCCGGGGCTTCTGAAAGCAGTGTAATTATTTCTTCCTTAATATCATCTGTGATTTCAGGATCGCTCCCTATTGCCGGAGAAACAGTAATTGTTATCCCAAAAGTACTGGTTTCTATAGTATTAAAAGTAACTTCGAGGTTTGAGAAAAAATCGGTCTGATCAAGTGGGTTGGTTGTTGATAATACAACGGTTGTGTCGCCCGGACTAACAATTGAGTTTATCGAAATGTCGGCACTAAAATCACTGACCAGTTCTTCGTCCCAGTAGGGAAACGAAAATTCCAACGTATAGTCCTGAGAACTAATGGTAACCGTTCTTTCAACAATACTGCTGTTGAGATCGCCCAATTCCTCATCATCATCCAGTTCAAGATAAATATCGTATATGCCATGAATACCGTTTGCCTCATTAGCTGGTATGGGCAATAACCAACCATTATTTACGCCCTCAACATCAATCAAAAGTTTACGATAATCGTTGAGTGTTGTGGGCGTGGTGGGCAAAATTTCATGAGCTTCATATAAACCACTCTTTCCCGATGGCAACCCACTGCTGAGAATATCCTGAATATCCAGCTTTGCCTTTAAGGTTAACTCCGTAATGGCATAGCACAATACCTCAAGAATAGTTATTCCCGGATCATGGGCATTGTAATCTGTCCATACCTTTCCGGATAATGTCTGGATACGCTCGATCCCATCCTTAAGTAATGCCTCAAAATCCTCTCCTTTGGAAAGCTCTGGTTTTGATGGAATTAAATCTGATAAGCTCATTGAATGGTTATTGTCCTACTTTTAAGTTTCTCTCCTGACTGTTAATTTGTGCTTCCGCCTGTTGCTTAATTTTGTCAATAAGCATAAATACCTGTGCATAAGGTAAATTTCCAAGTGCAGTTAGCGCCTTATTAATTTCTTCAACACTGAGTGTTAGTTGTATTTCTTCTTTGTTGTTGGTCATGACTATTTCTCCAGTTTGTCTATTCGTTCAGAAAGCTCTTTAATTGCATTTATGGCAAGATATATTAAAGGATCTGAGTTAAATACAAGGTATTCGTTCTCGTCTTTGTCATCTAATTCTTTATCAACTTTAACTTTGGAAACCATGTAAGGGGCTATCTTTTCAATGTCCTGTCCGGAAACTCCTATGCGCTCTTTACCTTCCTTCGTCCATGCTTTTCCGTTGTACCTGAACTTAATGGGGTTGATTTTAGTAATAACATCCAGGCCATGGTTAAATTCAGATATGTCCTTTTTTAGTCTTACATCACTGGTTTCCCAGTCTCCGCCACCTTCTGTCTTTAATGCATCTCCCCGAACAAATAATCTCACTTCGGGAAATGAATCCGCATCAACTCCGGGTGAAGAACTACCAACTACAACAAAGCCATCACCGTCACTAGCATCATTGGAAACAACTGCCATTTGAGTACGATTAAAGTTGATGGTAAAACGTATAGACTGACCTGTAGGGGCATTAACATGTGTTCTTCCGGTCCCAAGCTGCATTATACCAAAATTACTATTATTGGCCATTTGATAATGACTAAAGTATGCCCGTTCAGAAGTTGTTTGGGAGTCGTGTATAACTGAACTGCCAATACGAACCTGGTTTCCTTCGCCATTATTAGGTTCAATAGCTACCTGCAATTTATAGGGTGTTGGTGTTGCTCCTGTGCTGATACCAACATTACCATCGTTATAAGCCACATCGTCACCACTTCCTACCAGAGAAAATGCCCCTCCGCTCCCCAGCGGCTCCCAACCGGACAGCCCTCTGAATTCAAAATTGCTGCCAGTATACCGAATGCTGCCAGGTGTATCATCTGTAGTAGTGCCCACACGTATTGCATTACTAAAAACAATATTATTATTTGTATCAATACTAAGCGGATCGTCAACAATATTGATATAAGAATCAATCAGATCTCTAAAATCTGCTCCGGAAGGCCTCTCGCCATCTTCAAACTCCGGATAAATCGATGTTCGGGGTCGTTGAGCCATAATGTTTATATTTAATTTTTGTTAAGATTCATCTACAATAAAATCAATACTTACGCTCATAAATCCAATGCCCAGGTTTGAAGAACCCGGACAATTCAGTTCATCTGGCCTAAGTGCTGTAATTCTATGATTTAGGTGTGTAACCAAAATAGATCTCCGGGTGGTTGCAAAAGCTACCTCAACATCTTCACCTACAATAAAGTCTGTCCCGATTATCATTTCGCTTATTGCAGGTTTTATTTGAGAAGCAACAATAAAGTCACAGCTAACTTCCATTTCGCTGATGCCTCCCGGCCTGGGACCTTCATAAATGTGGTATAATTTTAAATCCACAACATAATCGATATACGCCCTGCTCTCTATGAATAACAGAATTGTGGATTTGTAAATTCTTCCTCCTATCACAATGTCTTTTCCTTCTTCAAAAGCCCACGGAGATAAAAACTGCTTTAATTCTTCGTTTAACCGGACCGAATAATACCCCGGATCATAACCTTCCCTGAAACCAACTTTAACATCTACAAGAACACTCTCATACTGAGGGTTCTCTATATGAAGCTGAACAAACGGAGAAACATAATTGCTTAAAAAAGTTTCTATACGGTTTAAGATAACCCTTCCGGTCCTCGGTTCAAATGGATTTACCGTGTTAACATTCCTTAAGTTAGAAACAACAATTATTGTAATACTCCCATTTGCATTATCTGAGGAAGGTGCAGTATGTGGCAGGCATTTTACCTTAAATATATCAGGGAACTTATCTAACACCAACCGTTCAAAATCCCATGACTGAACGGCCCTTTGCTTGTGCCTTAACCGTTCACTTACACGGGTATAAAAATGCTCTTCCGGCTCTGTTGGCTGACCATTCCAGGATCTAAAAGGCTGAACAATTTTTTTGATATTGGAAGTTTTTGTAACCAGGTTTTTAATGGTCTCAGCCTCAAGCGGGCTCATTAAATGGTCATCAAACTTTGTAGGATCCTCCAAATCGGTTATTAAACTGGCTGTTGCCGCATTGGTATAAACAGTTCTTAGCATGCTTGCCCCTTCAGCAGCTGTTTTTGCCCCCACTTTAAGCCAATAATATCCGGATGGCATAATATCATTTTCTTTTGTCGCATTTGCAGGTATAACTACAGAAATAATTCCGGCAGAAAGGTAATTCTCCGTGCTGTTAAAAATTATTTCATCGCTGCCCAGGGATATCCATTGGTTTTCTGCCAGGTACTGCCACGATATATCTTCTGGTTCTAATTCTATATCGGTATTTGAGCTCCCTTCTTCAAAATGGAATAAAAAGTTCACTGTTTTAGGAACATCCAGCTTGTCCATTCCAATGTAAAGCTCCCCCTGATTTGAGTACCGGGTAAGAAGTTCCGGATTTTCTTTCGTAATCTGAAAATGGCCAAAAGGAGCGATCTGAAAGAGTTTATCGTACTCACTATTTGCAGGCAGAATAGTTTCTGCTGAACTATAGTCCAAAGTAATCGTCTTTATCGTTGGTGTATAAGGTGGATTTGGCAGAACAGGTTCAGGGTTGGGTGCAGGATCGGTTTCATCGTATTTTGCCAAAGCAATAGACTGGGCTGTGTAGAGCTTAGGGAACTCTCTGTGCCCAAATGCTTTAAAAGGAATAATCGGTGCTGTTAAATTAAACCGTAAATATCCCTGCCCATCGGAAATAGTATATGGTGAATCCGCATCTGTTGAGGGTACCCTGAGATACTTTATCTCAGACGACAACCTGTCGAAATCAGCCTGTGTGGCCTCTATGAACCTGGCGGAACCTGCATTTTCTGGGTTAAACAGCGAAACTGACGGCATAAGTAAATTATCCCAGGTTCGGTTATGCAAGTACTCGACTTTAAATTGAAAACGGCTATTTGTAATATCATCATCTGGATCATAAACACTATAATAGTTTGACAGATCCACATCGGGTACATCCTGCCACTCAATATCAAATGAAATATAATTAAGCTTTTTTTGAAATATCTCCCGGCTTCCTAAAATAAATGAGCTTCCAATTGTTGGGGCTGAACCAAATGGGAGAAATGGTTTTGATGGATCAATCACCCCCTGATCGTTCTGGATAACCAGTGTTTTTATCCCTTCAGCCCTTACTTTAACATCAACCGATTTAATTCTGAATGCACTCAGCGCATCGTAGGCCAGGGCTTCCGGTTTTAATATAAACTTTATAACCGGCCAGGCCGTACGGAAAGTGTCCTGATGTACTTCCTTATCAAAAAATGTAAGTGCAGGCTGCTCAATGCCTACGGTTACTTCAACGGATAACATAAACCCGTCTTCATTTGATAACCCGGAGGTATATCTTTTTGGCTCAAACCATTCTTCCTTTCCCGAACACAATATGGTTAACCCTTTTGAAAGGAAAGGTGCCAGGGTTATTGAAGGATCAATATCTTCAAAGTGAAAATCAAAAGTTATGGTTCTTTCACCTTCATTCATTATCAGTATGGGGCTACTTACAGCAAATCCTATGCTGGCATCGGCCATATTTCTGCTTTCAATCCCTTTTTTCAGCTGCGACTCCCCGAAAGCGGGCCACAAACCTTCTTCCGTTTCAAAAGGGGTGCCCAGGCCATCCAACGAATTCGCAAATGGAGCTACAAATATTCTTGACTTATCATCATCTTCATCAACAAACAACGTTGATAATTGCCCAATTTGAGCCCTGTTGACTATTATTTCCTGATCGGTTTGGTATATAAGTGAATTGCCATTAATGTCTTTTCCTCCATCAAGTTTTGTATTGACAGGTATTCTGTGTTCTGTAATTTTCTGGTTTTTTACCAGCTCAAATAAAATTTGCACCTGATCGCCAACAGCACTTTTGGGTGTAATTTTTAGTACATCCTTGTAAAAATAATCAAGATGCTTTTGGGTTAGTTTATTTAGTTCTTCCTGCGCATATGCAAAAAGTTTTGTAAAAGTAAGTAAAAGTGCCTTGTGCGATGATATTTCCTGGGGTTTATCCTGCTCTTGCAGTAAAAGCAGTTCTTTTACTTCGTCGGGATTACTAAAAAACTGTTGGATTGTTCCATCAGGAATATTGCTTGAATTGTAATACGCCAGTGCTTCAGCAAGTTTGTACATAAACTCAAGCAGCTCTTCCTGCGAACGCTCGTCCAGGCTAATATAGTCTGTTTTTAATGCAGAGGGCAACCTGTCAAACTGATTTGTGCCGTCAACTACATTTATGTTACCGCAGCTCATTTAATTAGTGGTAAATTTGAACCTTCCTCCAGATAGAAAGGATAAACAAAATTGAATCGTGAATTTGTGCTTCGAACTGTGTATGTAATCTTGATAAAAATTACTCCTTCGTTACTGTTTTCAGTATTGATTTCAACCTTTTTAAGGTCAATTCGTGGTTCATAAAACAAAATGGACGTTTTAATCTGGTCACTTACCCGGGTTATCAACGTTGTGGAAAGTGGTTCAAAAAGAATAATATCCAGGTTGCACCCGTATTTTGGCCTCATAATTCTTTCCCCCGGCCTTGTTGATAAAAGAATTGCAAGGCTTTGCTGAATGTCTTCTTCCTCGCTTACCAGTTCGACCTCTTTCGATTTTGAATTAAATGCAGGTGGAAAACCCCAGCCCTGCCCCATAAAAGCTTTGTCTGGCTTAGTACTCATACACAGTTTGTTTAGAAAAGATATTGTAGTTACTAGTGAGGCGCCACTTTTGGCAAGGAGAATTGTTTTCCTTTGTTTCTGCCTCTTCCCAAATCGTATTTTACGTCACTTTACTGTTGGACTTGACACTAGTTTATTTGCACGAGAGAACCTTTCAGAATTGCTATTGCCCCGGTGGAAACTTCAGCCCCTGCCGAGCCCTCTGCTTTAAAATTTGCCCCTGCTTTAATTTCAGCATTGGCCCCTCCTTCCATTTTTAAATCCGAGCCCGCTTTAAGCGTAAGTTCCCCTCCGCTTTCAATTACAATTCCACTGCTGTCCATTACAATTTTGTTCCCGTTTTCATCCTCGAACTGAATCACTCCCTGATCTTCATCCAGACTAATTTTTTTTCCAGCAGGGGTTTCAATGGAAAGAGTTTTAGTTTCATCATTAAACAGTAGTTTCATCTCAGACTTTGTAATAAAACCTTTTTCAAAATTGTCATCTGAAGCTTCCAGGGGAGCTGGCTTTGAGCTACTGTTCATCATCCCTAATACAACAGCATCTCTTGGATCTGCCCCTATGAAGCCAACAATCACTTCATCGCCAATTTCAGGCAGGAAAAATGATCCACGGTTTTCCCCGGCATCAAGAGTAGCTACACGGGCCCAGGTACCTTCATCGTCGGCACTGATTACCGGAAGTTTTACAAGAATTCTGTTTTCCCCCTCCGGATCCTCGCCCAACTGAGAAACGATTCCAACATGTAAACCGTTAATTTTGGGTATTAAAGTTCTATTTCGTTTAGCATTTTTAGCGTCCGAACCCGTTAACCAGTCCTCCGTAAACCCAAATTGTGCCTGTGTATGCCATTCCCCTCCTGTAATATCGTGCCTTACAGCCGATACAAAGACAGGCCCACTAAACCGATCTCCCAGTCCATTGAGTTCAATAAGATTACCCGGCTTTAATGAAGCGAACCCGGTAAACTTTACCCTGCCCCGGTTCTTAGAAAGGCGCGATTTAAGCATTTCAGAATCGGCAACGGCCTGTAGTTCATCCTGAACAATGTGGTTACTATAACGAAGGGAATACGGATCGGCACCTCCGACATCCGCCAGATCATTTGCAGCCAGATTACCCGGTTCCGGTATTCCGTCAACATCCGTTGATTCAGCCTCAATCATTTCCTGGGCAGCATAGTCCCAGCTTGATGCCTGAACTGTTGAAAACTGGGTACGTGTATCAATTTCCCCATCAAAATCCAGAATGGTCGCCCCAAATTGAAGGCTTAGTGCAGCATCTTGTTTAAAATTCGGTTTTTGAATGGAAATATTCCCGTCGTCCGCTACACAAATAGTTCCATTATTTTCTGCCCTTGAGAGCATAAATTCCCAGTCGGTACTCTCATACTGTATCAGTTCCTCATGAGAAATGTCCAGATCGCTTATTGTTGCATCCACATCATAACCGGAAAGTATTTCTTTAATTGCTTCACCATCGGTGCCTGGAACAAAATAACGGCTCTTCAAACCCAGTGTTGCCTTAAATATTTTATCTCTGCAATCAAGTTTTAACAAAGAGGTCCCATCCTGTCCGATTTTAATTCCGTGCTTTACGATAATGCCTTTAAAAACAGAGTCTTCCTGGGCATCATAACCAACGAGTATCTCTATTTCTTTTCCCGGAACAAATAATTCTTCGTTACTGGCCGTAAATTCTTCCTTTGAAGCCTCCCCATCAAGAATGGAAACCTTAGCAAAAGGTATCCGGTTTATTTCCTTTAAGACAACAATTGAAAGGGCCTGGTAATTTCCAGGAATCTCTTCTCCCTCGATGGTAACTTTAAAAGTTACCTTATCAGAAGAGCCATTATTCGGTATGCTCCTATCATTCGACATAATTAAGCTTTATCCAGCGGAGGGAATTCTATTCTTTGTCCGGTTTTGATACTTCGAAAATTAATAAGCTTATTATACCGGGCCACTTCAATATAGTGTTTCTGATGCCCGTAAATCTTCTCACACATAAGTGGAAGTGTATCGCCATCTTTAACAATACGATAGTGAGTCAGATCCGGAGAAGAATTATTTTCTTCCGCCAGCCGGAGGTTATCTTCAACCAATCCCTGAAAAGTAGCTTTTGCCTTAGCTCTTACCGGAGAACCATCGGGCCTGAAAAGGGTAAAGTTGATGCTAAGTTTTGTAAGCACACATTTAAAGAGAAGGACGCCCCAAATGATTTGTAAAAAATGCGGGCTATGGCTTTCTCCATTGTATCCTGAAAGAATTCGCTGAAACCTGTCCAGATCAGGTTTTATTCCATTTTCCCTCTGCTCATCAGTGGTTCCGGGCAGAGCTCCTGTGCTGTCGAAAATAAACTCAAACTCCATAACCTGGGGCTTGATTTTATTAAATTTCGGTAATTTATTGCTTGTTCCGGGAGCCTGATCTTCCCCATACTCAATTTCGAGGTTAACAGAATAATTTTCCGGATTTACAGCTACAAAGAATTCACCGTCGTCAACAATATTGGAATCTTCGTATCCGGCACTTGAAAATGCAATTAACTGCATTTTTTTTAGTTCCCCATTCTCCATTTAAAACTCAGCTTTTTCTTTTAAGATTTCCATAACCTGTTCAACACAGGCTGCAACCACATCTTTATTACCGCTATTTGATCCTTTTCCGGTTTTATCAGCTGATTCACTGTTCTTTTCCGGAGAATCCTGAACAGTGACTTTAATAATAACTTCCTTTGCAATGAGTGGCATATTACTGTTTTTTAAAGAATAGATATTCCAGTTCCAGCGTTTCGATTACGATACTGCCCTTTTCTGAATTGAAATCGGTTACAGAATATTTCTTCGGCCAGGCATGATTTATATTCCAGGTCATTAGGGGTTCATGCTCTCCGTTCAGCAAGTAAACCAATACATTCTTGGGGTAAACCACCAGTGTTTCAATCGTTTCAACACACCAGTCGATAAGTTTGGAATTGGTTGTGAGCCCACGCTTAAGTACCAGGTTATTATACTTTGTACGAACAGGTAAAACTAGTTCAAAACGATGTTCTCCCCCTTCTTTTACGGATTCTGTCTGGATATCAACGGACAAGCCGGCAACTGACTGAAACCTGACATCTATGTCCTCCTTGTCGAGATCCTGAAACTCTACCTTAAAATAGAAACCAACAGGAGGATAATAATCTGCCATTAACTTACAAATTCAGTAGTTAACCCTTCATGTGCTATAACAAGGGTCTCAATAGCGACCTCATTGCCATCGGCTTTTAAATCGGTTCCTTCTACCTTTAATGGCCATGCATTTTTAAGGGTCCACACCACTTCGGGCTGGTGTTCTTCATTAAGTAACTTAATGGTAACATTACGTCTTTCCACAGTGTTTAATGCTATTGTATCGTACCATTCATAAAAAGTGGCTTGCCCTTTAAAAGTGCCCCGTTTAAGGGTTATGTCACTGAACTTTTGCATACCGGGCATACTGACTTTACTGTATTCCCTGCTATATCCGTCACGATACTCGATTTTTTCGGTTTCCACAGTTAGTCCGCTAACCTCTGTAAAACGTAAATCGTTTTCATTTCCTTCGTTCCATTCTACCTGAAAATGGAGCTTTGGTAAAGGATAATCTGCCATGATTGCTTTGTATTTAGTTTTTAAAAAATTTAATCAAATATCAAAATACCTTTCAACTCTAAGCTTCCTGCATTTTATGAGAAAAACGAAGAATAATAAATTCAGCCGGCCGGACAACGGCCATTCCAATTTCCACAATCATTCTTCCTTCCAGAATATCAAGGGCTGTCATAGTTTCCCCCAGGCCGATTTTAACAAAGAATGCCTGTGCTGGCTTGGCCCCTGCCAATGCCCCGGATCTCCATTGCACGGTCAAAAAATTGGTTATCATCGATTTTACTTTTGTCCATGTATTTGAATCATTGGGCTCAAACACAAATGGAGCAACCGCTTTCTGAATAGACTCTTCAGCAAAGATGAAAAACCGTCGGACCGGGATGTATCTCCACTCATTGTCATTTCCGGCCAAGGTACGTGCACCCCATACCAGTATTCCTTTTCCTTTAAAAGCCCTGATAACGTTAATGGATTTTCCGGCATTGGAATCAACGTTCAAGCCTTCCTGTTCCTGATTATCAATAGTGTAAGTTAAGCCATTTACTCCGGCGAGACTTGTATTTGCAGGTGCTTTGAATACACCCCGCGTACCGTCTATTGTTGCATAAACACCAGCCATGGCACCACTTGGCGGAATATATGACAAATTATCGGTGACCCTTGACAGCGCATTTTTGTAAAAACTGAACACTTCCGGCAAGCTGTTCTCAAACGTTATTTCGTACTCCATGGCCGCAAGTAAAACGCTTTGTGCCGCACTCATAAAGTTTGGGAGCAATTCCTGAGCAGCATCCCTGGCTGTTTGGGCCATTGCAACAGCATCGGCAGCAGTTGGCGCTCCAGGGTATAAGGCTGTTATTACCGGATCGGTATCTCCAACACCCAGGCCAAAAGCAGTTGCAACCGTTGATAAATTCGTACCTCCTGCCGTAAAAATATCTACAGCCCCTCCAAGGTTAATACCATTGCTATGGTGAAGAAGCACTTCAAAAGAGTCAGCGATATCATTCGCCGCAAAAATATTGTCTATGTCCGTTCCCAGCGTGTAATCATAGGTTTCGCTGGCAGCCAAATCAGGAATACCCGGTTTTACTATAACCGCAGGAAGCCTGTTATCGCGGATGTCAATAATATTAAACAACAAATCGCGGATACGGTTATACAAAGCCCTTACTGAGCTTATTGCAATATCTCCGGCAGCACCAGCTCCCGGGTCAAAAGCATCAATTTCTGTGTTTATATCATCCAGTAATGTTGTAAATTGATCGTCAAGCGAGGAAGAACCAATGACCGTTCCTTCCATAAAATCAACTTCCACAATTGCTGCCTCCAAATCGTTCAATAACAGCCGGATATCATAATCTGTTGTTAGATTGAACAAATCTATTTCGGTGGCTGTTCCATCGCGTTCGAATGTTACATCACGAAAATGAATTTCACGGGCCAGGTTTGACTTCAACCAAGGCGTATAACATGCTCCGTATTTCAAGTTATTTATCCCGATGTTGTTTCTGAACTCGTCCACTACATCATCGTGAGTCTGGCCATTAATATTCTGGAGATCACAAATAGTAAACCGGTCTTTCAGTTCGGCGCATTGCTGCAAAGCGGATACGTATGCCGAGTATTGCCCTGTTCCGCTTAGGGATACAGCATCCGGCATAACAAGCAGGGTTGGTTCATCCACCTTTTTCAAAGCACTAATCCCGAACTGAATATCAGCAAGCTGCATTGTTCCGGCAGCGTTGTAAAAACCTACGGGCACGATATAACATTTTCTTCCTCCATTCAGAAAAAACATACGCAGGCTGTCATACATCTGATAGTCCACACTCGACTCAATTGTTGTGATTTCATCGTTACTATCTAAACTCACCGTAATTTCCCGATGTGGCCCCTTACCAAAGTATAGTTCATATTCCGGAAGAGAATCAATTGCAGTTGGTTTAGTAATTGCAGGTGTAGAGAGGGTGGCGGGAACGTAAAGGGGTTCACCGCGTTTTTCTGCTTTGCTAACATAGCCGATAAATGCCGGAATGGCAGTATCAACACCGGCTACTGAGGGAGGAAAAACTGATATCTCCTCCACATAGACTCCAGGAGTTTTGTACGCAGACATATTTACATTATTTAATTTATTATTATAAAATTATGTTAAGTACCCAGTCTCATGGAACGGGCCCAAGACCACCTCCCATGTTTATTTCAGAATATATTCTTCCATTTTCCGGATAAATTGAAGATACTCCCGGATTTGGCAGAAATAAAGATTCTCCGCTAACATCTATTTCAACCTGACGGGTCATTTGAGTTAGCCCCAATGGTTGATTAGACACCAGTACTTCGTTTACAGGATTGCCCGGAGATGTTTCATAAACCTCCATTTGAGCAGATGTAAATGAGGGAGCTTCAGAGAAATGATATCGCCAGAAGGTTGAACGGTTTTTAAAACCTATCGTATAACCCGGAGATAAAAGCCTGTTATCATTATCATGTTCCAGCACCCTGTAGTCTGCCAGACTGCCATCAGGTTCATGAAAGCATTCTATCAAAGCAAATGGCCGCTGCTCAAAAAGAACATTGTCTTTATAAAATTCAAGTCTTAGTTGCGGAATAACTGTTCCAAGTTCATCCTGTACTTCTAAGGTATATTTTGCATCCGGCAATATTTCCAGATCTACCTCACATTCAACAAGTGGAGTGCCACTCTGGGTTGTTCGGAACTCTTGTGTTTTAACAACATCCGCTGCCCGGTCCCGAAAAACAAAACGTAACCTTTCCCTGCCGGCCAACTCAACATTATGTTTAAAAATACCGGGGCGGAGAACTATCCTGTCAAGATTTGTTACAAACTGAGGCAATGGATCCACATCCGAATAAACCTGTTGCCAATTTGCGCCATTGAACACCCCCGGACCATTATCCTCCAATGCTTCCAGCATAACCGGATTTAACGGATCGGCCATACTTAATATAACCTCACCTGCCTCATATGCGTAAGTATCCAGAAAATCTGCAACCGGGCGGGTTAAATAAAGGGGAGCGCCGGCTCCTGAATTATTTGCCCGGTTCGAAAAGTAATAAACAAAATAATCTTTTGATTCGATATTTCTTTCTAACCGGATATTCGTAAAATTGAACAAATTTTTATTTCCCAGATCTAATGTGAACCTAAATGTTTCCGGCTCATCCATTGGAATATATGAAGTAAAATCACCTCCGCCTAAACTTCTTACTTTCCCGGCAACAAAACATCCTAACCTGTTTCTTTTAAAAACCAGGTTATAGTTATTCAGTGCCTCATTACAATCGCTTGTTGGAGAAATCTTAAAATCGCCATTTATGTTGTAATTTCCATGAAGCCTGTCCTGAAAACTATCCAGGTTATCCGCCGGTATGTTCTGATATATCTCCGGTTCAACCGGAAGGTAATATTCATGAAGGATACGTACAGAAAAAAGGGAACGATATTGTGTTAGTCTACCCATAGTCTATTTTAAATGAACAGTGTTAGAACTGATATCCTGAATATATTCACCCCTGTCCGCAGTAAGCTCGCGTTTAACGGGTACCACACCTGCTTTATACATCACAAAGGGAACCTGTTTTCCCCCAAGCGAGCCCCATAAGTGGTTAACTTGTTCGAAGGTCATGGAAACAATATCCAGCCTGACTTTAAGCTCCATCATATCCGGATCGTTTATTAATACCGGATTCGGGGAATTTTGTACTGTGAAAACCTTTTTACTTTGAAAAAATTCAATGACATGTGAAAGCCGTGCAATTCCGTTTGAGTAATCAGTATCGTTCGTTACATTTCCCCTGCTGGTAAAATTTGCTGTAAATAATAGATATAAATTCAGATAGGCGGGAGGATTTTCAACCTCATAATTGTTCGCAAATGGTAAATAACCAGAAGTGTTTTTCATCGTTTGTTCTTCCATAATATTCACAATGCTTAAAACGACCCGCCCCTGGGTATAACCTTCATTTCCTCCTAATCCTTCTGACATGGCTATGTTTCCAATTACCACAGGAGGGGGATCAACATTAACACCAACAGCATTTATATACTCGTTAAGTTGATCAACCAGCATATTTATTATTGAAAGAATCATGTTTTGATGGTTTTAATTATTGTTCTTTGTCCACTAAAAAATCAAACACCGAAAAGATATAGCTCCGCCTCGTCAGTCCCAATTCTTATAACACTAACAGGTTTGTAAATTCCAATAAATAAATGCTGAGTTCAATCCTCATTTTTGAGGATATTGGATCTGATCTTTAATTTTTCACTCTATTAGATTTGCCTTAACCGCTTTTTTTATTAGCTGGGCAGTATTATTTACTTCTAACTTTTGTATTAAATTTTTCCTGTGAGATATTACTGTTGTTTCACTAATATTCAACTTATCCGCAATAACCTTCGATGAAAATCCATTCCCTATTAACTGTAACACTTCTTTTTCCCTTATGGTTATAATTGAGCTATTACCCTTTCTACCCACAGTTTCAAACATGTTTTGGCTAATAAAACCTATGAATAAATCAGGAATGTCTTCTCTTTGTTTATATGCTTTTATTATCCTGCAATGAACTTTTAACCAATAGCCGTCTTTGTGCTTAATTCGAAAAGACACTTTTTTTATTATTCCCGGCTTATTATCTTTATTAAAAAGTTTAGGCAAAACAAACGGAGCAAAACTATTCACTATTTTCGAGAAGTCTTCAGGATGAAATACATTGTTCAGGTAGAATACAATGTCCCTGTTCAAATAATCATTTGCTTCAAATCCGGTAATTGATTTTATCGACGGACAAATATAATTATACCTGTCTTTACCGACATCAAAAGCAAACCATGAGCTGTTTTCTGTTTTTTCATAAAGATAAAATAGCTGATTAAAGGTATTTAGACTATACTCCTTTAAAAAGAAGGATAACTCATTCATGAAAAAAGGTTTATTAGTTCCAGGTTATAATTTGGGAATTACCCGCCCTTTTATGCTGTCTTTCAGCCTATTTTACATGAAAACTTCAAATGGTTTTGTCCTTGCAAACCAACGCAATCCGGTTCAAGTATCCTGTCATCTTCTTGCAAAGAACAGAACCGGTAAAACAAGGTTCGTATTGAACCCGCCAGCAACTGGAAATACCTTTATTCTTTAATGTGAGAATGAATAAATGAGGCAAATACGTTTGAAATTTTCTCCTGTAATGTCTTTACATTTCTATATTTTGGGCAGACAAATAACCATTCATTTAAGCAATGAATGTAGCAGACTTTGGTTTTATTCCTGTTAAATTACAAGACATAATAGTATATTTATGCTATTCGTTTAGTAAATTTAGTTCAATCCAAATTATTAAACCACGTTTTGTGACATTTTGTTTATTACCCGTGATCAAATCCAAGATCATGAGGTTCATTGGCATGAATCTCTAAAAAACTGACCAAATCAAAAGCCGAATTAGAAAAAAACGATAAATTCTCATTCATTATCATGGCGTATTCTGAACAACAATTAAACTTACAAGATTAATGTTATCTGTTTTTTTTGTTAATTTGCAACTGCATTAAATATTCGAAAGAAATCATACTAAGGTTTTTTCGGAGATATTGGTTTTGAAAAGGCTATCTTTTTTGAGAAAATTTCAATTACATACACAGCCTTTGTTATAAACATTAAAAGTCCGAAAAGCAGTTAAAATGTTTAATTATAATCTATTTAAAAGTAATATCAATGTTTGCAAAAAGGTTGAATTTCATTTCCCAAGTGGTAATCCTTATTCTCATTTCAGACGGCCTGATAGCACAAAACTGTTCAATTTCAGGAACTGTATTTGATAAAAGTTCTAACACTCCTATTCAATATGCCAATGCAATACTAACTTCACCAACCGATTCGTCTTTACTTTTGGGTGCAATAACCAACGAAAAAGGTATATTTTTAATTGATGGTATTAAGGAAGGCACATATAACTTAAAACTGAGTTTCATTGGATACGAAACAGTTACCCGCGAAAGTATTTCTATTCAGAAAGGACAGAACAAAATAGATCCTCTTATAATGGATGTCCTAAAAAGCAACCTTGAAGAAGTAACCGTCCGCTCAACCAGACAGGCCATAACCTACAAGGTCGACAAGAAAGTAATTAATGCAAGTAGTTTTCCCTCCGCCGAAGCAGGCATGGATTTATTAGAAAATGTCCCGTCTGTTCAGGTTGACTTCGAAGGCAGGTTAACCTATAGGGGGGATGGTACTTTTAAGGTATTCATAAATGGCCACCCTGTTCAAAATGGTGAAGAGAAACTCCGACAAATACCTGCCGACAAGATCGATAAAATTGAAATCATTACAAACCCTTCTGCAAAATATCACGCAGAAGGAACCGCGGGAATAATTCAGGTAATTCTTAAACGAAACCGGCTACAGGGATATGCCATAAATGCCAGTGCTACAGCCTCAACTTTAAATTCTTTTTTAGGGAATATCACTATAGATCAAAAGGGAGAAAAAGGAGGTTGGTACATTGAAGGGGATATCCGAAGGCAGGTTTTCAATAAATATTCTTATAATGAAATTAGGACTACAGTAAACAACAATGAATATCAAAGAGTTGAATCGGAATTTGACAATAAAAACTTAATGCTGAAGGACTATTATGAATTTGGGTGCAACTATGATATCACACCTAATGATTATATTGACTTCTCGATATATGCTAACCTCATAAAAAGTCAGGAAAACAGAAACAAAAATGGAAACACCACAGAATCGCTGTTTCGTTCCGATATATTGGTGAATGAAGACAATTACAGAATCAGCAGCGAAAAAAAAACAGGATACCGATACTTTGGAACTACCTTAACGTACGAACATACTTTTAACAAAGAAAAAACAAAAACAATAAGCTCATTCCTTGACTTCACTTATCTGCCGTCACTCAATGAGGAAATTATCGACACAAAAATATTTGAGAGCCATACAGATAAAAAAGGGATGAAAGGAAGTGAACAAAGGGAAATCATTTTCGAAGGAAACCTGTCATATCAAGACGAGTTTACAGAGAAAACATCTGTTGAAGTTGGGGTTAATTTTACCCTCGACCACATTCCATCGGTTAATAGTTCAAACGGCACATTCGATGAGCAAAATAACTTAACCCCCTACCACAACGAACCATTAAACAAAACTGTAAACTTCAAACAAGATGTTTATGCTTCATTCTTAACCATTAAGTCTGGCTGGGGAAAACTTAACATTCAGGCAGGCCTGCGTTGCGAACTAACCGATAGAAAATCAGATTATAGTTATAATGAACCTGGCGAAACCAGAATAACAACTCCTTCTTCAAAAAGATTTGTTGACTTCTTTCCCACTTTACATACATTATACAACTTTTCAGACGAGCATCAGTTAGGTATAAACTATTCGCGAAGAATTAAACGCCCAGACTACTGGCGGTTAATCCCGTTGGAGGAATACTCGTCCCCATACGAATATGGGATTGGCAATGGTGCATTACTTCCTGAATATTCCAATTCCTTTGAAGTCGTTTATAAAAAGTCGTGGGATAAAGATTTTATTGGGTTCGAACTGTTTTCCAAAAATATTACCAATGTTATGCAACGGTATTACCGGTACGATACTGGTAACATTGTAATGGCTACATTCGAAAATGTTGGTTATTCATGGAGTTCCGGAGCAGAAATAATGTTTGGTATTGATCTTTTTAAGTGGTGGAACCTGAATACCTCATCCAGCATCTACGATTACAGATTAACTGTTGATATTGAGGACTCCAGCAGGACGGAAACTCAATTATACAATAAATCAAGAATCAACAACACCTTCCTGCTTCCTAAAGGTTTCACTTTTAAATGGGATGTTAATTATAATAGTCCTGCAATTAAAGTACAGTATAGACAGGATGGTTATTTCTCTTCAAATATGTCAATTCAAAAAGGCTTTAAAGAAAATACCTGGCGATTTACACTTTCCTGGACAAATATATTCAACACAATTCGTTTTAATATTAAAACCAGCGGGGAACACTTTACTGTAAAAAATGAATATCATTTGAGGCCTTACGCTTCTTTTAAAATTAGTTATAATTTTGACAACCAAAAATAGAAAACCATGAGGCTTCTCTTGATTTACATCATAGAAGCCTCATATTATTTTCTCATTTTTCCTCTTCTTTAATTTTTGTTTTGACCCGCTCTAATTCGCCGAGCAAAAACATCCGCTCTTCTTCATCACAGGAATTTTGATACGCTTTCTTATAGTTCTTCTTTGCATCTTTAAGCTTATGCTGTTTCTCATACAAATATCCTTTCCTGTGCAAAATTGTAGAAACATTTATCCCTTTCAGCTCCATGGCATAATCGATTAACTTTTGTGCCCTTTTCATCTCCCCCAGCTCTATTAAAAGCAGGCAATAGTGCTCATATGTAACCGTATAAGAGATGTCTGAAATTAAAGCCTGCTCAAAATGGTGCTTCGCCATTTCATATTTCCTTAGCTGGAGCATATACAACTGCCCCAGCAAGCAATGCGCCCCGGCATTATCTGAATTATAACTCAATGAGTAATTCAAAGACTCCATTGCTTCTGATAAATCAAACGGATAAGCTTCCAGGGCCTTGAGATAATATTTATCTGATAATGTAACTGACATTTTCTTTTCTTTTTTTGTGTTCGAACGGCGAATTAAAGCCTGCCTTTTACGATTAAACCTGCTCCGTAAAACAAACTGGTTGCTCGTTTCTAAACACTGGTTACTCATTTACTTTATTCTTCTAAAATCCATTCCGGAATATACGCGGACAGGGTTTCCCCTCTCTAACTGATTATGATTATTCCATGTTGAAGCTTCTATCCCTTTTAGTTTATTCAGGTTTGTCTCGTCAACCAGCTTCATTAACCTTTCCGTCGCAAGTTTCTTATTCTGGACCTGCGAACGGGTCTCACTGGCAAGAACACTTATCCCTAATGGGATATGTGTAGCCCTGACCGCAGTCGAAACTTTATTTACGTGTTGGCCACCCGGACCACCAGAACGTAATGTCTGAAACGAAACATCTTTCAAATTGAGATCTTTCTGCTCATATGCATTCAATTCGTTTACTCCAACAAACCAGTTTTTACGTTTATGGAATTTTCTGTAAGGACTCTGTCCAATCCACTGTATGGTTCCTAACCAGGATTGAATAAATTCTACAATACTTTCACCCGATATAAGAATTGAAGCTGACTGTAGTGTTGTATTTTCAACACCCTTTTCCTTAGTAATCACTTCATATTTCAGTTTCTTTTGTTCGGTTTCCTTTATTATTTGTTTTAATACCCGGGCAACTACCCAGCAGCATTCTGCCGGGCCACGACCAGAGGTAACCTGTATTACTTTATCGCTATTTTTCATCTCTTTAATGTTTATCCATTCTTACAATTTTAGGAATAAACTTCCCCTCAATATTTACAAGCTTTTCCTGGGCCATTATCACCTCATCAAGATCTTTGTAAACAAAAGGGGCTTCGTCAACACCGCCTCCGATTAATGTTACACGGTTTTGTTTCAGGCACTTCCTTACTTCACTCATCGTAATAGAGTTTTTTGCTTTTGTCCTTGTCATCTTCCTTCCGGCACCATGCGATGCAGAACTTAATGATAAAGGCTCCCCTTTCCCCGAAACAATATACCCGGGTTGTGTCATCGACCCCGGAATAATTCCCAACATTCCCTTTCCTGCTGGTGTTGCGCCCTTTCGGTGAACAATATACGCGTCTCCATCGTCAAGCTTCTCCTTCCATGCAAAATTGTGATGGTTTTCAACCCTCATTAGCCTGGTTAATTTCAGCTCTTTTGCAATTGAATCATGTATCATCTCATGACAGGCTTTGGCGTAATCACCTGCAAGGTTCATGAGTTTCCAGTACTCTTCCCCTTCCTGCGTGTTTAGATCAAGCCATGCCAGGTGCTGATATCCTTTGGGCATTTTTAGTTTTTTCATGGCCAGTCCGGTATATGTTTTTGCAATTTCCGCACCAAACCCTCTGGAACCAGAATGAGATAAAATCCCAAGATATTTTCCTTCGTCAAGGTTCAGGTTATTTTCTTTTCCGATTTCTACCATCCCGACCTCAACAAAGTGATTCCCAGAACCTGAAGTCCCCAACTGCCTTTGAGCCTTTCCATGCAGTTTCTTTCCAAGGTCCGTTTCATAAAATTCAGCCCTTTCAAGTACCTCGTGTTCATGTTTAAAGTCAACATCATTTTTAATTCCAAAATGAGTCTTTTCTTTAAGTGCTGTTTTTAACCTGTACTCGTGCTGTTTCATGAACCTTTCGTCTTCACTAAAAATAGTCAAAGACATACGGCAACCTATATCAAGCCCCACTGCATAAGGTAAGACTTCGTTTTTAGTTGCAAAAACACCACCAATTGGCAACCCGTAACCTTCATGGGCATCCGGCATTAGCGCCCCTCTTTCGGCAACAGGCAACAACATAGCCTTTTCCATTTGAGAAATTGTATTAGCCGATATATGCTTTTTCCCAAAGACGTTATACCCTTTGCATTCTCTATTCAGGAATACTTCGTTTGCGTTATTAACCTTCGGCTTTTCAAGAAACAGGCCGGCCAAAGAAGACAACTGAAGATCTCCGGTATAATCACCCGGCGATTCAAGTACTTTTTGTAATAACTCTAATGCTTCATTTTTTGTCTTGTATTTATAATATTTTGATATAATGTTAATTGCTAAGCTTTTTGCATTATCGGAAACATAGCCGATTTTGCTTAAATCTTTGCCTTTAAGGCGTAGATTTCCCATACCTTTTTAATTAAAATTGATGTCAACAATTGCTCCCGGCAATTGACAATTAAACTTGTAAAATTTTTGGAAATAAAAATCCCGACAGGAGTGCCGGGATGAATTATAGAAAGGTAAATTTTCTACTTTTCAAACCACACACCGAAGGGAAAGCAGTTTCTCGTATTATCTTCAATCATTTTTTTCCTCCGATTTTATAGGTTAATAATTAATTTGCGGCACAAATGTATATATTTTTTTTTCAAATAAAAAAGTATTAATTTTGCAAATTAATTATTAGTCTCATTAACAGCATACTAAAATGTAGTCTTTAATTACAACCTGTCATGTAAATAATTTCTGTGCGCAACAGAAAGATGCAGGTTCATGCCAATGCAATAATTTTTAATCCGCCCATTTGAAACATTAAAACAGGCGGGGCAATTTTCACATAACAGACTACAATCATGAAAGTTCAGGGAAAATATGGTGTGGGATCGTCTATAAGGTAGCAATTCCGGTATAGACTCATCATTACTCCGTAGTACAATCAGGGAAATCGCTTTTAGAAAAAATAATATCAGAGGGGCAGTTTCCGACATCATCAACGTAGCTTGGGCCCCACTTGGTGAAGTTGATGGGCAGACAGAAAATTGTTTGAGCCCGAATTAGAACTTGTAGGGATTTGGGGACCAAATTCCACAAGGTTCTTATTTGGGAGAGTTTTTTTCTGTCCCATTAACAAGCCATTAGTGGGTAAGCGAGTGATGCCGTCGGCGGACTTTTTGCTTACTTTTTTGACTGAAGAAAAAAGTAAGAAACACTTTGAATAGAGGAGGACGACCAGAAATCATTTTATATAACCAAGATCAATTACATAAACTATTTTAAAAGCGATTTCCCTGGTAGTACAATACATTTTTTTTTTTCAATTTAAACTGGCACAGCCCTGTCAAGCTTTCCGGGAGGTTTCCGCCAGGTTGAGTTAAACCGGTCTTTCAGACCGGGAACCTCAGGTTATGGACTAGCTCTAACTCGTTGATATAAAATCCAGTATTGCCTTTTCACACTCTTCTCTTTTGAATATCCACGAAGAATAGGGCAATGGCATAATAGGCAATTTTGCTCGACGAAGTATTTTATAGCGTTCAATGGTAAAAGCATCCTCAAACTCTCCCGGGTAGCCGATTAAGTCAATGCCATAGTTTTTATCATTCGTCTGAAGTACAATATCTACTTTAAGCCCGGCTATCTGATAAGCTTTCCAAACCTTAATATCGTGCCCTGAAAGCACTTCACTAACATCATTCAAAAATTCATCTTTATTGACCTTTTGGGCCACATCCTTTTTTAAATCTGCGCTTATTTGCGAAAGGTAGCCCTTCACCAGATTACCCGAAGGAAGCCGGTTGAAATCAAAAGAACAGTAAATTACCTGCTTTGAGCGCGCCCGGGTAATGCTCACATTGAAAACATCCGGTTTGTTCATGTGATGATATGCCATTGCATGAGAGTCATCGTCCAACGATAAGGAAATCATCATTACATCCCTCTCCTCTCCCTGAAACTCATAGGCTGTTCCGATTAAAATATCGTGCTTTCTTATTATCGCCGTATCCAGTTCGGTTTCACAAAGTTTCTTCAGATGCTCCACCTGGTTCCTGAAAGGTGATAAAATACCAATGGACTGGCAATTACTCTGTTCAAAACCTCTTTCCCGGGAGGCAATATCCCTAATTTCTTCAAGAATTACCAGAGCTTCTTCTTCATTAACTCCTTTTTCATCTCTTTTACCTTTGCAATGCTTTAATTCCAGCCCCTGGTTATAGGGAATATCCGGTTTCTCTGTCATTACATGGAGGGCATTATTGTAAATTACCTGATTGCTATAGCGGATAATGGCCGGCGTACTGCGGTAGTGCTCATTTAAAAACGAAACCTGATTTTGTTCGGTTATCTTACTGCTTACCATATCCAACACACTTGATTTTCTATAGTTAAAAACCTCCTTGTTCCCCAATCCTGAACGAACCACCCCGTGTTTTTCCTGTAATTTATTCTGTACCGCCCCTGAAAGAAAAGAAATATGACGGAGTTGTTTTGGATCGCCCGTAACCACAACATGTTTTGCCCTTTGAAAGATTGGTAAACTTGAGGCAATGTCGCATTGGGTAGCTTCATCGATAATAGCAAGGTCGAAGAGTTCCGATTTTAATGGCAGGGCCTTACCGATGTCCTTCATGTTCACCAGCCAGATAGGGAACGCCTGAAGCATAACCCTAAAATTAATTTGTCCAAATATATTTTCCTTGCTCATGCCAGTCCTTGCTTTCAAAGCCTGTAACAAAAGCTGCAACTGTTTCCTGTGCGAATGGGCCATATGGCTCTTTCTTAATTCAAAACACTGTGTAATATAAACCCGTATTTTTCTCTCTAACTGAGAAAGCGATGATTCCATGTCCTGAATTAACTCCCACGCCGGGGCCAACTTCTTGCTTTTTCTCTTAATATAAATGGTCTTTAGCCTTTTGAAAAATTTTCCTTTACTATCCTTCCCGGAGAGAAACATTCCCCATTTTCTTTCAAACCTTGCACATTCCAGAAACGTAGCTTCAAGTCCATCAACTTTTTCCTCCAGTTGCCTTATTTTTATGGACAAATATTCAAGAGAGCCCCTGTCGTCCGGGTCTACCAGGTTAACACCATGAAGAATATCCTGCAGGCTGGTTTTTAAATCCCTCAAATATTGTGAACGGCCAGCCCTGATGACAACGTTTTTCAAATTAAGCTCATTTTCTATTTTATTGGCTACAACATCAACCGCTTTATCGGTGCGCGAAACAATTAATACACTTTTACCTTTTGAAAAATGCTCAATGGCTAATGTGGCTATTGTATATGACTTGCCTGTGCCCGGGGGGCCAACGATTAAACTGAGGGGATATTTCGAGGCTGCCTCAACCGCCATGTTCTGCGCTTTACTCAGAATGTTTGGAACCTTCCCGGATGTAAATGGCCCCGGCTCAACCTTTTCGTTTAAAAGCAGTTGTTTCATTGAAGATGAAAACTCTTCACCGCCTGCAATTTCCCCCAACTCGTTAAGTGTGCTTAATGCCTCACCGCTCTTGCTTATTATAGCTATTCCACTGGCCGGCACTACAATAAAGCCTTCTCGTTTCTTTAATTGCGAAGGGGCCATCAGGTTCTTGATCTTTTTCTGATTAAAAAGATTGGGAAAATCAATTAACCAGGTTGAATCTATATCTTTAAAATATTTATCAAGCAAAAAACCAAGCGATTTATAGTTGTCAAGATCAATGAAGTGTTCCGAAATTACCTCATTGAAGTCTTCTTTTCGGCCTTCCTGATTGTACAACGAACGAAGGATTTCCGAATTAAACCTTTGATTTTGTTTCTCAACAACAAGATGGCTCAGTCCATCATCGTTATCAACGTAGGCAGGGAATAAATACAGTGGCGCTACAATCTTTCTTTTCCTGTTAAATACCTCATCCACTCCGAGCAAAAGGAAAGAGAAATAACAAAGTTCCTTTTCCTTTCCATAGATACTAAGGACCTGTTGTAACCCTTGCGTGTATTCTTCTGTTATTGGATAATATGGCATATTCCCTCCTACAATTTCTTCCTTATCGGGAATCAGGTACAGGTTTTCAACATCTGATGAAAATATGTTTACGATCGATGTAGATTTATTATCATTTAAATAGCATTCCCTGAAGTAGTTCGTTACATTTGCGATCATAATTGTTTTATTCTGGCTTCTATCTATAATATAAAAATTCTTTGAATAACAGGGGCGCCCTAAGAAAGTTAACACGCAGATTTATTGAAAATATGTATGTACTCTGCGGTTCATTCATTCTCTGTGAAATTCTCCCTTGAACGCTGTGGTTAAACAAATTGATTTCATGCTAAACTCTTTCGATAACAAGCTTAAAGTAAACATAAATTCGGTTTCCTCAAATATCTATAAATTAACATTTCCGGTTCAATACACAGAAATTATAAGCACAAAACCATCCGGAAGTTCAATAATGCTGACAAAGCCCTAAAACTCCGTAGTTAAATCTATCCCCAAATTATTTCGAAACTTAATTATTGATTTCCACTCAAAACAAATATTTTTACCATTCAATAAATCTATTCCTTATTATGAACCTTATTAAAGCTGTTGAAGAACACATTCAGTTTTTAAATGAGAGCTTAGACCCCACCGAATTGAATTTCGGAAAACATCTCTTTAACAACAATGACTGCCAAATACTTACACAGTCTGCCGAGAAGTTTGAATTCCTCCTTTCTGAGGAGTACCCCCAAAATGATATCTGCATATTTATAGAGAGTGGGGAAGATGAGGATGAAGATGTAGAGAAAGTATTCCTATCATCGAATACTGAATCGTGGAACAGGTTTTCATATGCCTGCCTGCTTCAGATGCACCACGAATTAGGTTTGCTTGGCGCTAAAGATACCCTTGAACATAAGAAATACACCCGCGAGGGAATGATTAAGCGTGTACTTAAAGAAAGACAGCAAAAAGCGTTGTCTGCCAGGTACCGCATTAAATGGGCTGGCAATATTTACGGCGACCATATTGTAACCAACGAACGGGGAATAAAATATAAAGTTTTCTTACGGGATTTTAAAAATGAGACCGGTTACAGCGATAGTCAGGACTCGGCCGTAAACAAGCTGGGAACGACTAAACATATTATGTATGTTTTTGGAAAACTGAAAGAAGACAAAGACTTACAAAACCGTTTACACAAAACCTGTCCGTTTATTGAGATATTCTGTGACCCGCTAAACGACTACCGCATCAGCTATTTTTATCCGGATGAGGTTGTAGGGGTAACCAAAAAGTTTTTGACAAAATACTTTAACGCAAAAAAATATATTGAAGATGATGAAGTTTTGGGCTTCTCTGAATTCATTAACGACGCCCCGCTTTTTGGAAAGATATTAATCCGCCCGGAAGTAAAAGAAAAAGTTGAAGCTGCCTGGGAGAACAAATCGTTGGAATCGATAAAAAAACAGGCCTCTGTTGATCTTAGCCCAATAACGGCAACCCTTTACAATTACCAGAGAGAGGGGGTAGACTTTGCTGCTTTTCGCAAACATGCCATTATTGCCGATGAAATGGGACTTGGTAAAACACTTCAGGCCATTGGCACCGCTATTGCAAAAAAGGACATTTTCGGGTTTAAGAAAACGCTGATTGTTTGTCCGGCATCACTAAAAGCACAATGGAAAAAAGAAATTGAAAAGTTTACCGGTGAAAAGGCCTTAATTGTTGAAGGCAACCCGGAAGAACGGGCCGAACTATATAAGGTAACGTCTGCATATTTTATAATTATCAACTATGAAACCGTTCTGCGCGATCAGGTTGAGCTGAACAAAGCCAACATAGATTTTCTTATCCTGGATGAAGCCCAGAAAGTAAAAAACTATGCAACAAAAACGGCTGGTGCAATAAAGAATATTGACCGTAAACATGTACTGGTCATTACCGGAACACCTATTGAAAATAAGCTGATTGATATTTTCTCCATTATGTCTATCCTGGATCCCCACTTCCTGGGACCATTGTGGGAGTTCTCGTATCAATACTGCCTGTTCGACAACGAAAAACACAATAAAATTAACGGTTATTACAACCTTAGCTCCCTTAAAGAGAAATTAAAGTCCGTTTTACTGCGCCGCGAGAAACGTAAGGTTATTGAACAGTTGCCCAATATTCAGCAACAGGACATTCCGGTAGCTATTACTCCGTTGCAGGCCGATTATCATACATCTTTCGCCAGAAGCATTGCACAAATTACACACAAGAAATTCCTTACGGCCTACGATATGCAACGCATTCAGCAATTGCTGGCCTCCATGCGCATGGTTTGTGACTCAACTTACCTTATTGATGAAGAAACCAATGAATCGCCAAAGCTGGACGAACTAAAATACATTTTGCTTGAAAAACTCGATTTGAGGAATACAAAGCGGAAAGTTATCATCTTCTCAGAGTGGGTAAAAGTACACAAGCTTGTAGGACAAATGCTCCGTGAAAACAATATTGGTTTTACAGAGCTTAACGGGCGCGTACCTGTAGCCAAACGGGGAGAACTTATTAACCGCTTTGAAACCAATGAAAGCTGTAAGGTCTTCCTTTCTACTGAGGCTGGCGGAGCCGGGCTAAACTTACAGGTTGCCGACATTCTGATTAATTTCGAGCTGCCCTGGAACCCGGCTAAAAAGAACCAGCGTATTGGCCGTATTGACCGGCTGGGCCAACAAAGCAGCAACCTTACCATTTTTAACCTGATTACCGAGAGCTCCATTGAGCGCCGGATTGCTATGGGTTTACTGGTAAAACAGAACCTTTTCGACAGTGTCCTTAATGAAAGTGGCAATACCGACTTTGTTGATTTCTCCGAAAAAGGCCGTTCGCAGTTCTTACAACAAATGCAGGAAATGGCCGATGAATTCAGCGAGGAAATTGCTGCCGAAACTGATTCTGAAGAACAGGAACTTCAACCTAAAGCAGAAGAGGCTCTTCCCGCTGCCCCAAAAGAGGCCGAAAAACCTGAGCCTGTTGAGGACAATATTGTAACAGAAGAGGAAGAAACGGTTGAGCAGCAAATTGAGGAAACGGTAAGGGAAAAAGAATTTTCGAAAGAGGAAGAAAGCAAACAAACAGCGCAGGCTCCGAAAGTTGAGGCCGAAAAAATGGAAGAAGTCATGAACAATGGCATGCAGTTTCTGTCAGGATTATTCCAGATGGCTACAGGAAAAAGTGTTGGCATTGAGGACCAGAAAATTGAAATAAACAAAGAAACCGGGGAAGTAACAATGAAGTTTAAATTGCCGGTGTAGGGAGGACCGTGATGAGTTTTTAGCTCTTTCTTGTTTTAACGCGCCCCTACACGAATTTTAAACGCCTAATAGGCTTCAAATTGCACCCTGAAAAACACATATAATCAGAAAATTTTAACCGAACAAATAATGGATAAACAGATAACAACAAAAAGTACAAAGAACGACATTTTAAAGGCTTACAACGATCTGTTAACAGAGATTAAAGAGAAAAAAACGGACAATCCGAAGATAGTTGCAGAACAGGAAAAAAAACAAGCGGTTGTAAAAGAAGCTTCGCAAAGTAATCACGAGATGATTATTAAAAACATGTCGGAGCTAAAGATGAGAATGGGGAATTACTTCGAAGAGTTGGAAAACCAGTTAATTACAGAATCAAAGAAACTCTCGGGCATAAGCGAGGCCATTGAAATAGAACAACAAAACCTTGAAGACATTTACGGTATAAAAGCCAATGCCGATTCACTTGCGGCTCTTTTACAGGCACAAAAAGAAAAGAAAGAAGCTTTTGAAAAAGAGCAGACAGAGAAAGCCGCTATGGCTAAAGAAGAACTAGAAACTGAAAAAAAGGAGCGCAAACGGGAAGAAGATGAATTTCAGTACAACCTTAAAATATCGCGAAAAAAAGAGCTGGACATTTATGCGGAAAAGCAGAATAAACTAGAAAAGGAGCTTAAAGAAAAGAAAACTGCCTTTGAAAAAGAAGTAAAAGAAAGAGAAGAATACCTGTCTGCCCGTGAGGGTGAACTAAAAGAATACAAAGAAAAAGTTGAATCTTTTCCTGCCGAACTGGAAAATGCCGTTAAAACTGCAACAACACAATTAAAGGCTGAACTAAAAACACAATACGAATACGAAACCCAAATAGCCACTAAAGACACTGAAGCTGAACTAAGATTAAAAGAGCAGGAAATCAGTAACCTGAAAGCAAAAATTGAAGACCAAAGCAGAATGATTGACGAACTTTCCAAAAAAGCCAATGACGCTTCTTCTCAGGTTCAGGATATCGCTCTAAAAGCAATCGAAAGTTCATCTAACAAACAGCAATTTATAGTGCGGGAAAAAGAAAACCTGGAAAAATAGAAATATAATAGCACAGCCCTATTCCGGGGGCAATGCTATTAAGTTAAGGGTCTTCTGCGTCATTGAAGAAGGAAGAATGACTGAAACAATCCGTTAATTATCAGGAGATTGCTTCGCCAAGGCAATGACGGAGCAGTTTTGGGCTTAACTTATGGACATTGATCCCGGAGGGGGGAATTTCCCCACAGGCTGTTCTTAATCAAAAACAAAAATTATTTAAATAAATCCATATACTCCTGGAATGCATATAATTTCCCTCTTTTTCCTCCGGTTATTTCTTTGAGTATCTCCACTTCCTCTAATTCCCTTAACAATTTATACACAGAAGGAAGCGAAAGGCCTGTAAGCTGTTGTGCCTGATTCGCTTCTATTATCGGCTTTTGAAACAAGTGGGTAATTATCAGTTTTGCATTATTAAAACGGCTTCCTAATGCCTGTAGTTTATTCTCCACTTCTTTTTGTAGTTTTAATATCCCATCAAATGTTTCAATACTGCTTTTTGCCGTTTCTTTCACACCTATCAGGAAAAATTTGAACCATTGGGTTATATCATTCTTCTCCCTTACCCTCATCAAGTTGTCGTAATACAAGGTTCTGTTCCGTTCAAAGAAGTCTGATAAATATAAAATAGGTTTCTTTAAGATTCCCTTCTCCACTAAAAGCAATGTTATCATTAACCTCCCGACCCGGCCATTTCCGTCTAAAAATGGATGAACTGTTTCGAACTGGTAATGAATTAATGCAATTCTCAATAATTCCGGAAAATAGAATTCATCATTATGGGCAAACTTTTCAATATCGCTCATATATTCATGCACAGAGTCATATGAAGGCGGAACAAATGTTGCATCATTAATCGATGTACCACCAATCCAATTCTGGCTGGTCCTGAATTCGCCCGGGAGTTTATGCTTCCCCCTTACTCCTCTTAACAAAATTTCATGCGCTTCTTTAATTAGTCGTGAAGAAAACGGAAGCCTTTTCAAACTTTCGATAGCTGAGTTTATAGCTGAAATATAATTCCTGACTTCCTCCCAATCATCTTTTTTCTCCTCATTTATATCTTCTTTATCTAATAATGCGTCCTCAATATTTGTTTTTGTCCCCTCTATTTTACTCGATTTAGTGGCCTCTTTTACAATGTGCATACTAATAAATAAATCAATATTGGGAATGTATTCCGAATACATATCTAATCTTCCAAGCTCTCTGTCAGCCTGACTTAACAGACCTATCAACTCCATATCCTCAATATTCCACTGTTTATTGATCTTGTCGGGCTGAAAACTTTTAAATGTTCCCTGACTTATATATTTCCCTGCACTAAAACTTTTCATTTGCCTTATTTTTTACTCTGGTAAATATAATTCTTATTTAAGTTTTTGCCCGAATTCTTAAATAAGCACATCTCTTATTTAAGTTTTTGCCGAAATTCTTAAATAAGCACACCCCTTATTTAAGTTTTTGCCCGAATTCTTAAATAAGACTTGATACCTGAACATATTTTACCCGTTCCACCTTACCGAATTCCAATACAACTTGATGAAACAAGTGAAAGTTGACATATTCTATTATGGATGAAGGGTTAAAACCCGTTGGTCCGACTTAACCCACATTGCTGATTTTAGTGGACAAATCAACAAAAAGTGGTTAAAAATCGACCTTTTCATTAACATTTTTCGATTTGCAATTTTCTATATGCCAGAAAATCAAAGATAGTTGTATGTCAGGGAGTGCAGCCCTGCAAGGGTTTTGAACCCTCGCAGGGCTGGTTTACAATGTGACGAGAGAAAAGGGCTTGTTGGAATGGACATCCCAAAAATGTAGTTCTTTTCGAATTTCTTGGAACCTGAACCAACTCCCGTCCATTGCCTCTGGATCGATTTAAAAAACCGGCCTCCTCGCCTGTGTTTTAGTGTAAAAGCTACAGTACTTAAAGTAAACATGCAGCCATTTGAAAAAATAAACCTATCTTTGCACCCAATATTGCAAAATAGCTCTTCATACAGTTGTCATTCCTTAGCAGGCATAATCCAATTTTAAGTAAAAGCATTGATAATTAACACAGGGCATTTTTATTGGTTTGTTCTGGCACCCGGCGTTTCTGAACAGTTTCTTAGGCTAAGTCTGAACCATCAATACTGTAATAAATAGACGCTTAAAGCGTTTTTAGTACTTAACTCCCGGATAGTCCGGGTTAAAAAAAATATATGTCATTTAACACATTAGGTTTATCTGATGACCTACTAAAAGCAATCAGTAAAAAAGGTTATACGAAACCATCCCCAATTCAGGAAAAAGTAATTCCCGTAGTACTCGAAAGAAAAGATGTTCTTGCATCGGCACAAACCGGAACCGGAAAAACAGCCGGATTTACCTTGCCAATGCTTCAAATTCTGTCAGGAGGCCAACAATTAAGAAACAGGCCGATAAGAGCTTTGGTGTTGACCCCCACCAGGGAGCTGGCAGCCCAGGTTTACGATAATGTAAAAGAATATGGTAGTTTCCTTCCTCTCCGATCCACAGTAATTTTTGGCGGAGTAAACGCCAACCCGCAGATCGCGACATTAAGAAACGGGGTCGATATTTTGATTGCCACCCCCGGAAGACTGCTTGATTTACACAATCAAAATGCTTTATCTTTGTCGAAAGTAGAAATGTTAGTCCTTGATGAGGCCGACCGAATGCTGGACATGGGTTTTATCCACGATATAAAAAAGGTGTTGGCCCTATTGCCCCATAAGCGGCAAAACCTGTTATTCTCCGCTACATTTTCCAAAGAAATCAAAAAACTGGCCGGCAGCTTTCTGCACCATCCGGTATTAGTTGAGGCCACGCCGGAAAATACTACTGCCGAAAAAGTACAGCAAAAGGTTATCAGCGTAGACAAAAAAAGAAAGACTGCACTAACCATAAAGCTTATTTCTGAAGGAAACTGGAACCAGGTTTTAATCTTTACACGGACCAAACACGGGGCCAACCGGTTAAGCGAAAAGCTTAGTAAAAAAGGAATTTCCTCGGCTGCCATTCACGGAAACAAAACGCAAGGAGCAAGAGTAAAAGCCCTTTCCGGGTTTAAGAACAGTTCCATCAGGGTGCTTGTTGCTACAGATATCGCCGCACGTGGATTGGACATTCCCCTTCTGCCCCATGTTATAAACTATGAGCTTCCAAACGTACCGGAAGATTACGTACACCGAATCGGGCGTACCGGAAGGGCCGGGGCCAGTGGAGAGGCTTTGTCCCTGGTTTGTCATGAAGAGGTAGAGTTTTTAAAAGGAATTGAAAAACTATTAAAAGAGAAACTTCCCGCTGAAATTATTGAAGGTTTTGAGCCCGTTCCCGAATCGGAGTTGCCACCTTCGGAAGAGCCAAAGAAAGAGTTTCACAGAAGGCCTAAGCCCAAAGGGGGCTACAATAGAAACAAAAGGAAATTTTCACCCAAGAAAAAGGATAACCGGTAATTGTTATTCTTTTTCCGTAATTTTTTTTACCCTTCCAACCTCCCCGGTTTCCAGCATAACTTTTATTCCGTGGGGGTGATTGGAAGAATTCGTTAGTATTCTTTTTACCACACCTTTGGTTAACTCACCGGAGCGTTGGTGTTCCTTTTTCACAACTTCAACCTCTAAACCGATTTTGATATTGTTCCTGCTCCTGCCGTCCTGATCTTTATTTTCCATTCTGCAAAGTTGGTTTTTTTTCTGATTATCCGGAATAAGACCGGAATAAGAATAGCAAGAAATAAAAATTTATATATTTTAAAGGTCAGTAAATTTAAGCTTGAAATAAATGGGCACTGGGCAGTTCATAAAGTTGACAGCCTATAGATTTATGGATAAAAATGAGAATGTATAACCAACGAGCTTGGATTGTGTAGGTTTTGTGATTCTAGAAGTGAGTTGGCAAAAATAAATTAACTATTATGGAGAATTCAAATTTACCCGAAAATAAAATCACTTCAGAGGTTGCTAAAAAGATCGACCTAGAAACAGTCAAATCTATCTATTATTGGCTAAATGCTAAACCTGATACACAAATTAAAATTTTTAAAAATCCCAAATTAATTTCATATGGTGACATTGAAAGTTTAAATGGACAAATAAATAGAAAGCTTTTAAACCATGACCCTCAGACAATGATGGTTCAGGTAAACGTTTTACTGGAAAGCGGAGACATAAAAAGTTTTGGAACTTGGAACGAATTTAAAGCAACTTATTGGCAAAACATTTCTTCAGAGACTGAATCTATATCAATAAGCTGGGATATGAACATTAAACTCCCTCATTATGAATTACCTCAAAGACATACGATGAAAGTGAGGTTTGGCTCTCCAATAAAACCCAATGAGTTCTTTCAGTTGATGTTAACTAGTGATGATGATGCTGAAATTAAACAATCAATTGCTCCCGTCATTTGTAAAGTAGATTTTATTAATAGTGTGATATCAAATGAACTAATTCAAATTGTTGAGAATTGGTACAAATGCCTTAAAAGAACTAGACCCAAGAGTTTATTTCAACTTTTTATTTCAAAATTTAGCCAACAAGTTTCCAGAATAGCTCACTATCTAGTGATAATTGCAGGTTTATTTATTGCTCTTCATTTTTTCAAACTTAAAATTTCTTCAATTACTAATTTCCAACTTGATAAAGAGTTACTTATTTCAGGATATTTTTGGATAATAGTTACACTTGCAACATATTTCATTTCTAATTTTACTGGAGGACTATTAGGACAAGTAGTTTTTAAAACAATTAATAAGATTGAAAATTTACCAATTTTCGATTTGACAAAAGGTGACAAAATTGAGATTGACAATGTGACAAATAATAACAAGAGAGCTACACGAAATTTTATTATACAAATAGTATTGGTCACAATTGGTGCAGGACTATCAGTATTTCTTGATAGAATTATATAATAAATACGGTTGCCCCCCAACTGCCGCAAGTTTATAACTTGTGGCTAAAAAGTAGGCTGTTTCTTTTCAACTTACCCTTCCATAATTTACAGAAGGCTATTATCTTAGCAAGATGTTAAATTAAAGTCCAAACACAAGTTTACCAGAAAAACACATATGAGCCGCGATTATAAATTCCGAGACCAGCCCCCCCAACTGCCGCAAGTTCAATATCACTAAGTTAAGGTTGTTTCATATATTAAAGCCACCTAACCTACTCTTCGACTCCGCTCAGAGTGACGGTCAGGCTGAGCGGAGTCGAAGCCTTTTTCTTAACTTTCTGACATTGACCGCAAGTTACAAACTTGCGGTCAAAAAGCAGACTGTTTCTTTTCAACTTACTCTTCCATAATTTACAGAAGGCTAATTTTTTAGCAAAATGTTAAATTAAAGTCCAAACACAAGTTTTCAAGAAAAACACATATGAGCCGCAATTATAAATTCCGGAACCAGGCAAAACCATATCCTCGATCTTTGTCGCATTATAAAAAACGTTGCCCGTAAGGCTCTGCCTAAGAATTTTATTTAGTTGTATCGGTATCTTGTTGTGTTCTTATCTCCTGTTTTTGCAATTAATTCATTTTCTACAGCAAACTTTAAGTCCCTACTGGCTGTTGCAGTAGAAATTTCTTTAAAATTTTGCAGGTAGTCTTTACGCGTAAAGCAGTCATTTTTAATGATTGATTTAAACAAATTAATTCTGTCAATATTTGTTAGGTTAACATTCTGAATACCCAGTAATTCTTCCAGAGATTCTAGTATTATTTCCAGCATGAATTCAATAAATACTGTAGATTCACCTGAATTGTCCGATTTACCTAACGCTTCATAATATTTTTCTTGTCGCTCTTTTATTAGTGTTTCAATCGGTAAAAACTCAAAAACAGGAAAATCAGACTTCAAAATCAAGGTTTGCCATAATCTCCCCATACGTCCATTACCATCAATGAATGGATGGATAAACTCCATTTCGTAGTGAAACACACAACTCTTAATCAGTATTAAATCATCGTCATTCTTTAAATATTTGAACAAGTCATTCATTAACGGCCTTAACATTTCACTCTGCGGGGCAATATGTGCTACTTCTTGTCCTTTTACTATTCCTACCGATTTGCTTCTTAATCTTCCTGCAGATTCAATAAGTCCGTTCATTAAAATTCTATGTGCCTCACAGAATGAATCAAAACTATACGGGTTTAACTTATCCAGATAATCATAAACGGCTATGGCATTCTTAACCTCCAATATGTCTTTCTTGGGCCCAATGACTCTTTTATTCTCAACAATAGCAGTGATTTGCTCAATTGTTAGGGTATTCCCTTCTATTTCCAGCGATGAATGAATAGTCTTAATCCGGTTCTTTTTTCTCAGTTCAGTGGGAGGTTTGTTTAAATGTGCAGAGTTCACTTCTCCAATTTTCTCCGAAATCGAAGCAACCAACTTTAATATCTTTACTGTTATGTTATACGGTGGTTTCATTGCATCTAATTTATGATACTATCATATGATAGTATCAAAGATACGTTCTCTAATTCAATTTCCAAACAACTAACCGATTAGAAAGGACACTCCCCTCTCAACTGCCGCAAGTTCAATATCACTAAGTTAAGGTTGTTTCATATATTAAAGCCACCTAACCTACTCTTCGACTCCGCTCAGAGTGACGGTCAGGCTGAGCGGAGTCAAAGCCTTTTTCTTAACTTAATGACATTGACCGCAAGTTTATAACTTGTGGCTAAAAAGCAGACTATTTCTTTTCAACTTACCCTTCCATAATTTACAGAAGGCTATTATCTTAGCAAAAGATCAATAAAAGTTCAGACTCAAGTTTTCAAGACTTAAAGGAATAATTTTTTCAAAGCTTCCTAACAGGGGTTAGACAAAATACTTACGCTAAGTGAATACAATCGTAATTAATAAAACATTTTGATTTTTCAACCGTTTAAATACCAAGAATTCATATATTTGAATCATGACAAGGAGAAAAAGATATAGGACTAGTTATTTATTTCCAAAACCTACAATTATTCAAGGAGTTGGGAGCATTATGAATATTGCCGGGAATCATTATCACTTTCATTATACATCTTCGCCTGAAGAGGCTGACTTTAAAGCAATAGAAAACGACTGGGGTATGGTAGGCAATGATATTCTTAAAGCTTCACAAAAAGTTGAAGATGAACTTTTAGAGCCTCAGGATTAATGGACAAGAATCAAGACCAAACACAAAAAAACAAGGCGACTCAAGCAAATATTCATCCCGATACTTTACCCAACGATTTAGAAAAATTAATAGAATACATTCCTGATGATAAAAAAGAAGAAGCACTAAAAACAATCACTTCTTTGACGGTTCAAAAAGCTTCATTTAGTGGACCATTACCTCCTCCTTCCATTTTAAGCGAATATGATTCAACACTAGAAAATGGTGCTGAAAGGATTATGAAGATGGCTGAACACCAGTCTAATCATCGGATTGAACTTGAAAAACATGCAATAAAAGAAGAATTAAGACAAAGTGGAAGAGGTCAAATTTATGGATTTATATTAGCATTAATTGGAATGGCTATCGCATTTGGTTTAGCTTATTTAGGACATGATACTGTAGCCGGTATATTTGGAACTACTACAATTGTTGGACTGGTTACAGTCTTTGTGCTCGGAAGACAGCAACAAAACAAAGAATCAGAAGAGTAATTTGTACTTTACCTAAAGGAAAAAACGGACGTTAGCATTTATGCCCCCCAAACTGCCGCAAGTTCAATATCACTAAGTTAAGGTTGTTTCATATATTAAAGCCACCTAACCTACTCTTCGACTCCGCTCAGAGTGACGGTCAGGCTGAGCGGAGTCGAAGCCTTTTTCTTAACTTAATGACATTGACCGCAAGTTTGTAACTTGTGGCTAAAAAGCAGACTGTTTCTTTTCAACTTACCCTTCCATAATTTACAGAAGGCTATTATCTTAGCAAGATGTTAATTAATAAAACCAACAGCGCCCAATTGAAACTCCTGATATAATTGACTATTGATGCGATTAAAATTCGAAGGAAGAAATGCATCTCAAACAAGTTGATTTGATACCAGAGATTGGTGGGAAAAGTAGGGTTTCTGACATTTTGAAAAGTAAAAAAATGAATAATTAAGGTTTATCCGCCCTATTATGTTACATAAATAATAAGATATGCTTAGACAGACCTCATTTCTGACAACCTTTGTTTTATTAGGTTGCTATGGCTTACAAAATAATAATACCGATAAGGGTTTAGCTCTTGAAGTCAAAGAACTTAATTACGGGATTTGTGAGTCCCGGAAAATAAATACCATTGAGGATGCCATTACACCCAGCGGTAAAGAATATATCGCAACAGGATTTAAACTGGTGGAAAAGACAGATACAATCCCTGCCGTTTTAGGGAAAGAATTTGGGGTGCAATATTTTATTAAATGCAAAAGGACAAAGAATATCAAAGTAGAAAATATTTGGATTTTTCCATCTGAAATCATAAATGACAAAGGGGAGAAATTCAAAGGAATACGTTATACCGTTTCAAAGCCAACTAATCACGCTACATTTACGAGTTATTATTTATCTGAAGAGTACGAAACAAAAAAAGGCGAATGGATATTTCAGATGTATTATCAGGACACATTGTTGTATGAGAAAAAGTTTATTCTTGAGTAGAGAATCATGTCCAATCTCATAAATTTAAAAACCGGTAATTAACACTGAAGATCAAAACATTATTTATTTCCTTCAGCTTACCTTCATCTCCGTTTAGCCTGTTCGTAATACCTTTATCGAATGTGAACATGAAATCGAATTTATTCACCTCATATCCGACAACGATGGGTATAGATAAACTCAATCTCTTGAAGTTGTGAGCCTTATATTTTTTGTCATGTTTAACCTCTTCAAAGGAGTAATAATTGTATATGCCATTTGATTTATATGTAACGATTTCTTCTTTAAACCTCAGTGTTGATTTAAGGTTAATATTACCAGAAATACCTCCCCCGACAAATAATCTGTCAGCTATCTTAATATAAAAAACCGGACTAATTTTTAAATTGTGGTTAACAATAGAAGATTCATAATATTTTATAAGTAATCCTGTCGGGTCAAGGAGTTTAAAATCAGGAAGGTTTTTATTGTTTAACCTAAAATATTCAACCGTTAATAAAGCCCCTGTTTTATTTTTGAGGATTTTCAGACTAGCTCCCAGGTTAAACGAAATCTTTGGACTAGCCTTTACATCACTGTCTATTCTGTAATCGCTTTTAAGCCCTACAAAGTTTAAATTTCCTCCGCCAACAACACCAAGCTCAAGGCCCTGGGCATTTAATTCACTTCCAGCAAACAAGAGGGTAATCAATAAAATCAGTGTATATTTAGACATGCTAATCTTCTTTTATAAGGTATTCTCTGAATAAAACTCCATCTATTAAAACTTCAACAAGGTAGGCCCCGGTTTTCTCTTCTGAAAAATCGAACGTACCGCTATTTCCTTCAAAAGAAAATTTCTTCCCCCGTCTGTCATCAAGTCCGTATATAAATATTTCTGCCTTATCATTCTCATGATTATGGAAGTATAAAACGCTACCAAACGGATTAGGACATAGCGTAAAACTTTCTTCGGCACCCGAAGTTGAAGATGCACCTGATATTGATTTTAAAGTAATATTTAGTTCCCCGGCTGTATTATCCGCTTCTTCACAGGAAATAAGAAACAAGAACATTGATGACAATAGAAGTATTCTTTTCATAATAAACCACAAATCATTAAATATTAACATTTTACAAGCATTACTTGCTTTAACACATCGTACAAACGGCACAAATATAACCCTTTCCTGACTAACCCGACTATTTTGCACACATGATTTTAACATCAGTATTTGAAACTGCTCCAAAGCCTAACCAAATAGGTTCAAGTTTCTTTTAGTCAGCCTAAAGATTTAATACAATGACAAATAAATAATTAATTCTAATGTAATAATGTCATTCTTTCTTTTATCTCAATAATATATTTTAGCCAAAATTATACAGATAATATTGGATATGACAAGTATTTGGGTAAAGAAAACACAGGAAGAAATTAAGAACAGGATTTTTAAATCCTTAATGGTAAATTCCAATTACGACGAGCATACGGTATTAGGCATACCTGCTTCGTACCTTGATGAAAAAGTTTTTAATCAGGATGAAATCTTTTTAAAAGATGCCCCTTTTTTGACCGCTTTAATGAAAAACCCAAATCACATTGGTTGTCATACCATGGGTAAGTCGGAATCGTTTTTCAAAGGCACACAGGAAATTGAAAACGAACTACTGGACATATGTGCCATTGACATACTCAAAAGTAAACCAGGAGGATATGATGGTTATGTAGCTTCGGGGGGAACAGAAGCCAACATTGAAGCAATTTGGATATACAGAAATCTCTTTATGTCTAAACATAATGCACAGAGAAATGAGATTGGAATTTTTTGTAGTGATGACAGCCATTATTCCATGGATAAAGCCGGTAATTTGTTATCATTGGATGTCTACAAATTTCCTGTAGATGAAAATACCAGGGAATTAAAAGAAGAAAGTGTTGAGGCAGTGCTTCAGGAAGCAATAGCCGATGGAAAAAAATATTTTATTGTAATATGCAATATGATGACAACAATGTTTGGCTCTGTCGATGACATAGATGTCCTTACAAATTCATTAAACAAGCTGTCTTGTAACTTTAAACTTCATGTAGATGGGGCTTATGGAGGCTTTTACTACCCATTTTCAAATGCGAAAAGCCCTCTTACATTTGAAAATGATATGATTTCATCATTTACTTTGGATGCTCATAAAATGGCTCAGGCCCCCTATGGCACAGGTATTTTTATCATAAGAAAAGATTTAATACACTATGTAAACACACAGGAGGCCAGTTATGTTGAAGGAGAGGATTTTACATTAATTGGAAGCCGGTCGGGTGCCAATGCAATTGCAGCATGGATGATTTTGTCAAAATATGGCCCTTATGCATGGTTCGAAAAAATTTATATTTTACAGAAGAGAACTGAATGGCTATGTGAGGAACTGAATATGTTAAATATATGTTTTTACAGAAACCCGTTTTCGAACATTGTAACAATCAAAGCCGGTCAAATTAACAAGGACATTATATCTAAGTTTGGATTAGTTCCGGATAACCATTCTAATCCTAAATGGTATAAAGTTGTAATTATGGAACATGTTACTGTTGAAAAACTGGAATTACTTATAAATGAATTGAAGAGCAAGAATAACTGAACAAGTACGATAAGTTGATTCTTCAGATTCAACAATACTAAAAAGCTCAAACTTCAGAGTTGAAATACAATGAAACATCCCGGTCATATATAGTTTTATATGACCGGAAGTTTTACAGGAAAAAAAATCAATAATAGTTTGTCAAATAAAGTGTTACAACAGCAATCATTGCACTCATGAGACGCAACAACGGCCATATCAACTTATGGCGGAAGCATATTTTCCAATCCTGTTGTAAATTCTCAGAACCTTAAAAAGAAAAAGTTATACGTACCCCAAAAACAAAACAGCCTAACTCCCCCTTAAAAAACATGAAACCCCTTTAGGTTAATCAAAAACTTTCAAATTCAGAATCTGATTTTGAGTCTTTAAGATCCAGCCTTACGACCTCTTTCTTTTTAGTGGCTCCAGATACCTGTTTGCTTTCTTTTTTTCTGTCAACCTGATAATCCTTATCTCTTTTAGAGCCGGAATCCAGGTTACCAACCTCAAAAAAACTCACCACATCCACAAGGTGGTCGGCCTGACCGTTCATCTCTTGCGAGCCGGTAGCCAATTGTTCACTTATAGAAGCATTCTGCTGGGTTACCCCACTCAATTGCTGTACGGCATTGTTTATCTGTGATGCCCCATTGTTTTGTTCCATACTAGCCGCCGATATCTCTTTAACCAGTTGAGCCGTTTTTTCTACATCGGGTAAAATATTCTCCATTTTTTGTCCGGCTGTTTGTGCCAAATCAAGGCTACTGTTGGCAAGGGAAACAATTTCTTCAGCAGCCTCTTTACTTCGTTCGGCGAGCTTACGCACTTCTGCAGCAACAACGGCAAACCCCTTACCGTGCTCTCCTGCCCTTGCAGCCTCAACAGCTGCATTTAAGGCTAAAATATTGGTCTGAAAGGCGATATCGTTGATTATGCTTATTTTCTCTGATATCTGTTGATTTGCTTCTACGGTTTGCATTGATCGCTGGCTCACCTCCTGAATTCCTGTTGATGCACTTTCTGCAATTTTTTCTGTTTGTTGCGAGTTATTTGTATTCTGCTGTATATTCGCTGCAATTTCTTCAATAGTTGAAGATACTTCTTCAACCGATGCAGCCTGTTCGTTGGCCCCCTGGCTCATCGATTGGGCTGAACTGCTTATTTCTGAGCTTGCGGACAAAATATTTTCAGATCCTGCGATAATCTCTGAAACAACTTCCTTTAGCTTTTGGCTCATATTCATCAATGCATTTGTTAGTTGTCCTATTTCATTGTCGCCCACATATTCAATTGATGCGGAAAGTTTACCATGAGCAATTTTCTCCGCAAATGCCACTCCTTTTGACAAAGGGATAGTAATAGACCTGATTAACATTACTCCGGCTATACTACCAATAATTACGAGGACAATAAACATGGCAAGCATCGTCAGACGACTTTTGTGTGTGGTCTCCATTATCGACTCAAATTCGATTTTGGCATCTTCAGAACTGTAATTGGTAAAATCGTCCAAAACGGTTCGTACTTCGTTAAAAACCGGCATATAATCATTAAAGTACGTACGTTTGGCTTTGCGCATAGAATGGTTATTTATTGCATCTACTAACTCATTGGTGATCCGGGTCAGGTTCTGGTAACCACTTGTAAAAATGTTCTCCAGATCAGTATGCTGTTCGCTGGTCGATTCTTTAAAAGCTTCAAGAAAAGCATTATAACGTTGTTGTACCTGCTGAAGGTTGGAAGTAATTTCATTTATCACAACAGATTTATCAGTATTCCTGTCCCCTTCCTTTATAATAGCATTACTAATCGCCAGGTTCGACTGGTATACATCCCTGTCTGCCTCAATTAAATTCTGTATACCGGTCAACCGAACCTGGTAAATCGATTCGGTTTTTGCGATTAATTTATTCAGGTTGATCAGCGATATCAAAAAGGAAACTGCAAAAAAAGCCAGGAAAAGGACAATCATTAGAATTAATCTAAACCTTATACTCGTATCTCTCATATTTCTGTTTTTATAGTTATATCTCCATTAATTGATTATTTCGAAGAAAATTTGTACCGTAACTGAAAGTAGAAAAGAGCATTGTCAATTTCTTCAAATCCAGGTGCGGCATCCTCCATACGTGCCACATAGTTGAACATGATGGCTATGTTTTTTGCGGGATAATAATTAACGCCAATGGTCAGGTTATTGTAACGGTTATATCCATTGGCATCCGGATTTTCATCATCCGGGGTATAAGAATCATACCTCACTACAGGTTCAAGTTGTTCTGTAACTTTATAAGCAGCCTCAATAAAGTATCCATTGTAGTTGAAATCACTACTTTTAACATCGTTGATTAACTGTTCGTTGCCACCACCAATATACTCGGCCATTACATACAGTTTTTCCTGTCGGGTAAGTAAATAAAAGCCATAGGACAAACGGTTAATCTGTATAGAATCCAAAGAAGTCCCTTGTCCTGTATGGAAATTTACCCCCACTTCCATCTTATTAATAGGAACAACTTCTAACCTGGAAAACAAAGCTATACCATTTTCATCATTCTCGTATTTTGGCGACTTTACACTTGGATTCCAGTAGAATGCTGGCCCTGCATGAGGCATGGCAGCCATAACATAATAATTGACCTTTTTATCAAGGAACCCACCATAAGCCATTATACCGCCACTTCTGAACCCTGACAAACCAGCATTAGAATTCCAGTTTTGAGTAATCGTAGCGCGATCATTCAGAACCATGCTGGCTGTCGACCAAATAGATGAGCTAAGAACCCCGGACTTTGCTCCCGGAACAGGGAACTGTCCAAACCGCACATTTAAGTACTCCACCGGTTCGTATGACAAGAATACATCAAGAAGCGCCGGGTTCCCCCTGTCCAACCCAATCTGCGTTACCCACTTCACATTCGGGGTCAGCTTCCCCGAAGCTTTCCACCTGAAATACCTCACACTAAACCCATAATGTACGTCTAGCGAATCACGTTGTACATAACCCGTCCAGATATGAGTAAAACCACTCCATTTCAAGGTAGGTTTAAAGACTTCAGGCTCTTCCTGCGTATAAGATTTTACGCATATTCCACCAGTTAAAAATACCAGCAAAACAGTAATCTTAATTAAGTTCTTAATTGTGCTCATACCATTTAAGAGTAAAATATAATTTCTACGTAGTTTTAATCTAAAAGTTAGTGAATTTTTACTTGTTAACCAACAACCAATTACAATAAATTGGACTTCCATTTATCACATAGGAAATTTTTCTTTTTCAACACTTATTTGCCCCTATCATTCATCAGGTCAACTACAGCATCCTAGCTTCCTGAAGCTTTGTTGCCTCCTTAAATCAGAATGGATTCCATTATATGGTTAATTCTTTTTTCTAAATAATTTTTATCAGGTTCCACCGAACACAATGAACACATTAGAAAAATTTACTATTTCTTAGCTATTATAAAACTGCCCGTTTTCTATAATAAATGAGGCTTTCATTATTAATGATTAACTTAGCCAAAACGATTCGAAGTATTTCGCGATAAATTTACAGAATTCTACCATAACCCGGGAAAGTTGCACTTTTTCCTGGACAACGAAGATTTTGTTTTACAAGTTCAATTAATAATGATAATCGCACCCCACCCCCTTTGATATTCTCTCCAAGGAAAAGTCCTCTCAATGGATAATAGCCGACCTGCTTTGCAGCATAACCCGGATTACATAAGAGACTTAAAAGATATTCGATTTTTTCTCCTGGGCTAATCCAACAAAAGACTCCACAACCTGTTTCCAGATGCAGAGCGTGTTTTGTGGGGTGTCGAACGTTTTTGAGCAAGATCTACACCCTGTTTTAGGGTGATGAAGCTAAATGGAAAATAAGTTCATTGTGCAGAGGCTAAATACTTGTCATTATTTTTGTTCTCCAATCTATCAAAGACCCTAAGTGGTAAAAATCGATAAGCTGGGCAAAAACATATTTTCCTGTGTTCATGCGAGTATAATTTACCCGCTGAACATAACAATTCGAATCGTCACGCTAACAAAATTGACCGGACACTAATGATAACAATAATTCTAAAGAACCCTCTTTAATTTTTAGTGGCCACCAGTGCAGAGAAATGAACAACTCTCATGCAGATGTTAACATGATTTTTACAGCTACAGAAACTTATACTTATGAAGTCATAAAAGTTGGGGAGCAGTAATTTGTAGCACACCAATTATTTTTTATAGATTAAAGCTCATATTACTAAAGCACTAAGGCACTAGTTGCCTTGGTGGTAAAAAAATAAAAGATGAAACAAATTGGTTGGTTTTGGTTAGTAGTGTTATTGGGTGTGTTTAGTGCCTGTGATGATGATGAGGACACTCTTGTAACAGATACGGATGATGAAATAGATTGGGTGGTTAATGCAGATAAGGCTATTGAAGATTTTGTCGCTACCTACTGGAACAGTTATGCCGGATATTTCAATTATAATAATCTGGGAAGTACCGAATTTCATTATTGGCCTCAGGCACATTCGTTGGATGTGTTATTGGACGCATATGAAAGAACAAATAGTAATTTTTACCTCACATATATCAACAATTGGTTTGATGGAGTGAGGATCAAAAATGGCAATACATGGATCAATGATTATTATGATGACATGGAGTGGAATGCACTTGCTATGTTAAGGGCTTTTGAAATAACAGGTGACCAAAAGTTCAAGGATGCGGTAGATGTGCTCTGGGAGGATATAAAAACAGGCTGGAATGATTATGCAGGTGGCGGATTAATGTGGTTCAAAGAAACCCCGAACGGGAAAAATGCCATATCGAATAGCCCGGCTTCAATACTAGCATCAAGGTTATATCAAATAGACCAGGATCCGGACGATCTGGAATGGGCCCAAAAGATTTATACCTGGGTAAAAACTAATTTAATAGATCTGTCAACAGGAGCCGTTTGGGATCATGTAATTGATAACGATGGAGTATTGTCTATTAAAAAAGATTGGATTTTCACATACAACCAGGGCGTTTATTTGGGGGCAGCTCTTGAGTTGTACGAAATTACAGGGCAGTCAGGTTATTTAAACGATGCCCAAAAAACAGCAGATTATACCGTGAATTCATTATCTACAACAGAGAGATTATTGAAAGATGAGGGAGATGGAGACGGAGGTTTGTTCAAAGGTATATTTGTCAGGTATTTCTCTCAGTTAATTTTAAACAAAAACGTATCACAGAATATACGTAACAGATATTCAATTTTCCTTGAGCATAACGCTAAAACATTATGGACAGAAGGTAGAAATGACAAAACCAATCTTTTTAATTCGAATTGGAATACAAAACCAGGTTCAACTGTCGACCTAACTGTTCAATTAAGTGGCATTATGTTGCTTGAAGCGGCAGCTTTATTGCAAACAGAAGGTATAATCAATAATGAGTAAGAAATATTGGTTTGAGGGAAGACGAAAAAGTATTCTGGTCACGAAGCCTTGGATATAGAAATACCTTCGATAGCAAAACAAATTATTTATGACCTCGACTAACCAACGGACAATTCGCAGACATGGATACCACACTTTGGGATGAATTAAAGCCTCATTACGCATCGGGAAATATCTGGGTTTCGGCCTATACACCTCACGATATGTTAGGGACCATCAGGTTATTTTATGGTGCAACTAATTACGAATCGTGGTTAGATAATACGCTAAACACGCCGCTGCAAATGGCAGAGGAACACACAAAGATATTACAGGTTTTATCGAAAAATACAGCCATGGATGAGCCAGAGCAACAAATTCCATATCTGTACAATTTCGCTGGCAAGCCATGGAAAACCCAGAATTTAGTGAGAAAGATAATGAGACACCCCGGTCATATATAGTTCTATATGATCGGGAGTTTTGTGTTAAAAATATAGCTTAGCTTCAAGGAAAGAATACGTTACAACAGCGTGAGCTGCACCCTTAGGTTGAGATAATTGAAATCGCAACAAAAAGTGCAGAAATTTGCATCAAAACAAATCTTAAATTACTGAATTTATAGATGTTATAAGACATTAACCAAAAGAAGGTGTTACAAGGAATGCTGTTCCCTGAAGGAATTTATTATAACCGGGAAAAAGACGAAGTTCGAACCAAAAGGGTGAATTCTTTTTTCTCTCTAATTGCAGGAATATCAAATGATTGCAGTGGAAATAAAAATGGGGATTCTACCAAATCTGGTAAAATCCCCGTTTGGGTGGTCCCACATGGGCTCGAACCATGGACCCCCTGATTATGAGTCAGGTGCTCTAACCAGCTGAGCTATGGGACCAATACTTTTGTCAAAAACATTATCAAAAAGCGGGTGCAATATTAAGCATTTGAATTCAAATATGCAACACTTATTAAATGTTTTCTTAATCTTCTATCAATAGTTTTAAACTCGCCTCAATTATTTCATTCACCCTGCCTTCGTTTAACTCTATGATATTGAGCTTCTCTCCTCGTGTTGCGGGCTGTATATCCGTTCTCCAGGTATCAAAATAAGTACACAAAGAAAGTGCTCCGTATTTAATATTTAACTCATGTGCTAAAATAGCCTCCTGTGTTGTTGTTGTATTTACCACATCGGCTCCCAGTTGCCGGTATAAATTCGATTCTGCCCTGGTCGACTGTCTTGGTCCGTCAACAGCCATTACTATTCCCCGCGTATGTGTTGTACAACCATTTGTAACCGCCGCATGAATAAGACTGTCTCTTATTTCTTCTGCAAAAGGATAATTAAATGCAGAATGATTTAATTTGTCCGCATCAATTTTATCGACAAATGACAACTCACTGTGTGTGGTTAAATCAATAAACTGATCGAATATGACAAATTCTCCAGGACAAATCTCTTCCCTTAAGCTTCCACAAATCGAAGTGGCAATTATATACCGACAACCTAACTCGTATAACGCATAAATGTTTGCTTTAGAATTAACTTTAAATGAAGGCAATGTACCATCCTCCCCATGCCGGTATAATATAACCAGCTCATTGTCACCAAGCTTACCTGTTAACAGTTTACCCGATGTTTTTCCAAAGGGGGTTTCATAATCCAGCACTTCTACATCTGTGATTAGAGGACTGTATTTACTACCATATCCTAAAATCAATGCAATTTTCGTCATAGGGAAATTCTTTAACACTTTGTTAACCTTAAAAATAAGGAATCAGGAACAATAAATTACAATGATTTAAAAAACATTTAAAGATCTTTTATCACCTTTAAACTTTTTACTCATCAAAACAGCATTAAAATGATTATTGACAATTTAAAGAACCTGGAAATTCACCTGGTGAAAAATATAATATTTGACTGGGGAGGTGTTATCACCAACCTGAATTTCAACATTACCGGTGAGGAGTTTAAAAAACTGGGCATCAATAACTTTACCGATCACTTCTCCAAATTGAAGCAAAGCGATCTACTCGTTGACTTTGAAGTGAACAAAGTCTCACCGGAACAATTTAGATCCGAAATAAAAAAAATCACAGGAACAATTGTGACCGATGAAATGATAGACAATGCATGGATGTCTGTTTTACGGGACACCCCAAAAAAACGAATTGACCTGCTTCTTAAACTTAAACCAAAATTTCGCACCTTTCTTTTAAGCAACACCAATAAAATCCATGCAGATTACTATAACAAAAAACTACAGGCAGAAACGGGACTAAGTCACCCGACATTATTTGAGAAAACGTATTACTCACATGAGATTGGCGAAAGAAAACCTAACCCGGCGATATTTGAATACGTACTTTCTGATGGCGGCCTTATCTCAGGCGAAACACTATTTATTGACGATACAAAAATGCATATTGAAGCCGCATCAAAGGTTGGAATCAATGCATATCACCTTAAACCCGATCAGGATATTGTCGATTTATTTGAAAGCTGGTTATAATATTTAAGAAGTACATTTCCGGCACTTTCCAGGTTTTTCCCAAATGTCAGAATTCCCTCTTCATGCCCCCCCATAACAATGATCCCCTGCTCACTTATCCGCTCTCTGCGTATAAGATCTGTTATTTCATAAGCCAACGCTGGAGTGCCATACTCCATACTTTCATCAGTAGTGGGTAGAAGGTTTTTATATTTATTCCACATCTTTATGGAATGGACATGAATAACTGCTCCTGTATTTTTTAAAGTGTCATAAACCGCCGCGTGGCTCAACGATTCGGAAGAAGCTTTCGTTCTCCCGAAACACTCCAGCTCATTATTTTCAAAATCCCATTTAGTAACTTTGGAATAATCGGATTTTTCCAGAAAACTTTTATTCCCTGTTGCACTTCCGGTTATAAAAAAAGCAGTCTCCGAATCTTTTTGACTGATATTCCCATAACCAATACCGTTCTGGTACATTCCAATCAGTAAATAGTCGTATAGCACCTTACGCCACTTACTAAATGAGCCCAATGCTGTTGACGGGATATCTATACCGATATTATTCCAGTTACATTTATACTTTATATATCCTTCCTTATTCATCATCAATTAAATCCGAAAACATTCTTACAATACCCTCTTCCGAAGCTTCACAAATACCTCTTTCTGTTATTAGTCCGTTTACTAATCCTGAAGGGGTAACATCGAAACCATAATTAGCTACTTTAGCATTTTTGGGCAGAATATTCACCTTACAAATTTTATCATCCATAACACCCTCAACATGAGTCACCTCATCAGCATCTCGCTGTTCAATGGGTATTTCCTTCAGGCCATCTGATAAATTAAAGTCAAAGCTGGAAGAAGGAAGAGCAACATAAAAGGGGACATTATTATCCTTAGCGGCCAAAGCTTTAAGGTAAGTACCTATCTTGTTTGCAACATCTCCTGTACGGGTTGTCCTGTCACTCCCAACAATTACAATATCAACCATTCCGTGTTGCATCAAATGTCCTCCGGTATTATCAGGAATTACTGTATGAGAAACCCCTTGCTGCCCCAGCTCCCAGGCCGTAAGTTTCCCCCCCTGGTTTCTTGGCCGTGTTTCATCCACCCAGACATGAACCGGTATTCCCTTTTCATAAGCGGCATATATTGGAGCCGTTGCCGTTCCATAATCAATACATGCCAACCAACCAGCATTACAATGTGTAAGAATATTAACAGGTTCACCGTTTTTCTTTTTGCTTAGCTCTTCGATTAATTCTAATCCAAATTCTCCAATTCTTCTACAGTATTCCCGTTCTTTGTCAACCCGTTTTACTGCAATATTTAGCGCTATTTCCTGTGCTTCGTGCAAAGAGGCTGCATATTCAGCTTCCTTAACAACTTCATCAACAGCAAAAGCAAGGTTGACGGCAGTCGGCCTGGACGATTTAAGATATTCACCCTGTCTGATTATTTCTTTTTGAAAATCCCGCCCGTCTTCTATTTCCAATGTTGCAAGATAAACTCCAAAAGCCCCGGTTGCCCCTATCAGTGGCGCCCCACGAACCGCCATGTCTTTTATAGCATTATATACATCTTCTGTGGTATGTAAATCGATCATTCCAAACTGGAAAGGCAATGTACGCTGATCAATTATCTGAATATGCTTTTTGTCCTGACCTAACCATATTGTTTCATACCTTTTATTGTTTACTAACATAGTTATAATTTTTATATGCGCTAAATTTAACTATTTCCGCAAAAAACCCAAGAAACCCTTATACGGTCTATAATTACCACCTACAAATTAGTCCAGCTAAATTCTTTATAAAACATTTACATGCTTACAACGAATAAAGACCGCGCTCGCTATACGTAAACTCATTGGGAAAAATTAGTTATAAAGTTGAATTTCAGCACAAAAAATTGTTTTTGTATATTTAAAATTAAGTTCTTACGTTTATAAATACTAAAATAAACTATTTAACTAAATTCAATAGAAATGAAAATTCTACTAGCTAGCCTGCTTCTAATGGTAAGCCTTGCGCTGACCGCTCAACAAAAAGACACTCCTGTTCAGATAAACCTAAAAGACGGAAGCAGCATTAATGCGAAACATTTTGGGCAACTTAAATGCGGGAAACAGGGTTTTGGTGAGAATCACATTTTCATTAAAGGTAAATACCTAGGCACTGTAACAGAAGTTAATGACTATGATGATATTGAAAAAATCGTCCTCGAAGGTTATAAGGCAGCACCTGTTGCCTCCGTTGGTAATGAAAAGGCTGTTGTAAAAGTAACAAAAAAGGACGGTATCACTGTTGATATTGAAGAGGCTGAAATATTTATGACCTGTTATGCGACCGGAGATAAATACAATCAGCTTATTGTACAAATAAAGAACCCTTTAACAAACCAGGTTGCAGAAAAGGTTATTCCTACAAAGGATGTACAATCTGTAATTTTTAAGTAGCAAATCTTTAAGAAAAACAGGTCTGTACCCTCTTTTGTTATTTCCGTACAAAGCCTAATATAAGATATGTTCAGGACGACCAATTTCGTAAATCAAATGGTCGTCCTGTTATTACTTAGCGTTCTCTTGTCCTGCTTTCTTTAAGGTAAAGGTGAATGCACTTCCGCTGTTTATTTTACTTCTGACATTAATTGTCTGGTTATGCGCTTCAATTATATGCTTAACAATAGACAATCCCAGTCCTGTACCGCCCATCTCCCTTGACCGGCTTTTATCCGTTCTGTAAAAACGCTCAAAAATGCGAGGAAGATCCTTATCCGAGATTCCAATACCGTCGTCAGAGACCTCTACTAACACATTATCCTCCATATCAAGGAAATCTACAATTGTATTTCCACCTTCTTTACCATATTTTATTGAATTTACCACTAAATTATTTACTACTTCCAGTATTCTTTGTTTATCAGCATAAACTTTCACCTGTTTATCAGGGAACCTTGCAAATTTGAGAGTTATGCCCCTTTCGGCGGCCAACATTTCGTGTTCTTCAAAAACCTCATCAACCAATTTTGCAATGTTAAACTCTGTATAATTAAGTTTTAGTTCACCCGACTCCAGCCTTGAAATAGATTCCAAATCATCAACGATGGATATCAACCTGTTTACGCTTTTTTCTGCCCTCTCTAGGTATAAAATATTAATGCTTTCATCTTCAAGCCCTCCGTCCAGAAGAGTTGAGATATACCCCTGTATATTAAATATCGGCGTTTTTAATTCATGCGAAACATTTCCTAAAAACTCCCTCCGGTATCTTTCCAATTGTCTCAACTGAGCAATCTCCCGGGTTTTCTTCTTTGCCCACCTCAATACATCAGCCTGAACATCCTGAACCAAATCACGTTCTTTTTCTTCCATGTCCCTTTTCAACTGCTCTTCAGAAAAGTTCACATTTTGAATGGTCTTATATATTGGCTTTAACTTTTTGAATATAAAACTATTGAGCGAATAAAAAACAATTAGATAAACAAATAAAAATACAAGCAGGCTTATAAAAATAATTGCCACAAAAAACCCTGATTCTTCAATTGCAAATACAATTAAGCTTGTTGTAAAGGTTACAACTGCCGAAACAAAAGCTATGGTTATAGCCTGCCTTCTCGGTGAAACACTCTGCATCATAGAATAAATTTATTTCAAAAGTAATTATCAAATACTTAAAATAAGAACTATACATTGATTTTTTCTTTAAGTAACCATTAACTTTTAAACAACACTCCCTCAACATAAAGTACAAAAAAGAAAAAACCATACATTCACGTTCCGGAAAACTATGAAGAATTACCACTCCAACGTAAAATGCCTTTTTGAAATTACAAATTAGCCCCTTAGCTATCATTTGTATACCGCCTTGTCTATCTGCAATTTAAAATCAACCTTAAGCGCCGAAGACAAGCCTGAACACAGGCTTGGCACTGTATTTGTTCAGGTAAGAAAAAGATTGTATTTTTTATTTCAATAACTATCTTTGTGATTCAGAAATTGTAAATTATTTAAAATCTGATAATTATGAGAGCAGTTGTAATCTTAAGAAGAATTACCGCATTATTTGTACTGTTTTTGCCATTAAGCATTACAGCACAAACACTTGAAGAGGCACAAAAGGCGTATAATGCAGGTGTCACAGCAAACGGAGAAGGAAATCTGGAAGAAGCCATTAGCCAATTCACAACTTGTATAGAAGCATGCGAATATTTAGTTGAAGAAGAGGAAGACGAAACCGCTGAAGAGCTTTTGTATACGGTTCAGGCAGTAGTACCAAAATTATACCTGCAGTTAGGTACCGGCCAGCTTCAGGAAAAGAAAGTTACTGAAGGGCTCGCAAATGTTTACAAAGCAAAAGAAGTAGCCGGAAACTATGGCGATACTGAGACTCTTGAAAGGGCAAAAAAGATTATCCCACAAATTCATTACAAATTGGGAGCATCTAAATATAAAGCCGGAGACCTTGACAAAGCAATTGAAGAACTTGATAAAGCCCTTGCCGTTAACAACAATTACGGAGCAGCTTATTACTTAAAATCTGTAGTGTATAAAAAGAAAGGCGACGATGAAGCGTTCAAAGAAACAGCCTTGGCTGGTATTAAAGCTACGAAAGAAGCAAAGGACGCTAAAACAGAGAAAAAAATTACTGTTCTTGCACAAAAACACTTCCTGAAAAAAGGAAACGATGCAAAAGGAGCTTCAAAATATGCAGAAGCTGAACAATACCTGAATACTTCATTGGAATTTATGCCAACAGATGTTACAACCCTTTTTCTTCTTGCCCAAACATACAGTTCTCAAAAAAAATATAACGAAGCGATTGAAACAGGAAACAAAGCTGTTGAAAACGAGACTGGTGGAGATGAAGCCAAAGCTAAAATTTACATGATAATAGCTGAAGCCCAAACCAACAAAGGAGATAAATCGGGAGCATGTGCTACTTACAAAAAGGCTGCCGTTGGCCAGTACGCCGAATTAGCAAATTATCGTATTGAGCACGAACTAAAATGCGAATAGCCTATCCGCATTAATTATAAATAAAACTGTTCACAAAGATTATTTTAATCTTTGTGAACAGTTTTTTTATCCTGTTAAGCAAAAGAAATAAATGAAATATATTAGCATTAAACACTGGTCGGCAGAGGATCAGCCCCGTGAAAAACTATTATTGCATGGTCCCCGGGTACTGTCAGATGCAGAACTAATTGCAATACTTATAGGAAGCGGGACCAAGGAATTGTCAGCCGTTGAGCTGTCCCGAAAAATTTTAAACCTTAGCGAAAACAATCTCTCTGAACTTGGAAAACTTGATATTTCCGAGTTTATGACTTTGAAGGGAATCGGAGAAGCAAAAGCCATAACAATTTCAGCAGCACTCGAACTGGGCAGAAGAAGGGCCTCAACCGAACCGCTTTCAAAACCTAAAATAACATCAAGCCGAGAAGCATATATGGTATTTACCTCTCTATTAAGCGATTTACCATACGAGGAATTTTGGGTTGCTTTTTTAAACCGGTCAAATACCTTAATTGAACGGTTCAGGATAAGCCAGGGGGGAATATCCGGAACGGTAACAGACGTAAAAATTATAATGCGTAAAGGCCTTGAAGTCATGGCTTCTTCTATTATTCTTTGCCATAATCATCCTTCTGGAAACTTACAACCAAGCCCTCAGGACAAAAAGATTACACAAAAAATTAAAGATGCTGCCAAATTTTTTGAAGTCCAGGTCCTTGATCATATAATCGTTGCCAATAATAGTTACTACAGTTTTGCCGACGAATTTATTATTTGAACTTCACCAAACAAAATAGCCCGTTTACATAGTTAAAATATACAGCCGGCTAACTACTTGCAGGGTTCTGCTAAAAATCTATCTTTACAGGCAAAATTGTCCAGTATGCGCTTTATATTATTTCTATCTGTTATTTTTTTATTTATTTCCTGCGGTGGGGATAAAAAACCCAAAACAATAATTGCGGAAGAAACATTTGTCGAATTATTAGTTGAATTACATATGTATGATGCTGTGGGCACCGATCATACACTGAACGAGCTTACCGGTGACATTGACTCCCTTACTTTATATACCTCCCTACTACATAAGTATAATACCAGCAAAGAACAGTTTGATGCTTCTATAAAATGGTATTCGGAAAATCCGGAAGAATTGTCAAAATTATATGACAACGTTTTTGGTAAAATCACCCGTATTTCCCAGACCTGGGATGATGATCTGGAAATGATTAATGAAAGCGAAAATAAGCAACTATTTAAACTTTCTGGTTATATTGACACCCGTGGAGATACAGTAAGTTACCCTAAACCTTTCCTGGTTAAAATTGATACCGCCGGAATTATTCTAGTAGACTTAAGAATCAGAATGTTAAAAGATGATGGCTCGAAAAACCCACAAATAGTAGCATACTTCCAGAAAGACACAACAAACATCAAGGATACCTTACTCGCTATTAAACAGCGAGTTGTAAAATCAAATTTCTCCCGCGACTACCAATACACAACTGAGTTAACCGACACCAGTTATAAATACTTAAAAATCATTATACCTAAAGTAGATAATGATACCAGCTCTTATTTTAAGAATCTTCAGCTTTCATCTATGGTAATCTCAAGAGCACAGAAAAAAGAAAACGATAACAAATAAAAGCGGATTATTTGCCCATGGCAACCTTTCTTTTTGATAAAATTATATTTGGTCCCATTTCAAGCAGAAGATTGGGACAATCATTGGGAATTAACCTCCTTCCTACAAACAAAAAAGTTTGCAATTTTGATTGCATTTATTGTGAATGTGGCCTTACAGAGGGAACAACGGGCAATTTACCATCACGATCGGAAGTAAAAAGCCAGCTTGAAAAAGTATTGACAGAGTTTAAAGAAAAGGGGGGAAACATTGACACTATTACTTTTGCCGGAAATGGAGAACCCACATTACACCGTGAGTTCGAAGAAATTATTTCCGATACCTTTAACCTAAGAAATAAATACTTTCCTAAGGCAAAAATAGCATTGCTGACAAATTCCACTACTCTGGGAAGTCCCAAAGTACAACGCTCCATGAAAAAAATCGACCAGAATATTTTTAAAGTCGATTCCGTTTTAGAGCCTACCGTCAAATTACTGAATAGCCCTATTGGAGAGTTTGATATAAAAAAAATAACAGCGTTGCTAAAAAAGATTCCATCCCCTATTATTCAAACCATGTTTATCAGGGGGGCTTTCAAGGGCATTCCTGTCGACAATACGACAGAAGAGGAGTTGGTTCCCTGGTTAAACGCACTTGAGGAAATTAAACCTCCGCTTGTTATGATTTATACAATTGCCCGCGACACCCCTTTTGAAACGCTTCAAAAAGTTCCCCTCCCCGATTTGGAGAAAATTGCATCACGTATAAGAAAATTGGGAATAGAAGTTCAAATCTCCGGATAGCATGAAGGTTTTTGTAGCTGCCCTGGACTGGGGGCTCGGCCATGCTACACGATCTGTATCAATTATTGAAGAGCAGATTAAAAAAAAGCACACAATAATTATAGGTGCAAGTAAAAATCAAATGCCTGTTTACAGGGAACATTTTCCGACTATTCCAATTATAGAAATGCCATCGGCACCACCAAGGTACTCCCCAACAAAAAATCAGTTCTGGGCCCTTCTATTTTTTATTCCCAAATTCTATAAACTTATTCAATCAGAAAACCGGACATTAAAAGATATCATCAAAAAGCATAAAATAAATATGGTGATATCGGACAACTGCTATGGCCTTTACAACAAGAAGGTAAAAAACATCATTGTAACCCACCAGGTCAGTGTTATTCTTCCAAAACCGCTCAGGTTCTTAAACAGATTTGTAAACTTTAAGATAAGGAGTATGCTGAATAAATTCGATGAATGTTGGATTCCGGACTATCCCTCTCCCAATAACCTGGCAGGAAAACTCAGCATTCCATCACCAAGGCTGCAATGTAACATAAAATTTATCGGAGCACAATCCAGATTAAAGTTAAGCAGGGTTAACCCTTTAAAAAACAAACCCGAACTTGTAGTTTTAATATCCGGTCCCGAAAAGCAACGTAGTGTTTTTGAAGATAAAATCCTTGGCTCTATAAGGCATCTTCCCTGTTCTGTTAGTTTCATCATCGTTCGCGGGCTACCAGCCTCTTCTGAAAATAATATAAAAAACAGCAAAAACCACGTTAGTGCTGAAGAACTAAAGTCACTACTAATTCATGCAAAGTATATTATTGCCAGAGCCGGATATTCCACCATTATGGATTTATCTCTACTTGGAAAAACTGCTATGCTTGTCCCAACACCAGGTCAACCAGAACAGGAATACCTTGCCGGCCTATTAATGAATAAAGGGCTATTCCTGTCTGTTTCTCAATATGACTTTGAGCTTGGAGATGCCATAGAAAAACTAAAGCATTTTACCCCTCAGAAATATCAATTCGCTCAAATAACCAATTGAATGGTTTCCAACGGAAAAGTTTTTTTAAAATAATCAGGTATACGACTGAAACCAAAATAAACCCGGAAGTCATTAAAATCATATCCATATTGTTCGTATGAAATAATGATGGGGTTTTTAAAACAGATCCTGAATATGACACAAAACTGATTAGATAAATATTGTTCATTGTATGCATCCCGAAAGCCATTTCCAAGCCACCGTCCATGGCTACCATTATACCCAACAAAACTCCAAAGCCTATATACTGTACCATTGCCGGGGCCAGTCCAAACTTTGCAACTTCAGGGTTTCTTATATGCATTAATCCGAATAATATTCCCGAGAATAGTACAGAAATAATTCGGGAACCGGATAAAACACCAATCCCCTGTAAAATATTTCCCCTAAAATATAATTCTTCTGCAGATGCCTGAAACGGAACAAAAATAAAGCTAAACAAAATAAGTAAGAAAAACTCACTTCCCTTAAAACTAAAACTATAGTGTTCTGAATTGAATATATAGCTGACCAGTTCAACTAAAGCAAGCAATAAAAACCAAATGGCCCCTGCTGTAAAAAAGTTTTTCCACCTGAATTTATGGTATGCTGTAAATATCTGTTTTAATGGTATTCCATGTACAAGGTGAATACTTATCACCAGAAAACAAAAAACAAACACCATTGGACCGAACATTAAAGCAAAATACAAATTATCCGACACCTCTAAACCACTGGCGCTCAAATAATATCCAACATTCCCGGCATCATTGTTCTCTGCGGCCTTCATTTTTGCCAATAACAATATCGGATATTCAGATATCGTTTTTGCAATTAATGTCAAAATAAATACGAGCAAGTACCTCCACCATTGGGTATGTCCTTTATGGGCAAGCTTTAAATACATAACTACTTCTTTAATGGGATAAGTAAAACTATAGGTATAGTCAGAAATGCAACAAATGATGCGATTTTCAAAGTTTGCATGGGTTCAAGAAAATCAAGACCATAACCTGTTAACATGGTTGCTATTGAACCCATTAGAAAATTACTGGTCATATAAATACCATTTAAGAAGGTAACATGCTTTGATTTAATGGTATTCACAATACTTAGAAAAACCGGGGTTGGTGCCAACAGAAAAAAGCCAATTACAGACAAAAACAGAAAAGGGTATTGCCCGTTGGAATAAATAAAAAGCAATGTTAACAAGGGGGTAAGAATACATGAAGTAATAAGGACGGTCCTTCTTCCAAGAAAATCCGAAGCAATACCAGAAAGCACGGAACCAGCGGTTCCAGACAGATAAACCACAGATAAGCCTATACCGGCTTTCCATGCTGACCATCCCTGCTCTTCAAGGAACCCGACCAGATAGTACGAGAAAAAACTCTTTACCCCACCTCTTAGCAAAGTAACACAAGCTATTAAAAAAAGCAGCAACAAATACCGCTTAAAAACCTCTACATAAGATCCTTCTGAAGTTTTATCCTTATGGAATTCTTTCCTTAAATCAACTTTTCTGAACCGGTAAAAAAGAATAGCTGAAGACAGAATACCTGCCGGGATCAGCCTGAACATTCCATCAAATCCCCACAGACCAAATGCGGATATTGCGGCAATTGGGCCAACTGTCCTGGCAAATTCCCCTCCAAACATATAAAACCCCATTCCCACGCCGGGCCTGTTACCAGACACATGCTTCATCATCACTGGAGTAGGTACATGAAAAACCGCTGAGCTAACCCCGGAAATAAAAACAAGAACAGCCAGCATTGTAAAATTCCCCACATTCCCGATCAGGCTCATACTAATAGCCGTTATTGTTGGGGCAATAATCATCAGATACCTGATACGGACTTTCTCCGCCAAAATTCCAATAAAAGGGTTCAGTAAAGTTGGGATTCTCTGAAATACAGAAAGTAGGCCAAATAAGCGATTATTTAAACCAAACGCCCCAATTATCGCTGGTTGTAATGCCGGAAGAAAAGAGGTAAATATATCATGAATATGATGAGCAACAGTAATTGCAAGCACATTAATGACATTAAACCCTCTTATTTTTTCCTTTTTTCTAACTTTCTGCATCCGATAAATTAATCTGAAATAAGCCCTTTCACAATAGCAGCCATCTTTGGCTCAGCCCTGGCTGCTGCCTGCTGAACAAATTCATGCGTCATATACTCAATTTTTCCGGGTACCCCCAGGTCCGTAACAACTGAAATTGCGAAACATTTCATTCCACTTTGACGGGCAACAATTACTTCCGGAACGGTGGACATGCCAACTACATCACCACCAATTATCCTGAAAAATTTATATTCAGCAGGAGTTTCATAAGTTGGTCCGGTTACTGCGACATAAACCCCCTTATGTACTTTTATGGCATTATCAGAGGCTATTTTCTCTGCTCTTTTAATCAGGTTTTCATCATAAGCCTCGCTCATATCCGGAAACCTGGCCCCAAATTCTGGTTTATGAGGCCCTATCAATGGATTAGGCATCAGATTAATATGATCATTTATTATCATCAGATCTCCAATTTCATAATTCTCATTCATACCGCCACTTGCATTCGAAAGAATTAACGTTTCAATTCCAAGCTCATTAAAAACTCTTATTGGGTAGGTCAGGGTTTCCATACTTTGCCCTTCGTAAAAATGAATTCTCCCCTGCATAATCAGAATATCCGTATTATTATGCCTTGCATGTACAAGTTGGCCGGAATGACCATCAACCGTTGTGTTAGGAAAATCCGGAATTGTCTCATAAGGAATTTCCTTTACCACTTCAATGTCATTAATAAATCCACCCAGTCCCGAACCTAATATTACAGCATATTTGGGACTGACCTGTACCTGACTACGAATGTAATCAGATGACCTTTTAATCTTTTCTAACATAGTCTATTATTTTGCTTTCGAATTCTTTTTGTCTTTCCTCCAGAACCTGAACCTGAACAGGAATATAATAAGTCTTCTCTTTCAGGTTCCTTGGATAATTTTTCAGGTGCTTCAAACGTACTGCATCTTTTTCAGTTGTTAATATAATTTTTCTCCGCTTTTTTATTGCATCGAACTTTGCTTTTATGGTTACCAGGTCTGAATTATTAAAATTGTGATGATCAGGAAACCGGATTATCTCAAGGAAAAGCCCACAACTTTCAAGATAATCGATAAAAGGCGCTGGTTCAGCTATCCCGGTTACTAAAAGGACCTTCACATTATTATCTGCAAGCTCAATTAATGAAGATAACCGTCCACTTTTTGAAAATAATGGTTGTGGTGAAGCATATTGAAAAGTTGAAAAATAAAGCAACTGTTTCTTTGTAAGTTTAAGTTTTTGGTTCCATTCCCTTTTTTCTTCAATGGTAATATTACCATTGGGGACCTTAGTTACAATAACTATATCTGCTCTTTTTATTCCTTTTCTCCCTTCCCGCAAATTACCCGCCGGCAACATTAAGTCATTGAATATAGGCCGGTTATAATCAACTAATAAAATTGACATACCCGGCTTAACATGTCTGTGCTGATAGGCATCGTCAAGTAAAATCACGTCGATATTCTTTTTCAGGCCGAGTATTTTTTCAATGCCCTGAACTCTTTTTTCACAAACGGTGACCATCGTTGACGGATTCTTCCTGAATATCTGGTAAGGCTCATCTCCAACAGATTCAGGTGTTGCACGCTTATCGGCAAGTACAAACCCTTTAGTCTTTCTTTTATACCCACGGCTTAATACAGCTATTTCCTCTGTATGCTTTAAAGTTTCTATTAAGAATTCAATATGAGGCGTTTTTCCTGTTCCCCCTACAGTTATATTACCGACTGAAATAACAGGTATTTCAAATTGCTTTTCCTTTTTTATACCTAAATCAAAAAGCTTATTCCTGACTAAGGTTATAAAACCGTACAATAATGAAAAAGGCAACAATAACAATCTAAAATTCATACTTAAACCCATTAATCCACCAATCCCTAGAAACCCTAAAATGAACCCCTAAAAAACACATTTTACATTCGTCTCAGCAAATCAAGTCCCGCAATTGACTAATATTGAAATTAAGAAAATCCGAAACAATATTTTCCGCTTCAAATCCGGCAAAGAAAATCAATTAATTAAAGATTCGTAAAAATCATCTTTCTATTTTCTTAACAAAAGTATTTAACCCGACCTCAATTATCAGAATTCGTTCCTTAATCATTAAAATATTGCAATTAAATGATTTAAGGAATTAACTAAACCTTAAGTTCTCCTAATTTTTATGCTGGCTTATTTTTTCATAAAAATTTGACGCCCGAAATTAATCATTATTCGATTAAAGCACTACTTTGAAATAATATTTGTACGATTACGGACAACTACTAGCCATATTCGTTCAATTCTTTCATTTCCAGTTATGAGTTATTCAAAATCATCTACCTGGTTTATTGAACATTAACTCTTTATGGCACATTTATGGTTATACCATTATTATAAGGGAGTAAGAATAAATCGTTTATATTGTCACGCTATAAATCCGGGAAAGGCTGTCTGAGGGATTCAGGTAGCTTTTCCTTTTTTATGTTTCAATCAGATTTTATGTTTAGGCAACTGCCATTGCTCTTTCTATCAACTCAACAAGTTTCTCTTTCAGTACTTCGTAAGAAAAATACTTTTTCCCCAAAGCGAAATTATACGCAGCAATTTCCTCATTGAGCTTTCGGTTATGAATAACCTCTTCCATTTCCCTAACTGCATTATCCGTTAAATTTCCATCTTCTATCATAACCGCTTTAAAGCCTTTTGAACCAATATCAGGCCAATATACGGGTTTGTAATTGTTCACAAATATTGGCCTTTTTGCCAAAACCGATTCTACAAAAGCATTTCCGAACCCTTCATAAGTACTGAAATAGGTACACACCCTTGCTTGCGCATAAGCATCTGATAATGAAAAAACCTGACTGTTCCCGGAATGTAAGTACCCCTTGTTGCTAAACAAATGATAAGAAAACGTAACCTGTTCTCTAAGTTTCAATCTGTGTATTCTATCAACTAAACTGTAATAATACTTACTCCCGGTATCATCATTATAATTTCCCGTAATTACCAGTTTTATTTTAGGGTTTTCTAATTTTCTAATCAATTCAATGGCTGTTTCTATTCCTTTCCGCTTTACGATTCTGGTAATCTGAAAAAGGAGTATATCATCCTCTTCAAAACCAAGGTTTCTGTAAAGTTGTTTATTTGTTTCGGTAACCTCTCCAAACGGTTCGTTAAAATCCATAACGTTAGGAACATTAACAGCCTCTCTGTTGTACTTTTCTTTTAGCAAATCTTTTCCATAAGTATTTATTACCGCATGAACCGAGTTCGGTGCCCTCAGAGGGAAAGTATCTGCAACAAAGTCATTTATTGTTTTATGTGGAGAAATATACCTGTCCCCCCTTTCCCATGCAAAATCGTGATCATGTGTAATCGTGGGCAAACCTGTATTAAATACAAGCTTTTTTATTGCCAGCCCCATTTCCAGATGTGATGGAAGACAGCTTGCATTCTCTGACAGGATTAATTCTATTTTCTTCTCATTTACCCATTCAAGCAATTTCTTATAAATGACCTTAGAATACAAATCAATATGCTCAAGTAATTCCTCTTCATTGGCTTCCGGATGAAAATAAGCCTTTTTTTGGCCCCAATAACTTTCCGGTGAAAAAAATGACATTTCAGGAACCAGAGTTTCATATTCCGGATCTATCATCCTCTCTTCAAACTGCCCCGCTATAATATATACCTGATGACCAAGCCTTTTAAAAACATCAATCCATTTTTCCGTTTCAAGGGCAACTCCGTCAACGCCACCAATACGTCCTATAATAACACCTATCCTCATTTTTCCCTTGTAATTAAGGTTATCCCGGAATTTATCATAAGCGATTGTTTCATAAGCTTTTCTTTTGACGAAGAAGATATTCTAATAAAGTTAAGAAATCTACGTATTGGAAACAAAAAAGGCCATAATAAAGAATATTATGGCCTTTCCCTTGTGTTATGCTGATTTTTATTTCAGTTCTAAAGTAGTTGTCCCAATTTCATGCCCTTCAGCGAAAAGGCTAACAAAATATGTTCCCGGAATTAACTCCTCATTCTTATCCCAGTAAATACACATATCTATATCCTGATTGTCGTACTCCAACTCCCGCTTCTCGGTATACACCATCTGCTCTCCCTGAAATTCAAACACACCTGCTTCTGGTGATGAAAGTACAATTTCGTCAGGCCTGGTCAATTTAATATAAATCATTTTATTTCCTGGTTCGGCAACATTGTTTTCCCTCACAGTAAAGCAAACACGGACTTTTGAAATCTTGGCTATCCGATCTTTCTCCTTCGATCTTTCATTTAGCCCTACAGCTATAATATTTTTTGCAGATAATTTTTGAGCTAAAGCAACTTTGGATGTAAGTTCTTCTTTTGTTTCATGGAGCTCATCATAATCGGTTTGCACCTGAACTAACTCTTTATGCACTTCAATATTTTCCTGCGTAAGTTCCCGGTTTCGGGTATTCAACGAGTCTATCTGAACTATATAACTCCTCATCACCTTACGTAAGGTTGATAATTCCTTCTGATACATTTTTAGTTTCTGCGTATTAGAGGCCCTTATACGCAGTAATCTTCGAATTTTTTCCTGCTCTGATACCAGTTTAGTATTTATGCTGTCGTTTTCTGTCTTCAGAGAATCATAATTAATTATCAATTCGTTTAACTCCACTTCCAATTGTTGCTTTTGCTCCTGCACAAACTCAACATCTTCAACGGTTTCAGCATGTTCTTTACTTTTCTGGACATACAATATACCCAAAACTACAGCAAGTACCCCTAGGGTAACAACAATAGCTACCAGGTACAAAGGGACTTTAGGCTTATTATTATAGTGCATTCCTGTATCCTGTTCTGTTTTTCTTTCCATTTAATTTGCAGTTTTCAATATTAACTAAACAAAGTAAACAATTATTGTAATTTAGTTTTACAAATGTAAAAAACCGATAAAAATAAATCCTTATCGGATAAGATAATTATAAAAAAATAAACATAATATAACTTTTAAACTGTCTTAAAAAACAGTTGAAGCTTTGTAGACCTTCGATACCTTAACAGGCACCAACCTTCCTGAATATTTTAATTGGCCTCTTGTGTAACCACTAACAGTTGCGTCGGCATAACCTGTTTCGGAAACCGAAAAAGCAATATCATATGTTCCCAAACCCGTCATTATAGTAATCTGTAAAGTATACAATTTTCTGCTTTTCCGACTCACTTCTTTCAATTCGTATTTGCTTATCCTTCCATCTGCTGTTACCCCTCCTACTCCGTTATACCCTATCCCATGAGGGGAACCATACTGTATTACCCCCTCTAATGAGTCAATGGCTACAAAATTAATGTTCGAGTTTACCGGAATTCTCTGTCCTCTTCCGTCCCCAATATAATCGGCCTCAAGAACAAACCGGTGACTATGCAGCATTAATGCGGTCAATTCCTTCATCATTTCTTCCTCTTCAAGTCTTTTTGCCTTCTTATCTTCTTTGGCCATTCTTTTCAATTCTTTCTTTGAAATTGTTTCATATTCCTGTGAATACAATGTTATGCCGATAAAAAGCATAAAAAATAATATATAATTCTGCATAATTTCTTTCTTATTAAGGTTTACACATAAATATTCATAATTGTAAAAGCTTTAACACTTAACCCGGAAAATGGATTACACCGAAGTTTGAATTCCTTCCTACAATTCCACACACATTGACTTCGTCGGGGTCCTCTAATTTTCAGTTCATTTCGTTCACTTCGTTTTGACATGCATAATGCGGGTTAACTTTCGTTTATTTCTCTTTAATTAACACACAAACATTTTTTTTACAACAAAAACCACACCATAACGCACGAACTGAACACAATGCGGAACCTCTCAACTCTCGGTACTTTAAAAAGGGAAATTATGAAAAAAATAAATCAGGAATAAAGCTAATCTATTACCTCTTCGTATTTATCGTATTCGAATTCAAAACGAGGATAAAGTTCCTGATAAATCTCTCCCGACTCAAACATTTCATCATCACCTTCCTCGTAATGCCAGATAACCTTTATTTTACAGTTTTCCGGTTTGCCATCCAGAATATTAAAAAAATCATGAAGCTGTTTAGAGACACTTGTATTAAAATACTCCAGATTAACATCAACACAAATGTCCTCTCCCTGAAATTCGCTTACCCAGGCTATAATAGGGTTGAAAAAACGGACAGCATCTTCAGGCAAGGCTCTACCCTCAAATTTAATGCCTCCGTTAACATTCATCTCAACGTTTGGCAAAGTATCGGTACCTTCTATAATTAAATTTTCCATTCTATCCCGAATTGCTCCATTTACAAAAATAATAACTAAATAAATATCATAAAAATTATATAGAATAACAACATTTAAATAAAATGTACCCTTATTCTTTTTTTATTGGCTATAAATCTATTCATTTTATCATAAAACATTTCGTTCACCCTTAGCTCCTGAATAAAACCAAATCTAATAAGCAAATGTTCAAAAAAAGCCTTTGACCTGAATATTTTCAACAGACAATTCATTTTCCAGGTTAAAAAAATTTTAAAACCTTAAATCTATTTAATTTATTAGAAGGATCTGTATTAAAATTTGTCCGGAAAAAGCTTTTTAGAGGAATTACACCAGTTTTCTGACCTCTATCGCCCTCATTACGATCTTAACCATCTCATCTACTGACAGTGTCATACAGTTTAATGAAATATCAAACCAGGTATAGTCGGTATTTTTCCCTTCAAAATAATCCCGGAAAGCTTTACGTTTTTTATCAATACCAATCGTCGTTTTTTCCGCTTCTTCAAAAGACATATCATACTTCTCCGCAATACGCAATGTCCTCCATTCCAAAGGGGCCACAAGGTTTATATGAAAAGATTTCAGAATATCGTGTGTTATAGCAACACCACCCCTTCCTACAATTACAACGTTTCCTTCGCATGCCATATTTCTTATAACACGGGCAATAGTATTTCTTATTTTTCTATCGCTTTTATAATATTTACTTGAATGAGCTGAAAACAGCTCATCAATCATGCTTTTTTTCTCATAATCAAAAACATACTTTATTTGTGAAGGGTTAAGTTCAAGTTCTCTGGCTGATTCACTTAATATTTCCTTGGTAATATATTCCCACTGAATTTCTTTTTTACCAAGAACAATCATTTTTTGGGTTAAAGATTCGGAAAGGGACTTGGCTACTTTTTTCGCCGGACAACCATAAAGCCGTGATATTGTTACCACTGGACCACAATCCGGAGCCTCTCCATCTTCCTCTTGTAGCCTTTCTGACATGTACTTAAGTAAATCAACCTTCATAATTGAGATGATTTGGTTCTGACCTACTTAAATATACAAATTCTAGGTGAATAATCAAAGTAAGAAGCCGTTTACCCCCTTAAATTTAAATGCTCATTGATCGAAGATCAATTTTTTATTATCTTCATCACGAATTGAACATATTTTGCATCATTCACATCAGTCCTATTATTATTTTCTGTACCTAATAAATGTTGGTAAATGAACAACTCAGCTGATTACTGGATACAACACTTAAATTTGAAGCCTCATCCCGAAGGAGGATTTTATTCTGAAGTATACCGTTCAAATATAAATGTTAGTTCGAATCAGTTGCCTATAGGTTTTGAAGGGGACAGAAGACTTGCCACGAGCATATTTTTTCTTTTGCGCTCAAAGGACATCTCAAAAATGCACCGGTTGAAATCGGACGAAATGTGGTATTTTCATCACGGAAGCCCTGTAAAAATTATTGTAATTAACCGTGAGGGGCATAAAAAAACGATTAAATTGGGTGCCAACCCGGAAAAAGCAGAACATTTTTTCACTTTAATTCCCGCAGGGAATATTTTTGCCGCTGAAGTTATTGAACCTGATACGTATAGCCTTTTCAGTTGTATTGTAACTCCCGGATTTGAGTTTGATGACTTTGAATTGTTCGATAAAGAAGAGCTTATTCAGGCTTATCCCAAACATGAAGAGTTGTTTAAAAAATTCTGTTAATTTTATTGAGCAGATATTATTTGCTTTGCCCCTTTAACAACAATCTGTTTGCCGTACAGTTCAGGATCATACTTAACCAGTAACCTTTCACCCTCAATTTTAATTCCTTTGATTTCCTTTGCCCGATAAAGGTTTTCATGATAGTGGACAATAACCCATTTATTATTTAACACCGCTTCAAGCGGAAGAGCCAATAAAGTATCATTAACAGGTAGATATAGCTCCACAAATTCACCTTCCTCTTTCACGATACCCTCAGGAATTTTAACTGTCAAAACCCGCCCTTTATCTGTCACCTTTTCTTCAGATATTCGTGAATTCCAGACCGTATCCGTATAATATGAAAACTTAAGTATATCGGAAGCGACAAAGTTCCGGCCAGCTCCATTATCTAATATAAATCTGGCAATCAGTGCTCTGTTTTTTATAACCTGAAATATTTCTTCGGATTCTTTAAAGTATTTTCCTTCGGTTGCATTTAGTTTTGAAATTGTTCCGCCAATGGGGGAGTATAAAAACGCCACAGGTGTTAATGTTTCTTCTGTTACTCTTTGCGGATCTATTCCAATTAGTTTCAGTTTCGACTTTAAAGCATTTAGTATTACTTCAGATTCTTTGTAGTTTCTTTCAGAGACCTGCATCTTTTTTAAAGATGTGGCATGTTCTATAGCCATTTCTCCCTGCCGGGCAAAATCGTTCCTAAAGAATTCAAACTCGTACTTTGCTTTCAGGTAATCCGTTTTCAGATCCAAGAAATCAGGATGCTCAATTACAGCCAACAGATCCCCCGGTTTTATCCTGTCCCCTTCTTTTTTCTTTACAGTCTTTAAGAATCCGCCTAAAGGAAAGCAAACATAATAAAGGTTTTCATCAGGATATATTGCACGGCCCCTGAGTTTTTTTAAGGTATCTTTTACAAGCAGTTCGGTTTCTGTCACTTCAATGTCGAACTTGTCTTTTGCAATGCCTGGTAGAATAATTTGTTCGGCCATAAAAACATCATCTGATTTTTTTCCTGAACCGGAACAGGAAAAACTTAAAACAAGGACTATCAATAATATATATGTATGCTTCATTTTTATTTCTATTTTGTATATAACTCCAGCCGGATGGCTGTTTGGTTATATTCGTTCATTGCTTCAAGATATTTTTGTTTAATATTCAGGGCCTCCGTTACACCTTCAATATACTCTTCATAATCAATAGCTTCATGTCTGTATTTTGATATTACGGTATTAAGCTGCAGGTTAGCCATTGGAATTGCATTATTTTGAAAATGCCTGACTCTTAAAAAACAACGATCCAACTTAAACAGTAGGTTCTCTATTTCGGTCTCAGTTTCATTAACAGCTTGTTTATACATATTCAATTCCATCTCGGATTGTAGTTTTGCTTTTTTAACTTGCGACTTCACCGGAAAAAACCAAATAGGGACGGAAATCCCTGCCTGAACCCCTGTCATTGTATTGTACGGGTCAATATTCTGAATAAAAAACCCTGCATTTACAGTTGGAGAATAATATGCTTTTCTAAGTCTCAAATCGGCACATGTATAATTATATTTCTCCTTATAAATATCTGTAATATACCCCCCTGAATAAGCAGAGGTATCATCCTTTTTCTTAACCATGTATAATTCAAGTTTTCTACTCATCGGAATTAAAAAAGCATTGGTATTTAACAGTTTTCTTAAGTTATTTCTGGCAATGTCTATATCTATTCTATTTTCCATATATTGCGTTTCAATTTCAGAAACCCTGGTAATCATTTTCATATATTCAATTGGCTCATTTTCGCCTAACTCATCTTTTATTTCGGCTACAGAAATACTTTTGGAAATATACTTTCGGATCAATTCAATATTATCCCTCAAATTATAAAGATAAATCCACTCAAAATAGATTGATTTCATTTTCAGCTCAAATCTCTTTTTCTTAAGCTCTTCCTGCCTGTTCCGTAATATCTGTTTAGCATTATTTACATCCTTTTCCCTTTTATAAGAGAAAACATTTCCAAAATCCTGGTTTACATCAACTTTCCAACCTATTTCCGGGGTATATAGCTTTCCATAACTATAATCTATTTTTGTTGCTGGAAGGTTTATGTCGGAAATGGACAACTTGTCTCCTTTATCTTCCGAATTTGTATTAATACGCTGATAGTTTCCTGAATAAAGGATATTTAAAGCCGAATTCAAATCAACGTAAAGGGTATCCTGGCCAGACAGGGATAAAAAAAGAAATAACGCTACAACTACAACTGTTAAATCACGATACCCCATACGCAACCGATTCGAAAAGTGCTGTTTGTTTTGCAAAACGCTCAAAATTAGTTCCTCCCTCAAATAATTTTTCTGTTCAGTTAAGATTGAATAAGCTAAACCTCCCCCCTAATATTTTGGAAGCTGTTTCATAATAGCAAAATAGAGAAAGGTTTTTGAAAAAAAACTTTAGAGGCCTTTTTTTATAAACAAAGCAAATCTATTTGATGCTCTTATAAAATAAACGTCGGTAATCCGACGTAATATTTACGGATTACAACAAGCGTAATTGAGCGAAAAACACAAAACTTTGAGTGTTAATCAGCAGGTTATGAGAATGATATTTGTTGTAATTTTGAAAATATAATCAAATTTCAAGAATTATGGATTCATTCAGAGTTAAAGCCAATGTTCAGGAGAATAAACTCCTTATTCAATTAAGAGGGTATTTTATGAAATCTGAACTTGAACTCGCATTCTTTTTAGCACTTAAAGAAAGTAAGAAACTTACAGAGGGATTTGAAGTTGAACTGGATCTTGATGGTATGCACACAGATAAATCAATAAATAACTCCATAAATAAAAAAGCTAATGATTTTTTTATGAAACAAGGAGCAAGCTGTGTCAAACCAGTAGGAGCAATTCCACAAATGCCAGTTTTTAAATTAATTGATTTAGAGCACTTTTCATTTGAAGGTGTCGGTTTTTACCCAAATTAATACGCGATAATTCCGACATACTTTAAGTATAAACACTAATAAGGAATATCAAACTATACTATAAATTTGCTAGCATAAAATTACGAATTAAATGAGTGAAACAAACATTAATTATGCATTGTTTCATAGTAAAAATATTTGATGTAGGGTTTGGTTGGATTTAGGTAGACGACAGGGTGGCAGATTTATTTTTGTCGCCCTGTTCTTTTTTTGGCAGTTGGCGGTAAATACCTACACAAATTAAGTATAATGATAATTGAATTGGGTATTTTAGCGAATAATTAGGTAGGAGCTTAGTTTTACATTTGCCTTATATATTAAGAAAGGATGATGAAAAAGCAAAAAATATTAATTGCCGATGATAATCCACACTTTTCAAAGGCGTTAAAGTTCATGCTCCTTGATTCATTTCAAGACCAGGTTGAAGATATCAAGATTGTTAAAGACGGGGATGAGTGCCTTCATGAGTTAAACAACCGTATTTATGACACTGTTTTCATGGATATAAATATGCCAAAAATGAATGGTATTGAAGCTACCAGGGAAGTAACCCAGGCATTCCGAAATATTGTTGTTATTGCGGTATCATTTCATTCCGAAATGAAGTACATCGTACAAATGATTGAAGCTGGTGCAAGGAGTTATATTATTAAGGATGAAATAAACAAAGAAACACTCGAAAAAGCCCTGGCGATAGAATACAGTTTTTGATTCTCTTAAAATGATGAAAATCATCGCGATTTAATGACTATAAGTATTATTTATACCATAAATTAAAATATAACACATTGTATATTTATATATGAATTTGGGTTTGGTTAGGTAAAATTCATTAAGAAGTAAGATATGCAATGAAAATGATTTACTGATTGTTTGTACTTTTGTTGGTCCTGATATTTACCAGGACCAATTTTTTTATTATGGAAAAGCATTACTGTCCAAACCTTTTTAAATATATCCGAAGAAAAACAAGCCCTGTAAAAGTCGGAGGCCTGACAATTGGAGGTGAAAATGATATTTGTGTACAAACCATGACAAACACCTCAACCGGTGACGTGGTAAAAACATCCAATCAGGTAATCGAAGCTTATAAATCAGGGGCTCAAATGGTTAGAATAACCGTTCCGTCAAAAAAGGATGTCGAAAACCTGAAAGAGATTAAAAAATATATTCAAAAACTTGGTTATAACATTCCATTGGTTGCTGACATTCATTTTAATCAACAAATAGCTTTTGAAGCGGCCAAGGTTGTAGAAAAAGTAAGAATAAACCCGGGAAACTTTGCTGATTCCAAGAAATTTCAAAAACTAAATTATTCCGATGAGGAATATTCTGAAGAAATCAACAGAATAAGGAATGAATTTGTCCCCCTGTTAAAAATTTGCAAGGAACATAACACGGCATTAAGAATCGGAAGTAATCACGGTTCTCTTTCCGACCGTATTATGAGCAAGTATGGGGATACACCTGAAGGAATGGCTGAATCTGCAATGGAATTTCTCCGAATATGCAAAGACGAAAACTTCTATGATGTAATTATTTCCATGAAAGCCAGCAATACAATGGTGATGGTGCATGCCACCAGATTATTGGTTGCTAAGATGGAACACGAACATATGAGTTTTCCATTACATCTTGGTGTAACAGAAGCTGGTGAAGGAGAAGATGGCAGGATAAAATCTGCGGTTGGTGTAGGAACACTGTTAGCGGATGGGATAGGTGATACCATAAGAATTTCCCTCACTGAACCCCCTGAAAACGAGATACCGGTTGCCCAAATGCTTGTGGATTATTTAAAAGAAAGGGTTAATCATAAGGAAATCCCTTCAGAAGACAATTATCCTGTTCATTCGTTTTCGTTTAAGCGCAGAGAAACGCAGGCTACAGGAAATATTGGAGGAAAAAATGTTCCTATTGTTATTTCCTCCTCAGAAACCTGGTTAGATTTAACTCCAGATTACATTATTTCTTCAGAGGAAGAAATGGAAAAATTAAATTTTGTCCCCTACTTCTCCGATGAAGTAGACGCTAACCTCTCTCAACAGTTGAAACTTACACCCCCCAAAGCAATCATACTTAAAACAAGAAATGTTAATGGGTTTGCCGATCAAAGAGCTGCAATTGTACGTTTAATTAATGATGGAAATAAAATCCCAGTAATACTCCACCGGTGCTATCATGAATCAAATGAGGAAAATTTCAGGATAAAAGCTGCTGCCGACCTGGGCGGCCTCCTGCTTGATGGTTTAGCTGACGGGATATGGCTGGAAAACGAAGGAGAGATAGATAACAACACAATTATCTCAACTGCATTTGGTATTTTACAGGCGAGCAGAATGAGAGTGACAAAACCCGAATACATATCTTGTCCTTCGTGTGGAAGAACATTGTTCAACCTACAGGAAACAACAAGAATAATCAGAGAAAAAACAGCTCATCTAAAAGGTCTGAAAATTGGTATCATGGGATGTATTGTTAACGGTTTAGGGGAAATGGCCGATGCTGATTATGGTTATATTGGTTCTGGTCCCGGAAAAGTCAATCTGTATTTTAACAGAGAGCTCATCAAAAAAGGAATTCCTGAACATCTTGCTGTTGAAGAACTGGTCTCTCTCATAAAACAGAAAGGAGACTGGCATGAACCTAATTAGGCTTTTCCGGTTTTTATAGTATTACAATGTTTCATCTTTTAGATTAAAATCCAGACTATGGTTAATAAAGAGGTATTCGATTTTCTTTCAGCCATCAAAAACAATAACTATCGGGAATGGTTTCAAGAGAATAAAAAAACCTACGAAGCATGCAAACAGAGTTTTATCCATACGGTAGAGCTTCTAATTAGCGGAATAAGTCAGTTCGATAAAAGCATTGCTGGCCTTTTACCCAAAGACTGTATATTTAGGATCAACAGGGATATACGATTTTCAAAAGACAAATCACCTTATAAAACGAATTTTGGGGCCTTCATAACCCCGGGTGGCAGGAATTCAGGAAAAGCGGGTTATTATATTCATGTCGAACCGGGAAATTCATTTTTGGCCGGTGGTATTTACATGCCTCCCTCACCTGTTCTGAAAGCTATTCGACAGGAAATTTTTGATAATTATGAAGAATTTATTGAAATTGTAAATGATGAAGAGTTTATAAGGAACTTTGGTGAATTAGACGGGGAAAAGTTAAAAACAAGACCTAAAGGATTTCCTGAAGATTTCGAAGGTATTGAATTCTTAAAATTCAAAAACTATACTGTAATGGATAACAAATCTGACGATGAAATGACAGGTAATGATTTTTATAACAGCGCTATTGATGAATTCAAGGCCTTGTTTCCTCTTATCCGTTTTCTGAACAATATTGAAAAACAGTAACTTCTTTACTCCTTTATAAGATATTCTTCGAGAACATTAACGACTTTTTGGAAATTCAGAGGTTTAAATAAACACAAATCGCACCCGGCCTCTTCATATTCTTTTAGTTGTTTTCTTTCCGTAAATGCTGTCTGCGCAATCACTGGCAAGTCAGGCCGAATATTTTTTATCTCTCTTGTAGCTTCGGTTCCAGACATAAATGGTAAACGAATATCCATAAAAACAAGTCCTATTTCTTTATCTTCTTTTACCTCTTTTATGGCATCCATTCCCGATTCAACCCAAACCGGAGTGCCATTACAAAACCGAATAATATCACGAAGAACAAAATAATTACGTTCTTCATCCTCAACAACAAGAACTTTCTTCTGCTGTAAATTTAATTTACCCATGATTTTATAGCCTGTTACATTTATACTACGCAACCAAATTAAAAAAGGTTCAAATCATGCTTACCGGTTATTCAGCTCCTTCCATGCCAGAGCACTGGCCCCTAATACTGCCGCATTTGCACCATGTAATTGTGATGGCATAACTTTAACTTTTCCTTTATAAACCGGGAATAAGTTTTCTTCCATATGTTTTAAGGTTGGCTTAAAAATTAAATCTCCTGCTTTTGCCAAACCACCAAAAACAAATATTGCTTCCGGACTTGTGCAGGAAATTGCATCTGCAAGCTTTACCCCCAGTATCCTGCCCGTAATTTCGAATGCCTCTAATGCAATAGGGTCTTCTTTTTTTGCTGCTTCCGATATCATTTTTGCCGTAAGATCATTAAAACTAATGTCTCTCAATTCACTTTTTTCAATTCTTTCCGCCAATAATTTAAAAACAGTACGTTTTATTCCTGTAGCAGAGACGTAGGTCTCCAAACATCCCCTTTTTCCACAACCACAATTTCTTCCCCGATGTTTTACATTCATGTGTCCAAGTTCGCCGGCAAAACCATCGTGCCCATAAACTACATCACCATTCACAACGAGTCCGCTACCAAGCCCGGTACCTAAAGTAATTACTATGAAGTCTTTCATTCCTTTTGCCCCGCCATAAATCATTTCCCCAATTGCTGCTGCATTTGCATCATTTGTTAGAACCACTGGCAAACCCGGAAAAAACTCCTTAAAGCTATCAACAAAAGGAATAATGCCTTTCCAGTTGAGGTTCGGAGCGTGTTCAATTGTTCCTTTATAATAGTTGCCATTTGGGGCACCAATACCAACACCTTTAATAACAATTCCTTCATTTATGGAGTTAATCAACTCCTCTATCTCTGTATGTAAGTGTTCTAAATAAACTTCAAATTCGGTATATTTGTCGGTACTGGTGAAATTTTCTTTAAGACAATTTCCGTCACGATCTACTATTCCAAATTTAGTGTATGTTCCACCGATATCAATTCCAATTACTACTTCAGGCATTATTTTTATTTTCTGTTTTCGGCAGAATAATTCCTGCACATGGTTTACAATCCGGACTTAATATTATATTGAAATTATGCTTTAAATTACTGCAAAATCTTCAGAGATTCAGGCACACTTCTAAGAATGTTTAAATAATCTTTTTTGGAACAACAATATCAGTATGACCCCAATTGAGATGGCCGAATCGGCAATATTAAAGATCGGCCTGAAAAAAAGAAAGTCCTGCCCTCCTTTTATAGGCATCCAGCTCGGATATGTCCCATCGATCAGAGGGAAATAAAGCATGTCAACTACACACCCTCTGAATACTGATGAATATCCTTCAAAATCGGCATGTGAGATACCCGAATATCCAATCCACTCATCGTACTCGTGAACATATGTAGTACCCGTGTCAAATATTAAACCATAAAATGTACTGTCCAGGATATTTCCTATTGCTCCTGCGAGAATCATTGAAACACTGACAATAAGTAACATTTTGGCCTTTTGCTTTATAAGGTTGCTCAGGTACCATATGATACCTCCTATTGCCACTACCCTGAAAAGGCTTAACGCAATTTTACCGAATTTCCCAGGTATATCCCAGCCAAAAGCCATTCCCGGATTTTCAATGTACCTAATCATAAACCAGTCTCCAAATACAGGAATTGACTGGCCCAGCGTCATATTTGTTTTAACAATAATTTTGCTAAGCTGATCGATTACTAGAATCAATACGACAATTAAAGTCGCCTTTACTGTTTTTGACATTCTCTTTTTGTTTAGCTTTTAAACCGCTAAAAATAAAAAATGATTGGAGAACTTTCCAATCATTCAACAACTTAATTTTTTTATGCTTTTATTTTTGCTTTTGCTTTGCGTCGATTGATAAAGTGGCATGCGGAACAGCCCTTAATCTTTCTTTTGCTATAAGCTTTCCTGTTTCACGACATATACCATAAGTTTTATTCTCAATACGTACCAATGCTGCCTGTAAGTGTTGAATAAATTTTTGTTGCCGCTGTGCCAGTTTACCTGACTCTTCTTTTGACAGCGTTGCCGCACCTTCTTCCAGCACTTTAAAAGTTGGGGATGTATCCTGAGTATCGTTACTTTCGCTCTGAGTTATTGCACTTTTTAGAAGTTCATAATCTCTCCTGGCTTTCTCTAATTTCTCATTTATGATAGCCTTAAATTCTGCTAACTCCTCATCTGAGTATTTGGTTTTCTCACTCATAGCCGTAATATTAATGTTCTTAAATATAACAAAATTTCTCAATTGTAAGCCCATAGGGCATTATTTTATCCTAGTGATTAAAATTGAAGTTTTATTTACCTCATCAATTTCAATCTCCACACTTTCGGGATCATCCATGCTATTAACCAGTTCAATTTCTTTAGCCAATGTTTGCGAGCTAATATAATCCTTGAAATTGCTTATAGCTTCTTTCACATCAGGTGTGTCGATAATGCAGATATTAATCTTATCAGTTACCTCAAAACCACTTTCTTTACGTAGGTTTTGTATTCTATTTATTAATTCTCTGGCAATTCCTTCCTGCTTTAACCCTTCCGTTAAAGTAATGTCTAAAGCCACAGTCAGATTGTTTTCTGTAGCTACCAGCCACCCCGGAATATCTTCAGATGATATTTCTACGTCTGTAACCATTAAATCTATTTCCTGGTTATCTACGTTTATCCTAAAACTTCCTTTCTGCTCAATCTCAATAATATCATCCTGCGTAAAATTATTTACTTCAGCAGCAATCCGCTTCATAAGCTTCCCGTACTTTGGTCCTAATGCTTTAAAATTGGGTTTGATTTTCTTCACTAAGACACCTGATGTATCCGTGAGATACTCAATTTCTTTTACATTAACTTCCGATAATATCAACGGGGCAATAGCTTTCAGTTGCTGTTCAAATTTTTCACTAAGAACCGGCACCATTATTTTTCCTAATGGCTGACGCACTTTGAGGCTTTCTTTACGACGGAGTCCCAAAATCATAGACGATAACTGCTGGGCAATTTCCATTCTTTGTTCCAGATCTTTATCAATAAAGTCATCATTATGTTGTGGGAAATCTGTATGGTGTACTGATTCTGCATTAAACCTTTTTGACACAGCATTTAAATCCCTGAATATCTTATCGGAATAAAATGGTGCAATCGGAGCAGAAAGCATTGCTATTGTTTCCAGGCAACTATATAATGTCTGATAGGCCGAGAGTTTGTCGATATCAAATTCGCCTCCCCAGTAGCGTTTGCGATTAAGCCTTACATACCAGTTACTTAAATTTTCGGTAACAAAATTCTGGATCGCCCTTCCGGCTCTTGTTGGTTCATAATTCTCATAATGTTCTCCAACTTCCTTTATTAATGTGTGAAGCAATGAGATAATCCATCGGTCTATTTCCGGACGTTCACGAACGGGGACCTCATCCCGGGAACTATCAAATCCGTCCACATTTGCATACAAGGCAAAAAATGAATATGTATTATAAAGCGTACCAAAGTATTTACGCCGTACCTCTTCTACCCCTTCAACATCAAACTTTAAATTGTCCCAAGGCTGTGCATTTGTAATCATATACCACCGCAAGGGATCGGAGCCATATTTCTCAATTGTTTCAAATGGGTCTACTGCATTTCCCAGACGCTTTGACATTTTATTTCCGCTCTTGTCAAGCACCAGTCCGTTACTGATAATATTTTTAAATGCTACGGAATCAAAAAGCATGGTAGCAATAGCATGAAGGGTAAAAAACCATCCCCGTGTCTGATCTACTCCTTCTGCAATAAAATCGCTTGGGAATGCCTCCTTTAGTTCTTCTTCATTTACGGAAAACGGATAATGTACCTGCGCATAAGGCATAGCTCCTGAATCGAACCAGACATCAATAAGATCGTTCTCCCGTTTCATTGGTTTTCCCAATTCCGAAACCAATATAATATTATCGACAATATGCCGATGAAGATCAACTTTTTTATAGTTTTCCGAAGAACAGTCCCCCGCTTGAAAACCCTTAAACGGATTCTCTGACATTAGCCCTTCTTTTACGGATCTTTCTACTTCATTGTATAGTTCTTCCACAGAACCGATACACTTTTCTTCGCTTCCGTCTTCCGTTCTCCATATTGGCAGAGGTGTTCCCCAGTACCTTGATCTGGAAAGGTTCCAGTCAACAAGGTTTTCAAGCCATTTTCCGAAACGTCCAGTACCTGTTGATTCTGGTTTCCAGTTAATCGTTTCGTTTAATTTTATTAATTTCTCTTTTATTGCTGTTGTTTTGATAAACCATGAGTCAAGCGGATAATAAAGAACGGGCTTATCGGTTCTCCAGCAGTGGGGATAATTGTGTGTATGCTTTTCTATACGAAACGCTTTGTTCCCTTTTTTAAGCATTACAGAAATATCCACATCAATTGTAGGAGCTTTTTTATCTAACGACTCATCATACTCGTTTTTAACATATCTCCCTGAAAAGTCGCGATAAGTTTCAAGGTTTACATTTGCAGAAACAAACTTGTCATCTAAGTCTGCAATTCTTACAAACCTTCCCTTTTTATCTACAAGTGGCCCTGTTGCGCCGTCTTTATCAACAACAACAAGTGGGGAAATTCCGTATTTTTGTGCCACCCGGTAGTCATCGGCTCCAAAGGTAGGGGCTATATGAACAATTCCTGTTCCGTCTTCCGTTGTAACAAAATCGCCAACCAGCACCTCAAATGCCTTTCCTTCCGGCTTAATCCAGTTAATGAGCTGCTCATAAAGAACACCTTCGAGATCCTTACCGGAATATTCAGCAAGTATTTTATATGGAATAGCTTTATCGCCTTCTTTGTAGTCATCAAAAGAAAGTTCATTATTTTTTGGATCAAAGTATTTATGCATCAGATCCTTCGCCAGAACCACAGTTACAGGTATACCTGTATAAGGATTGAAAGATTGTACTTTTACGTATTTTATACCTCCCCCAACAGCCAAAGCTGTATTAGAAGGAAGTGTCCAGGGAGTGGTTGTCCATGCTAAAAAGTGAACTTCCTCTGTTTCGGTACCTTCGAATAAAAATGCTGATTTTTCATTCCTGATCACCTGAAACTGGGCTACACAGGTTGTATCTTTTACATCACGATAACAACCCGGCTGGTTAAGTTCATGCGAGCTCAGTCCGGTTCCGGCAGCCGGTGAATAGGGTTGTATGGTATACCCTTTATAAAGCATATCTTTATCGTACAACTTCCTGAGCAGGTACCATAAAGTTTCCATGTATTTGCTGTCATAGGTAATATATGGTTCATCCATGTTTACCCAATAGCCCATCTGACTGGTCAGTTCCTCCCATTCGGAGGTATATCGCATCACATCCTCTTTACAGGCCTGGTTATATTCTGTTACCGATATTTTATCTGTCCCAATATCTTCTTTTGTAATACCCAGACGTTTCTCCACGCTTAATTCAACAGGTAGGCCGTGAGTATCCCATCCGGCCTTACGGTTTACCAGATATCCCTTCTGCGTTTTGAACCTGCAAACAATATCTTTAATTGTTCGGGAAATTACATGATGAATACCGGGCATTCCATTCGCTGAAGGCGGTCCCTCGTAAAACACAAATGGCCCCTTATCACTGTTTTTCCGAAGTTGTATGCTTTTCTCAAAGGCTTTCTCTTCAGCCCACTTTGAGGCATATTCCTTATTAATTTCGGATAGGTTGAAATTCTTGTATTCTGCGAACTTACCGCTCATTGATGCGTTTTTTTCTATGTTAAAAAAGTGTACAAATATAGACTTCTGGATATAAAAAAGCAAAGTGATTCTGTGTTTATTTATGTCTAAACCAAGTAAAATTGTTAACCCGGATTATTCACAACTTACGTTTTAACCTTACTGTAAAATTTTGTTTTTCAATAATCGTTGAGAATACTTTGAGATAATTGGCATAACTAAAATTTGAGTATCGCTTGACATTCGCTTTACGGATCTGCTTTGTTACTAACTATTCGAACCTTTCGCCTGACACATACATTAATTAGAGTCTGTCTATAAAGTCCATGTTACTCACGTATTTTATATTTTAAAAGTGTTCGTGACCTTCGGTTTTAGTTTAAACTTGTGATTCTTCCGTTGTATGATAAGTCTTTTTTCAAATTCACCTGATTCCTGATGTGCTCAGGACCATTGCTGACAGCACTGACAATTTTCCAGATTAAATTAAGCCAGCCTTTCAGGCTGAGAACCTTAGTTTGTGGACAGGCTTTATTTAGATATGATAAGAAGATAACATTAGCAAGAAGTTTTTAAGGCTAAAAACTTATATTGACCATCTTAAAATGGTAGATCCGGCATTCCATCTTGATCCCATATCGGACAAAACTACCAAATCACCTTTCTTCAAAAGCTTTTTTTTGTAAGCATCCGTAGTTATAACCGGTATACTGGCAGTTTCTATACAAGCGGTTTGTTCCAAAGTATCATGAACCTTTGAGTAGTCAACATTAAGATTTTTGGCCCATTTTTGATTCAGTCCGAGAAACTTTTGAGCAAAAATGAACTTATGAATATTATCCGGCCTGATCTCTAATTTTCTCAGGAGTTTAGTAATAGTATACGGTATTAGATTTTCGACGTATGGCAAATCATTTTCGAAACTGTCAGGGGCAATGGAAAAGAAAGGCTTTATGGAATAGTTTTTATCCTTGGGCCCCGCGTAGCCACCTTTTATTTTTACTTCCGCAGCAATTCCTTCATGAAACCCTGACATGAGATGAAAACCCTGAAACCCGTATTCAGGCTGTGTTGGTCCCAGAATGAAAGCACCGGCACCATCACCTACAAGAAGTGATTTCATTGTAGTACTTTCTGTGTGCGTAAGTAAGGTTTCTCCGGAGGTAACCAAAACCTTTTTATAGAAACCGGAGCAAATAAAAGAAGCTGCTACTGTTATTGAATATATCCATCCGGAAAAACCAGCATCAATATTTAATGAAGTGGCATTTTTAGCACCAATTGCAGATTGAATCGTTATACAATTGGGTGGCGTCAATTGGTTCATATCCCTACTCGTATGTGTGGCAATAACCAGGTCAATTTCTTCAGCCGGAATACCAGAGTCGTTAAGTGCATTCCGCGCGGCCTGGATAGCAAGATCAGTAAAGTTCATTTGATCGGAATAGTGTCGATATTTGATACCAGATGTATTCGAAATGAAAGAAGATTCTTCGTCTGTTAGTTTGGTGTTTGTAAAACAGTCATTTGCAATTTGTTTCGAAGGCAAAAAACAACCCACACCAAGAATACCAACCGGTTTTTGAGGAATAATTACCGGTGCGTCTGAAAGCTGAAATTTTGAGTTTATTATCATGTTCTTAACGTATTAACTTTTTTTATTAACAAATTTAGTTTATTTTTATAATAAGAGTTGAGTGTATTGAGCATCATTTTGGGTAAAGAAATTCTTCAAATATTTTACTTATTAAATAATTATAAATCTTATAGGTGGTTTATGGAAAAACAAATTGCTTCAAATCAAAATTTTACCATTAAAGTAAATACGCAAAAAAATCGTATGTATGCAACTTTTAATGGTTTTTGGGGAGACGAGAAGATTATTGATGATTACATCGAAAACATGAAGACTGCATTGACATCATTGCAGCGCAACTTTACTCTGGTGGCGGATCTGAGAATGTTTAAAACTCTTCCTAAAGAGTTAGTTGATAAACAAAAACAGTCTATGCAAGTGTTGGCTTCTGCCGGAATGTTCAAAGTTGCAGAAATAGTTCCCCAAAGCGTTATTGCCAGCATGCAGTTAGAGCAATCTGCATCGGAATCGAATATGCCAAACCGACAATTTGCTGATGTTCCATCCGGAGAGAGATGGCTGGACAAGGAAATAGCAGCACTATAAATAATGAGAAATAAGAAGAAATTCTCATTGAAATAATAGAGAAAAAGAAGGTTTCTATACTGAAAACCTTCTTTTTTTTATCATTAAGATGATGTTATATCGGAACCCGGAAAATAATATTTATCTCAAACAGTTTTGAACTAGCTTTTCAGGAATATTCATAATAATAGCAATATGATTTTCTCCTGCCCCGGATGAAGCAATAAGTACTTTATTACCCGAATTTATTAACCCTTTTTCTATCGCGTCGAGTAGATTAATACCAGCGCTGCAGGTTGCAATATTGGCATTTTCCTTAAACGTTTCGTGAAATTTAATTTCCGGAACCCCTACAGCCTCTCTCCATGCATTTCCTGCCCAGGCCACCGGTTGATGCGTAACAAAAAAATCAAGATCATTTACTGTTATTTCAGCCTTTTCTAAAGCTTTATCTACAACATACTTCAGGTCAGACTGAGCATTTTTAGCAATTAACTTTAGCGAAGCCTGGTTTAGAAAAGTTACGAAATGCTGATTGTATTTTGGGCCTAATTCTGTTGTCTTTAAAAGTAGAGGTTCTCTTTCTGTAAAAACAACACCGTCATGTCTATCTCCATGACTATGAGAGTATGAAGAAATGTAACCTTCATTATTGTCAACCGCACTAACAATACCTGCAACAGAAGCATCGCCGGTATCAACACTCCAGTAGGTCGATTTGTCATTAATAATAGTATCAATTATACTGCTTACAATTAATACATTTTTCTTGATACCCGTTTTTACTAATGCCGTTGCTACTTCAACCATTGTTACAAAGGTTGAACAGCAGGTATCAATAGAATATGCCCCCGAGTTTTTTAAACCCAATTTGTGTTGTAAGAGAGAAGCGTTAGTGGGTAATGGCCTATCTGGCACCTGTGCATGCGACAACACTAGATCTATTTCGTCAGGATGTAGTCCGGAATTTGTTATTGCTAAAGCTCCGGCAATGGTTTCTGCATCCGATGGGAGCATTGGGTGTGGGTAAACCGATTCTTTTACCGATACAGGATCCATAGGAACCCGCCTTCTGCTCTCCGTTCCCTGAAAAGGATCTTTTTGTTTCTTTTCAGGTAAACTTTTTACCCAGGCCTCAAACCATGGTTTGCTTTCCCATCCCTGGTGGTTCGATTCCGTGTAACCGGGTAGTTCTCCTGTAGTTTCAATGGAATGGATGTACGCTTCATTTAGTTGTGTGTGCGAGCGAAGATAATCTACCAGTCGTTCCTTTTTTTGTTCAGAGATTTTCTTTCCTGGTAAATAACCTCCCAACGAAATTAATCCAACATTTTGTTTCATGTGCAATAGATTTAGTTTTTCTGCATATTGTTTTGATAGTAAGTACAATATTAGATTAAGCTTAACAGCTTTTAATTTAAAACTACATTTCGTGTTAAATGTAGAATTTCAATTAATGGAGAATGAATAACTTTTTAGGGTTATCTCAATACCATCATTTTCATCTCAGTCAATAAATGCTTACTTTATATATAAAGTTAAAAAAAAATACAAGAAATATTATCGGAAGATTTTTTTTCTGAAAAATTTTCTAGTAGTGCGACCACAAAATAACAATTCATATTTCACACTTCTTTTTCCTTTCTATTGCGTTTAAAATCTTAAACATAGTTATACTATGCTTTATAAATTTCGCCTTACAAAAAGAAAAAATAAACCCCTATAGATTAAAATCCATGCAATGCCTTCTTCCGTAAACCACACATATTCAGATTAACAATTTGTCCACTTAACGCGATTAAAAGGTCGACTTTAGGAGCAAGATATCCCACATTGTATTTTGCTATTAAATACCTATTTTACAGTAGTTTACACTAAGATATATTTGTCGGTATTTTATCCGTTGTTAAAAATATAGCTTTTTAAAACTTCATCCAACAATAACATGCCCATCGCTCTCTGAATTAGGGGCTTTAGAAGCTCCCCTCAAAATTCATTTTCTTGTCCTCCCGTTTTACAAGGAAGTTGAACATGTAGCTGTAGGCAAAGTTTACTGAATAACGGGTTGACGTGCCCTGTAATCCGTTGTTGTTGACCATTGCCCAACTAAGGTTGAAGTTGTGCCGCTTTTGTAAGGTGTACCCCCCGGTTAAGCGCAGGTTGACAATGTTGGCTATTGTCCCTTCATTGTTTGAGGAATTGCTGTATGTCCCAATAAATGCTGCTTTAAAACTCTCAAAAAATGCCTTTTGTACCGACAGGTTGTAACTCATAACAGTCATGGTGGTTTCCGGCATTTTGTTGTGGTTATGGTTTACCGAGGTTGATATGTTCAAACGCTGCGGTATCAGGGAAAACTGGTACGATAAGGTTGAGTTGTATATCTGGTTCCCGACAAACCGTTCATCGTCTTCCTGTTGTTCCGATGCTTCCTGATAGGTGAACCCGGCATTCAGGTTCTGCCGTATTTGTTTAGTGCTTTGAATGATGTAGTTCAGGTTGATGGATTCTGTCAGGTTTAACTGGGTGAACGACAAAGTGTCCAGGTTCTCAAATTCGTTGGTCTGGGTTACCTCGTTGTAAATGTCTTTAATGTGGACATGCGTCTGCAAATTCGAGATGCTTCCGGCCACGTTCAGTTTCTTTGTAATTGCTGATGATACATTGGCCGAGTAAATCATCCGTGCGCTGGTGTTGGTTTTCTGTTCTTCCAGGTTGTCGCGCTGGTAACCGGCATCCATCGCAAGGTTCACCCGTTTCTTTATTGAAGTTGAAAAGTTGGCGGTGATGTTTTCAAAGTCGTTGTTGAAGTAATAGGCCCCTAATGTTTTATAATTTGGGTCCACCCTCTCATAAGTTGCCCCTATCTGCCCAATTTTCGAGCTTTGGCCTATGCTGGCCTTAAATGCATGATAAGTCGATTTGTCCCCATCGCGGGTCAAAAACAATCCCCCTTCTGATGGCAGGCTGTCAATTTTGCTGATGTCGTGGTTCATGGCACTTATGGCATATTCTGCCATAAACGACAGGTTATTGACCATTTTCAGGTTGATGGCCGCACTTCCGCAGATGTTGTCCTGCGGTTTCAGGTAGGTGCTGTCCGGTTCCGGAAAGTAGACGGAGTTTTCACCGTCTTTTGCTTTGAACACATTGACGCTTGCATCTATTTTTTCGTTCAGGTATTCGAGTTTCAGCCCACCCCCCATGCGTTTGTAGGACGGCCCTGTCCCGGTTGTGTCCGGGTTGACTGCTTTTCTTAACCTTCCGTACATGGCCGATATTTTAAATGTTTCTCCGGGGGTAAGTTCTACGCCTCCGCCCAGAAATTCGTGCCCTGCCAAGGTGTAGGGCGAAAAGTTCATGCTGGCATACCCAATGTGGGTTGTTATCCATTTGTAAGATGGTGACATCGAAAAGCGGTTAAAGGGCTGGGGCAGTTGGGACGTTACCTGGTTGTTCGTATAGGCAAACGAGAACGGCAGGTTGACCACCCCGAACAGCATGGTGTTGATGTTCCCGGACAGGTACCAGGAGTAATCGTTCCCCGGGGTGTTGGTGTCGGGTGAGAAATTGGCGATATGGCTCATGGACACCCCGCCATTGGTTGTCATGATGGGTGCTTTTGCCACTTCTTCGATGTCCTGGGCGTTGATGTTTCCGGTAAGCGCCAGGGCTGTAATGATAAAAATAATGATTAATACTTTTTGCATGGTTTTGTTTGCTGCTTCTTAATTTAACCTTTGTGTTATTTACGTGGCATACATTCTTTGCTTTTCAAATTTCGACGGCAGGTGCCACGCCACCCCCGTCTTTGTGTTCCCAGGGCGTTGCCCCGGGCTAAATTGGCCTGCCCTTTCAGGGCGGTCCCAAACTCCCTGGCCGACAGCTTTAAACACATAAAACTTCACCCATAACCCATAACCCATAATTCATAACTCATAATTATATATCACATTTTCACTGTTATCGTTTTGCTTAGGGCCGATGTGCTTCCATCGCCGTAGACTGCTTTGATGGCATACCGATATGTTTTTTCTGGCCTGATTTTTTTGTCCATGAATATATCTTCTTCGGAGTTTCCGTATAGGCGGAGCTGTCCGTCCCCCTCCGCACGGTATACCAATATGCGTTTTACTTCTTTTTCTGACTCTATCTTCCAGGTGAGTTTCACCCTGTCGGTCTGTGCCCGTTTCTTTAGTTTGATGCTTTCGGTTATGCCTGATGGCATCTTGAAATACCCCGTGTTTGATGGCGGCGATTGCAGTTTGCTGTCATCTATTGCTGTTACGTAATACACATATTCTTTCCCGGCTTCGGTCTGTTTGTCTGTAAAGGTTGAACGGGTTTCCGGTTGCTTTTCTATTGTCCCGATTTTCTGGTACAGGCTGTCTGTCATTTCTTTCCGGTAAACATGGTGGTGTATGACATCGGTACTGGAGCTGTTTACCCAGGTTAGTTCCGGGTTGCCGTCTTTTCCTTCGATGTTTTTAAGTACCGGGGAGACTGGTGGTATAATGTCCGGGCGTTTTAGGGTCAATAATTCGGAGAATGCCGACTGGTTCTGGCGTACATCCACGGCTTTTACTTTGTAGTAAATGTTTTTCGTTAATGTTTTTATGTTGATGGAATCGGTAAATACGGTGTCCTTTATTACTGCCGGGGCTGCCAGCATAAACTCAAACTTTGGGTTGTTTGCCCGGTAAACCCGGTAGCCTTCCAAATCCTCATCACTGTTTGGTAGCCAGGTGATGGCCACTTTTCCGGTGCTGTCTACTTTTCCCAAAAGTCCTGTTGGTGGTCCCGGCGGGAAGCTGTCTACCCGCTCGGCATAGGTTTTTATGGATGAGAATTTTTCCGTCTGCTGGTTGTAGACTGAAATCATGTAGTAATTCGTAAAGTTGGCCGTGCTGTCGGTAAATTCCCGGCTTTCCGGTTCTTTTCCTTCATAGACCAGTTTTTTTCTTCCCTTTGGTTTTGTGGAGCGGTATAGCTTAAACCCGGAAATATATCCGTTCATTTTTTGTGGGTATTCCCATTGCAGTTTTACCTCTTTGTTGTCGATAACCTGGTGGTCTGTTATTACTGGCGCTGTTGTTATGGGCAATGTCCCGGTCCCGAAAACAGAATCTGATGGCGGGCCAACTTCCCCAAAGGCACTGGTCCCCCTTACCCTGTAATAAAAGGTTGTCCTGTTGTCGGGAAAGGTGTCTGTTTTGTACATCCTGTCCGGGTTTACGCCCTTATCTGATACCTGTACAATGGCATTCTCACTGGCCCTTTTGTATGTCTTGCCCCCGTCTGTCGATTTTTCCAGTATGTAGCTGTTGTAAATATGGTTGAGGTACTGGATGTTCCATGACAGGTTGGCTTCCTTGTCTTTCCATTCGGCTTTTAATCCTATGGGTTTTGGCAATGGCTGGTATTCGGACAGGCCGGTAAATGCAAATGCCGTATCGCTTGCCAGTGAATCCGGGCAGTTGATATAGACCCTGTACAGGTATTTTTCGTCCGGTTTTGCGGTTTTGTCCGCAAGGTACAGCCCCGAAAGTTCTGCTGCCGTTAGTGACTGGTCGGCAGCGAATAAGGCAAAACTGAACCTGTGTTTTTCTTCCTTGTACTTTTTGTAGGCGATATGCGGGTTGCCTGCCGCTGGTATATCTTTATAATAAGAACCATAGATACACTCGGCCGCTATTCCAATGTATTTGTTGCCGTCTACGTGTCTTTCCCATTTCTCTAATGGTGCCGGCTTGTATGGCTCCGGGGTAAGGGTTGTTTCCGGGATGTCTTTAGGGATTTTCTTACCCTGCAAAACAGTGTAGCGCTTTACAATGTAGCCGTATTCATTCCCTAACCGCCAGGTTTTACTGTTTGCCGGTGCCCAGCGCAGCAGGATAGAATTCTGACGCGGGGAACACAGGAGCTGGATGTTTTCTTTTTGCGCCTGTACTTTTATGCTTATTGCCAATACTGCTATTAGTAGTGCTTTGTATTTACTTTTAAACATGAAATTAAAAATCATTACTTTTTATTTTTTTCTAGCTGCCCTTTCGGATTTGAAATCCGAAAGCTTTGGACTGTGGATTTGTAATCTACCCTATTCAACCTCTTTAATTAGACCTATTCCTCCGTTATAATCCCGGGCAGAGTGTTTCAAATAATATTTGTATCCGTCTGATATTTTATTCTTTATTCCCATTCAGTTTTATACTATTTTGCTACAAAACTTGCTGTTCTATTTCTAAATACCGGGGTTGCAAATCCCCGGCTCTTTCTTCTGGATTGCAAATTCGGAAGAGCGGGAGTTTATAAAACTTTAACCACTTTTTTACTCAGTCTAAAACCTAATCATTACGTTTCTCAAATACATGAAAAGTGTTATCTCTTGTAAGCACATATAAAACCGAATCATATACTTGAATATCTACCACTTGTCCATTCTTTGGTTTAAAGTTATAAACCCATTTAAGGTTATTATTATTTAAATCCAATATACCTACTCTGGAAAAGTTTTCCCCAATGTTTTGTACAAAGTAAAATTCGTTATCTTGAACAACAAATTTATTTGGCCAAATCTGAAGTTTCTGTCTTTTTAAAACACTTATATAATCAATTGATTTACTTTTTAAAGTAACAGGATCCAAAATTTGAACTTGGTTCGGATATCTTACACAATACAGTTGATTATTGAATTTTATGAAATTCCCTCCAAAATTATCAATTTTTTCAATTACGTTTCCAGTTTTTCTATTTAAACAAAAAGTAGCTGATTGCTTCTCTGATGAAGCATAAAAGATAAGTCGATCTTTGATAACAATTACATCAGATTGGATTTGAGTATTCACTCCTAATAATTGTTCTAAACCATATCTCCAAAGAATTTCACCATCAATTAAAGATTGACAAACCAATCCATTTGAAAACTTTAAGAATGATTCGCTTTTGAAAACTGCTTTCAATCTTCCGTCAGATAAAGAACAATAGTCTTTGATAGTATTTGTTTGAATGTTGAATGTTGAAATGATCACTTCATCACCCATTCCTTTTTCAAACCAAATTTCATCATCATTAATTTGAACTGGAAATATATCCATTTCCAGAGAATCTGTAACTTCTCCTGTCTTTTTACTAACCTTCCTTAATAACTGATATTGATGAAAGGGAAGTATATAATTCTTGTTACTAAATGACAACCACTGTGTTTCTAATTCTGGTGTCATCCATACCAAGTTATTTAAATTATCATATTTACACAGTTTCGAATCAACCGTAAACAGGTATATCCCGTTTTCTTCAATTAATGAAATTGAGCCAATATTATTTAAAGATTGAATTAAATAATGTATCATCATTAAACTTATTTATAAAATCATCAATGTTTCTTATTTTGACATCTGGGAAAAATGATTGTAGCTTTCCATCATTAAATAATGGTTTCAGTGCATCTTTCCCCTTTTTTGAAGAAAGATAATTAATCAAATCTGATTTAGAAAGCTTAGAATTGCCAAGTTGTTTCCATGATATTTGAGATAAATAATTTGCATTAAATAAATCTCTCTCAATAAACTCGTCTATTATTTCATCCTTGTTAATTTTTCGGTCCATCCATTTTACTTCAACATACTTCGGGCGGTTACCTCCAATTTCTATATCAATTTTTGAATTACGATTGGTTTGTCGAATATTTGGAACATCTAGTTCAAACGTAAGATTTTTACCTTTGTATTCATTTATATTTTCCGTTATCTCTTTAATTACTCCATGAGCTCCTTTTCGTTTTTGAATAGTGGTCCTTTTAGATAATTGGTCAACAATTTTACTAAAGTCATTAAGATGAGTTCCTTTGTTTTTTTTAATAAAATTGGTCAATAAATTCAGCTGTTCAAGAACATTTGCATATCCATGCGGAGAATAGTGTCCTGCAATATTTCCCAGTATCTCGTCAGTTAATCCTAAATTGAGCCTATGTGTATTGCTTCGTAGATTATTTAATGCCTCTATTGCATCCATATTTCGGGTTAATGCCTTTGAAAGATCTCCACTTCCTGTACGTCCATTTCTATAAAGAATATCCCAGCTATCCACTAATCCAGAATTTGCATCAAATTTGTGAAGCTTTTGAGAACTATTTCCAAAGCCTGCCATAAATTCATCCCACTTCTTAGTACTCCATCCGGAGAAAGGTGTTTTATTCTTTAATGAGGCAATAATTTCATCAACTGAGCCAATAGTCTGGTCAATAATTTCATCAAGCTTTTTAAGTTTATCGGTATCATCAGATAATTTAGATATTTCCTTTATCTGATCTTTAGAAATTTTCTTTTCCTTGTAAAGCTTTGTAAATAGATCTGACTTTCCTTTTAATAGAGCAGGATCAGTAAATTTTAATAGTCCTGCAGCTGCTTCATCATAGAGGTCTGCTTTTGATAAAACTTTAATGAATTTTTTACTATTATCAAATATCCAGACAGATCCCTTATAAACTACTTTTATCAATTCAGGTCCATACTTAAACACAACAGAACCGACCCCAACTGCTGCAAGACCAACGGAATATGCGGTTATATTATCAATATCCCCTCTAAAAGAAGAATATGCCAAACCAGCTACATCCGCAAAATTATCTACTATTGGAATTAGACCTGCAAGATCAATTATTGTATATATTATCGGATCTATCACCGACAACTTCGAAAATCCATATATGTATTTATCCAGATCCTGGTAATTATCGTGAGGGTCATCAGCATCACTGCTTCCAAAAGCAATATTTAATTCATTCCACCACTCCAGAAATCCACTTGTTACAAATGCCTGCTTTGTTGCAAACATCATCACGTTTTCTTTTGTAATGTATTTTTCCTTAAAGATTTTTGATGTTACTCTTTCCCAACCATTAGGATCATTTTTGGCCTGCTCAAGTAAATTAATTACCTGAATATCATACTCAAATTTTTCTATATCATAATTTGGGTTCTTTATGGTTGAACCTCCCCCTGCAGATGCGATGAAAATATATTCGTCTGGTTTATTCAGTTTCCTGATTCTATCAAACTCAGGTCTTTTGTAAAATGTCACAGTATTAATGTATGAATAACCATACTCATTCCCGTTATCCTTTTCATCGTATGAGATTGTACCATCGGCATTTAAACATGCTACAAATTGCCTGCAAGGTTTTTCCAACCACTTGTATGCCCCAATTATGTATTGATAGGTAGTTTTATAGTCTCCATCATAAAAATCCTTTTTAAGAATATGAGAGGCATCATGTATACCGGGCATCATGTATTGCCATTTAACACCTGTGATATATTTTTCAACACTTGTAAACGGAAGAACGATAAGTATTGTGTTCTCCTGGAAATTAGCCGGTAAATTTGGACTTGCTGCTTCATAAACGGAAGTTGAAAAATCATTAGCAAGAGAATAATTATTATCGTAATCAAAAATGAACGGAACATACCCCGCTATAACGAAAATCGTTTTTCCGGTTTCTTCTTTTAAATACTGTAGTTTATGTTCAAGTAATGAAAGGTTTTCAACTCTGTTTTCAAATTGAAGTAAGTCTGCATTTATTATATGATAGAATTTATCTCCATATAAATTAGGGTCATTTTTAGCTGTTGGATATTTATTGGCCGCAGAAACTAATACCTCTGCAAATTTGTTTATGTATTCATTGGAAAGTTCTTTCTGGACTTCGTTATCAACCTCTTTTTTTATATCAAATCCTGTAGGTTTGAATTTTTCTTCAAATACCTTTTTAGCACGAATATTACAGGCAGCCTTATCTTTTAAAGATCCAAATTTACTTTTATATTCATCACTAAATATTAGCTTTTCTTCATCTATTGTACCTGTACCCGTTTTATTTCCATCTTCCAATCGATCTTTAACATGTTTGAATTTTATATTATATAGTTCAACCTTGCACTTACCTATATACCCAAGTACAACATCTGAATCATCTGTTAAAGTAGCAGTTTGATTATCTACAACGCATTCCGGCTTGTCATCTGTGTACTTGTATCTTTTATTAATTTTTTCTTCTGCCGGATTTATAAGTTTCGAATAACCATGGAACTCTTTCGTTTTTCTATGATAAATTCCGGTATATTTTTGTTTGCCTATAAAATAAGCTGTAACAGCACCTTCAGGAATATCATCATTTATGCCAACAAAAGAAATAGAGGTTACTCCATCGGGTAAAGTAAAAGGTATACCTGCCGGAGTAAGACACGTAATTTTACCTTCTAATTCTACACCACTCTCTTTTGCACTACAAATAAGATCATTGATCCCAATACTCTCCCCCTCTTTCTCATCCTGTGCCCAGGAGAACCAGAGTTTATCAGGCGATTGTACGAGTTGCCACTGGTGCTTCCAGAGTTCTGTTCCTCCTTTGTAGTCCATCAGGTTTTGGGTAGAATGCTCTGCAGCAAGGAATCTCTTATCGCTAAATGTGTGATAGAGGTTAAATGCCCCGTGTCCTAACTCGTGTGCTACGATGTTATTACCCGGATTATCGTAAATAAAACCTACCTGCCGTTGTAATGGCATATACCCGGCTATGCTTCGTCCTTTGTATTGCACATCTTCAACAAAAAACAGATAGCAGGCATCTTTCTCAAGTTTTCCGTTTTTATCCTCAAATGCTTTTACTATGGTTTTCTGATCTTTATTGTAGGTTGAAAATGCTGAACTTTCTCCGTGGGTCATTTTGCCATTCTCAAAAACAACATCCTCAAGGTTATCAACTGACACAACTTCCCAACTTGTTACTGCCTGGGCATATACTTTATTGAGGGTCTTTTTAAGTTCGCTTTCTTGCGGCAGTTTTGCCCCATTTACCGGAACGATATAAACTTTTTTTGCCTGTTCGTCGAAACTAAAGATATTTAGCTTTCCAACGACTTTCTCGGTTGTATCATTAATTTTCTGGTATGCGTAAAGAGCAACTTCAGAGCCACCTGAAGCTCCCCTTACGGTAAGGTCTTCTCCGGTTTTAAGTGCCGGTATGCCCATCTCATCTTTAAAGATAATGTTGTCACCATTTTCGGAGACTCCTACTTTATCTGTCCCAAAGCTGGCAACACTTTTGTAAGCCGGCCTATACCCGTTTTTCAGGGGTGGATATTCCGTATCAAGGGCTGATTTTTCTTCATTGTACAGATCGAAACCAAACTTCTGTTTGTCCGATGCTTTAAAAGCAACTTCTTTTGTTGATGAAAGGTTTTCGGTTTCCTGCTTTTCTTTATGTTCTTTTATCTTTCTGGCATTTCCACCACCTGTTTGTTTATATTCGTTAACGCCCATTACCTGGCCGTCTTTCGTCACAACGTACTCTTCGCCATTTTTACCTTTGATCATTGTTTTTTCAATGTCATCGGCATTGTTGTTTATTACTACTTCATGAATCTCACCCTTCTCATCAACGGTAACTGCAATTACAGAATCCCCTCCGTTTATATAAATAGAAGTAATTTCTTCGTTTACGCTTAAAGTGTCTTTTATCCGGGCATCCAGCGTAAGTGTGTTTACCGAATTGGCCAGGTTATTCAGGTAGTTTGTAGTGGCGTCAATATCGACCAGAAATTGTGGATCGTAAACACTTTCAAAATCCATGTTTACAATAACATTTTCTTTGTTTACCTGTAGGTCCCAGTATTCGCAGATAAACTTCAGGTTCCAGACTTCTGCCCAGAACAGGAATAAGCCTTTATAAACGCCGTTGCCCTGAGGCTCCACAGTTTTAATGATAAACCTTGTTGTTCCTGTTTTATTTACAATTGTGTCTCCCGGTTTCAGATCTTCATTTAATTCGAAGTTCTCAAGATCAACGTTGGGGATCATGTCATCGCATCCGCAATCGGGGCAAGAAGCAGTATCAATCAGGGGTTCTGGTTCGGGAATGGAAAGTGTTTTCCAGGGGGTAAAATCACTGGTTGATTCCGGGTCGCCATTACAGACTGCCTGTACCCTTAATTCATATGTTGTTCCGTATTCAAGATCGAAAAACTCAACTTTATTTTCAAAAGTCTGGCTTTGTGACACCCAACCTGTTTCCGGATTCCGGATTTCGGTATTGTACGATGTATGGTTCGACTGCGGCTCCCAATCGAATAGTCCGTTTCTGGCACGGTGTGAAGCAGTGAAGTCGGTAACCGTATCACATAATGCTTTGTACACAAAGGTGCGGATTTCGCTTTGCCCTTTCTGCTCAAAGGATACAAATCCGGCTATATCCGATGCTGTTACCCGCCATGCGTATTTCATTCCGGGTTCCATCATAAGTGTTGCCGGGTAAAGCGAATAGAGGGTGTTGTATGTTGTATGTTCGTGAAAAACGGGCATTGATGCTGCAACAACCTCTGGAGCAATCCCGTCAATACGCATCTCCCACATTTCAAGTTTGTACTGTATGTTATTTGCCGATACCGGACTTCCTACATTACTGGCCAGCCATGAGAATGTTATGGGCATTCCTTTAAACTGTCCTAAATCTGTCTCGTTCTCCGGAATTTTTAATACGGGTGGTTTTCCTACTGCTATCCATGCCGAGGTTGTTCCTGTATTTGATATTAACCTGTTGGTGTGGGCATGTAGCACTTGTACTGATATTTTATAAAAACCTTCCGGCAGCTGGCCTGTGCGGTTATATGCTTCTTTCTCGTAACCTTTGAATACCAGGTTTTTTATGTTAAAATAATCCAGCAGATCCTTCCCATACAATATGCTTGTTGAACCTCCGTCGAGGTAGATAGGGCTTGCGTTTATGGTTGGCGGGTTTTCTATTACAATTCCGGCTGTCTCCATTTTGATTCGGAGTTTTACCGGCAGGTTTGATATGTTCAGGTCGTTTACGGTAACATTTACCATTAACTTTTGCGATCCGAATTTACTGTAATCGCTCAGGTTAAGTGAATAAGGTGGTGTTAACGTTGGTGTTACGTATATCGGGTAATTGGTTTGTGCAAATACACCTGTAAGTACTAACTGACAAAAAAGTATTGCTATAATTACTGCTTTCCGCATCTTTTCTAGTTATAAATTATGAGTTATGTGTTATGAGTTATGAGCTGTTTTTTCACTTATCACTCATAACCCATAACTTATCACTATTTTTATTCTATAATCATTTTAATTTGTCGGCGCTCGTCTTTTGCATTCAGCATGATAACATAAGCCCCTGAGTTCAATCCTCCAAACTGATAGTCAAACACATACTCCTTCAGTCCGTAATCAAAGCGTTCATCAATGATGTCGCCATAGCTTACACTGAACAGTACAACCCTGACATCTGCCTCTTCGCGCAATTCAATTTTTAGCTGGAAGTTTCCATCGTTCGGATTTGGCATTACCAGCAGTGATTTTATAAGCGGTTCCCTGTAACCGATAATTCCGGTTGTATCACCTGAATCGCTGCCCTCAGTTATTTCTACCTGTTTTGAAACTTTGGAAATACAGCCTCCGGAATATGCCCACAATTCAACATTGTAAATTCCTGTTTGCTTACTTTCCAACTCGAATACATATGAAGGTAGCTCGTTATGTGTTACATCAATAAAAGCTTCGTTATTGAATATCCACTTCAGGCTGTCAAGTTCAAGGTTCGACAATTCAAAAATTGACATGGTATCTCCAAGATAACTTTCGGATGTCATAAGAAATTCGGCATCCAGGGCATCGTTTCCAATTGTCAGTCCTATTGAGTCCCACGCAAAGCAACCGATGCTGTTTGTTACCTCAAGGAAGTATTCTCTTTGATCGCCAATTTCAACAAACCGTTCATTTGAGATAACTCCGTCGGTAGTTGACCATTTATGGGTTGAGAATTCCTGTCCGTCAATTGTGATTGTATTTCCGGGACATATCTGTATATCTTCCCCTAAATCAACAATTAGTTTATCCGGTTCATCTATTTCAAATGCCTGGTCAAAACGGCAGTTATGCTTGTCTGTTAATATCAGGCTATATGTTCCTTTGTAAAGTGAATCGGCTATATAGGTTGTATCTCCGTTTGTCCATTTGAATTTATACCCTCCGACACCTCCAATGGGCTTGAAGTCGATAAAGCCGTCGTTATAACCAAAGCAGTGAGCATCTTTTATTCCGGCAACTTCACCCCATAGCGAGTCAGGGTGATCAATTTCGTAACTCCGGCTTGTAAAGCAATTGTGCTTATCGGTCAGGTAAAGGCTGTAAATTCCCTTCTTAAGTGTATCGGCTACATTTGTAGTATCTCCATTCGACCATTTATACCGGTAGCCTCCAACTCCGCCTTCTGCCCTGATTTGGATATATCCGTCATTGTATTTAAAGCAATCGGCATCTTTTATTCCGGTAACAACACTGTTTAGGGAGTCGGGATGATCAATTTCGTAATAATTTGTTGTTGTACAGTTATGGGTGTCGGTTAACAATACGCTATAACGTCCTTTGTAAAGGGTATCGGCAGTATTTGTGGTATCTCCATTTGACCATTTGAATTTGTACCCGCCAACGCCTCCAAGTGCCTGAACCGTAATGTGGCCATCGTTATATCCATAGCAATCGGCATCTTTGGAGTCTGTCAATACTGTTGTTACAGAATCGGGCTGACCGATTGCAAACTGGTCGAGTGTTTCGCATTTGTTAGAATCGGTGACCAATACTTCATACTGACCGATATAAAGTGAATCGGCAGTATTCGTGGTGTCGCCATTTGACCATTTGAACCTGTAATTCCCTACTCCCCCGGTTGCACTTACTTTGATAAATCCGTCGTTATAACCATAACAGTCAGCATCTTTAGCGCTCTCAAAAATTACTTTTAATGAATCGGGCTGTGTTATTTCGAAGTATGTCGTTGTTGTACAGTTATTCGTATCGGTAATGGTTGCCGGATATGTTCCTATTGCATATCCCGTTGATGTTGGCCCGGTATCTCCGTTTGACCAAGTAATCTGGTACGGTGCAAATGGCACTGCCGGTTCTGCTTTTTTCACGGTTGCCGTTCCGGTATTCCCCCCGAAACACAATACCCTGGTGGTATCGATGTCGGTTATTACAGGGTTGACAGACGGGTTTATCCGTTGTTCCAGTTTTTGCGGACAGTTATGAACATCCAGAACATTAAGGAAATACAATCCGCTTTGTTCAAGTGCTGATACTGTACTGTCGGTACTTAATGTGTTATGGGCTGCATCTCTCCACTGGTAACGATATGGACGTGTCCCCCCCTGCATGGCCACCGTTATTGAGCCGTTATCTGTTTCGCATGTGGTATGTGTTACATCGATTTTATTGAACAACAACGAATCGGGCTCCGGCATATAAACGGTTAATGTATCCTGACCAACGCAGTTGTTGCTATCAGTAAATACAAAGGTGTAATGTCCCTCTGAGAGGTTTCCTGCCGTTGTATCTTTTGTCCAGACATTCGGGGCTGTTTCAAAGGCAAACCTGTATGGTTTTGTACCCCCGTCAACCGAGAAGTCAATAACTCCGTCTGATGCACTTTTACAGTTTACACTGTCTACAAATTTGGTTTTTGCCCTGAGGTATTCCGGTTCGGTAATGATGATTGTCACGCTGTCTTCCACTCCCATTTTATCGGTGAGGTAGAAATAATGTTCCCGCACATCGAGGTTGAGCCAGTTTTTACTGTTTGAATAATATTCTGAGCGGTCCTGGCGGAACTGGTAATCTCCCCATCCTCCTTCGGCTTCAAGCTTTACATAGGCATCTTCGTAGTCTTTACAGCTTTCGTTACGGAATTCTGTAATACTTATCTTTAGTGGTTTTTTCGGTTGTTTTATTTCAATGGTTGCTGTTACAGGGTTGCCATACTTATCGGTTGCTGTAAATTTATATTTTCCGGCCAGGGCATTGGTTAACACTCCTGCACTTTCAAATGCTTCTGTATCCAAAGACATTGTTGGGGATGCCAGTGATTCCCATTTATAGGTATTGCCTCCTGCTCCTCCTGAAACATCTACTTTTATGGTTCCGCTGGCTTCTCCAATGCGTTTTGCGTGGTTAACCTGAACGTCGGAAATGTAAAAGCGTTCGTAAGGTTTTATTTCAAACTGTACATAGGCTTTTTCGCCTTGTATATTGGTTGCCGACACAAAATACTCTCCACCTGAAAGGTTTTGGAGGTATATTACATCATTTTTGGCTGAGAAAGTGCTTGTTTTATCCGTAATATTAAATGTACTTCTGACACCATCAGGATCAATCAGTTCTACTTTTTCCAGATTCTTTAGTCCTGATGTTAAATGTGCATAGCCATTCTTAGCCTCGTAAGAGGTTTCATCTTCTTTTTCAATTATTTTCAATGGGATATCGCTCAGGTCGGGAAGATATACCCTTCGTGACTTGCTGCACCCTCCTTTCTCGGTTACCGTAAGTTCGTAATGCCCGGACGAGAGCCCGGAAAGTGTTGAAGATGAACCCGGGATACTGCTTCCCTGATACTTTTTCCATGCATAAGTTAACGGCGATTTTCCACCACTCACATGAGCCTGCACTGCCCCATTTTTACCTCCATCCGTTGTTGGATAAGTTACGCTGAACTTACTTATTTCAAGCAACATGCTATCTGTTAGCGATGTTTCAATATTGAAACGGCACTCGTTGCTGTCGGTAAGCATCAGCAAGTGTTCCCCTGCCGGCCTGTTGTTATAATCAAGTACTTTAGGGAAAGGTATTTTTGTGGTGTCAGTTTCGTTTTCAAATACAAGCTTGTATGGCCGGGTACCGCCGAATACATTTACTGACAGGCTTCCATTGTCATTACATGTTGGCGCTTCTGAGGCAACCAGCTTTGCTTTCAGGCTGTCTTTTGGTTCGTGAATTATGATGGTATCGGTAAAAATTGCCCCCATTTTATCGCGCACACTTACCAGGTAACTTCCGGCATAAAGGTTTTCAAAAGTATTAATTGAATAGTACCCTTTATCGGACGCCCTTTTAAATTTGTAATCGCCCCAGCCGCCAAAGCCTTGTATGCTAAAACTTCCTGTATGTGCCTTACATTTTGCATCGTTTTTACTGACTACTGTAAAACCAAGTTCTTGTGTAGGCTCGGGAACTGTTATTTTAGGCGTGGTGTAGCTACAACCTTTAAAATCGGTCACTTTTAGTCTGTATTCTCCTGCATACAGGGAATCAAAGCTGTAAGGGAAGCGGTTCATCATACGGGTTTGATCAATCTCTGTTCCTGATACATTGAGTAACTGCAGGTCTTTTAGTCCATCGTTTCCACCTTGCAGGGTACTTTGAATAATACCTGTGTTTTTGCCCTTGGTAATTACAGGATGAATATTGTCTACCGTGATTTCCAATTCGGCATCGGGCTGGTTTACAAATACGGGGTATGCCTTGTTGGAACGGCAGCCTTTAGCATCAAAAGCGTATACTTCGTAATTCCCTGTTTTCAGTTTTTTAAACGTGTTATCTGGTGTATTTAACATTTCGGAATGGCCAACATTTGAGCCCTGAATTTCCAGTCGTTTTAAATTTTCTGAATTTCCTTTTGCGGAAATAATTACCTCCCCGTTTGATTCTCCAAAGCACTTTACGTCGGTTACTTCCGCCTGAGTTACTTCCGGATTCTTATATTCATTCAGTACAATATTCTGGTTAGTTGTACACTCTTCGTTATCCCGCACCGTAAGGACGTATGAGCCATGTTTAAGTTTGTCCCCTAAATTTGTTATTGTATTGGAATTAAGGTTTCCATAAGGTTTGAATACCGAATTATCGCGTTTCCATTCGTACCTGTACAAACCGTTTCCTCCCTGTACTTCAACTGCTATTGCTCCGTTTTCCAGCTCGCATGTTGGTTGCATTACATGAGAGTCTTTTATTTCTAATCTTTTGGGTTCTGTAATTTTAGTCTCACCTACCTTTACCCCGTCACATTGATGGTTGCCATCGCGCAGGTAAATGTTATAGTTCCCGGGCCTTAAGCCCTCCATTTTAAGGAGTGATGAGATCCAGTTCTTTCCATCGACCTTAAATTCAAAATTACCCGTACCTCCACCTAAACCGGAAACCGAGATCTTTCCGTCATCATATCCGTTACAGCTAAGGGCCTCGGGAGTTATGGTTGTTGCACTTACCTCATCCGGCTGATTTATTGTTGTTGTGCCAACTTCAACAGCAGCACAATTGTTCCTGCTATCTCTCAGGTAAACTTTATATGTTCCTTTCAGCAGTCCGGTTACGGGATTTGCTATATTCTGTATACTGTTTTTGCTGATTCCGAACTGGTACGTTCCCGAACCTCCGCTTAAACCCGATACAGAAATACTACCGTTGGCTACTCCGTAACATGTTACATCGGTTGGGGTTACTGTTGCCGCATTAACTTCGGCAGGTTTTGAAATGGTTATATCCTCTAAATAGACCGGGTTACAACCGTTTCCATTGTCTTTCAGATAAACATTATATTTTGCCGCAGCCAGGTTTTCTATTTTATTGTTTGCATTTGTCCACGGTCCTGTTGCACTTGTGCTGAAGACATAAACCCCGCTTCCCCCCGAAGGGTTCTTAACCGTAATTTCTCCGTCATTTTTTTCAAAACACGAAGTATTTTCATGCCCTACAGAGGCATTTACTGTAGCTGCCGCGTTTATGGTTATTGTTCGTATTTTTACAGAGTTGCAGTTGTTTTCACTATCCTTAAGGTAGATATCGTGTTCTCCAGGGGCCACATTCCTTATTGTTGAAGCTGTATCGTGCCATGTTCCGTTTCTACCGATCTTAAACAGGTATTTACCATATCCCCCGCTTAATCCGGAAATTGAAACACTTCCTTCGTCTTCAGGGCAATTAGGTGAAACGGCATCTACATTGTCGGCATCTACCTGCTCAGGATCTGAAACGGTTGTAGTACCAAGCTCTATAGCCGGGCAACTATGATCTCTCATGTAAACGGTATACTCCCCAGCCGATAATCCATTTATAGTTGTATTATACTGCCATGAACCGTTGTTTACTTTGTACGAATAGTTACCGCTTCCTCCCTGTGGGTTTTCTATCTTAATTTTTCCATCACTGTTATTGGCACATTTTGTTTCTATTGGAACAATTCTGCCCGATACTGGTGTTACAGTATTTACTTTGGCCGTAAATTTCTTTACTATCGATTTGTAAATATTTATTGGGTTTCCTGCCCCTGTTGATGTAGATTCGTTGTCGTCTTTAATATAATATGTAAGTTCTTCTCCTTCTTTAATGGTATAATTTCTACTTGTGTTAAATAATGCTCCATCCACACTGTAGGTAATATCCCCGCCATCTCCATTAAGCCCACCGACCGGAGTAACGTAAACCGAACCATTGTCTCCCGGACAAGCTGGCTGTGTTATTTTTGCATCGCTGTTTAATGTTCCAAGCGGATAGGTAAAACTATAGATGTTTGCCGTATTTGTGCCATATTCCAAATTGACGGTATATTTTCCATTTGTTGTGATTCCGGTTGAGAGACTGCCATCAATGGTACTTTCCGCCGCTATTGAGCCATCCGGGCCATACAACCTGAATTTATAAGGAGATAGTTTACTCCCTTTTACCAGATATACGGAAACATTACAATTATCGTTGTTTTCTTCCAGATTAATTCCCGCCTCAAACATTGGTCCGGCCAATGTAAAGCTATCCGTAACACTACAGGTATGGTTGTACTTGTCGGTGTGTCTGGCTACAAATTTATAATCTCCGGGAGAGACATTTGAAAATGTTACAGGACTGGCACTAACAGCAGTAAATGAACCGGGAGCCCCGGAAATCCAGTTAACTGTTCCTGTCCTATTGGTAAAGGTCAGTTTAACACTACCGGTTGAACTCAATGTTTCCGCATCTGTTGTTTCTATTGATTCTATTCCGAATATTTCCCCTTCCACATTGAGTTGACCTGTTTCCAACATACAGCTTCCTCCAACAACTTTTACCTTATAACTACCTGCGGAAAGATTTGTAAAAGTATAGGTATTTGAGCTTGTCGCATAGATCTTTACCGCTGTGGATGTAGCTAAATCAGTTAATGTATAGGTTTTACTTCCGGGAACATTTCCAACAGTGACCTTTATTGAACCGTTGGCTTCTGTGCATGTCTGAGATGTAATTGTTACACCCGTTATTCCGTTATTATTATCGGCAACATTAACTTCCTCTTCGTGACTTACATTTCCGTTAGCATCGGTAAAGATTACGGTATTTTGTCCGTAACTAAGACCGGTAACTGTAACTTTATCTCCCTGATTGCTTAATGCGGTCCCCTCACAATAATAAGGGGTTACACCTCCACCATTATAGGTTATCACGGCTGTTCCATCGCTGGCACATGCATTTAACGGACTTTTACTTACACTTACCGAAAATGAAGGGCTCGGAGGGGCTGTTACAGCAATGTTAAAATTATAATCACAATTATCCTTATCTACAAGTTTTAAACTCATGGTTTCGTTTACGCGAATGCCTTTGCTAACTTTAACGCCTACCCGTTGATAAAGCCATTTCTTTTTGTATTCTGCTTTATAAAAGTTGTACCATGAATTTGCTATATGATTGGATTCCCATAGGTAATCTGCGACAATATCAAACATTTCCTCTGAACCTTTGAACTCAGTATACCATTCAGATGCAATTTCTACATTTGGATACAAAACACCTTCCGCATTATTTTTGTCAATATAATGTTTATAGGCATAGTTGTCGGAAGTATTTTTGTAGATAAAATACTTTTTGCTTTTTGAATAAACCATGTAGTCAGCACTGACCGAATTAATCTTCGTTCCTGTGCTTCCATTAAGAGAACACCGGTACATCCCCTTGTCAGACGTGGAACCATTCGTCCCATTAAAATAATAAATGCAGTCTTTTTTATTAAGTACAAGTGCTTTTGTCGGATAAATCGGCCTGGGTATCACATTCTTTGAGGAAGGCGTAGAATTCATTGTAATATAATTCGTACTATTTCCACGAGATATTAACAAATCATCCGTCCCGGGAATTGTTTTTAGTCTTGCATTATTACTTGAGGGTATTGTACTTGACACTTCAAATTTTTCACCACTGTAGTCGGAACAATATGCCAGATACCAACCATTTTGTTCAAATAAGAACCTGTCTGTTGGATCATTGACTGCAGCTATCGGTTCTGCAATATAATAGGCATACGGATCGTTTGAAATAAATTCAATGACAGATTTATTATTTATATCCAGTCCAAAAATATAATCATCACTATTACTGGCAGCCAGAATAAGGTTATCATAATTATCAAAATCAAGAAACAAATTTTCTGCATATGTTAACGTTCTACCTTCGGCCGTAACTCCCAAATCTATTGCGCTACTTGTCCCGGTTCCATTAAGAGATAACTTATAGATTTTTCGATTTGTCCCTCCAATTCTGAATACAAGATCCCTATTGTCAGGAGAAATATCCCACAGCTCAATATTTGACATGGAAGAAGATTTCTTTTTGATATCGTAAGAGCCTGTAGAATTATTGAGGGTAGCCTTGTAGATGGCATTCGATTTCACAAAAACAAAGAATGCACCATTATCTGAAAACAAAAGCTGAGATGCGCCATTTGTACCCTGAATTCTTGCCCCATTGGAGTTAGATGACCACCAGCTATTTAATTTATTGTCAAAATATGTTTTATAACGGGGATCCTTTTTAGATGCCAAATCCGACAAAAGATTGTCTATAAGCCCGTTAAGACTATCTTTTTTAGTACTACTTCCATCCGGGGCATTAAAAAGTTCTTTAAGTTTTTGGGTGAAATAACTTCTGTAAGGATTGTTTTGTTGCTTCAATAAATCTGCAAACTCAGCCTCAAAGTCATCGTCAAGCTTTTTCTTCTCTTGCTGAGTCATATTGCTATAGGTCGTTGGCAACTTATCTATTGTGGCCAGGATATTATTCCCTTCTTTTATTTTATAAGGCCTTCTCAGATTGGCGAATACGTAAGGGTCTTCAATTTCCAACATTGCAAACGGATTACTCATGCTTGGAACATGGTATTTTTTTCCGTTAATGGTAAATGCAGCATCTTTTTGTTTAATGGTAATACCTTCCGGTTTTGGTGGAATAGTGAAAGTGCGGTTGCAGGCAACGGTACTTAAATGTTCCTCATCTACTAATTGCATTGTCCATATGCTGGCCTGCGTACCATCATCCTGATTATAAATATCTACAGGTAATCCCGGAGTTTTTTCAGTTGAAATTATATTATAAATCCCACTTTTTCCATTTACTTTTTCCATTCTGCATTTATCAAAAGAAGGAGAATTAATAGGATCTGTTCCTTTGAAAATGGACCAATGAAACTGTTCAGGATCCAAATTAAAATAACCCGCATCATTTTGGTTATCCAGTTCAACCGTAATTACTACATTATTATGACAACTTGTTCTGCGGGTCTGATGTATGGTATATTGAAGTCCTTCAGGGTAAAAAACAATTGAACTAACAATATTTCCGAAAGTCTTTATTCCATTTTGCAGCGTTTTTACCACCCTGAATTCCAACTTCTTTCCCATCCATTTGAAATAATTAGAACCTGAGTCTTCTTTCTTTCCTGCTATTTGCTCATAAGACAAATAAATGATTATATCCGGATTGATGGTTATACCTCTAACCGGCTCCCAATCAGCGCCCTCCACGTTTGCTTTAACCTCTAGTATGGGGGAATCCCCATTTCGATAAAAATCACTAATTTTTAATGCTAAAGCTTCTTTATCAATCGAATAACGTGAATCTCCCCCCCCGGTTTCTTTAATAAATACAGGATCATCGATATATACCCTTGTTATCATGGTATAACCTTCGCGCTTATTACTGATAAAATTATTACACGGGTCGGAAGCGCCATGCAATTGAGGATCAGATTCCCCAAAAACTAAATCATCTTTTGTAAAAGTGTAATGAAGACGTTTGTCATTTTTAATATCGCCGGCTTTCGTATTTACCTGAATTTCATCGAATTTCCTTCCATAAGCATCATGAAGGTTGTTAAGGCTTTTATCTGTAGCTGATATTTTAAACTCATCATCAAAGTCTATTATCTTAGTCAGATCACCGCTTTCTATTCTTTTTTCGTAAAACTTACTGCCAAACTTCAGTTTAATGTCTGCATAGTGAAAATCAGGGTCACTGGAACAACTACCCCATGCGTTGAAGCCTTGTTTTATCGATATACTGTATATTCCTAATTCCGGGTCATTTGTCTGGGCAAATACAGAATTTCCGATACCGAAAATTATTACTAGTAAAACAAATACCTGCCTTGATAATATTGGAAGCTTCATTTTAAAATTTGTGTTAGTTATGGTTTGGTTACTCGTCTATAAAATCTTTTAATTCAATTGTCCGGCTTACACTGGATGTTACAATATTTTTTCCCGGAAGGGTATAATCCATTTGCAGCTCATATTTTCCGTTCGTTAAATCCGGAATATTATCGGTCCGTAAGAATTTAGCTATGTTGTTACTACTATTTTGAGTTGTTACCAGTTTATTGGCCAGTTCATTTTGCAGGGCTATAAAGTCACGGTCGATAAAATAAGAAGCCCTGTAGTTTATAGCACCCAACGGTGCAATATAAGGCCGTGAATTACTTTCTATCATTGGCTCATCCAACTGCTTATCCGGTGACAACAGAACCGCTTTTACAACTCCTCCCTTATCAGGTGGCGTTAAATTCTGCATTCCGGCAGCCACAAGTAACTCGTCATTTTCATACATTAAAGGAGCTATTTTTCGCTTGTACCACGGAGTATTTTCGTACTTGGGTACCATACGGACAATTGAAGCATCATAGTTTACAGAATTTCCTTCAAAAACGTCAAACATTTCTGCCGGCTCTGCAGACTCGAATATGTTTGATCCCAGATTATACACATGTGGATATTCCTGGATGGCTACCCCCTGGAAATTTGATATAGCAGCCATTTTATCTTCAAAAGTATTGTAGTTACTTGTCCGAAAATGCAAGGCATATATTTCTTTCTCTTCTAACATATCCAGGGTACCTTCTGCTTGTTGCTTTGTTACCGAAATACTATCGTTATCCCCGAAGTTTGTTTGTGTTGTACTTACATTATCCGAAATGCTTACACCCGTTGTGTTTGGTACATTTACAAGTGCCAGTTTATAAATTTCATCATTGGAAAGACTTATTCCATCGAGTGGAAAATCAATTTCCAGGCGAATGTCGTTTCCTGCACTGTTGGTTTTGTATGTGAAAGAAGTTTCGCTGCTGTTACCGTCAAAATCGGTAATTTTTAATGTCTGGCTATATCCTTCCGGAATTTCAGTTGACAGAAGGTATGCGTAGTTTTCTGAAACAAGCACATATCCCTGCGAATGTTCTTCAGGGTAAAAGTTGTACTGATTTGCTATCGGGTAGCTGTACTTTACATGTTCCGGTAATATTTCTTTTGGCCTTTCTCCTGAAATAAAGGTTTCTTCTTTTTCTTCGTAGACGGGTTTTCCATCACTTCCTTTTACATAAATCCATTCGCCGTTCAGTTTTCGTTTAAACCCAACTTTTGCATACACCACCATGTCCTTCTGGCTTTCAAATGGTTCTGATGGATCAAGCATATATATTTTTCCATCGTCACCTAATTCGGTATAGCCCTGAACTTTTTGCTTTGTATCGGAATAATAAACCGAAAACTCTTCAAGTGTTACCTTGTACCAGGCATATTTCCCATCGTGCTCTTCAATCTCCATTTCAAGGCCAACAGGTATATTAAATAATGCTTGTGGCGATGCAAATACATTTACTTCTTTATCTCCTGTAGCCGGGGTAAGCTGAGCAATTATTTCTTCACCAAACGGGCTGCCCCCCATAATTATACATTCTTCACCAATTTCAAAATCAAAATTACACTGACCAGAGATTAACCCTCCCATTACACTAAACCGGCCTCCTACAGCTCCGGTGAAATAGAACGGATTTGGTCCAGCCCCTGCAAGTAAGGCGCTGGCTGAAATATCAAGGATACTAAACTTCTTTCTGCTTCCGAAGAGCTTCGCTTCCAGTCCGATATCAGCTTCTACCCATGCCCATGCCTGAGCCCTTGCATACCATCCGTTTATTCCCAAAGTGGAACTGCTTCCTGCACAATAGGCACTTGCGCCGTAATTTTTTAACAGAAATTCAGCTCCCATCCCCACTCCAAATTTTGCGTAAAACGGAGGCAACTTAGCATCAAAGTTTACACCAAATGACTGCCCAAATGCCAGGCCACTTCCTTTAGTCAGATGCTCTGCATCTCTTCTTTTAAGCTGTTCCTGTTTCTTTTTACTAAAGTTTTTCAAAACTTTATATGGCGGGGCCGGTAACTCAGGAATATCGTCTCCTATCATAAAATAACCATCGGCCCGGGCAAGCCCCATAATCTCAACCCCAAGTCTGTCTTCAGGTGTACCAATATAAGTATACCACTTATCAGGAGAGAAATATGCTGATGCCCAGCCCATACGATCATTTTCTCCAATACCTTTTATGAACCCCGCGTTCAGGTATGCACTCATGTCTGCAGAGAACACCTTATTAGCCAAATCGTATTTTATATTCAGGGAAGCCGTTAAAAAACCACTACTTTTATTTTCAGGCACTTTTAAATCGCTTTTAGCTGCAAGCTTAATTTTCCCACCTGTCTGCTCCAGTTTTTTTACAGATTTATTTATATTATCAGCAAGTTTTCCAAATTTCTCAGGCCCATTCATTAAAGCTGCGTCCCCGCGAAGTTGAATAAAATTTAAACCTCCATTTTTATTGAACTGCATTTCAAATCCGACCTGCGCATTAAATAAAGATGCAGAGGCTACAAAACCAAACTTGGTTGATGCCATGAACCCCATGCCGACTTCGTTATCGGGAACATAATTTATACCGGAGAGTGCTTTTCCAAATTCAGAATCAATATTCGGATCATAGGATTGTTGCATATGTTTGTAAATACCACCTCCTAAGCCATAAAATGAAAGTGCAGGAGGAACTTTTATCCCGGAAGTTGGAGATGTTTCATAAAATACATCGGTAAGGAAATACCTGTAGTCATCTTTCCTACCGAAAACAGCAACTGCATCAAGATTAAATTTATCAATTAACGTGAACTCAACATCTCCTCTAAAACCAGAACCATAAACTTCATCTCCGTTTTTAAACCAGACCCCTCCTTTTATTTTATATGCCCCTGATTGAAAATTGACATTAATCTTATCAATTCCAACATGGTCGAATTCCCATTTAGCATAGTTACCATAGAGCTGTAAGCCTGCTTTTCCGCCAAACATACTGCTTAGTTTTATTCCGGCATCAAATGCCAGTCCACTCCCCTTATTATTTTCAAACGATCGGATATCAGATATTGACAATTCAAATCCGGCCACTTTTGGTGACTTCAAATCTCCGGAAACTCCAATTGTTCTAATTTCAACATATGGTTCTGCCCGACTAATTCTCAGGTTTTCAAAAGAAACATCAGGAAGGGTAAACTTTTTTGTACTGTCTTTTTTATTTATTGGGGCATCAATAGTAAGGAGTCCGTTAGCATTAAGCGTTGGGTATATATCAGATTCTTTGAACATAATCTCCAATGTAGATGTCTCGTTTAGGGACAGGGTACTCCGTAAAACGGGGAAATCGTATTCTCCGGCTACATTTACCTGAAATTCATACTCATCAACACTCGGATTAAATTTGGCCAAATAAGGTAAGACTGAGTTTTCTCCGAGCGGTGGAATATTTAAATCTCCTCCGAAGCCAAATCCATTCAATTCATTTTTCTCAATGCTTAACATGAAATCACTTACAGCGATATCCCACTTCGACTTATTCAGCATCTCCTTATTCATAATATTATTGGCCGTAACGTTTCCTGTAAAACCATTTTCATCAATCAAAACTCGGTTTAAACCAATTTCTATTCGATCTGGTATTGATTTTTTGGAAACATTATTGACCGATGCCGACGAATCATTTACGAAATCGGATTTTTTAAATATAGCCGGTAAAGCAATGCTTGCTTCTGTAATTGCTATACCTTTCCAAAGATTCTTCTCTTCCGGATTTTGAGATTTTAGATACCCTTCCGGGAACTTTACTAACGAAGAAGTCTCGGTGTCACTTTGATCCAAACTTGCTCCCTTCAGGCTAAAAATGATATCTTTCAATCCTTTTAAAGTAAAAAACTGGTTAAACGAAAATGAAGCAGTATAATTATCAAAATCATAAAAACTGGCATCAAAGCTTGAGGCAAGTGGTTTACCAGTTGGCTTTCCTTCTTTATCTACCGCAACAATTTTTGCTGAGGTAACTATTACATCTATTTTTGCTTTATACGATTCGATACCGTCGCAACCGAAATTTGCCCGGGTGCCACTATTAAAAACAATAGCTGCTTCTTTTCCCAAATCACGACGCACAGGAGCTATTAACTCAAGATAACCATGTGTTCCCAGACCTTTCTTTCCTTCAATATCGGCACTACCTTCAAAAGCTATCTTCTGACCATTTTCTTTAAACTGAAAAGCGCATGTTGCAAATATCATTGGCCTTCCGGTTTCTTTGTTTTGCTTAATCTTCTGAATAATCAGCTCATATTCCCCTTTCTTAATACCCACTGGAAGTGTCAGTTCCCCGTTCCCAACCAGGTCAGATAACGATTCGATATATGCCCCTGTTTTTTGTACCGCCTCCATGGCCTTAAATGCAGCATCGATTTTGTCTTTATGCTGCGCCTGCAATTGTTCAACCTTTGCTAAAAGTTGTTCTGTATTAATAGTTGTAGCTGATTGCGCATTTATATTTTTAAATGTTATTACAGAGAGCAGAATTAACACTGCCGGAAACTTAAAATATTTTTCCATTCAAGGGTTTGTTTTTCTGTTTATTACTTTTAAAGCTTAAAAGCTATTTTTAAAAGTTATTTGTTTTTATGCTGTATTCTGGATTGTTGTTGTTCCATTCCTGAACTTTAATCAAAGCCGTTTCATAATCGTCTGTATCTATACTACCCGTACAATCTACCTGATAAGGAAAATCAACAATTACCGGAGCCAGTAACTCCATAATAAAATATCCGCATACAACATTCTTCGGGTTGTCCGGATCCTGAGTGGAACAATCTTTACTATTGCTCTTTAACAGTTCAAAGCAATAGTCTATCGCTTGTTTTCTCCGTGTATAAAGCAGTTTCGGAATAAAATATGAAACCATTTCATTACTTAAAGGGACATTTTTAGCCGTTTTAAGGCAGTAATTTAGTTGTTCACTTTCTCCCTGACGTGCCAAAGCAAGCGATAATATCCATCTGTCTTTATTTGAGATTTCTTGTTCAAGTAGTTTTTTGTGTAAGATCTCTTTCCCTGTTTTTACATATCCTGCAAGTAAAATTAGCTTTTCTTGATGAGGCATTTGTTTTTTAACCAATAACTTCTTAATCTGCTTCCTTGCTTCTTCATCATAAGCATCTACAGGGAATTCTTGTAAATAGGATAAGTTCTGGCCTATTAGCCCTCCATTATGATCATTACATCCTTTCAACAATACATTGACAGCAAAACTCTTGTTCGTATTTTCTGTTTGTATTCCTTTTTTATATGTTAAATAATAAGCCTTTTGCCTAATCTTTATTAAAGAATCATTATAAAAAGGGGTAAGTTTATCTGTAAGATCTTTTTGATTATAACGTTCAACTATTTGCTTTTCCTTGTTATAATTACTCTTGTTTGCTTTGACGTACTCCTGAAAATAAATTTCAATTTCACCAGCATATGATCCAATGACAAAATAAAATGACAATAAGATTAAAATATATTTCATTATGAATAAAAAAGCGATTACTTAACTTAGTGGATATATAAAATGACTTAACTCACTCCTTTACGGTAAAAAAAAGCATTTGTTTCAAATTATCACCATTATTTTTAACTCTGTTAAAATTTCACACATAACAACTTTCGCTTTATCTCATTGTTTATCCATAATTTGAACATTATAATTCATATCTGGAAAAATCGAAAAAATAGGGCTCCCCTACCCCTTCAAAGGTTCTTCTGTAATCGTTTCTTGAAGACCGCCCTAAAACAATGATAGATATTCCCAAACGAACACTCTTTATTTTAGCGGCTATAAGAAAACGCCACTATGAAATAACAACGTTTCCTTAGAGGCACTACTTAAGGAAAAGTCTTGTCTCTGGGATAATTTCGGAAATATCGTGTAAAGCAACTAAAAGACGAGAATACCCCCCGACTTTCTTTCAGAAAAAAAACTAAAACAAAAAAATTGAAATATCTTTGCCCCCTTATGGTGGAATTCTTTCTTTTAGGAAAGAACCCTTAATATGGGAATCCCGTGCCCTGTCTAACTAATTGTAAGTGTTGACAGAAATTCGGGAGCTGTACCCGCAGCCGTAGCCCCGATCCGGTTTATACCGGAATATGTTTTTAACCAACATGCCACTGTTCCAAACCTCTGGGATGGGAAGGCGTTGAAAACCGGGGAAGCCGGAAGACCTGCCATAATTATTATGTAATGCTTTCGGGAATAAAGGCAAAATGATTTTTCAGGCGAACTTCATTTTTCTTTTGTACTTAACATTGTATTAATTCCAACAGCATTGCTTTTTTATTCATTATTTAACTATTAAATTATGCAAAAGCAATCAATTATTTTATTAGGCCATGGCAGTAAGTCAAAAGATGCCCTTGAAGATTTCAACTTTATTGTTGATGCCGTAAAAAAGCAAGCCAACGATAAAAATGTTTTTGGAGCTCATATGGAATTGGCCAGCCCCTCTTTGGAGGACGTGGTTTCATTCCTAACAGAAGAGGAGCGGAAAGATGTTGTGATAGTTCCGTATTTCCTTTTTAATGGTAATCATATAAAAAAGGATATTCCGGAAAAAATTGAAACCCTCAAAAAAGAATACCCTGGAGCGAATATTGAACTCGCTACTCCAATTGGAAAAGAACCCTTAATGGCTGAAATATTGCTTAAAAAAGTAAATAATACAAACTGAAGTATATGACAAAAAAGCATTTCTTTTATTTGCTGGTTCTTCTTTTTCTGTCGGTCCCCGCATCAGGGATGCACATTGCAGAAGGGTTCCTGCCTGTTAAATGGGCTCTAATCTGGGCTGTACTATATGTCCCATTTTTAGTTGCCGGTTTTCAAAAAATAAAAAAAAATACATCCGAACATACAAGAAGTAAGCTGCTTTTTGCTGTTACCGGAGCTTTCGTTTTCATTCTTTCTTCTCTAAAAATACCCTCGGTGGCAGGGAGTAGTTCCCACCTTACCGGCATTGCGCTGGGGGCAATTTTATTTGGTGCCTCCTCTATGTCTGTTGTCGGACTTATTGTGCTTATCTTCCAGGCATTGTTGCTTGCTCACGGTGGATTAACAACACTTGGTGCAAATGCGTTTTCCATGTCAGTTGTAGGGGCTTTTAGTGCTGTATGGATTTATCAACTGCTTACAAAAATTAAGTCTCCCGGCTGGCTGGCCATTTTCCTTGCCGCATTTTTTTCCGATTTGTTGATTTACGTCTGCACTTCTTTTCAACTGGCTGCAGCATTTCAGTCGGCGACAAGCAGCCTTTCAGAAAACCTTGTAAAGTTCCTGGGAATATTTGCTGTTACACAGCTACCGCTGGCTGTAATAGAAGGGGTGTTTACTGTATTCGCATTCAGGCTGATTATGAAGTATAACCGTAGCGACATTGCATTGATAAATTCAAATATATAATGAGGAAGCATAATAAAATTAATATATTGATTCTTGTTGCCGGACTGCTTATTATTCTGCTACAGGTTTCCCTCTCGGTATTTCCTGAAGGGTTTGAAGGCACCGATGATAAGTCTGTCGAAATGATTAAAAGCATATCTCCGGACTATGAACCATGGGCTAATAACATCTGGGAACCTGGAAATGAATGGGGTGAAATATTAATTTTTGCCCTGCAGGCTGCTTTAGGGGTAGGTATGATTCTTTTCTATGTCATAAAACAGAAAAACAGATCAAAAGTATCTTAATGTTAATTCACAATTTATTCAATCATAAACACAAACTGGCAAATACACCCCTGCTGATTAGGGGTGTTTATTCTCTTCCGGCCCTTGTTTTACTTTTTATTTCTGATTCTTACATTTTTCAGCTTACTCTAACATTGTTTTACCTTGTGCTCATCCTGTTTGTTACTAAAATTCATATACAGAAGCTCTTTCTGTTATTACGTGTTCCGGCAGTGTTTATCATTTTAAGTTGCTTAACGCTAATAATAACAATAAAAAGCCCAAACCCGTTCTTATCTTTTAAAGGCATAACTTTAGGAGTTGAACAGGAAAACCTGGATACCGGCCTAGGTATTCTTATAAAAAGCCTGGCAATAATATCGGTGGTTTACTTCTGGTTTCTTACATACACTATTTCCGAAATTGCCCGGATTATGCAAGCCCTGAGAATTCCCCAATTATTCATTGATCTTTTTATCCTGACGTATAAGTTTATTTTCAATCTTAGCCAAATTGCCCAAAATATGCTGATAGCCCAGAAATGCAGGTTAGCATACTCCGGATCCCGATCTTCTTTAAAGTCCTTTGCTGTATTGTTTTTCGCTGTATTTAAACAAGCCATGTTCCGAACAGCAACGGTAGATGCTGCAATTTGTTCCAGAGCAGGCGATGGTAGTTTCCGGTTTGTTGGTGAAAAACAAGTATTTCGAAAACAACAGTTGTTAATCCCTGTTTTTATTGTGCTTATTTTAACCGGTAATTTTATTATTCTGGAATTCTATGGGTGAAGATATCATTACGTTAAAAGATATAAGTTTCAGGTATCCCTCAGGAGACCTTGCCTTGGAAAATATTAACCTGAAATTACCAAAAGGAAAGAAAATTGCATTAATGGGGGAAAACGGTGCCGGAAAATCTACCCTGATGTTATTACTAAACGGAATTCTTAAACCAACCGGGGGCAGTCTCTTTTACAAGTCAGAAAAATATGGCTATAGAAAAAGCGCACTGAGAGAACTTCGCTCAAAGGTAGGGGTTCTGTTCCAGGAACCCGATTATCAACTCATAGCTCCAACAGTTTATGAAGAGTTATCGTTTGGGCTAATGAACAAATCGAAAGACAAAGAATGGGCCCGGAAAAAGGTTGAGCAGGCCCTGGAAGATTTTTGTCTTTGTGATTTAAAACACAAATCACCTCATCAGTTAAGTTCCGGACAAAAAAAGAATGTGTGCCTGGCTTCAGTTTTAGTAATGGAGCCTGAGGTTATTGTATGTGACGAACCAAATTCAAGTCTTGACTCAAAACATTCAAATATACTTTTTGGTTATCTTAATAAACTTCACAAAAGCGGAAAAACCTTACTTATATCAACCCATGATGTAAATCATGCCTATTCATGGGCAGATTACATTGTTTTGCTGCATAAAGGCAAGATTATGGCAATGGGGACGCCAAAGGCCATCTTTAGTCAAAAGAAAATGATCGAACAGGCGGAGCTGTCCCAACCTTTTATTGTTGAAGTCTGTAACTCTTTAGTTCCGGGAATAAAACCGGAAGAGCTACCTTCTGATATGAATGAGTTCTATAAACTGGTAAAAACATGATGATGCATGGTTTCATAGTTGCTGGCACAAACAGTGGATGCGGTAAAACGACCATTTCTATAGGGTTAATGGCTTTGTTAAAGTCTATGGGATATAAAGTTGCACCGTTTAAAACCGGTCCCGACTATATTGATCCGGCATTTCATCATTCTGTGTTGGGGGTCCCGTCATATAATCTCGATAGCTTTATGCTGCCTCACTTAACACTTAAACATTTATTTGCCGAGCATACAGAAAAAGCCGATATCGCAATCGTTGAAGGTGTTATGGGCATGTATGACGGAATGGGGGAAAAGGCAACAGGAAGCAGTTATGAACTTGGCCGTATTCTCAGCCTCCCCGTAATTCTTGTTGTAAACTGCAAGGGGCTGTACCAGTCAGTAGCAGCCATTGTAAAAGGTTTTTCAGAATTAAAACCAGATGCAAATGTGTGCGGGGTAATTTTAAATCATGTCCCCAATTATGAATACTATAGTTTTTTAAAAAAGATAATTGAAGACGAGGGCAAAATTGCTTGCCTGGGATATCTGCCTACCAATAAAGATTTAATGCTGGAAAGCAGGCACCTGGGGCTAATTCAGGCGGAAGAGGTAGGCGAACTGTCTAATAAGGTCGAAAAACTTAGGGAAACGCTCGCCCATACAATTGACATTAAGGCCCTGCTTGGAACCACTGCTCTTAAAGCCACTGAACCAGAATTATTTGAGCTTCCCAAAATTGATCTCTCGGGATTGAATATTGGAATCGCCTATGATAAAGCCTTTCGGTTTTACTATAAGGATAACCTCGAATTACTTGAAGAACTGGGGGCATCTCTGAGTTACTTCAGTCCAATAAATGACAGAAACCTTCCAGAGAAATGCAATTGTCTTTATATAGGCGGAGGATATCCGGAAGTCTTTGCGAAGGAACTATCGGCCAACAAAAAAATGCTGGAGCAAATAAAAAATGCTGCCGATAAAGGATTTCCTGTTTATGCTGAGTGTGGCGGATTAATGTACCTGTCGGAAAAGATAATTAATTTAAATGGCAGTAACTTTGAAATGGCTGGAGTTTTTAATGTAAAGGTGCAAATGACCAAACACTTAAAACGATTTGGATATGCACTGGTTAACTACCATGGGGCACAATCAAAAAGTCATGAATTTCACCGTTCAGAAATAGTTGAACCCGAAACCAGCCCCAATTACAAACTTGAATTTCAGCTTAAAAAGCCGGAAAAACAAAGAGAATGGCAATGCGGGCTCAGAAAAGAAAACACACTTGCAGGGTATGCACACATTCATTTTTATTCAAATTTTCAATTCTTTGAACAAATAGTTGAGCTATGGAAAAAAGCAATTATGTAAATACGAACCCTACAGGAATTGAATCCGACAGTATGAAAATCATCAGCCGGGAACTTTCGCATATTTCTTTACCTGAAAATTTTGAACCAATCATTAAGCGGGTAATACATACTACGGCTGATTTTGAATATGCCCATTTATTTGAGGCCCGTCCGGATGCTGTTGAGATTGCCGAAAATGCCCTGAAAAAAGGGTGTAAAATATATGCCGACACCACGATGATAAAGGCTGGCGTAAGCAAAACGGCACTGAAAAAACTAAATTGTGAAATTCATTGCTTTGTTCATGATGATGATGTTGCAGAGGAAGCTAAAAAGCTGGGAATCACCCGTTCCATTGTTGGAATAAACAAAGCCTCAAATCAACAGGACTTTAGGGTGTTTGTAATCGGAAATGCCCCTACTGCCCTGGTACGCATTTGTGAACTTGCAAAAGAAAACCAGATTAAACCCGACCTGGTCATTGGTGTTCCGGTTGGATTTGTTGGTGCTGCAGAATCAAAAGAGATGCTAAAAAATTCAGGTGTGCCATTTATGATTATACGGGGCAGAAAAGGAGGAAGCACCGTTGGCGTGGCCATGCTCAATGCCATTTTATTTGCTTTAATAAAAAAAGATCCGAAGTGAAGAACCAGGAAAAGTTACATACCGAACTACGAAGCGGATATACAACCGGAACGTGCGCCGCTGCTGTTGCAAAGGCATCCGCGTACATGTTGCTTCATCAAAAAAAAATTGAGCATGTTTCAGTAACTTTACCAAATGGTTCGGATGTTTATATTGAGCTAAACCATTTAAGGTTCGATACGTCTTGCGCTTTTAGTTCCACTATAAAAGATGCCGGTGATGACCCTGATATAACCCATGGAATTGAAATACAGGCAGAAGCCCGTTTATTACCAAACCACGAAATTAAGATAACAGCCGGAAAAGGAATAGGCAGAGCCACCAAACCCGGACTTGCTGTTAAAGTTGGCGAACCGGCCATTAACCCTGTTCCGCAAAAAATGATTTATGAAGCAGTAAAAGAAATATTGCCGGAAAATACAGGTATCGAAATTCTTTTGTGTATTCCGGAAGGGGCAGAAATTGCAAAGAAAACTTTTAATCCCAAATTAGGCATTGTTGATGGCATTTCCATTTTAGGCACAACCGGGATTGTAAAGCCTATGTCGGAAGAGGCGCTCAAAGACTCTCTTGTGCTAAAACTAAAACAGTTGGCAGCATTTGGCATAACAGCAGCTGTTTTCTCTCCGGGAAATTACGGAAAAGCGTTTTCGCATGAACAGTTTAATTACGAAGAAGATAAAATAGTCCTGACAAGTAATTATATAGGCTTTATGCTGGAGCAGGCGGTCAGAAATAATTTCAGGAGGATTATTTTAATTGGCCATATCGGGAAACTGGTAAAGCTGGCCGGGGGAATTTTTCAGACTCATAGCCGCGTTGCCGATGCCAGGAAAGAAGTATTGGCCTCTCATTACCTGATGTTTAGCCAGGATGTTTCTGTGTTCCATAAAATAATGGAGGCAAACACTCTTGAAGAAACAACCGATTTTATTCCTGAAACAGACTTTTGGAATTATCTGGCCACCACAATAAAGACAAGAGCGGAGGAATTCATTTACAAGGAGTTAAGCATAGAAGTAATACTGTTTTCTCAGAAAAAAAGAATGGTAGGTTCAACTTCTGAAGCCATAAAATATATGGAGGAACTAACAAATGAGTGAAAAAAAACAACATATCATCATCTGTGGAATTGGTCCGGGAAATCCGGACTATATTGTTCCCGCCGTTTTTAATAAAGTGAATCAGGCTGATATTCTTATTGGAGGTAAAAGGCAACTGGAAATCTTCAATGGGTTAACAAAACAAACATGCCTTTTCGATGGGAAACTAAATAACCTAAAGGAAATCATAAGCAATTGTACCGAAATGAATATCGTTGTTTTAGTTTCCGGCGATACTGGTTTTTATTCACTCAGGCGCTTCTTAACCCATGAATTTCCCCTGACTGCCATTGAAATAATTCCAGGCATTAGTTCATATCAATATTTCTATGCCCGCTTAGGTATGGGGTATGAAAATGCTTTTCTTGGTTCTCTTCATGGTGCAGAAGCAGGTTATATCGAAAAACTGGAACATTTCGACTCTGTTTTTTTATTGACCGATTTAAAAAACAATTGGAAATCCATCGCACAAAATCTTGTGGAAAAAGGTTACGGACAACTGAAAATGCACCTTGGAAATAACCTTTCATATCCCGATGAAAAAATAATATCTGAAACAGCAAGTGAAATTTCGTTTCAGGATTTCGAGTTTAAGCTATGTTCTGTTATAATCGAAAACACGACCAAGAATGAAGGATAGCGAGTTTATAAGAGGCAATGTTCCCATGACAAAAGAAGAAGTACGTTCCATTATTCTGGGTAAATTGGAATTAAAACCCAATGATACTTTGATGGATATAGGTGCAGGAACAGGCTCCGTTTCTATTGAAGCGGCAAAAATAGTAACCCATGGAAAAGTAATAGCCGTTGAGCATAAACAGGAAGCCATTGAGCTTATTGAAACGAACAAAAAGAAACATGCTGTGGAGAACCTTGAGATTATCGAGGCAATGGCTCCAGACGGAATGAACGAAGTGAAAAACACGAATAAGTATTTTATTGGAGGTTCCGGAGGCAACCTGGAAAAAATCCTGAATTTAATAACACGGCATGCCCCCCAAAGAAGTGTTATTGTTGTAACTGCTATTTTGATAGATACAATGATCAACGCTTTTGAGTTTTTCAAAAAAAACAATTATGACTTTGAATTCATCCAGGTGGCAATAAATAAAGCCGACACCAGTAAAAAAATCTTTATGCTTACAGCACAAAACCCGATTTTTATACTCACAGCGCAAAAACAGTAAACAGTCAATTTTTTTATATAACAGAAAATTACACCTTAACGGACAAAACAGTCTACCTTCTGGAAAGCAGAGAAAAACAGGAAGATGGTTTTAAACTTAAGAAGAAATCATATGATAAATTAGAGAATGGAAGCAGTAAAAACGACGAAAGGAATGCTTTATGGAATAGGCATAGGACCGGGAGACCCGGACTTGCTCACTATAAAAGCGGTAAAAGCACTTAAGGAGGCCGATATTATCTATGTACCAAAATCAAAGGAACAGGAAAGTACAGCTTTAAACATTATTTCAGAGTATTTACCATCAAATGCCGTCATAGAACACCTGGAATTTTCAATGACACAAAACGTAAATAAACGAATTGCGTCAAGAAAGCAAAATGCCAGTAGAATAAACCATGAGTTATGTAGTGGAAAAACGGTTATATTTTTAACCCTTGGAGATCCAATGCTTTACAGCACATACAATTACATTCTGGAGCACCTGAGTTCAAAATACACAATTGAAACAATACCGGGCATATACTCCTTTGCAGCCATAAGCAGTATCTTATCAATGCCATTATGCAAAGGCGATGAGAACCTTGCCGTAATTTCCTCTTTTAGCGAAAGTGCCAAAAGGTTGATTGTTTCTTCCGACACAATTGTTTTTATGAAAGTTTCTTCCTATCACAGGGAGCTTTATAATTTTCTAAAAATATGCCCGAAGTATAAATTTGTAATGATTAGCAATGCCGGAAAATCGAACCAGATTATTTATAATTCAATTGAGGACTTAAAGGAAAAAATTCCTTATTTCTCAACAGCCATTTTACAGAAAGAGAAATTGTCCAATATAAGAGATTTTGAAATATGTCAGGAGTAAAATTTGTAGGGGCCGGACCCGGAGATCCGGAGCTTATTACCATAAAAGGGCAAAAAGCCATTCGCAATGCCGACATAATTATTTATGCCGGTTCATTGGTACCAGTAGCCGTTATAGAAGACCGAAAACCTGAAGCCGAAGTTTATAATAGTGCCGGCATGAACCTGGAGGAGATTATAGAAAAAATGAAAGATGCCTGCAACCAGGGAAAAACTGTTGCCAGGGTACACACAGGAGATCCTTCTATTTACGGTTCAATTCGCGAGCAGATGGAAGAACTGGACAAGTTAAAAATAACGTATGAGGTAATTCCCGGAGTGAGTTCATTTGTAGCATCGGCGGCTGCTTTACAAAAGGAGTTTACCGTACCGGGCATTTCCCAAACCGTAATCTGCACCCGTATGGAGGGAAGAACCCCTGTTCCAGAGCTGGAGCAAATTGAAAGCCTGGCTTCGCATAAAACTTCAATGGCTATTTTCCTGTCTGTTCAGATGATTGATAAATTGGTTGAAAAGCTATTGGCACATTACCCCCCCAATACTCCGGTTGCTGTGGTTCAACGTGCCAGCTGGCCAGATCAAAAAATTATAAAAGCCAGGCTTGAAACAGTTGTTGAAAAAGTAAGGGCAGGGAATATTAACAAAACAGCAATGATTCTTGTTGGTACTTTTTTAGGAAATGAATACGAGAACTCATTACTATACGATAAGACATTCTCCCATGAATACAGAAAAAACATAAAAAAATGACAGCAATTATTTCGCTAAGCAAACATGGAAACACCCTCGCCAAAAGGCTTTCGGGCATGTTAAACAACGGAACCTGTTATACGCTTCCGAAATGGAACCTGCATGGTTTTTCTACAATTGAAGGAAAACTAAAAGACTTTTGTGGTAAACTATTCCAAAACTATGATTCCCTCATCTTCATTATGGCAAGTGGTATTGTTGTTCGTAGTATTGCTCCCTGGTTAAAAGATAAAAGAACCGATCCTGCCGTAATTGTAATAGACGATAAAGGCCACAATGTCATCAGTTTGCTTTCTGGTCATTTGGGCGGAGCAAATGCCCTTGCTCTAAAAATTTCCACATTGATATCTGCAAACCCCGTAATTACAACAGCTTCAGATGTTAACAAGCTTCCATCGGTAGATATGCTTGCAAAAGAAAATGGTCTTGTTATAGACTCGATGGAAGATGCCAAAACAATTACAGCGAAAATAATAAACGGGGAAAATATTGAACTGGCAGATGATTCCGGTATACTGCAACAATCATTAATGGCTGTGCCTGATGGGCAAAGTACAGGAAAAGTAATTGTGACCAACAAACTGGAAATAAAAGAAATAGTTCCATTTGTAAAATTAATTCCCCAAAATATTATTCTGGGCATTGGCTGTAAAAAAAACACTTCTCCGGAAAAACTCGAAGCTTTTATTTTTAATACATGCAAAAGGTTTAATGTTGACACTCGCAGTATAAAGACCATTGCATCGATATCAATAAAAGATGGAGAAGAAGCAATAATGCGGATTGCCAATAAATTAAACTGCCAGTTAAAATTCTTTAATGCAGAAACATTGAAAACGGTTGATGACAAATTTCAGGGATCTGCCTTTGTCCTGGCAAAAGTTGGGGTGAGCTCGGTAAGTACATCAGCGGCATATCTGGCAGGAAAAAAGTCAGGGCAGTTTATTGTCCAAAAAGAAATTGAAGACGGGATGACCCTTTCAATTTTTGAACAATCTTATTAAAACCCGCAAGGCTACAATGCCCTCGAAGACTCAAATCTAATAACACATTAAAAATCAAGAAGCGAATGAAAGGGAAAATATTTGTGGTTGGAATTGGTCCCGGAGATACAGATTACATCTGTCCTGCTGCATTAAACGCTTTGGAGAACAGCGATACAATAATTGGCTATAAAACATATATTAAGCTAATTGAACCCTTTTCCAGAAAAAAAGAATTAATCTCTTCGCCCATGAAAAAAGAAATAGACAGGTGCGAGGAAGTACTAAAACTTGCAGAAACAGGTAAAACAATCAGCTTAATTAGCAGTGGTGACTCCGGAATTTATGGAATGGCAGGTATAATGCTTGAAATAATTGCAGAAAGAAAATCAGAGATTGATACTGAAATCGTACCGGGAATAAGTGCCTCTGTAGCAACGGCTTCATTGCTAGGCGCCCCCTTGATGAATGATTTTGTAACCTTAAGCCTGAGTGACTTGCTAACCCCGTGGGAACTCATTGAAAAACGTCTGCATGCAGCAGGTACAGGGGATTTTGTAATAAGTCTTTACAACCCTAAAAGTAAAACAAGGGTACGACAGCTTAACACAGCAATTGAAATATTACTGAAATATCAGACCCCGGAAACTCCGGTAGGGATTGTAAAAAATGCCATGAGGGAAAAACAGGAAGTTATGATAACCGATCTGAGAAATGTTCTGGACCATAATATTGATATGTTTACAACACTTATTATCGGGAACTCACAAACTAAAATAATAAATGGAAAAATGGTAACAAGACGGGGCTACAAATTATGATTTGGGTTATAGGAGGAACCAGTGACGCGCTTAAAATCACTCAAGAGATTGGTAATAAAGGTCTTAATGTAATTGTTTCAACCACAACCTACTTTGGAAGTTCCATGTTCCGAGAGAAAGGTGTTCGCGTCCTGCAAAAAATCCTGGACGAGAACGATATGGTACAATTTATAGAAAATGAAAAAATAATAGCAGTTATTGATGCAAGCCACCCATATGCTGAAGTTGTTTCACAAAATGCAATAAATGCATGCCGGAAAACATTAGTCCGGTATCTTCGTTTTGAAAGAGAAAGCGAACTTATTAAAGAAGCCCGTTATTATTCAGGTTACACGGAAGCAATAAATTCATTAAAGGAAACTGAAGGAAACATACTGCTCACTATAGGCTCAAAAAATATTCATCAGTTTTTGCCTATTGGTATCAGTAGATTAACGGCACGTGTATTGCCTGTAAAACAAAGTATAGAAACTTGTGAAAAAGCGGGACTTACAACTTACCAGGTAATTGCCATGAAAGGCAGGTCATCTAAAGAACTGAATAAAAGTATTATGAAAGAATACGACATAAAACACATGGTGACGAAAGATACCGGGGAACCCGGAGGTTTTTATGAGAAGGTTGGTGCCGCACTGGAACTCGGTATTTCTGTGCATGTTATTAGCAAGCCAAAGGTTGAATATCCGGAAGAATATAGTTCTTTGGACGAAATAATCAGAATTTTTATCAATCCCTCCCCGAGCAATCCTGCCGGCTCCCGACAGAGATGAACAAAACCATTATCACAGTTATCTTTCTGAAGTCAAAAAAAGAGCTTGAAAAATAGAAATAGCTTTTTACCTTTGCGGCGGTTTTGGTGATGAATTACGGTAATCTATGTAATTCATAAAAGGGAATCCGGTGTAAACCCGGAACAGTACCCGCTACTGTAAGTTCCGGTTCTGCTAAACGCAGAATCATGATTTTTGAACTACGAAACCACTGTTCTGAATCTTCGGAATGGGAAGGTTGCAAAAATCGGGACAAGTCAGGAAACCTGCCAGACTATGTTTAACTGATAATGCTCTCGGGGAAAAGGGCCTTAGCAAAGCAACAAGCATTTCGTATTTATTCGGCAATGCGTATACTTTTATGAAAAACCTGGTATTAACTCTTTTGAGTGTTCTTGCCATAAACTGTGTAAAAGCAGTATCTATTTCGGGCAAAATAACAAATGAAAAAGGACAAGCTCTTGAGTGGGCTACGGTATCCCTTGAAAACACACACTTAGGCACCGTTACCGACAAACAGGGGCACTTCAGTATTAAAAATGTTCCCCCCGGAGAATATATGCTTGCGGTAACCTTTGTCGGATACCAAAAACACACCCAAAAAATTGTTTGCAAAACACTTGATGTTAATCTTGACATTACGATCAGCAAAGACTTCAGCGAAATATCAGAAGTTATGGTTTCTGCAGATATTTACGCAAAAGAAGTCAGAGAACAAAGTATTGTTGCTGAAAGAGTTGATAAAATATTTCTGGAGCAGAACTATGCCGGCAGCCTGATGCAAACGTTAAAAAAACTTCCCGGTGTAAGCTCTATAGAAACAGGATCTTCCGTTTCAAAACCTGTTATCCGCGGTATGAGTTTTAACAGAATTGCAGTTGTAAATAACGGGTTAAAACTTGAAGGCCAGCAATGGGGAGAAACACACGGACTGGAAATCGACCAGTATACCATCGAGAACCTGAATGTTATTAAAGGACCAGCATCGCTTATGCATGGCAGCGATGCTGTCGGTGGGGTTATTCAAATCCTTCCCCCTGTTTTGTTGCCAGAAAACACCCTCAAAGGGGAAATAAAACTTATCGGAAAATCGGGCAACCATCTGATTGGTTCAACTGCTATGCTGAACCACAGAAAAGAAAAATACTTTTACAGACTAAGAATTACCCACCTGAATTACGGCGACATAAAAGTTCCGGCCCAAAGTACGGAATACAATACATACAACCTTATTTTGAACGGCAAGCTGAAGAATACCGCCGGACGAGAAACGGGTGTAAAAACAACTTTTGGAAAAGTCTTAAAAAAAGGAAGAACTTCTTTTGAACTATCGAACCTTTATAGAAACACAGGCTTCTATGCCGACGCTTTTGAAGTTGAATTCCGTTCCTCTCCTATTGACCATGATGCCAGCAACAGGGATGTTAATATTCCCAATCAAAAAGTAAATCATTTTCGCTTTTCGAATCAAACCATCCTGAATTTTTCAGAAAACAAGCTTAAAATCAATATTGGCTATCAAAACAATGTTCATACCGATTATGATCACCTGCAGGATAAAACCGGAAAAGCAGAAGAAATTCCGCATGATCACATCCATTCCCGGCTGAAATTAAGCACTTTTTCCGGAAACATTCAACTAAACAGGCGTATTAATAAATCAACAGTAACCGTTGGGAACCAGACTCAGTATGTGTTAAATTCCAGAAGTGGGTTCAATTTTGTAATTCCGGACTACAGGCAGTTTATTTCAGGAATTTTCATTTATGATAAACATATGCTTGGCAACAATACCTTTTTGAATATCGGGCTCCGGTATGATTATGCCCAAAAAGTTGTTTATGGATATATTAATCCACGTCCGGAAAATAGTGAAGATTCTGTTCTTGCAAAACATGGAAATGAAGATTTTCAAAGTTTTACCGGTATGGCCGGGGTGTCACTCGGAATTACCGACAACCTGCAAATAAAATTTAACCTTGGAAAGAGTTTCCGAATTCCTTCCATCAGGGAAACCCATTCACATGGAAAAATATTCAGTGCTATGAGATACGAAGTTGGCAACCCAGATCTTACACCAGAGGAAGCCTACCAGGCCGATCTGATGCTAAAATTTGTAAATAAAGATCTTACTGCCATGATTGCCGGATTTTACAGCTACTTCACAAATTATATCTATGCCAATCCAAGTGGAGAATGGGCAAAAACTACAGGAGACGGCCAGATTTATAACTACACCGAAACCGAAGCCTCCAGAAGCGGCGGAGAATTTCAGGTCGACTATTGGTTTCAGAAACTGGCAGCCATATCGTGTTCAGGTGAATATGTTTATGCTGTCAATCACAAAAACAACGCACCACTGCCTTTTACCCCGCCAATATCGGTTGATGCCAGTGCAAAAGTGTTTCTGTTCAAGAAATCAGGTAAGTTAAAGAACAGTAACATTATGAGCGGAATAAAATTCATTGACAGGCAAACCCGGTTTGTACAAAATGAAATCCCGAACTTACGAGGTGAAGGAAAAGGGACTCCCGGAGCCTATATGGTTTACATTGGTGCATTTACGAATATAAATCTCGAAAAAATATTCTTTCAAGTTTCCCTTAAAGTCGATAATTTATTTAACAGCAAATACTATAATCACTTGAGCATTTACAGAAGGATGAATCTTCCCGAAGCCGGAAGAAACATACAATTATCTGTTACCGTGCCATTTAAAAATCATAACATCAATTAATAACTTATAAAACAATTAAAATGAAAAAACTTTCAGTATTTATTCTTAGTACATTTCTTGCTTTTTCTTTCGTTGGATGCAACGATGATGACGACAACAACGGCTCAGAGTCAAAACCTGTTATTTCCAACTTTTCGGTTGAAAGTGAAGCGGGAGGCGGAAAAACAATAACAACAGGAGGAATCATCTCTTTTGAATTTGATGTAAATATGGAATCAAGCGATAAACTCTCGAAATACCATATTGAAATTCACGATGAGCCCGAATCCGGCCTTGCTGCTGATGAATATAAAATAATTGACGAAGATTTTACCGATATTGACGGGTTAAGGAACACTCACATCCATGACCATATTGAAGTACCGGTAGAAGCAAGCACTGGAAATTATCATTTCCACCTTACAGTAACCAGTCAGGAAGGTTACACAGCAACTGAAGAAGCCAAACTCGAAGTTGTTGAAAACCCGAATGCACCTTCAGTGACCGATCTTTCTATTACCAACAAAAATGGAGGGACAACACTTTCGTTAAATGATGTAATTGTTGTGAAATTTACAGCAGAGGCAAAAAATGGCGCTACCCTGAAGAACTATCACCTTGAAATTCATGACGAACCTGCTTCTGGAAAAATTGAAGACGAATACAAACTGGTTGACGATGAGTTTTCGGATAACTTCAAAGGAAAAGACAAAACAACGGTTAGCCATGAAATAACGATAACTGAAAAAGCCAGCACCGGAAAATATCACTTCCACCTTCATGTTTATGATGAAAAAAACAACGGAACCGCTAAAACCGATGAATTAAATGTCAGTAAATAAAAATATTTTAAAGATAAGTGCCCTGTTATTCGGGGCATTTTTCATTTCAATTACAGCATGTGATTCTGACAATGATGATTTCGATACAGATGCACCCACGCTTTCGGTAGATTTTCCCAGACCTTGTGATACAGTTTACCTGGGAGAAGAAATGCGTTTCAAGGCCAGTTTTGCAGACAACGAAGCTGTAAAAAGTTATAAGCTTAATATGCATCACAACTTTGATCATCATACACATGGTGATCATGAAGAAATTTGCCACATGGATGAAATAAAAACAGCAAATAAACCTTTTCTTAAGAACTGGGTGGTAAACTTGTCGGAGGGAGAAAGTATAACTACCGACACAAGCTTCACAATACCCAAAGGATATGACGAAGGGGATTATCATGTTCTGCTTTACATAACAGACATCAATGGTAACCAGGGATGGACCGGAATTAGCGTTAAACTAATGAGCAAAGAAAGTAACTAGTTCATGTCAACAGAAAAGTGATGTGTACGGATTACCTTCGGTGAACTCTGCCATTAAAATGGCTTCGGTTGCTTCTCCTTCGCCCCTCAAGATCGCAACAATCTCATTCCGAGCAGGTTCAACGAAGGAACTTAGCGATAGCGTTCTCACAAACGATAGGGAGTAATCCTATCCGTCATTAAACGTATGACATGTCACTAAGCTGAAATACCAAATTAAAAAAAATATCGTTTTTTATTTCGGGCTTTTAATTTGACGCAAAGACACTCCTATTTTGCCATGACAGAAAAATAGGTTATCAACGGCTGCCTGCAGATGATTCGTATGGCAGTCGTTTTTTATTAAATTGCTCATTCCTAATACACCATATAGACGAAAAAAGCTGCCTTTTTAAAGACAACTTCTTTCCTGTAATGTTATTATCAATAATATTTTAGCCTGGATTATTTCTTTACAAACTTTTGTTTATACAATAAATTCCCATTCTGATCCTGTAATACAATTATATAAACTCCTTCGGCTAGTTTACGAATATCCAAATCTAAGGTATTCGATTCTAAATCTGCCCCAACCAACTGTCTGTATATATTACTCCCTGTTAATCTTTTAATAGTTACCATACAATTTCCCGGCACTGCGCTTTCAAATACTAAATGAAGATTTTCTCTGGCCGGTGACGGATAGACATAGAAACCCGTCGCGTCCGATACCAACTTTTGTTCCGTTCTGATAGATTTACCCTCTGAATCAAACATATCATCCGGTACCGGAGCTTTTTCTATTCCAGGCCCTTCCAACTGTAAATTGAGTGAGTTAATTGACGCTTCATTGTTCTGGTAATATATTTTTATGGGATGGGATCCTGCTTTTAAATTCAGGGTAGCAGATATTTCTTCTCCTGAGTAATTATAATCGTCCGTTAAGAGGTGAATATCATGAACCTTCAAATGCACATTACTTCCCGATTGTAAATAAAATGTGTAGGTACCATCGGCCGGAACGGTAATATAACCTTTAAACAACAGTCCTATTGGGTTATCCTGTTGTATCATATCAAAGTCAATATTGTCCACATAGCCTGATCTTACAGAAGTCAAATATTCAAAATCAGGCACATATGGACATTCCACTTCATAATAACTATAATTTAATCCCTTTCGGGCACTTACTATATCAACAGCAGGTACCAGCTCATTATCATAAGGGCGCTTTGCCGAAGCATCAGCCTTTCGAATCTGTAAAACCTTGTCCTTCATTTGTTGCTGTAGTTCCGAAAAGTTGGGACCGCCTGCCAGGTTTTTCTTTTCGGTATGATCTGTTGAGATGTCGTAGATTTCAAAATCATCTTTGTGACTCTTAATGTTATATCTTACCCCTTTATATTTTCCCAACTTAATTACCTGCATCTGATTCCTTTTTTTATTGGCATGGCTTCCGAAAACTCCCCAGTTCGGTGTATTCGAATTACTATAGTACTCGACATAAGAATAACCTTTATCTTTCTGTCCATTATGCTGAGTAAGGGACGGCATTAATGAAACCCCATCTGTTTTAGCGGGAATTGGGGCATTGGCCATATCGGCAAAAGTAGCCAACCAGTCCCAGAACCCGGAGTTAAACGATACCTGAGAACCTGAAGGTATTTTTCCCGGATATCTGACTATAGTTGGAACTTTAAGCCCCCCTTCCCATAAATCCCTTTTAATACCGGCCATGTCTGCAAAAGACTCAAAAGATTTGGGGTTGTTACCTTCTTTATGAGGACCATTGTCGGAAGAGAAAATAACCAAAGTGTTATCATCGATACCAAAATCCTTAAGGGTTTGTATGATGTCTTCCACTCCATTATCAACCCTTCGAATCATAGAAGCATGCGATTTTTCCTCACTACTCCATGATTTATCGGCATAGTCCGGATGAACATAAGAGTTTCTGGTCCCGGAAGCAGTATTGACCCAGGGAGTGTCCACTAAAGAGCCATCAGGGTTTTCATAGTCTGTCCACTGTAACCCGCCATTTATGCCGTAACCTTCGGGATATGCCTGGGTGGCTTTCTGTAATTTAAAATGAGGGACATCATAGGCCAGATATAAAAAGAACGGTTGCTCCGGCCTGTTTGCGCGATGTTCTATGATATATTGTTTTGCCTTCGCTGTAAAAACATCTGTTGTATATGTAAGTTCCGTCCCTACTTTTATTTCCCTATAGCCATCAAAGAAGAATGCTTTTTTATCGGTCGTTCCATTTCTTGGGTAGTGTTCATGTCCTTGCGAATGATACAGGTAACCGAAGAACTGATCAAAGCCCCTTAATAACGGATGGGCAGGATTACCGGATTTTCGGCCTCCGGCCACACCATTTTTCCCCACATGCATGGTTCTGTACCCTACACTTTGCAACACATTGGCAACAGTTAAATCATTGGCCAGAGGTTTATCAAACTGGTTGTTTCTAATGTTTGCGTGCCCTTGGTGCAAACCTTGTAAAAACGATGCCCTGGAAGGTGCACATACAGGTGCGGGACAATAATGATTTGTCATCATACACCCTTCATTGGCCATTTTGTCCAACATCGGGGTTGCCATTTTCTTATCCCCGGTAAGCTGATTTTGCCAAAAGTTCCCTAAATCGCCATATCCTAAATCGTCGAGCAATATAAAAATAATGTTAGGCCCGTCATTTGGAACAGGGTTGTCTGAATAATCTTTGTTGCCTGTTGGAACAGAATCCCATTCATAATCAGGCCTTTCATCAAGTGATATTAACGTTCCCTTTACAGTGGTTGATAAAAAAATACTTTTGCCTAACACAGGTGCCATTCCCCCCAGGGTAATAAGAGGTAAAATGTTGGTTTCCACTTCAGTTTTCGACACTCCATATAATTCTATACTTCCCGTTAGGGACGAGTGCAAATCGATGTTTGTATTATTTAAAGGGCTTTCCCCTTTTAAAATGAGTTCAGCACTTTTACTAATTTTAACATCAGTACCCTCAAGAAAATCGCAGGAAAGAATGCCCCCGCTTAAAACAATATGACCATTTTCCGAATTAGAGCGAATACCGGCACCCGATGCTCCATTAACCACACCTCCGCTTATGGTGAGCGTATGTCCGCCAAGCCACAAATGTGCAGCAAAACCAGTGCCTCCAACGGTTCCAAATTCTACTAATAAGTCAAACTGCAGAGCTTTGTTTTTATCAATTGTACCATTTGCTGGTATTTCGTGAGAGCTTTGTTCCCGCCAGTTTTTTTCTTGATATAAGGAAACACCATCGCCGGCAGCAGTCCATTCGTAAACCTGGGCAACCAACTTTTCGCTGAATAACAGAACAAAAAGTAAAACTGTAATAAAAGTAAGGTAAATGTTTTTCATAGATTTAGGATGTAATAATTGTTAGAATAGGTAAGTATGCAATACAAAAACACCTCAAAGTACAAAATTATATGTCAATAAGAACCAATGGTTGATTTGAAAACTAAAACTATTCTTAGCAAATTAGCAGTTTGATTTATTTCACTCATTTTTTTGCCTTCATGAACATTAAAGAGCAACTTCAACACAAAACAGACAATAAAACCAAACCTTTAGGATCGCTCGGGCAGCTTGAAGACATTGCCATACAAATAGGGCAAATACAAAATACGCTATCGCCCCGGATTAACAGGCCAACTATGCTGGTATTTGCTGCAGACCACGGAATTACAGAAGAAGGTGTTAGTCCCTGTCCAAAAGAAATTACCTGGCAACAGACTTTAAACTTTATAGAAGGCGGCGCAGGAATAAGTGTATTTTGCCATCAGCATAATATTGAACTTAAAGTAATTGATGCTGGCGTTGATTATGACTTTCCTAAAGATACCCCCATAATTAATGCTAAAATAGCCTATGGCTCTCGTAACATGCGTTATGAGCCAGCTATGACAACGGAAGAATGCCAGAAAGCCATGAAACGGGGAGCCTATTTTGTGAAAGAGGAAGCCAAAGCCGGATGTAACACTATTGGTTTTGGAGAAATGGGAATTGGAAATACGTCCCCCTCTACCCTTCTCATGCATTATTTTACAAAAATTCCCATTGAAGACTGTACGGGCCCTGGTGCCGGAATGCTCGGAGATAACTTGGTCCATAAAATAAAAGTCCTGAAAGAACTTAGTGAGAAGTATAGCCCGCAGACCCCTTTTGAAGCCCTTGCCACTTTCGGAGGACTGGAAATTGCCATGATGGTTGGTGCTTTCCTGGAAGCAAAAAAACAAAACATGCTAATCCTGGTTGACGGGTTTATTGCTACCGCTGCCATGCTTACGGCCTACAACTTTGACGCTTCGGTTAAAGAAAACTGCATTTTCTGTCACTCTTCAGAAGAAAAAGGTCATGTTCTCATGCTTAAATTCTTAGGTGCTGAACCTGTATTAAACCTTCGCCTGAGGCTGGGAGAAGGAACCGGTGCCGCATTGGCCTTGCCAATAATCGAATCGGCTCTTGTTATGATTAATGAGATGACCAGCTTTGAAGAAGCCGGAGTAACCGACACAACCCATATTAAAATTTAACACTAAGAATTCATTAGCTGTCATGAACTTTCTACCCATATCTTTAAATATCGAAAATAAACATATATTGGTTGTAGGCGGAGGAAAAGTAGCTTTTCAGAAAATAAAAAACCTGCTTCCGTTTACAAAAAAAATTACCGTAGTTGCTCCTGAAATCAGGGAAGAAATATCGACCTTGGAAAATATTGTCATAATAAAGAGTCTATATAAAACCGAATATCTTAAGGATATGTTCCTGGTTTACGCCTGTACAAACCATCCGGAAACAAATCAAAGAATACTCGCTGATGCTGAAAAACAAAATATTCTTTGTAACAGGACAGATAAAGCAGAGGAATCCGGTTTTATTTCTTCTGCAATTGTTGAAACAGATTCAATGCTACTGGCCTTAAACTCTAAAAGAAAAGAAGTAAAAAAAACGGTTTCGCTAAAGAAAGAGTTAAAAGCGTTTATCCATGAACGGGAACAACTTGAAACAGTAAAGGAAGAAAGCAAAGGTAAAGTCTACCTTGTTGGTTTTGGTTCGGGAAACCCTGATCTGTTAACGGTGAAAGGCAAAAAATTGCTGACCATTGCCGATGTAATTTTCTACGACGACTTGCTGGATGCCGATGCCCTTAACCAATATCCGGGCAAAAAGATATATGTTGGAAAACGCAGAAATAACCATAGCAAAGAACAAAGCGAAATAAATGAAATATTGTTACAATCGGCACAACAAGGCAATATGGTTGTAAGGCTTAAAGGAGGTGACCCTTTAATATTCGGACGTGGTGGCGAGGAAAAAATGTACCTTGAGGAACATGGAATACAGGTTGAAATTGTTCCCGGAATAAGTTCAGCAATTGCTGCTGCTGCGTATGGGGACATACCTTTAACCCACCGTGGAATATCGTCTTCTGTTGCATTTGGTACCGCCCACGCCAAAAACAGTTATAAAATTCTGGAATCGGACACCTCTGTTTATTATATGGGGGCCAAAAACATCAGGCAAATTGCACAAAAATACCTTGAGAAAGGCTATCCCGGCAGCTACCCAGTTGGTTTAATCTATAATGCCAGTATGCCGGATCAGGAAGTAACAAAAACTACAATTTCTGAACTTCTAGAAAGTAATATGGAAATAAAAAGCCCGGTAATTTCAATTTTTGGATATACGGTTGATTACAGGTCATTTTCACAAAGTAAAGAAGAAATTTAGTTTACTCACCCTAATCACATTCACACTAAAACAAGATATAAAAACGCTCCATTTTTTCTTAAAATAAGAATAACCCTAATCATTGGAGTGGCCCTACCAATGATTAGGGTTAGAGAATATTCAAAACACCTCACATGCCTTCAAACCAGCTCCTTTTAATTCGCAGGCACAAAATAGGGTTCAAGCGTTACTTTCGCATTATTACCGGCCCCATAATAATTGATATAGGTTTTGTTCTTCTCAATTGTGTAAAATGAGTCGAGATAGTCATCATCGTCTGTAAACCATTGATCCGGCATAGCCATAATAATTGCACTTGCAACAATTCCCAATGCCGAAACCCAGATTTCCCCTGTGATAACTCCGGTAATTTCAAAAACCCCTCCAACAATAATACTCACAAGCTCTTTGTAATTGTATCCTGAGTCGTGCTCATAAAATTGAATGTTGGCAGCGGCATAATCATAATCATCCCAGAAAAGTACTATCTGATTGGGGTAATATTCGATATTCTGATTTTTAATATAAGGCATTTCAACAATTGCGATTTCAGGTTCTTTTATGTTTTCATTTCCCCGAAGCCCTGAAGTAATAGCGAATATTTCGGCCTTTCCTTTAATCCACGGCTCTTTGTCCTTTTTCAGGCTCACCTTTTTAAGTTTTGTTGTTTCCAGTCCACCAGCAGATTTAAAAGGCGGATAAAATTCTGATCTTCTGGTTTGTAAGCCATATTTCCGAAGCTCTTTATTCATTAGCCCAACCGTAAGCCTCATACTTTCCCTGCCATTTAGTTCAACTACAATTACAGGAACATCCGGCTCCACTTCAGGATCGAGAAATACAACGTTTCCCTCGCTATCGTAAGCAGTAATTTTTTCCCATTCGTCCTCATCTCCTTCCGGAACACAGGCAACAAGTACATCGGTAGATTTAAACGACTTCTCTGGTTTAAACATCCAAAGCTCAGGGCATTTAACCACTCCTGTTTCCTCTGCCCTGTTATTTAAAATCTTTGCCCGTTCTACAATTCCGGTTAAGGTCTGCTTTGCTTTTACCCCATCTTTTTCTGGTGCAGTTAGCTCAAGGATACTCTCTAAAGAACCCCCATTTTCATTTTCTTTCAAATTTGCAACTACATCATTCAAAACCGCTTTTTCCTTTAATAAATTCGCTACGTTTATCGCAATTTCTTCGGAACTTATTGTTTCGGGTTGTGAATTTTTTACATCTCTCTTAAGTTCATCTTTTTCACAAGAAGAAAAGATTACCATCATAGCCATTATAGCTAACAGAATCTTGTTCATTTTTTTCATAGGTTAAGTGTTAATCGATATTATTAAATAATTATCTGCGTAAACCGTTATTCACGCCTTCTGTATAAGATTTTGCAAAAGTTGTCATTAGAAATCGAATTATTGGTTACATAAAGATTAAGTTAGTCTAACTGTTTTCTTAAAACCATTTTTTAGCTATTCCACCTCAAGTTTCTCCATCAAATTAAACATTATTCTATCCCTTCAACTCCTTTTAACTTTCTGTGTTTGTTGAAAAAACATTGGTGTTTGTTGATAAATTAAAAGGATTCTTTGAATTATTTTTGATAACGCCACAATTGTATGTATTTTTAAAAAGAATTATATGAACATCTGGTTATACAATAATATTTTGTAGTTCGGAATTCATCCAAAAGCCAGATCTAGTTTAATATAAGTCACAATTGTTACAGCCGTCTAACCAAATAAACTAAATACATGAGTTCCCAAGAATTATTTAAACAGCAAATGAACAAATTTGACTCAAGAAAACTTGTATACATACTTATCAATATACTATTTTATGTTCTGATCGCTATTATTTGCATTGTCCTGGATTAAAAGTTCCGGCTGGTTCTGATTCGTTCACCAATAACTTTTGATTCATGGTATCAAAAAAAGGCTCCCTATTGTGAGTTTCTTTCTATTATTAGAATTTCTGAATAATTAACTTCCCGATAAATAGGTCCCCATCTCATAAAACTTCAAATGCCCGCTAAAATCTTTTGGCACATGATGTTTTTTACAAAAAAAACGTTATTAACATAACCAAATTACCAAATCCATCGTAAAGTAACCTTAGCATTCGGCATTTTTATTGGCATTCGAACCCATTTTCTGCTGATTTCAATAAAGAAACTAATGTCAAATTAGTAGGTGGTGTAATGTCAATACTTAAAAGTTGGACGGGATTACTCCCTATCGTTCGTGAGACCGCTAACACCAAGGTCCTTTGTCGAACCTCATCGGATTGACGTCATTGAAATCTTGAGGGACGAAAGAGAAACGACCGGTGCTGTTTTAATGGCAGAGCTCACCAAAGGTAGTCCGCACTCGAAATTTTGATGCTTGACATAACAGTAGATCGAATTCTGAAAGATTCCATACCAGTATTCCGAATCTTGCTCAGAACTGATATTTCATAAAACTATCACAGACTTTTGTGACTTTAACTTCAACAAAACAATAAATATGAAAACACAAAAATTACAAAAACAGGAAAACAGCGGGCTACTTTCGAAAAAATTTATTTTAATTTTACTCCACATATTATTTTATCTTCTGATAATAGTCATCTGCGTTTCCATAGATTAAAGAACCGTACCTGAATGATCCGGGTTAATTCTTAATAGCTTGATTAAAAATTAACCCAGAATATGCTTTCCTCTTATTTTAAATAAGGTTCACTTAAAATGTTATAATACATTCAGAATTAACGAATTTCTATAAGAGCACCTATACAAAAAGAAAAATCTATTTCTTAATCACACCTTCAATTTCTACAAGAAGATCTGCACGGCAAACATCGGCATGTAAATAGCTAATTACATTTTGAGGATTAAATTGCTGTTCGCAAAGATTTTTTATCGTTTTATAATCTTCTGCATGACGGATATATACCTTAAGTTCTTCCAGCTCGCTCAGGCTCACGTCTTTATTAATTCCGTATTTCGACATGTTTTCTTTTGATAACAAAATCTCGATATTTTCAAATGTGGTTTTACACTGGTTCTCAATATCACCGATGTGAACACTTTCATGCCCTACAACACTGGCTGTTCCGGAAACATAGATGTGATAATTGTCCCGTCCCCGATTGTAGTAAGTAGCCCGGGCAAAACTTGGTGGCTTGGGCCCATACTGTTCAGGGTAATTATAAGCCGGAACCTGACGGGGGTTTTCAAAATGTTTATATCTGGGCAAAGAAGAAGTTAAAAAATAAATGCATATGTCACCACTTTTTGAACCGATACCTGTTGCTGCCGGAAATTGTATATTCTCGCTTATTAATGAATTGTTAAAAAACGAAGTAGCCCTTCCGTAGCAAAACGATTTATACCTTTCCAGATCATTAATGTCGCCGCCATTTATATCCGGAACAAAGTTCCACATTCTGTAAAAGTACGGATAATGCAGGTTTACAGCCAGTTTAAAAAGTTCGTCATATACTTCCTCTCCCAGTTTAGCCAGAGGAACCCCTTCCCGTATTGGAACAGTAGCAGATGCAAACATATTTTCGCCATCAACAGCAAACTCAATCAGTCCAACTTTTCCATAACTCACCTTATTGGTCGATGTCCAGATTTCTACACATGACTCCGACTCAAAAGGTGGCATATGAACATTTAAATAAGGTATACTCTGATTCTTTACCCGATCTTTTCTACTTGTTGTACCCTTATTGAAATCAATTATCCCAATTATATTTTCGGTTTCATCAATTTTACAATTGCAATCGGTTATACTTTTTACATCAATATTTTTATATGTTAGTACAGCTTCATTTCGGAATATGTCTTTTTCAAGATCTTCTGCCGAAATAAGGTTTTTATTTTTTACATCAATAATTTCTTCCATGGTAAGGTTTGTTTTCTGTTATTTCAGAATATTTTTGATAAATCGAAGCCTGGAAAATGTTTACTGGCTTCTTCCTGATTATCCACAGCACCAACACACTGGGGTATATTATCGTAGCGCTGAATGCTGTTAAGTGTATGAAGTACGTAATTTAAATTATTATAATATATTTTCATTGATATTGCCTGAAACAGCAATCCGATGAAAGCCTGGAAATACAAGTTTGAGCTTAAATAGTTCCCGGAGAAAAAAGGCACAGAAACTTTTTTTATCTCATTAACCGCTTTAATACAAAGCACTTTAATGGCCAGGCACATCCTTTTATCTGTAGAACCAGCCATAGAATCTTTAAATTTAAGCTCGTTGTTCAGATAAAACAGATAGTCAACCGGGTCATTAGAAAAAACACCTCCGTTCCGGTTGAACTTGAATTTATTTTGCGCCTCTTTAAACACTAACTGATAATAACAGGTATCGGGATTGAAGTTAAACTTTTGAGCCCCAATAGCATGAAAATCGGCACTTTCTACCCAGGAATCGGTTATTTCTTCTTCAAATAAAAAATCCAGGCTTTTTTCTTTCATTATTTCAATACCGGTTATAATACCTCCCAGTACTTCCGTAATATGAAAACAATGTAAATGGGATACCTGAACATTTACAAAAAAAGATTCCTGACTAATGTCTTTATTAATAAGTTTATGGACAAGGTTTTTATTTAAATAAGCCTGATTACATAAAAGGCCCTTACTGCCCTGAAATGATTCATGCAGGTTTATGTTTCTTACCGTATAGTTTTCATCCAAATCGACAGAAATTATTGTCGGAAGTGATACATCCATTTTTTGCAGACGGGACACATTTCTCTGCCATCCTGTAATTTTTACCCCGTTGCCTGTTTTTTTTATCATTGTTCCCCTGAACCTTGCTACAGGAATATCCGTATCCAGGGAAGCAAAAGGCCTGTTAAGCACTTCTTTAATGAGTAAATCCTGGTCATCTATAACCTCATTCAACAATAAAATTGGCTGTCTGTTTTCTATATTATATTGAATTTTTTCTGCAGTTTCCATCCTGATTGCATTGTTACTTTAAACCTTATTTTTAAGCCAGTCCCAGGCTTTTGGTATTTGCTTTTCCAACTGATCGAGAACCGGGTTATAATGGTTGGTCAGATAATTCTGGTAGACCTGGTTACCTTCCACTACCTCCAGGTGTTTATCTCCTGAAAAATGATCCATAACTTTTTGAGCCGACTCGAACGGTATTAAGTGATCAATTCGGGCATGGATCATATAGAGAGAAAATTTATGTTTAGACGGATCTGTAAAAAAGTCTTTATACATTTCCTGAATTGCTGCGTGTTCATCAGGGTGGACATGATAAGTTAATATCGGGGGCAATGGCTTGTCCCTCAATTGATGATCACCATACTCCAGTATGCCTTCGACCATTACACAGGCTTTTATTGATTCTAATTCGGAAGCAACTTTGAATGAAAGATAAGCTCCAAAACAATCGCCAAATAATCCAATACGGTTTGCATCAATAAACCCTGTCCCTCTTAATGCTTCAGTAACAGCGAGGATAAATTCATGGTATTCTCCGGTTTTGAGCTTTATGCCTTGAAAAGCCACGCTTTCTCCATAACCCGGACCATCTATAGCAACTACTACAAATCCTATTTTAGCCCCCACCTGGCAAAAATTATGCACACTTTCCCTGTTATGTCCAAGTCCCGGGGTAACTATTACACACGGATAACCTGAATCTTTCTTAAATTGAGGGGGGAAGTGCAAATATCCATTAAAGACCTGACTATTATACTCTACCGGGAACTTCTGATACGATTCTGGTTTCAATGCAATAGCCTTGTTATAATACACATAGCTCTCACTAAGATTATCCCGTTTAATGTTATTCGTATCTGTTAACGTGTGATATTGTGCCAACCGGTAATAGTTGGCAGCCCTGAAATAACTTTGAAAAGCAGCCTCTGTATAATTATTTTTTTCTGCCGATGCTGCCACTCCGGCTTCTTCATTAGCCAGAGTTCTCCACTGTTCAATCCAGTCCCCTTCTTCCTCTGAATTCGAAAATACGGTTGAAATGTCAGCATTTACAGCACCCTCAAAAAGCATTCTTGAAGTTTCGTGTTCTGTAAAAACCCTGTAGCTAACTGCTGAATTTTCCATTTTCTTCTTTTAGTTAACCAGTTTTTTAACCTCTTCAAAGAAATCGCCTACGGTACGTACTTCAACAATGACAGCCGGTGGTATTTCAATCTCATATTTTTTTTGGATTTTACCTCCTAAATTAACCAATCCTAATGAGTCGATACCTATCTCCTGATAAATGTTGGCGTCTTTTGTTATTACTTCTTTATTGATCTGTAAAATTTCCGAAAGTGTATCCTGAAAAGCTTCAAAGGTTAATTCTTGAGTTTTGGTTTCCATAATTAAATTAAATTGGGGATTAGGGTTATCTGAAAATTCGTTAGTTCGCCTTTAATAGCAATTAACCGGTGAAACACTTGGGGTAAACCAGTGTTCCACCGTGCTAAGAAATGAACCGAAAACCTTTATGACAACCTTACTCCTGGTAAGTAAATATATTATTCAGCCATTACGGCTTTATTTTCTGTTATCTCATGATAAAAATCGTTTTCAAAGAACACACTGGCCACCCAGTCAAATGCTACAGGAAGGACCCAGTGAATTTGCTCGTAGATAGGGACTAAATGACTAAGTGCATTCCCCTCAAACACAGGTTCTCCGGGAACACAGGTTATTGTTGCTCCATTTTCAACGTACTTGTCCATGGTATAAACCTGTTCCCAGGCAAGCCAGTTGTCACCATCAGGATGAAATAAATGAGTTGGGCATTTTACCTTTTGTCCCAGATTTTCTAATTTAAAATCCTCCCGGTATTTATCAAATGCACCTTCATTTCCTGTGCTGTCGCCCGTGAAGAACTTTATCATATCGGCGAACCACTTTGGCACATCATCTTCAGTTGTCTTAATTTTAAATTCTGCTATTGTAAGAATAATCAGGCAGCATACGAATTCCGGATCATTAGCTGCAGCCTGAAAAGCATAATTTGATCCAAGGCAATTACCAAGTATTCCTATTTTGTCGGATATAATATCGTCACGTTGTGACAAAACCTCCCGACAGTGGCTGGCCGATTTAACTATATTTGGTATATCAAGATGTACCTTATTAAAATGCCTTGTCTCCCCATGACCGGGAGTATCAACACAAAACAAGGCAAACCCTCTTTCTACGGCATATCTTCCCCAACGGTGCCATTCTTCTTTTGAGCTGTCCATTCCCTGGATAAACAGGAGACATGGAAATGGCCCTTCACCTTCAGGTTTATGCAGATATCCTGGTAAGGTTGTATCTTCGTAAGGTATTTCCATATGTTCAACCGGATAAGGACAATATTTTACAACTTTGTCATAGATATCCATTAAATTACGGAAGAGCGTTTGTTTTCTTTCTGTTTCTTCAAACAAAACCTTTTGCCCTTCATAGAAATACAGCATTGTGTGAAAATACATCTCATATGCTGTCTTAAAAAAGCCTTTTTTTTCTGCTTCTTCAGCCAGCTTAAGGTATTTTTCGGCAGTTTTTCCCCATTCTACAGTCCAGTCGTCATTACTTGTTATGCGTTTAAAAGTCCCTTCAATGTCTGTTATGTTACAACCAGCCATGGTCATTCTTGGAATCATCCATTGAACCATTTCTCGAATTGATAGTATAGCCATAATGTTTTCTTTAATTTATTTGGTGTTTGGTATTAATTTCTTTGTGTGCTTATGTTCTTTATTCATGTTTAACCCCGAAATTCAACTTTACCCCGAAAGGTGGCTTCCAGGATCATACACCTGCATTATGCGGCTTAAGTTCTTTTAAGAGCTTAGGGTTAGCCTTTCCAACCGTTTTAGGAATTTCATCGACAAAACAAACCTCATCCGGTATTTTGTAGGAAGATATTTTGCCTTTGCAAAACATCAGAATGTCATTCTGACTAATCTTATTGCCCGGAGCCGCCTGATAGTAGGCAATAATTTTTTCGCCCATTATTGCGTCTGGTTCGCTATCAACAATTACACCCATACATGACTCATGAGTTCTTAAGAACTGTTCAATTTCTTCCGGTGCAACCAAGTTGCCCCCTCTTTTTATTACACGTTTAAGCCTGCCCATAAATTTTATCCGGTTATCATCAGTATACTCCGCAAGGTCACCGGAATTTAACCAACCATCGCCATCGATAGTTTTCCGGGTAATATCAGGTAACCGAAAATATCCTTTCATCACTGAATTCCCGATACGAATCGTTCCTGTTTGCCCAGGTTGACATAACTCTCCTGCTTCGTTTATGATTTTAATACCAATATCACCAATAGTTCCAAACGCTACGGGCTCGTGCATACTATCATTATCTGAATGCCAGTCGAGGAAAACAAATGCTTCGGTCATACCAAGAGCATTAATTACTTTCATATTGAAGTTATCGGTAAACCTGGCAACCAACTCCTTCGACAGATACTCGCCAGTAAATATTAGGCATTCCAGAGAACTGATGTCATACTCGTTGAACCGGGGATGTGTAAGTACAATCTTTGCCAGTGTTGGGGTTGTTAATACTTTAGTTATTTTTTCTTTCTCAATAGTTTCAAGAAACTGTGTTGGTGAGAAAGTCTTATCGTAAAACAGTTCCCCGCCCCGACTTAGACAGGAGAGTCCCCATCCAAAGCCGGCACAATGGTACATGGGCATAGTAAGTAAAAACTTATCGTTTTCATGAAACCCCCACCTTACGGCATTTTTTACAATATTATTTTCTACAATAGAACATGGAAAATCAACGACCTTAGGGTTTCCGGTGCTACCTGTAGTATGGAAAAACACGTTACTGTCCGTTAATTGCTTAGCTGGATATATATGCTGCATTTGCAGACTAGCATCACCCTGTAGTAACCATGTAAAAGGTTTAATCTGCCCCTCTTCTTCTATATCACTATCAACAATAACTGTATTTAAATCGTAGAGATTGGCGCTCAACGACTTTAGAATTTCAACATGTTTCAACGTCCTGAACTGTGGTTCCACTAAAACTGTCCTAACTCCAATTATATCAAAAAGATATCTAATTTCATGCTCACCCATCTGAGGGTCAAAAGGAGTGGGAATGGCGCCAAGTCGCACTGTTGCACAAAGAAGCACGTACCAGTTAATGCTGTTTTGGGTCATCAGGCCCACTCTGTCTTGAGATCGGACCCCAAGTTCATAAAGTCTTGAAGCTACACGCTCACCCTTTTCAAAAAGTTCGGCATAGGTAATTGAATTATCCAAAACATTTATGGCTGTCTTATCCGGAGTTGATTTATAGTTTTCCCACAGAATTCTAAAAATTCCCTTCGATTGATCAAACTGCATAATATTCATGGTTATACTCGTTAGTATGTAAAAACATTGGAGACATATGGAAACTGGATCATGATATTAATTCTTCTTCAGGGATACATTCGTTGTTGACCCACTCTTCCAGTTTGTTTTTCAAGACCTTGCCGGACAATATAGTAGGCAGTTGCTTTACAAAATATATTTCATCGGGTATTTTATAATCGGATATATTCTTCTTGAAATGCTCCATAAGAATTCCTTTATTGGGTATTTCTCCAGGCCTAGGAACAACAAAAGCCACAATAGCCTCACCCAGTATCTCGTTTTTTTTACCAACAACCGCAGCATCCAGGACCATCGGATGATTTAGCAGCTCTTCTTCTATGTCGATTGGAAATACATTAAAGCCTCCCCTGATTATCATTTCTCTGGTGCGACCTACCACCTGAATGTTACCATCCTCGTCGTAAACACAACCCGAATCGCCGGAATACAGCCAACCTTCTTCATCAATTACATTTTCTGTTTTTGCCGGATTGTTGTAATAACCTTTCATCAGGTAACCTTTTATTGCAACCTCACCAATCTCGCCTTTAGGCAATTCATTGCGGTTTTCGTCCACAATTTTTATTTCAACCCCAGGTATGGGCCTTCCTACCGTGTTCATCCGCACATCATAAGAATCACCCGGGCGTGTTATGGTCACTACTCCGGTTGCTTCTATAAGGCCGTAAGCGTTAAGAAGATCACACTTTGTCGTTTCCTCAATTCTTCTTGCCAGATTTGATGAACATAAGGAACCTGAAACTACACTGAATTTTAAATCTGAGAAATTTGCAAACTTAACGAGAGGGGAACTCAACAGCAACGACCACATGGTCGGCTGTGTATGAAACACATTGGCTTCTCCATTTGACATGGTTTTTAAGATAGCGTTCGGGTTAAATGTTGAAACCCATTTCATGGTAACCCCACACACCATATCGATCAGTACAGCCAAAAAGCCCTGTGCAGCATACAATGGTGCCACGGAAAACCCGGTGTAATTATGTTCCGGATTGTCAAACAACCCCCATAACTCCCCGGTATAATACGACGTGTAGACCAAGCCTTTATGAGTAATCATTACACCCTTCGGAGCACTGGTTGTTCCGGATGTATAAGCAAGTAAAGCTACATCATCTTCCACCAATTCGGGTGACTTAAAATCATTTACAATCTCATCAATATTATTATCTATTTCGAAGAATTTCTCAAAAGAAAGCAGGTTCTCGTTACCCTCCGCCTTCTCACCGCCCCGGATTATCTGATAATCAACAAAAGAAGATATTTCGTTTGATAAATCATCCAGAATTAGCTCATAATCCCTGTTGTCAATTATTTTTTGGTAAAAGATAATTTTAGGTTGAGCATCTTTCAGGATATTTTTTAGTTCTTTAGGTTTTGTTCGTGAGTTTATTGGAACAACCCATGCCCCCAGCAAAAAAACACTAAAATATAACGTCAAATATTCATAACAATTTGGAAAAATAATAGCTACTTTATCATCTTTTTCAATCCCTAACTGACGAAGTTTAAATGCCATGTTATAAACAATCTTTCGCATTTCTTTATGACTGATCTTCTCATCTTCAAATAAAATGGCTGTTTTTCTTTCATCTATACTTGTAATCTGGTCAAAAACTTTGTCAAGTGTTCCAAATTCTAATTTCTTATTCATTGTCTCTGGTTTATGGTAATATGAATGTTATTACAGGCAAATTTTCCACATTTTATCAATTCATACAAGTAAAAAAAAGTTAAATATCCCATTGGTTTTTTTATTGCAATAAACGGTTATATTTTTAATATTAACGGTGTATTTTTCAACATTAACGGCAATTCGGTATCAGTGAATCAGCACAAGACAAATTAATAAATTAAACATTAACAATACTTTATAAATTATTCCCAATATTTTTTTGTGTGATTTAAAAAAAACAATATATTTGCCATAAAGTTTAACCAAATGGTTAAATCAAATAGACAAACTAAATGATTAAATCAAACAGTAAACAAAGTACCGAAACTGAGGATCATATACTTGATGCAGCAAAAAAAGTATTTGAAGAGAAGGGGTATAGTGGCGCACGTATGCAAACCATTGCGGACAGTGCCGGGATTAACAAATCGCTACTGCACTATTATTACCGTTCTAAAGAAAAGCTGTTCAGCAAGGTATTTAATGTGGCTTTTAAACAGTTATCTTCCAGGCTACATTTCCTCGGAGACAAAAACATGCCATTGTTTGAAAAAATAGAAAAGTTTTACAGTGTACAAATGTCTGTCCTCATGCGTAACCCTAAGCTCCCTGCTTTTATCCTAAACGAATTAAACCACAATTCTGAATTACTGCTTAATAACGTCAGGCAATTGTCATTATCAGAAAATATAAAAATCCTGATAGAGCAGATAAAGGATGAAATGGAAAAAGGAAACCTCGTAAAAATTCCTCCGGAACAATTTATAGTCAACCTTGTATCGCTAAGCGTATTTCCATTTGCGGCAGCAGGTATGCTTTCTGAGGTACTTAAAATTGAGAAAAAGAATTACAAACTTTTTCTTAAGGAACGAAAACAGCTATTATCGGACTATGTATTAACGATATTAAAAAATGATGCAACCGTGTAAAAAAACATTATCAGGTTCACACCTCTTACTGTCTGTACTTTACAAGAATGGTTGTTTTTACTTAAAAATTTAGAAGCACTGAAACCTTCGGGGTTCATGCAAGCAATAAAATATAAAATTGTAGACAGATGAATAAAAAGGTAAAATTGATAATCGGACTTGCTCTTTTATCAATAGGCTCCTTCAGTCAGTCAGATACATTGAGCTTAGACAAATGCCAGACACTGGCCAGACAAAATTATCCGATTCTGGAACAAACCGGTTTACTAAAACAAATCCATCAACTGGAAGACCATAACCTGAAAACAAACTATTTGCCCACTTTCCATGTTAATGCCCGGTTTCTTCATCAGTCGGATGCCACTTCGCTAAATCTGGATCTATCCAATGCGCCTCCCCCATTAAATTCTTTAGACCTTCCGGACCCGCTTTACAACCAATACAGATTTACCTTGGATATAAGCCAGCTTATTTATGACGGAGGCCTAACGCGTAACAAACGGGAACTCATTAGAGAACAATTAGATGAAGATTCTCTGGAAGTCGAAATAAAAAAACAACAACTAAAAGTTATTGTCAACAAAGTGTACTTTACCACACTGCTTCTTTCTACAAAAATAGAATTACAGGAGCTACTTAAAAAAGAACTTACAAGAAGGTTACAGGTGGTAGAGGCACAAATTAGCAATGGAATATTGTTAACAAATACGGGCAAAGTTTTGCAGGCCGAAATTTATACCCTCGAACAAGAACTTATAAGTTTACAACACGATCGTCAGGCAAGCTTGAATAGCCTGGGCATTCTTATTGGCCAGGATATAAACGATCAGGTCAGGGTTAGTTTACCGGAGAATAACGGACAAAGCCATGCCAAATATGAAATTTCGCGAGCCGAAAATAAATTGTTTGAAAAGAAAATGGCAAACCTGGCACTGTCCGGGAATTTGCTAACCGCATCCAGAAGACCAACAGTAATGGGATTTGCGCAAGCAGGATACGGCTTACCAGGATTAAATATGTTAAACGAAGATGCTGCGGCTTTTTATCTTGCAGGAATCAAACTAAACTGGAAGATTTGGGACTGGAATTCCACGAAAAGAAAAAAACAAATTCTAAAAGTTCAGAATGAAATTATAGATACGGAATACGAACTATTCAACGATAACATACAAATTGAACTGGATAATGAACTAGAACAAATAAACAAAATTGAAGAACAGCTTTCTAAAGACAAGGATATCCTGAAACTGCGTTCAGAAATTGTAGGAACGGCAAAATCGCAACTGGAAAACGGGGTAATAACTGCCAGCGAATATATAACGGAACTTAACAAAGAGAACGAGGCTCAGATCAAATACGAAATGAGGAGGATTTTATTGGTTCAAACACTCATAAACGTGGAAACCATTTCCGGAAAGTAATCACGAGGTTCTTTCGCCATGTGTAGCAATAAGAAGCTTTATTGCAGATTTTAACGAGAATTAAGAAATTAAACAGATAAAATTTTGGCACCATGAAAAATATAATTCTATCAATAAGCATCCTGTTGCCGCTTCTAATGAGTTGCAACGGCGACGATAAGCTCTCGGACGCATACGGTAATTTTGAAGCTAATGATATCATTATCTATTCAGAATCTAACGGGGTTATAAAAAAACTCTTCAAAAATGAAGGGGAAGAAATTACAGATGAAGAAATAATAGCAAAGATAGACACCATACAACTGGGGATAAAATACAATCAGGCACAAGCTCAATGCAACGTAGCCAAAACAAACATAGGCAACCTGGAAAAGCAAAAAGAGGTAATTCAGGAACAAATCCGCGTTTTAAATATAGAAGTTAACAGACTGGAAAAATTACTTAAAAGTGATGGGGCCACACAAAAGCAGTACGATGATATAAAAGGTCAGATAAGCGTGCTGGAGAAAAAGGCAGAATCAATAGATTCCCAGAAGAAATCAGCTATGGCAGAGATTATTGTACTTGAGAACAATACAAAACTAATTCACGAACAATTGACCCGGTGTACTATTACTTCTCCAATAAAAGGGGTTGTTCTTGAAACTTATGCCAACGAACATGAACTCACAATGCCTGGCAAAGCATTATGTAAAATTGCCAATCTCGATACAATTATTTTAAGGGTATATGTAAGCGGGGATCAGCTATCAAAAATAAAAACCGGACAGCATGTAGTTATAAAGTCCGATAAAAACAAGAAAGAATTTAATAAGTATGACGGGGTTATTACCTGGATATCAAACCAGGCAGAGTTCACACCTAAGATTATACAAACCAAGGAAGAAAGGGTTAACCTGGTGTACGCCGTAAAGATAAATGTTCCGAATGACGGATTTTTAAAAATTGGTATGCCTGGCGAAATGGTGATACAATAAATATTTACTCGTGAGTACTTTCCCTCAAAATACGGTTGTTAAAGTTCAGGATGTTTGCAAAGAATACAAAGAAGTAAAGGCTTTAAAGAACATCAGCTTCACTGTTAGCAAAGGAGAAATTTTTGGTGTTCTGGGACCTGACGGAGCCGGTAAAACTTCATTGTTCAGAATACTTACATCTTTATTGTTGCCCACCTCCGGCAATGCCTGGCTTTTGAATAAAAATTGCGCCAGCGATTATAAAGAGATAAGAAAAATTATCGGTTACATGCCCGGTAGATTTTCTCTTTACCAGGACTTAAGCGTTGAAGAAAACCTTAAATTCTTTGCTACAGTTTTTGGCACGACGATAGAAGAAAACTACGATCTGGTAAAAGACATTTATTCCCAAATTGAGCCTTTTAAAGCCCGTTTGGCCGGGCGCCTTTCCGGCGGAATGAAGCAAAAGCTGGCCTTGTCCTGCGCATTAATCCATAAACCGGAAATTCTGATTCTGGATGAACCTACAACCGGGGTTGATGCCGTTTCGCGGAAAGAATTTTGGGAAATGCTCCAGAAACTAAAAGATAACGGGATTACTATTTTAGTATCAACTCCCTATATGGATGAAGCCAGCCTGTGCGACAGGGTAATGCTCATTCAAAAAGGCGAAACAATGAACCTTGCCCCACCGGAAGAAATTATAAAATCGTTTCCTCATGAATTATATGCTATCCGGGCCCAAAACATGTATCAGCTAAAAAAAATACTCATGGAATACCCACATACAAACACAGTATTTCTGTTCGGACAGTTTTTACATTATACCGACAATAGAAATGATTTTGAGGCTGATTTGCTTATTAATTATTTAAAGAACAACGGTTGTGAAAATGTTTCCATAACAAAGATTACCCCAAACATCGAAGATTGCTTTATTAATTTAATGTAATGCCATGAGAGAGGAAATTATTAAAGTAGAAAACCTGGTAAAAAAGTTTGGCAGTTTCACCGCCAATAAAAATCTCTCATTCGAAGTTTACAAGGGAGAAATATTTGGCTTCCTGGGAGCAAATGGTGCAGGAAAAACTACAGCTATTAAAATTCTTTGCGGCCTTTCAAAACCAACTTCCGGAAAAATCAGTGTTGCTGGTTTTGACACCTATACACAAACCGAGGAAATTAAACGCAACATCGGATACATGAGCCAGAAGTTCTCATTATACCAGGATCTGACGGTTTATGAAAACATTCGGTTCTTTGCTTCAATTTACGGCCTTCCATCAAAAAAAATTAAAGTCCGTTCAGAACAATTGTTTCAACAACTAAATATTGCCGATTTACGAAACAAACTAATTTCTGAGATTCCATTGGGCTGGCAACAGAAACTGGCTTTTTCCATAGCCATATTTCATAACCCGAAAATTGTTTTTCTTGACGAACCTACGGGAGGGGTAGATCCAATTACGCGCAGACAGTTCTGGGATCTGATTTATGAAGCTGCTAATCAGGGAATAACTGTTTTCGTAACGACCCATTACATGGATGAGGCTGAGTATTGCGACAGGGTAACCATTATGGTAGACGGAAGAATAGATGCCCTGGATACTCCGGAAAACCTGAAAAAGCAATTCCACTCCGACAATATGTCTGATGTCTTTATAACACTGGCCAGAAAACAGAATAATTAATTGATTATGAAGCAGTTTTTAGCATTTGTCAAAAAAGAGTTTTATCACATTTTCAGAGATACCAGAACAATGATCGTCCTTTTTGGCATTCCTGTTGTTCAGGTGTTATTGTTCGGATTTGTAATTACCAATGAAATTAAAGATGTGCCAATAGCCATACTGGATTACTCGAAAGACGATATTACCGGCGATTTAACCGACAAAATAATAGCTTCAGACTATTTTATTATAACAGAGAATATTGATAACCTTGAAGAAATTCATGAAAAATTTAAAAGTGGGACACTGAAAGAAGCTATCATTTTTGAAAAAGGCTTTGCCAAAAACCTGGAACGCACAAACAAGGCAAATGTCAGGCTAATAGCCGATGCATCAGACCCCAATATGGCCAATATGATTATAAACTATACCCAGGGAATAATCAGGAAATACACACAGCGTTTAAACAGGACCGACAGGCCAGTTGCTATTTTAACAGAAGTACGTATGCTTTACAACAATGAACTCAAGGGGGTTTATATGTTTATCCCGGGTATTATGGCCATGATCCTTATGCTGGTATCTGCCATGATTACTTCCATATCGATAGCCCGCGAAAAGGAACTGGGTACCATGGAAATACTTCTGGCATCTCCACTCAGTCCGGTCCAAATCATTTTAGGTAAGGTTACCCCTTATTTATTGCTTTCGTTTATTAACGCCGTTGTTATTATAACACTGGGAGTAACTGTATTTAACATACCCATTGTAGGAAACCTGTCCCTGTTACTGGGTGAATGTATGTTATTTATCTTGCTGGCACTGTCCCTGGGAATATTAATTTCCACATTGACATCAAGTCAACAGGTAGCCATGATGCTTTCCATGTTTGCTTTGATGCTTCCAACAATACTGCTTTCCGGGTTCATTTTTCCAATAGACAATATGCCATATGCCCTTCAGGCATTAAGCCAGATTATTCCGCCGAAATGGTTTATTATCATCATTAAAAACATCATGCTTAAGGGAGCTGGCTTTTTCTCTGTATGGAAAGAGACTCTAATATTAGTTTTAATGACCTTATTCTTTTTAGTACTCAGTATTAAAAAGTTTAAATACAGATTAGATCAATGAAAACAATTCTTTTTTTGATACAAAAGGAGTTTATACAGGTATTCCGTAACAAAATGATGTTGCCGATAATATTTGTTGTGCCCATGATACAACTTATTGTATTAGTACATGCTGCCACTTTTGAATTGAAAAAGGTCGATTTACTAATTATAGATAAAGACATATCCACTTACTCTAACCGATTGAAAAATAAAATAGAAGGTATTCCTTTTTTTAAAGTTACCAACAACACGTTAAGCACAAAGGCCGGGCAGAAATTAATATTACAAAATAAAGCAGATGTTTTTATTGAGATACCATCCGGCATGGAGAAAAATATTATTAATGGAGAAAAGACTTCCATTCAGTTTAATATTAATGCCATTGATGGAGTAGCTGCTGAACTGACAAACGCCTATCTTAACTCGGTGCTTCTTGATTTCAATAAAGAAATTGTTACCAGTTCCGGGCAAGCCAATGCCTTGTTACAACCCAGGGAAATCAAAATTTCTTCTTCTTTCTGGTATAATCCCGAGTTGAATTATAAAACTTATATGGTACCGGGCATTCTTGTATTACTGGTTACAATACTCGGTATGTTCCTGTCAAGTATGAACCTGGTCAGGGAAAAAGAAATAGGGACTATTGAGCAAATTAACGTAACCCCGATAAAAAAACACCAGTTTATTATCGGGAAGTTAGTTCCTTTTGTAATCATTGCCCTTGTAGAACTAAGCATAGGCCTGCTGATTGGCAAACTATTTTTCAGAATCCCCACCGTTGGAAGTATATTTCTTATATTTGGCATAGCAATTGTATACCTCATGGTGGTGCTGGGAATAGGATTACTTATTTCCACCATAACAAACACGCAACAGCAGGCTATGTTTATCGCTTTCTTTTTTATGCTTATTTTTGTTCTGATGAGCGGACTTTTTACCAGTATTGAAAGTATGCCTGACTGGGCCATAAAACTTAACTATATAAATCCCATCGCTTACTATATAAAATGTATGCGGATGATTTTACTTAAAGGTTCAGGATTAACCGATGTTTACAAAGAAGTCACCAGTCTGATAGTATACTCAGCCCTGGTTCTTCCGTTAGCTATATGGAAATATAGAAAACGCGTGTAAATTAAGAATTAGCTCAGAAAAAATGAATGCATCAACAAAAAATTATTAAAAACCGTTATGCGTTCATTTTTTCTTTAATATAGCCAAAGATAAACTTACGATACGAGTATTTACCTTATTTTTCTCAAAAATGTAACCATTCGTTTCTGTAGGTATCGACTAATTTTCAATTTCTCATAAATGATGCTAATCAATTAATCAATAACTTTTTATATCAAATGTCAGAAGTGAACCAAACCCTAGATCAAATTAGTGTGTTGAATAATAATTCTAAATTATTAATTCAGCTTAAAACAGGCTATCTGTATCAAAATATAATTGATATAGTTTTCTGCAAGGCCGATTTAGCTTACACCGAAATCTATGTACGAAACCAAAAGAGACCTATAATTGTTAAACAGTCTCTCAGGCTTCTTAGCTCTATTCTTCCCGATACTTTTTTTCGAATTCATAAATCGTATTTAATTAATTTGAGATATGTCTATAAAATTGACAATAACAATAATGATATCATGCTAGAGGATGGTACACATCTCGATTTAGCAAGAAGAAGAAAGAAAGAATTTATTAACGCTTTATTAATCAATAAAACAGGGAGATATTGAAATTACCAAAGTAGCCCCATCTTACTGAAGCAATGAAGAAAACTGTCTAAAGTCAGAAATTCAGGTTGATGGTATTTCAAGTCCGGATAACCCGGAAAATATGTTAATACTCAACAATTAATATTGATTCCCAATTCCCCAGGGCCTGAAACAACATCTTCCAGGACTTTCAAATGACAGTTTTCTCAATTATTGCTTTACCTGAATGATTAATCTTCTGGCAAATAAATCACTATTTCAACTTTCCGGTGTTTCTGAAGTTCTTCATCACTCAAATCATCCCAGTTTACACCTTTATCAAGCGCTTGTGATTCTCCAAACGAAAATGTCCTGATGCGCCCTTCTCCAATACCATTGCTTCTGATATATTCCTGTACAGACTCTGCCCGTTTTTTTGACAGTTTCAGGTTATAGTTTGCATCGCCAAGAGCATCGGTAAACCCTTTAATGGTTACGTATAATCGTTTGTCGCCTCTTAAAGCATTAATCACACCTTTCTTAATTACATCTTTATCCTGAGGACGAAGAGCATATTTATCCGAAGCAAAATTAATGACAACCACATCAAAAACCGGATCGGTAATTTCTTCATCTTTAATAACCCGATCCCCATATCCTGTCGTATCAACTGTAATTTCCGAGAAAAAAGAAATTGTGTCAACCTTAACCGTAAAAGAGCCAGGTTCAAAGTTCTCCTGGATATGTTCTACATCTGTCTGAATGTTCATTGTCCTTTCCTTACTCAAGGGCACATTTATGGTATATTTCTGTATGTAAGTAAATTCCACCACCTGATTATCAAGATATAGGCTTGATGTTGGTTCTTCTGAAGATGATTGCTTATTAAATATGTCCTTCACCGGAAGCAGGCTGAATGATATTTCGTCTCCTTGTTCTATCTGAAGTTCTTTTGACAATAATGAAATATCTATTACCTCTCCGTCTATTGTTGTAATGCTTTCCTGGCCCGCCAGAAACTTGTCGAGTGATTTTCTGTATTCCTCCTCTGATTTTGGATTTGTAGTAAAATCATACTTAACATCGCGCGTTAACGGAACAATAATCTCGGTCTCCTCTCTTGTTTCCCTGTCAATCTTAATTACCGTAAGTATGTATTCTTTTCCGGGAATTATACTCACATCGGTAGCAGTGTACTGATTCCTCACATCAACCTCGGTAACCGTATTCGTATTAACGTTCATGCTAACCAGGTAACCAGAGGCCGATAGAGCTGCATAGCCTGTTGTATCAACACTAATCTCAGACAAGAAAGATAACGATGTATCTAAATTTACCACAAAATCGTTAGGCTTAAAATTTTCCTTTATAAAACCAATATCCGTCTGGATATTTAGCTTTCTTTTTCTGTTCAACGGAACATTAATGGTATATTTTTCATTTCTTGTTATCGTGTACTCCTTTCCATCCAGTTTCAACTTCGTTTTCATTTCAGTTGATGCATCTGGTTTTTTACCAAAGTGTTTTGTTGGAAGCAAATCAAACACCATTTCTTCTCCGGGTAGAATCTCCAGTTCTTTAGACAAAAGCGAAATATCTATTACCTCTTCATTTTTAGGCTCAACATTTTCTCTTTCAGAAAGAAACCTGTCAAGTTCTTTTTTGTAATCACCTTCTGTTTTCTGAATTGATCCCAGGTTATATTTTACTCCGCGAGTTAAGGGAACAAAAATCTCATTTGTTAAAGCCGTCTGAGGATCTGTTTTTCTAAGTGTAAGTATGTACTCTATTCCCGGAATTATACTTATTTCCTCGGCCACTAACCTGTTCTGAGCTTTTACTTCAGCGGGCGCTTCTGTATTTACGGTCATAGATATCAGCCATTCTCCCTTTTCCTGCTCAAATACCGGCTTTTCATCAATAACTACAGCAAATTTCTTCGAATTAAAATTCTCTTTTATCGATTTTATATCTGTTTGTATGTTGAAATTAGTTTCTGCTTTAAGCGGAAGAACCATTAAAAAAGATTCTCCATGCATTTCAATGGTTTGATCATTAACAAATAAAGAGGTTTCCCCTTTTGCCTTGTAACGGCTTATTTTGCTGTCATCCTTAATGAACCTGATTGTATAAACCTCTCCTTCGGCCAGTTCAAGATCTTTTGCAAGCGCTGTTAAGTTTATGGAGTTTTCATCCGGGCTCTGATATTCGTTTGCTAAACCTCTCAAATCATCCAGATACTCGTCACGAATTGCCGTTTTTCCAATGGAAAACTGATGTTTCATCCCGGGGGGGATATATATTTCTGCTCTTTGCAAAGGTTCCGGGTTAAGTAATTTTTTTTGTTTTTGTTCCGAAGAAAGAACCTGGTTTTGAATTACATCTTCCACCCTTACATTCTCCTTTTGTATGATTAGCTTATAGCCTTCCTCCGGTTGAAACCCAAAATCAAAAGTTCCCTTTGAAGCATCAATATTAAACTCTTTGCTATTGCTTAAAATAATGTTCAGTTTATTCTCGTCTATTCTTTTTCTGGGCTTATAACCGGCATATCTTATCTTAAAGTTTATAAATTCCACAAGATAGATATCTTCTCTTCCTGCCCCACCTGGACGATTCGATGTAAAATACCCCCTTTGTCCATCTGTTGTAAGAAAGAGCCCATAATCATCAAACTCCGTATTTACCTGATTACCTAGATTATTAACAACTTTATTGGCATAAATAAGGTTTACTTTAAAAATATCCATGCCACCATAACCACCAAGGCCATTGGATGCAAAATATAAAATTGAATCATTAAAGATAAACGGGTACATTTCGTCTCCATTTGTATTAATATCCTTTCCCATATTAACCGGAGCAGTCCATTTATTGTCTTTTAACCGGCTCTTATAGATATCTGTCCCCCCCATACCTCCGGGAGCATTGGAAACAAAATACATTATCGTTCCATTCGTATTAAAAACCGGGTGGCCTATACTATAATTAAAATTTTCTATCTCTATTTTTGATAAATCCACAGCTTCACTTACAGAAATTGGGATATTGCCCTGAAATGTTTTCATCGCGGATTTTGGAGAAGTACTCCGGGTAATAAAGAGTTGATTATCGAACGTGGTAAAAGCCAGTGGGCCATCATTAAGTTCCGAATTCATACTTTTATTGTAAACACTCACTCTCCCCGGTTTTCCATTATCAAGTAGAAGGGTTGAAAATAAATTATAATGACGGTTCCCAGAACTCCCTTTTAAGTCTTTTCGTGTTGAACTAAAAATTAATTCATCACCAAAAACCACAGGATTTAATTCAGCTTCCTTTGAATTAATTTCTTTTACATTCGTAATAAATTTAATTGTAGAATCTTTGTATAACTTATCTCTATTTTCAGAGGATATGAACCCTTTTATGTCTTCCTGAATTATTTCTTTGTATTTACTTAACCACTTTCTGGCTTCCGTTGGTTTATTGTTGGTTAACAAAACAAGCGCGTATTTTAACCTGAATATATTATCAACCCGTTGAGTACTTTTAAATGCAGTTTTATAACACTCTTCTGCCTGTTCAAGTAGATTAAGTCTTGTATATGCTTCAGCTTTTTTAAAGACAGAATAACTATTACTGTATTCTCTGTAAGCCATATTATAAAAAACGATAGCCTTATCATAATTCTTTTTACCAAAAAAGTAATCACCCTTTTCATTGTATGTATTACTTAGTTCCTGTTCATTAACATTAGTCTGTGAATAACCGGTAACCCAAATAACCCGAAAAAGAAGAATAAAAATTAAAGTTCTCATACTCATACCATTTTACTACTATTATTGTGTACAATACTTGCCTGGATGCAAACAACCTGCAAGCAAAGATGTCCTATAAGAGCACTGTTTGTCAATAATTTAACTACAATTTAGTAAAATTTTTGACACCAATCGAACTTTTCACCTGTTAGATGGCCTGTCCATTAAATCAATAAAACCGCTACAGGTAAACAGTGTTCAACTATTGGGTACAAAACTATCCATTAATCGAACTATTGAAAAATCTTTTAATGTTATTTATTCAATAATTTTATATGAATAGCCTAACCATACGATTAATTTGGATTTTGAACTTAAAAAACACAGAACTTATTACGCCTCACAAAAATTAATTGGAACAACATAGAACCTGTTTATAAACTAAGGCCTTCGGCCTGAAAGGCCGGCTTGATTCAACCTGGGGCATTGCCCCGGGAAAGTTATCAGTGCTGTCAGTAGTTCCCAATCGCATCGGTACGCCCAATTGATTTGAGAAACAAGGGCATACCACTAAACAATAACAAGTCCAGTTTGAAAGATTGTGACTTTATAGACAAGCTCTACACAGTCTTTGCAGGAAAGCGCCAAATACCGCCTTACGCTTGCCCGAAAAATGCTCGTCCCGAAACTGTAGAAACTCTGATTTTTCAGGTATCACAAGCCTTATATTTGATGTTTTCTTATCAAACAATGAGAAAAACTTAGTTTCCCGCAGGCTCTGCATCACTCCGGATTTTATCTTTTAAACCAATTTCCTCCGACCAGAAACAACAACGAGTAAATACATTGATTTTAAGACAACTTAACAATTAATATTGAAAATATGAAGTAGTATTAATGATTCCATGACGTAATTTTGATGTACTACATTTTTTGAAATACATTAAACATTACTGATATTTTTGGGTACCCAATATTCAACTTAAACTATTATCGCATATGAACTAGCTAAAGTTTCTTTCTTCTCCTGATACAACAGTTGTTATATTTTTTTATTTCATTTATACTAATATATAACAATTGGCGTTTTAAATAGTGAGCACTCACATTGATGTGTAACTTTAAAACTGTGCGCTTACCCCAAAACCAGAAACCAAAATGTAGTGTATAGAATTTACCAAATCTATTAATCAAAACACTCTATTGATTATGAACACTATACAAAACATCAAGACCTAAACAACAGCAGTAAAAAATAGTCTTCTTTATCCGAGACCTAGAAACTGTTTGAGTTTTTGAAAAATCTCTAATCATTTGTTGCTAATTTGCTCGTTCCTTCAGGATAAAATTCATGTGAGCCGGACGAAATCATGAAGTAATAGCAAACGATAGCAGGATTTCCTTGTAGATTTCAACAAAGAAGGGACATTCAAAAGCTAAAACTCAAATAATTTCTAAACCGGTGAAAATACGGCTAACCTGCATATTCATGAGACTTTAGACAGAAATGTGATTGTTCGCTTTCCAGACATAACCGAACCTGATGTTTGGGTAAATAAGTCGTGAGAGTCCGTCACTATAAAAGACAGAAGAAATTTATAGAGTTTGCAGGCTTAAACGAATTCTTCTTGCAGGCCAAGTAACACTCGTAGTTTTAACCTATGTGGTATAGATTGCTCTGTACTATGTATTTAATAATACTAATTGAATAATTCCAAATGTAAATAGTACCACTTTACCAATATTTTATAAAATGAACAATTACAACCACCCTTCCATAACAATTTCGGCATACAATCCTTATGAATATAATGATTTAACGTTCGCCCACCACGTACATTCGGCAGGAGGATACCCACTTATACGCATTGACGGTTCAGAAAAAGAACAAGAAAACAGACTTTCAAAAATCTGTAATGCCATAAATTTTAAATTTGGAATTATATCCACAACTCAAGACCTCATACCCTATCCGTTACACGAACTTGTGGAATTATTAGTTCTTCCTTTTAACGCTGACATACCATTAGACAGAAACAAAAAGTATGTTTTTATAGTAAGCTCTGCTGAAGAGGGAATTGAAGCTCAGAAAAAGGGTGCATACGCCATATGCGCAAAAGGTAATGAGGCTGCAGGACAGGTTAAAAATGATTCTACTTTTATACTCTTTCAAAAACTTAAAAAACAAATAAATATACCCATTTGGATAATGGGAGGCCTTGGCCTGCACAGTTCAGCCGCATTCATTGCTCTTGGGGCCAAAGGCCTAATTTTCGACTACCAGCTTTCATTATTCCCTGAGCTTGGAATTTCTTCAGAATTAAGAAGTTATCTGGCAAACATGGAGGGAAGTGAAACAAAAGTAATTCATTCCCGCAGAATCTGGAGCAAGCCAGGGACCCCTAAATTGGATTCTACAGCACCCCTGGATGAATTTTTAAAATGGTATGAAGAACAAAATAAAAGTAATGCAACGCTGGAACTCGCACAAAATATAGGGCTTGCCAATTACTATTATAAAAAATACAAAAACCTGCCAAACTTCTTGCTTGCTGTAAGAGAAGCAATTACCAGCCATATAAAACAAGCGAAACATTTCTTTCCCATTAAACCAGGGAACCCCCTGTCCCAGGAACTCTCAATCCGATATCCCGTTGCACAGGGACCAATGACCCGAATAAGTGACAGCCCGGATTTTGCCCTTACCATTGCAAAAGAAGGAGGGTTGCCTTTCATTGCATTATCCATGCTAAAAGGAGAGAAAGCAAAAAAACTACTCCTACAAACAAAAGAGTTGCTCAAAGAAAAAACATGGGGAGTTGGGATGCTAGGATTTATTGCTCCCGAATTACTAAAGGAGCAGCTCAATTATATTAAAGAAATCAAACCACCCGTGGTTTTAATCGCCGGAGGCAGGCCCTCCCTTTCCAAACCCCTGGAAGAAATTGGAATTAAAACGTTTATCCATGCCCCTTCAACTGGTTTGTTAGATTCCTTCTTAAAAGAAGGTGTGAAACGCTTTGTCTTTGAAGGAAGAGAATGCGGAGGACATGTTGGGCCCCTTCATAGTCTGATACTTTGGGAAAAACAAATTACAAGGCTCCTGGAAGAAAAAGACCTTAAAAACATAAGTGTATTTTTTGCAGGGGGCATTCACGATTCTCTTTCATCGGCTATGCTATCAGCACTAACCGCTCCTTTAACTGCAAGAGGCGCTAAAGTTGGAGTTATGATGGGGACTTCTTATTTGTTTACAAAAGAGATTGTTGAAACGGGAGCCGTGGTAGAACGGTTTCAACAAGAAAACCTTAAGGGAACTGAAACTGTTCTTTTAGAGTCTTCCCCGGGTCACGTAACATGTTGCCTTAAGTCTCCGTTTGTCGATTTTTTTTCTAACAAAAAGAAGGAACTGGCGCAATCCGTAACCAATTCAAAAGAACTGGGGCTTTATCTTGAAAACTTAAATGTTGGCAGGTTGCGGATTGCTGCTAAAGGGATTGAGCGGGTTGAAAATAAACTCATCACAAAAAACGCCGAGGAACAACATGAAAATGGCCTGTACATGACGGGTCAGGTGGCCACATTAAGAGATGAGGTGATTTCACTAAAAGAATTACACCAACAAGTGTCCGATGAACCATCCAAGTTAATTGAAGAAGTTAAAATCCCTTCCTTTAAGAAAGATACTGCACAGGCCATAGATGTTGCAATAATTGGTATGGCCTGTATTCTTCCGGGAGCTTCAAACCTTGATGAGTACTGGAAGAATATTTTACAATCGGCAGACTGTATCACTGAAGTACCTGAAGATCGGTGGAATAAAGAGCTGTTTTATGGAGCCAGATGCCCCAGAAACACAACTTCAACCTCAAAATGGGGTGGTTTTATTCCGGACATATCGTTTGATCCAATGGAGTTTGGCATCCCCCCGCGTTCTGTACCATCAATAGAGCCGGCCCAACTATTAAGCCTAATAGTTACCAAAGAAGCCCTTCGTCATGCCGGTTACGACAACAAAGAATTCGACCGTGAAAATACATCCGTAATCTTCGGTTTGGAAAGCGGTTCTGAATTGGCATTAGGGTATGAGTTGCGTGCTTGTTTTCCAAGCTACTTTGGTGCAATCCCCAAAGAACTGGACGAAGTGTTACCTGAACTAACTGAAGACTCCTTCCCGGGCATACTTGGAAACATTGTAACTGGGAGAATTTCAAACCGCCTGAACTTTGGGGGTAAAAACTTTACCGTTGATGCGGCCTGTGCCTCTTCATTGGCAGCACTCGACGTTGCTTGTCAGGAATTAGTTACAAAAAGGGCAAATGTTGCAATAGCCGGAGCTGTTGATCTGCATAATAGTCTGTCTGACTACTTAAAATTTTCAAGTGTTCAGGCCCTTACGTCTGAAGGTAAATGTAAATCATTTTCTGATGATGCTGATGGTATTTCTCTGGGAGAAGGAGTAGCTGTAGTTATACTGAAACGTTTGGAGGATGCTGTTCGTGACAACGACACTATCTATTCAGTCATAAAGTCTGTAGGTGTTTCAAGCGATGGGAAAAGCCTGGGAATAACAGCACCGAATAAAAAAGGACAAATAAAAGCCTTTGAAAGAGCATACAGGCAGGCAGGCATATCTCCTTCTGAAGTCGGGCTATTTGAAGCACATGGCACAGGTACACTTGTTGGTGACGAAACAGAGTTAAGTTCAATGACAGAGCTTATGGCACAGAGTGGAGCACTTCCCAAACAGTCACTGCTTGGCTCTGTCAAAACGCAAATCGGTCATACAAAATGTGCCGCCGGACTGGCTGCCCTCATAAAAACCTCTTTATCTTTACATAACGGAATATTACCCCCAACATTAAACATAACCCGCCCCAGCAAATATTACAATGAAAACCTTAGCCCATTCTTTTTCAATGATGCCCCCACTCCATGGCTTAAAACCAAAAGAATAGCGGGGGTTAGTGCATTTGGGTTCGGAGGGACCAATTTTCATACCGTTATTGAAAGCCACCAACAAAACCCCACTTCAACAACAGTCCTTAAACAATGGCCTGCCGAACTTTTTGTTTTTAGAGCGAATAACCAGGAAGAATTAAATGCTTTATTGCTAAAAATAAAAACCCTGATTGAAATTAACGGTTCAATATACCTGCGGGACATATCCTACACGCTTGCCCGTCTGAGTTCCGCACCAATAAAGCTTTCAATAGTAGCCATAAGTAGAAAAGACCTGCTTGAGAAAATTGAACAGGTTTTCAATCATACAAATTCAAAAGATATTTATTATACAACTCCTGTTGAAGGAAAAACAGCTTTCTTATTTTCCGGTCAGGGCAGCCAGCGTATAAATATGGGCCGCGACCTGTTTGTAGCATTTCCCGAAATGAGACAACTTTTGAATGACCATCCTGAATATGAACAAATACTCTTTCCGAAAAGAACGTTCGACAAAGAAACATTAGAAGAGCAAAACAGCCGGATAACAAACACCCTAAATGCACAGCCTCTGCTTGGTATTGTTGATTATGCCATAGCCAGGCTTCTTACTTCATTTGGTATTGAACCGGACATGCTCGCCGGGCATAGTTATGGAGAAATACCAGCCCTATGTATCTCTGGGGCAATAAACAAAGAAGACTTGGTAGAAATCAGTAAGGCAAGGGCAGAATCAATTCTTGAAGCTGTGAAGGAAGATGCCGGGACAATGCTAGCTGTAAACTGTAAAGAGGATGAATTAAAAAACATACTTGAAGGAGAGAAAGGAGTATGGATGGTCAATCACAATTCGGCTTTACAATGGGTACTTGCCGGAAATACTTCTGACATAAAACGGGTAAATAATAAACTAAAAGAACTTAATAAATCGGTCAAGCTTTTAAATGTTGCATGTGCCTTTCACAGCCCTGTAATAAGCGAAGCTCAAAACATATTCGAGAAAAAGCTAAAAGACTACCCGTTTAATGACCTACAGATACCGGTTTGGTCCAACACCACAGCCGATAAATATCCAAATACGCCGGAACAGGTTAAAGAAAGACTATGCGAGCATGTTGTAAAACCAGTCCGCTTTTACGAAGAAATAAGAAAAATGCAACAAGATGGTGCTCAAATATTTATCGAAACAGGTCCGGGTAAAGTATTATCAAAGCTCACAGAAAGCATCTTAGGAAAAGATGCCGTTTCCATATACACGGAAAGTGCTCACTCAAATGGCCTTATCCAACTTGTTAATACCCTGGCTCAATATATTGCCTGTGGGAAAGAGATAAATTTTAAAGCACTTTTTGACGGGCGTGACGCACAAATGCTCACCCTTGATGATTTAGACGCCTATAAACCATCCAAAACTGTCTGGAAAATAAACGGTGCCCGTGCCATACCAGCATACGGCGAATTACCAAAACATGCAGCAAAACCGATAGACCAGCCTATTAGACTGCAAAGCAATGGCCATAACCCAGGCAGTACAGATGATACAAATCAGGTAATGTTAAACTACTTCAACAATGTTCAAACTGCAATAAATGCCCAATACGATATTCTCCTGAAATACCTGGGACATGAGAATCCTCAAAATGGAAGAAACACCCGGATCAACCTTCAGACAAATAAACCGGAAACAAATAATCCTGCTGTAGCCAGACACCCTGCGGAACAGGAAAAAAGTGAATCAACCTCAACATACTCTACTGAGGAGATAAAGAAATTTCTGCTTGAAACGGTTAGCGAAAAAACAGGTTATCCGATTGACATGATAGACCTGGACATGGATCTGGAAGCCGATCTCAGTATAGATTCTATAAAAAGGGTAGAGATACTAGGTGTACTAAATAATAAGTGGGGCGGATTTGCTTCCGGGAACAGCAACGGTGAAGAAATTGTAGAGAAACTGGCTGCCATGAAATCGCTGAACGAACTGATGGGATGGATTACCAGTCAGATAAAAGTTCTTTCTCCAACCAATGGAAAAATTCAGGAAAAAACCAGTCAGAATATTTCCCCCGAATCCGTCACACAAATTCTTTTGGATGTGGTCAGTGAAAAAACAGGCTACCCAACAGATATGATAGAGCTTGACATGGATCTGGAAGCAGACCTTAGCATCGACTCCATTAAACGGGTAGAAATATTAAGCGTACTGAAAGACAAGTGTGGAGGGTTTGCTTCTGAAAACGGAAACGCAGAAGAAACTGTAGAGAAACTGGCGGCTATGAAATCGCTGAATGAACTGGTTAGCTGGATTACCAGCCAGGTAAATGTTCTTTCCCCTACAAATGGAAATGGGAAAATTCAGGAAAAAACCAGTCAGAGTATTTCTCCCGAATCCGTCACACAAATTCTTTTAGATGTGGTCAGTGAAAAAACAGGTTACCCGGCAGATATGATAGAGCTTGACATGGACCTGGAAGCAGACCTTAGCATCGACTCCATCAAGCGGGTAGAAATATTAGGCGTACTGAAAGACAAGTGTGGAGGATTTTCCTCTGAAGACGGAAATGAAGAAGAAATTGTGGAAAAACTGGCGGCTATGAAATCGTTAAATGAATTGGTCGGCTGGATTACCGGTCAGGTAAATGTCCCTTCTCCTACAAACGGAAATGGTACGGTTCAGGAAAAAACCGGTCAGAGTATTTCTCCCGAATCCGTCACACAAATTCTTTTGGATGTGGTCAGTGAAAAAACAGGCTATCCAGCAGATATGATAGACTTGGAAATGGATCTGGAAGCGGATCTCAGCATCGACTCCATCAAGCGGGTAGAAATATTAAGCGTACTGAAAGACAAGTGCGGAGGATTTACCTCTGAAAATGGCAATGACGAGGAAATTGTGGAAAAACTGGCTGCTATGAAAACTTTGGGCAGCCTGGCCGAATGGATTCAGGGCAATTTCGCAGAAACCGCGAATGACACACCAAAAACTACTTCTATAAAAACCTGGGAAACAACAGAAAAAGACCCGGAAGAAATCCTAAGGTTTGAATTTGATTTTATGCCATCCCTTCCCATAATGGAATCCAAAAGCGGTTTAAAAGGAAAAAGAATAGCTATTACCAACGACGGCGGCTATATTTCAAAAGCACTAAAAGCCCATTTGGAATATCATTATGCAATAGCCGATATAATTGACGGGCACAACTCTCTTGACGGATATGACGGATTAATTGCCCTGGACTTTTTAGAGGCTGACGAAAAATATTCCATTCATCAATTTTTCACCCAGGTACAAAAACTGGATTACAAAAAGGTAAACTGGATTTTTGCATGTACTGATATCCGCAAGCAAATAAACGACAGTAAAGACAAGAGCATTGACCGCCTGCAAGGATATTATGGGTTCTTAAACAGCCTGAACAAAGAATGGGAAGCAACATGCCGGACAATTAATCTTGAAGATAACGGCTCAGTACAACAAGCCGCCTCTATTATCGTAGATGAACTTTGCTGTTACGATGATTCACCAGAAGTATTTTATAGAAACAGTAAACGTTTTACGGCCGAACTAAAAAAAGTACATTGGGAAGAAAACAGACAGACAGAGAAAACGCTAAAGAAAGAAGACGTACTATTAGTGTTAGGTGGGGCCCAGGGCATAACAGCCGAAATACTCAAGGAACTAGCACTGGAAATGCCTTGCCATTATATTTTAGTGGGCCGTTCCCCGGAACCTGTTGAAGAAGCGGATCAGATTGACTCTTTAGATATTCCAACAATACGACGGGAACTTCTTACTAAAGAAAAATTTAAAACCCCGGCCGAACTGGAACGCAGGGTTCAGCATATATATAAAAGAAACCGGATTAAACAAACCAGGGCAACATTAGAAGAAAGAGGGGTCACTGTTCATTACCGCACCGCTGATGTTACAAACGAAAATGACTTTGAAAACCTCATAAAATCAGTTTATAAAGAATTTGGAAGAATTGACGGAGTTATACATGCCGCGGGTTATTTAGATGATAAATATTTCCACAAAAAGACAGAAGAATCCTTCAAAAAAGTATTTAACACAAAAGTGACCCCCCTAAAAGTTCTAACTAAAAACCTTCGCAAAAATACCAGGTTCTGCATCTTTTTCTCAAGTATTGCATCCATAATGGGAAATAAAGGACAGGTTGATTATGCTGCCGCAAACGGGGTTTTGGATCAGGCAGCCTGGATTTTAAACGACACCATTAACGGAAGGGTAATATCAATTAACTGGGGCCCCTGGAAGGGAAAAGGCATGATTTCAGCAGCCCTGGAGAAAGACCTGCTTAAAAGGGGCATTAGTTCGATTCCAATATTGTCAGGGGCCAGAGCTTTTGTTAAAGAAATAAAATTCGGGGAAACCCCTCAGGTTATACTCACCACAAACATCGAATCATTGACTGAAGCCTGATTTAAAAAATTCAACAACTAAAAAAGAAAAATGAACCCACTCAACGATATAGCAGTAGTTGGCATGTCATGCGTTTTTCCAGGCGCAAAAGACCTCAACGCATACTGGAACAATATAATTAATAAGGTCGATGCCATACGGGAAGCCCCGGAAGAACGCATTGCAAAAATTTTCTACGACCCGGAATCAAAAAACATCGACCGCTTCTATTGTAACAGAGGAGGCTTTGTTGACGAATATATGGATTTTGATCCTATTGAATTTGGTATAGTCCCTAACACCATTGAAGGCACTGAACCCGAACAACTTTTATCATTAAAAATGACTTATCGGGCACTTGAGGATGCTGATGTTTTCCAAAAAAACCTGTCGCTGAAAAAAGCCGGAATAATAATCGGCCGGGGAAACTACGGTGGAATTGCATTAAGTAAAGTAAATGAAATTATTTTCGGCTCAGAGGACAAAAAAAGGTTACTTAAAACCTTACAGCCCGATCTTCATGAAAGCTATATAAACGATTTTATCCGAAAATATCAGTCAGAAAGGGGAAATTTTGGATCTCATAATGTTATGGGAACAGTCCCTAATCTTGTTTCCTCGCTGATTGCCAACCGATTAGATTTTGGCGGACCTGCCTATACAATAGATGCTGCATGTGCCAGTTCGGTAATTGCAATTGATCATGCAATAAAAGATTTAGCACTTAACAGGTGCGACATAATGATTGCAGGAGGAATTCACCTGACCCAAAGCCCGGTTCTATGGAGTGTTTTCTCAACGCTTGGTGCTTTTTCAAAATCGCAGGTTGTACGCCCTTTTGATAAAAACGCTGATGGAGCCCTGGCCGGAGAAGGGTGCGGATTTGTTGTTCTGCGCAGACTGGAAGATGCCATCAGGGACAATCACCGGATATATGCTGTAATAAAAGGTATCGGAGTATCCAGTGATGGTTCTTCCGCCAGCCTGATGAGCCCTGCATGGGAAGGACAGACGAAGGCATTAAACATGGCCTGGGACAGTACGGCATTAAACTGTGAAAACATTGGGTATATTGAAGCACATGGAACCGCAACAGTATTAGGAGATAAAACGGAACTACAAACCTTAGGTCAACTTTTCCCATATAACAGTAAGTTGCCAACTGCCGGTATTGGTTCAGTTAAATCCATGATTGGACATGCAATGCCAGCGTCAGGAATTGCAGGGTTTATTAAAACCGTTATGGCCCTGCACAAAGGTATCCTACCCCCTACCCTTCATTGTGAACAGCCTGTAGATGCATTAAAAGAAACCCGGTTTATGCCTGTTCAGGAAGCCACAGAATGGAAACAAACCGACCTACCGTTTACTGCCGGTGTGAATGCCTTTGGTTTTGGAGGGGCAAACTCGCATGTAATACTTCAAAAATTCAATGCAGAAAACACTTATTCAAAAAAATATTCTTTCACATCGCCAGAACTTAAGGAGGAACTGGTAATTCTTGCCCGCAACAATAAAGAAGAACTGATTGAAGCGCTCAAAGCTAAAAGCAAACATACGGGAACCGGCAAATATCGTTTGGCCATATTTAACCCCAACGAGAAACGTATTGAGCAGGCTATTAGAATTATACAAAAAGATATCCCCTGGAGAAATAAACAAGATATGTGGTTTACCAATCAACCACTCCTGTCAGATAAAGGTAAACTGGTATTTTTATTTCCGGGATTAGACTTTCAGGCCTCTCAGGGCTTGAAAAAGGAAGATTTGAACGAACTGACCGAATTCTTCGGCTTGCCTTCTCCCCAATATATTGGTGAAAAAAGTGGAAATGCCAACACGCTGGCCCTGGATGAATCATGCCGGATAATAAGTAACATTCTGGAAAAACTTGATGTTACACCCGATATGACAACAGGTCACAGTATGGGGGAATTAACGGCTTGTGCAGCCTCGGGCATGGTGGATGAGGAGACAATAAAAAGGTTGAATGAAGACGCTTTAGCCCGGAACTATGAAAAAATAGATGCCGTTTTTCTTTCTGTCTGTTGCAGTCTTGAAGACATTACCTCCCTTATGGGTCAATATCCCGAAATTCACCTTTCCAATGACAACTGTTACAACCAGATTGTACTTTGTGCGAGGCGCAGTGCTGCCGAAGAATTTAAAAAAATACTGGACCATAAAAAAATATTAAGTTACATCCTGCCATTTGAGACCGGGTACCACTCTCCGTTTTTAGCGAAATACAACGATGAGGTCAGGCACTATGTAGAAAACATAGTACATTTCAAACCGGCCAAATACCCCATTTGGTCGTGCATTACTTCCAGGCCATATCCAACCAAAATTAAAGATATCCAGCAACTTCATGTTGATTTCATTACAAAGCCCGTCCGGTTCAGGTCATTAATTGAGAACTTACATTCCGAGGGGGCCACGGTATTTATACAGATTGGCGCAGGTTCCCTTACCGGTTTTGTCAGCGACATTTTAAAAGACAAGAATTACGCTATGGTTTCAGCCTCTAATCCTAAACGATCAATTTTACTTCAATTGAAAAGAGTATTAGCAGCTTTGTTTATTGAAGGAAAAGAAATAAACAAACCGTTTTTAGGCATCGAAGAGCAAATACAACAGCCTGCAACCACTAAGAAAAAGAAAGGGTTTAATGTAAAACTTGATCTCTCATATTCATTAATAAACTATAACAAAATATTCACGAAAGAAGAACTGCAAAAATTCAGGGGGCCTAAAACCACTGCTAATAACTATGGAGACTATGGAAATAAGGGAGTAGTGATTGAAGCATTTAATCAGCACATGGAGGAAATAAACCTGTCGCAACAAAAGCTATTAGCATTATTTGGTGAGGAAAAACACCCCGAGACTGAAGTTGCTGAATTTCCGGCTAATGAAAAAGCTGTACAGCAAGAAAAGCCCGGAGAAAGAAGACACAATATTGAGACTTCACTTGAACTATCCCTGGAAAAGTATCCCGAACTCATTGATCACTGCCCCTTCCGGAAAAACAGCAAAACCGATAATTCTTTTAATGATGAACGAGAACCGGTTGTCCCATTTACATTCTTCATTGAATTGTTTATGGAGCTCTTCAGGGAAAATTTCCCCGACATGCCGATTTCGAAATGCACGAACCTAAAGATATATCAATTCTTTTGGGTAAAAGAACCCCAACAAATAAATGTTGTTGGCAAATGGATAAACGATAGTACCATTCGCTTTGAAATCAAAAATTATATATCGGCATCCATCACCTCTAATTCCGAAAATTCCATCAACATTTATGAACCTCTGAAGCTCATTGAGCCGGAAGAGTCTCCCATAAAAGCGGAAGACCTTTATGAAAAACGCTATATGTTTCATGGCCCGGCTTATCAGGGAATAAAGCATATTTCAGGTATTTCAAAAGATACAATGAAAACCACATTAGTTGGCACAAACGGAAAGGGTGCTTTATTAGATAACATGGGCCAGATAATCGGCCTTTTCTATCACCTTACAGATAAAAGTATTTTTCCATTTCCTGTAGGGGCCCAGGAAATAACCTTTTTCCAGCCAATGATTAGTTTAACCGGTGAATACGAGTGTATATGTACCTATAAAGCAGAAGATAGTGAGTTTCTGTATAGCAACATAGAATTAAAGCAGGATGGAAAAAGGGTTTGCTACATTAAGAACTGGCAGAACAGAAAATCGGAACTGGACAGTGAAATCTGGAAATTAATTTCAGAAACGGAAAAAACATTCATGTCAAAACCGGTAATACCAGGATTATATCTTTTGGTTCCGGAATACAGGCGCTCTTTCACATGGTTTATGGTCTCCAGTCAATATTTAAACCGAAAAGAAGCCGAACAATACGAAGCCTTGCCCCTTGCAAAACAGAAAGACTGGCTGTTTGGCCGTATTGCTGCAAAAGATGCTATTAGAAACACCCTTAATAAGAATACGGAGCAGGAAATTCATCCAGCCTCTTTCTCAATCGTCAACAACGAAGCCGGTAAACCAGAGGTCATTTCTTCTGATAATATCGACATCAATATTTCAATTTCCCACAAAAGAAACATAGCCATAGCTATGGCATCAACAGAAAAAAACGTTGGAGTTGATATTGAAGAAATAAGAGAAAGAGACCAGGCATTCACAGACCTGGCACTTCATGAATCGGAAAAGCTGTTGTTCAATTCGTTTCACAATAAAGGTGAATGGATTACACGAATCTGGACAGCGAAAGAGGCATACGGAAAATATATTGGCAAAGGATTAAATGGAAACCCAAAAAAATATACAGTTTCTTCTATCGAAGGAGATACCCTGATTATTAATTCTATTGCCATTACCACTCTAAAATATGACAACTACATAATAGCCCACACAAATTAAACAACAAATAAAATGATACAACAAGAGATTTTTTCAAAATTAAAAAGCCTTGCAACCGAGGTAATTGGTGAAGAATTTATGGAAGAATATGAATTTGAAATGGATAGCACCCTGACGGGAGATCTGGAAATGGAAAGTATTGAAATTGTTGAACTCTCCGAAAAAATAAAAACCTATTATGGAGAAATTAATATAAATGAATGGTTAGCTCAATTAAATCTTGAGCAGCTTGTAAACCTGACTGTTAAAGATATTGTAAATTACCTCGAAGGATGCCTGCAATTGAAATAAAAGAAAAGTGTATTACACTTAACGTGCAAGAATTAAACCCGGAGGGTAAAGAAACACTTGTACTGCTTCACGGCATGTTTGGTAACTTGTCTCAGTTTTACCTTACACTTGGTCCGGAACTATCAAAGTATTACAGAGTAATAATGTACGATTTACGAAGCCATGGCAGAAGCTCGCGACAAGCAGATGGCTATGATTTACATTCTCTGGCTGAAGATCTCAGATGTTTACTGGATACCTTGGGGATCAACTCTGTTAATTTACTGGGTTACAGTTATGGGAGCCTGGTCGCCATAAAATTTGCCTTACTGTATCAATATAGGGTAAAAAAACTAATTGCTGTTGAGGTTCCCCCTAAACCCGAGTTCCCCTACAAAGCCAAGGGTACCTATAGTTTTAATGACTTCCTTGGGTTCGCCTGGACGTTGCCTGAAAATGTTCGAAATAACTTTTTAAGGAGCGACCGTCAAATTAAAACCACTTTTCAAATGTATGAATACGTCCATAACCATACAAGCTTTGTCGATGATGCCAATAAAGAACATGAATTTACGAAAGATGATTACAATAAACTCACAATACCTGTAATGCTCATGTATGGAAATGGTTCCATCTGTATACCCGAACTCAACAGAATTTGTAACTGGATTAAAAATGTTCAAGTAGTAAAACTTGATGGTGACCATGGTTTTTTCATGCATAAACAGAAGGAATCTGCTTTGGAAATAAGAAAATTCCTGACGGATGGATTCAACAATAAAGAACCCATTACGGATCTCCAGTTTAAATCCGATAGTGCATAAAGTTACTGTACGGTTTAACATAAAATGACCCTAATCAAACCTATACATCCGAAAAAATGAAAATTAACCAGCTAACATTTACCCGGTTCATAGCTGCCTTTTCCGTAGTATTTTTTCATATTGGAGAAAACGTCCCCTATGCAAATAAATACCTGGCGGCCTTTTTCAAGCATTGTAAACTTAGTGTGAGCTTTTTCTTTATCCTGTCTGGTTTTGTAATGATAATTGCTTACGGGCGGGACAAAAATGTAAAAATTAAATACCCACAATACTTAAAAAACCGGATAGCCCGAATCTATCCGGTTTACGTTCTTGCCATTCTTATTTTTGTTGCTTTTATTAAGTATTATAAATATCCTGATATACCCCCAAAAGAATTGTATTTGCACTTTTTAATGTTACAGTCATGGTTTCCTTCGTATGCAACCACGCTAAATACACCCGGTTGGTCATTAGTTGTGGAAATGTTTTTTTATGTCTTGTTTCCATTTTTATTCAATAGGTTTTATCGCAACAAACCATTAAAAAGCTTATTGCTACCTATTCTTTTGTTTTGGGCTTTGAGCCAGGTCATTTTTATTCTGGGAATCAATGCAGCCTTTTATGAAGGGTACCCAACAAAGTTTCACAACCTGATTTCATATAGCCCAATAATGCACCTCAACGAATTTTTAGTCGGAAATATGGCCGGTTTACTCTATTTACAATTAGATAAACGCTACAAAAGGAACTATGATTTACACATCACTTTATTATGCATTATTCTAAGCCTGATACTAATTTTTGCCAAACCCGAATATGCCCATAACGGACTATTGGCAATAATATTTGTGCCTTTCATCTTACTCATGGCTTTAAACACCGGAAGAATAACCCGCATTTTTTCAAAAAAACCTTTTGTCTTCCTGGGAGACATCAGTTACGGATTATACATACTTCATTACCCGGCAGGAATATTTATTATTAGTTTAATGACGGGGAAAGGTATTGAAAACCCCAGGGTTTTATTGCTTGGTTTGTTAAGTGCCTTGCTCCTTCTTTGTTCATTATCCTATCTATTTCTTGAAAAACCTTTGAACAAATACATTCGAAGCATGCAACTGCCCGGGTTAAATAAATCCGCAAAAGTAACTGACGAAAAAAAAATTGCCTCATAAAACCTTGTACCGCGAGGTATGAAGAGACTTTCTTTAAAATATAAATAATTGAAAATGAAAAAAATTGCCATCATAACCCCACCTCTTTTCGGGCATACCTTTCCTACTGTAAGCCTTGGAAAAGAACTTATCAAAAGAGGCCATGAAGTATACTGGTTCAACATGCCATTTATGAGTGAAATAATACCGCAGGAAGGAAATTTTATCCCTTTGGAAGATCCGAATGAAAGAGAAGGCGAAGGCCAGTCCGAAGTAGAACAAACATTTACGAGCCTTGGGGGCACAACAGAAAAAAGCAGGAACTCGAACCACTTCGGGATTGAAAGCTTAAAGGTTCTCTACACGGATGTCCTTGTTCCCTTAAACCACTATTTATACGACAAAATAGGTCCAATGATTGATAAAACCGGCTTTGACCTAATTGTGACAGATCAACAGGCCTTTGCCGGTGCTGCCCTTGCCTATAATAAAAACATTCCCTTTGTTACCTCGGTAACCACTCCTGCTCCAATTGATCTTTCTGAAGACTACCCGGAGGTGATGAGCTTCGAAAATGGCCAAATAGTCGACTTTCAAAAATCAAGAGATATACCCTTGGAACACCCCCTTGTATGCAAATCTCCTGTCACCTTAATATACGGAACTACTCAATTTATTCTTAACGACAAATTCCCGGGCAATTATAAATTTGTAGGTCCCTGTTTTCAAGACAGGTATGATAACGAAATCGATATATCTGAATATATAAAATTTGACAAAAACCAGCCTATTGTATTAGTAACAATGGGTTCTGTACTGGCCCGCGAAACAAGGCTCATCGATAAATTTGTTGAAGCCTTCCACGACGAAAAACTAAACATTATTCTTATTGCGGATCCTGAAATTAAAGATAAATGGCCCGACAACTTCAATGTTTACCAAAAAATCCCCCAAATAAAGGTGCTGGAAAAAGTTCAGGCCGTTGTTTGCCATGCAGGATACAATACCGTAAGTGAATCTTTAGGTAACGGAGTTCCACTTATAACACTACCGGTAGCCTATGATCAATCGTATGTTGCCACACGTGTAAAAGAAAGCGGGGCTGGCATACGCTTAAAATATAAGCGACTTACAACCAAAGCACTAAAAGAAAGTATAAATGAACTTCTATTAAATGAAAACTATACCAATGCTGCTTATGCATTAAAAGAATCATATAAAGAAGCCGGAGGGGCAATAAGCGGAGCCGACCATATTGAAAAAATGTTAAGTGAAACTAAAAAAAGCATATTATGGGAAGGATAGCGATTGTTGTTATCCCCTTTTGGGGGCATATGAGCACAACACTCTCGGTTGGAAAAGAATTACTGGACCGGGGGCATAGTGTAGCCTGGATAACGGCAAAAAAGTTGAATGGCCTGCTAATTCCGGAAGGAGGTGAACTTTTTCTGACGAATAAGGAAAATGACACCGGTGTTTCTGAACTCCTAAATTCAGCAAAAAATAAAAAACGCTTAAGCGGACTTCAAAGTATTCAGTTTATCACAGAGGAAATCCTTCTTCCCCTAAACCGGATAATGTTTCAGGGATTAGCCTCCATAATGGATAAATATAAACCCGATATTATCCTAAACGATGAGCAAACCTTTGCCGGTTACCTTTTTGCCAAACAACATAACATTGCCGACGGAACACTTTATTCCATTCCTTCCGGCTTAAATGAACAGGACAATCAGGACATTGAAAATAACGGGTACCGAATGGGTATAGAAAAAATAAAAAAAGATTTAGGCATTAAAATACCCGGAATAGAAATCCAGTCAGAAGAATTAGGAATTGCATTTTGTCCAAGAAATTTTGAAGACCCCCATGACTTAATGCCATCGCAACAATTTGTCGGGCCATGCATAAACACCGAAAGGCCCTACACGAACCACTTCGACTTAAACAAGCTGGCCAATAACAAAAAGAAAAAAGTTCTTGTATCACTTGGCACCCTTCAGGATGCCGAAGCAGAGAAATTCTTCAGCCTAGTTGTTGATGATTTTAAAAACTCGGACTACCAGGTTGTTTTGGCTACAAACCCTGATTTATTTCCACAATGGCCCGAAAATTTTATTGTCCGGCAAAATCTCCCACAACTTAAAATATTACCATATACCGATGTAGTAATTACTCACGGTGGCGCCAATACTACGTGCGAAACAATAGGGTTTGGCAAACCCATGGTCGTTATTCCCTTCGCATACGATCAATTTTACATTGCCAGTCAGATTAACCATACAAAAACAGGCATCCAATTAAGATATAAACGATTAAAGAAGAACGCATTGTTAAATGCCTGTAATGAAGTTTTAGATGACAATAACCCGTACAAAAGAAACATTGCCAGAATTTCAGAAATATTTAAGCGCGCAGGCGGGGCAAAACAAGCTGCCCTGCTTGTAGAAAAACATCTGGTCTCCATAATGCACACGGAAAAAAGTATGCTTTAGAATAAGCCAAAATAAAAATGAAATCACAACCCAAACAATAGAATCACCATGAAAATCGGAATTCAGACATATGGTTCCCGGGGCGATATTAACCCATTTATCGCACTGGCACAAGGATTATCAGAACAAGGCCACAGCGTTGATTTATATTACACCTGTTATAATGGCGATGACTTTACGCGGTACGCTACCGATAAATTAAAAGTAATTTCGACAAGAACCCTTATTCCTGATAATCAGTCGTATAACAAAGTACCTTTCAGGAAAATCTACCTTATGAACAGCTACGAACAGATTGAGTACATCAACCAGGAAGTTTTTTCTTTGTTCTTTGACGAAATGGAAATTGCATCGGAGTTGCTTTGTAAAGAATCAGATGTTGTAATTGCAAACCCTACCGATTACCACATGTCGTGCGTTGCAGAAAAAAATAATGTTCCCAGAATATGCCTGCACCAGGGGTTAATATATGGTAATATATCAGACAACAGCAAATACCTTGATGATTTGCTAAATAATATGCTCCTGGATGAAATAAACCTTTACCGCAAAAAACTTGAACTAAAACCAGTGGCCAATGTGAGGTGGGAAATATATAACTCTCAGCAAATGAACCTGGTGAACCTGGGAAAGGAATTTCAAAACCGTTTTCCGTATAAGGAAGATAAATTTGATGTATGCGGAGTATTTAAGCTGGACAACAACGAAGGATACTCTTTAACAAACGAAATACAAGAGTTCCTTTCACAAGGCGCACCCCCTGTGTTCTTTTCAATGGGCAGTCTTTTGCATTTTGAAGAAGATAAAAATAAGTTAATCGACCTGTTCATCGAAGCCATAGAACTAAGTAAGTGCCGGGCAATTATACAGGCTAACTGGGAGAATATTACGTACAGCATGCCAGAGAATTCTGACATATTTAAGATTAGTTATATCCCTCATCACCTGATCTTCCCAAAATGCAGTGCTGTTGTACACCATGGAGGAGAAGGCACCACCCACACTGCGATTCTGGCGGGTACTCCCTCAATTGTAATTGCTTATGCCTGGGATCAGTTTTACTGGAGTGAAGAAATAAAACATGCCGGTGCAGGTACCGATCTTATTAAAAGAAAAACCATTGATGCTTATCAACTGGCCGGAGACATCCGAAAAATCATTCTAAACGATGAATTTCAAAGAAATACAAATAATTGCCGGGTGAAAATGAAAAGAGAAAATGGTGTTAAAAAAGCGATAAAGCTTATTCATGAACATTTATAACCATCGGCATCCTTCTTTATCAAACTATAAATAATTCTAACAATAAGAGATATGAAAATAGGTATTCAGGCATGGGGATCACGGGGAGACATAAACCCATACCTAGCCCTGGGACAAGAATTAAGTAAAGCCGGACATGAAGTCTTAATGTATTACACGTGCTATAACGGAGACGACTTTGCCCGGTTTTCCAACCCGAACTTCACCATAAAATCTTCGGAAGAATTTGGAGAGCAGAAGAATATTCGCTCAACTATAACTATAAAACAAATATACCAGCTTTCAGAAGAAGAGCAAATGACCTATATAATGCATGATGTGTACCCAAGATTTCATCATGAGATAATTGCCGCAGCTAAGCCCTTGTGCAAACAGAGCGACTTAATCATTGCCTCTCCGCAGCTTTATCATATTTCCTGTTTAGCTGAAAAACACAATATACCACGCGTTTGTATACACCTTGAGGATTTCTTCTCTCCAAAGCAGAACGTGCAAAACGTATCCGACTCCGTAAACAAGGAATACCTGGAAACGATAAATTCATTCAGGTCCGGATTAGAACTCCCTCCTGTTAAAAATGCCTTGTTTGAAGTCATGAATTCGAAAATACTTAACCTGCTAAATTTTAGCCGCATCTTTGGTTCTGAACCTTCACACTGGGGCGATGCATATAAAATTACCGGGTTCCTCGAGGTTCAAACAGACCAACAAGAAATCAATACAGATGCATTAGAACAATTTTTACGTAAAGGAGATGCCCCGGTATTCTTCTCTTTAGGAAGTATGTCATTTTTTGAATCAGACCTGACAAAAATTCTTGACATTTTTTTAGAAGCCATTGAGCTATCGAAATGCAGGGCCATTATTCAGGCTCCATGGGACAAACTGAACCTGGAATTTTCCGGAAGCCCTGACAGAATATTTAAACTATCGTATTTCCCTCACGGTCTTGTTTTTCCCCGCTGCAGGGCCATTGTGCATCACGGGGGGGCCGGAACCACACATTCCACTATACTGTATGGTGTACCATCAATTGTAATTGCCTATGCATGGGATCAGTTTGCCTGGGGCAATGCATTGTGCCGATTAGGTATGGCACCGTCTACAATAAAAAGAAAAAGTCTCGACTCCATTCAACTAACAGGCAGTATTAGAAAGGTACTGGTAAATCCTGAATACAATGAACATGCCATTGCCTGCAAACGAAAAATGAAACGGGAGAATGGAGTAAAGAAGGGGGTGAAACTCATTGAACACTATATGGGAGTGCTGGAATCGAAGAAACAGGCCACAGTAGAAAATTAACTATTTCAGAAATAGAAAATAATCACATTATAAATAAGTTGCTTTAAAAAAACACTCAAAATGAAAGTAGGAATGATTGCCTGGGGAACTGACGGAGACATTGAACCTTTTGTTGCCCTGGCTATTGAATTAGTAAAGAGAAAACACATTGTCTCTGTATTTGTAATATCAGTGAAAAACAGGGATTATCGGTTTTTAAACCAAGAATATGGTATACAAATAACACAAAAAAAATATACTTTTCATGAAAAAAAGGAGGGTTTAAAAGGAATAGAAATATGGAAAGGAAACGGAGAAGAAAAAAATGACATTCTTGAAAAACGATACAGATATATAGAAAATGACCTCATATTAGCTTCTACTGAAATGTGTAAAACATCTGAAATAGTTGTAGGCAACCAGCATACATTTCCTCTTATTTGCATTTCTGAGAAAACCAACATCCCTTACGTTTCCTTAAGTTGGGAACACAGCCTTATAAGAAGTGATGAATTTCCCCCTGGGGGATTTCCGGAAACGAGTATTGAAATGAACCGAAAATACTGGGATCAAGTTGCCGGATATGTAAATACCCTTTATCTCGATTATGTTAACATTCTCAGGAAAGAATGCGGCATACAACCTGTTAAGAGTGTTTTAGATGAAATTTTATTTTCTAAATTCCTAAACCTGGTTTCTTACAGTAAAAATCTGGTAGGAAAAAATCCGAGTGACTGGGAAGGCAGGCATTACACCTGTGGCTATCTTAACCCCCCCAATAAATATTCTAACTGGGAAAAACCAGAAAGCCTGACGAAGTTTATACGTAAAGGTGAAAAACCTGTTTTCATTAGCCTGGGCAACATGTACATTTATGAAAAAGACATCAGTGTTCCTCAACAAATTATTATTGACGCTATCCAAAAAGCTAAAACCCGGGCCATTTTTCTCTCTAAATGGGATGATAATTCCCCTGAGTATGAAGATATATATAAACTATCCGGATTTATCTCATATAATAAAGTATTGCCCTTTTGTAGCTTGATGATACACCATGGGGGAACCGGAACAATTCACTATGCTGCATCCAACGGGTGTCCGTCAATAGTAATCCCATACGGGATGGACCAGCCATATAATGCTTCAATATTAGAAAATGCCGGAATATGTTCTGAAATAATACACCGGAAAGACATTAATGCTGAAAAATTATCCAATGCCATTATTCGTGCATTAAAAGACAATGCTTTAACTAAAAATGCCCAGACACTGGCTGAAAAAATGAAGGACGAAGATGGTGCTAAACTGGCTGCTGATCTTATGGAAAAAAAGTTTGCAACTATTTCAAAGAATTAATTCGTGCTTGTAAAAATAACTCATATTTCATATTATGACTAATAACCAGAGCAATAAAAAGAAAACATGGTTTCTGGAAATTTTACGAAAGGACCTGAAGCTGCTCATATTTACACTAACGTTTGGAATACTTGCCGCCTTACTTGGATTGGCCACTGCTATTTTTACTCAGAAACTCATCGACAATATTATACCTTCCAAAGACCTGGGCAAACTTACCCTTGGTATTGCATCGCTGGCAACCCTTCTACTTTTAAAAGTCGTAGTCAGTTATGCCCATCAATATGTTAGCGCTTTACATGGCAAAGCATTTAACCTCAAGTTAATAAATGAGTTCTTCAAAAAACTATTGTACCTGCCAAAAACCTTTTTTGACCAACACCAGACAGGTGGGTTAACTGCACGTATGAACGATTCGGTATCTATACAGCAGACAATAGCCTATGTGGCAAATACTTTAGTACTTAATGTCCTCGTGCTTGTGATATCATGTTCTGTTCTGTTCGTCTATTCGGTTGAAATGGGGTTAATTGCCTTAACATCCCTACCGGTATTTCTGCTCATTGCATTTTACTACAGAAAAAAAATGGCCCAAAAAGTTAGAGCCATGCTGGAAGCAAGTGCTACCAAAGAGAGCAACTACATTTCCACCATACAAAATGCCGATTTGGTTAAATCGCACAACAAACAGGACATGTTCTCGAAGATAAATTATAACACCTATAACTGGTACCAGGAGAAACTGTTCAAATTAAATAAAGCCGGATTTACCATAGGCTCCGCCGCTGAGTTTGTAGGTACCATCTTCTTTCTTCTCATGCTCTCATATGCATCTTATATTACCTTAACAAACTCACTAAGCATCGGAGAGTTCGCAGCCACCATTGGAATAGCCTCGGGAATGCTGGGGCCCATTGCAGCCTTGGGGCTTTCACTGTTGCAACTGCAAGGTGCCAATGTTGCTTTTGACCGGATGCATGAATTCGTATCGCTTGAGCCTGAATTTAAAGAAGAATCAGACTCAAAAAAAGAGAAACTGGATATCATCAGATCCATCAGATTTAAAAATGTTTCCTTTTCCTACACCCCTCAAATACCCCTTCTGCGCAACATAAACTTTCTGGTTAACAGAGGCGAAATGATTTGTGTTTACGGAGAAAACGGAGGAGGCAAAACAACCATCCTGAACATGATAATGTCCCTTCTACCCCACCAAAGCGGTCAAATACAATTCAACAATAATGATATTCAAAGTATATCTGTTCAACACCTTAGAAATAAGGTAGCAATAGTCGCCCAGCAATCTAAGTTATTCGATAAAACAGTTATTGAAAACATCTGTCTTGACGACAATTACGAAAGAGCAGCCCAAAGTATTAGCTTCTTCAAGCAGATGGGCTTCAATGAGTTTATTGACAAATTACCACAAGGGTACCATACTATGGTGCAAGAAAATGGCATTAACCTTTCAGGCGGCCAAAAACAGATTATCTCACTGGCAAGGGCCCTGTATAAACAACCTGATGTATTGCTTCTGGATGAACCTACGGCATCTTTAGATAATAATTCAGAAAATTTTGTCGTTGAAAAGCTAAAGGAGTTTTCAAAAAGAGGCATAGTAATAATGGTATCGCATAAGCTAAAACCGGCTAAAGAGTGTGACCGAATATATGTATTGGAAAACGGTATCATTAACATGTGCGGCTCACACCATGAACTAATGCTAACAGAAAATATTTATTCACGTTCTTTTTCTGAACTGGTGTGCTAAAGTTTCCGGGGTATTTTGATATAAAGCTTCGTTGTAGGTGTTTCGTCAAAAGTTAAGCAAACAAAAGCATTAACACCAGTTAATTTAGCAGGTTCTTCTTCTGATAAAGGTTCTCATGATGTTTTATGAACAGCTCAAAAGAGTATTTACGGGTCAGCAGTTTATTTCCATTTTCACCTAACCGGATAAGCATTTGTTTATTTTCAATTAAATCAACTATCCGTTGGGCTACTGATTTGTAATCTTTGACCGGAATTACAAAACCGTTTTCTTCATCAATTATTGTACAGTTATTCCCTGTACAAGTAGAAATAACCGGCTTTCTGAACATCATTGCTTCAAGAAAAACATAAGGTAAACCTTCCCATAAAGACGTATTTACCAATACATCTATTATTCTATATATTTTATAAATATCTTTTATATATCCGGTCAATAAAACCCTGTCTTCAATTTCTAATTCTTCAATCAACTTTTTAATTTTCGGGTATAACTCCCCTTCGCCAACAATTAAAAAAACTGCCTCCGGATATTCCTGCAAAACCTTATTAGCGGCATGAATATATGTTTTCCAATCTTTTTGAGGTGCCAGGCGCCCTATTGCTCCAACAACAAATGAGTTTGAAGGTATGCCAAGCAATTCTTCTGTACTTTCAGTTTGTTTTTCATAAGTATACTCATTAAAATCTATCGCATTATTAATGTTAATAATCTTTGATACAGGGGAAATTCGATTGTTCATTGCCTCCTCCCATTCACCATCTGAAACGATAATACCGTCGCTCAGTCTGGCTAAAACCCTTTCTATCAAAATAAAAGAAAACCTTAATATTCCGGATTTCCCCTGAAAATAAAAACAATGCGGTGTATAATAAACCTTTGGAGTTTTACTAATCCAGCCTGCTATACGGAATAAAAAACCTGCTTTAGAACTATGAGCATGAACAATATCAAAATTTTCTTTTCTTATAATCGCACTAATCTTAATAAGCAAGGAAAGTTCTCTAATTAATTTTATGTTTCTTGACATTGGAAGTATCAAAACTTTTACACCGGAATTCTCCAGTACGCCCATTTCTTCACTTATATCTTCCTTTCTGGAATTTGACAGAATGACTGTCAGTTCAAACATTTCTTTGTTTAATCGGGTCGCCAGGTATATCAGATGCTTCAATGCCCCTCCTCCCGCCGCCTCAAGCCCGAATAATATCTTTTTCTTTCCCATTTATATTATCTTCAAAAACTTCCAGTAAACTCTTATTACATTTTTCTATAGAAAATTTCTCTTTTATCTTCTTTTGTGCATTCAGAGTAATAAGACTATACAGATCCGGGTTGTTTCTTAACTCCAGTATAGCTTTTGCAATACTTTCCCCATCTCTTTGATTCACAACAAGTCCTGTTTCCCTATTGACTACAGCCTCAGGAATAGCTGATATTGAAGTAGAAATAACAGGAAGTCCAATTGCCATTGATTCCAGAATTGCATTCGGTAAACCATCAATATCCCCATTTTCAGCTATAACACATGGTAAAACAAAAACATCTGACTTCAGTAAGTACTTTTTTACAATATCCTGAGGTTGAAAATCAATTATCTGAACAAACTGTGTAATCCGATTTCCTTCTATATAAATTTCCAGTTCATTTCGTAAAGGTCCCTCCCCTACTATGGTACACTTAATTTTCACTCCTTCATTTGCCAACAGGAATACCGCATCCAGTAGATAAAAAAGTCCTTTTTTCTCAACTAACCTTGCTACAGAAATAATATTCAATTCTTTACCTTCAACATTTGTTTTCAATTTATTTGTAGCCCAATTGTTTATTTCAATTCCGTGGTATATGGTGAAAATTTTATTCTGAAATTTATTGTCGGTAAGATTATTTATATAATCCCTGTTATATCCGGTACATGTAACAAGAAAAGACGTCTCTTCAACTACTTTCACTATTTTTTTCAAATTGGTATAAATATCTTGCGCATGTGCAGTTACACTGTATTCTAAACTCAATTGCTTTGATAATATCCGGGCTATGTCAACGGGAATAAATGCAAAATGCGCATGAACGTGCCCTATGTTCTTATGTTTTAGCTTACCTGCAAAGTAATTACTGATACAATAATATCTAAACTTCTTCAACTTACTTCTAACTGACCACTTGTTATAGAAACCAGAAAAGCTAAATAATACTCCGAGCCCCTTAAAAAAACCGATGGGATTGAAGAAAACAGACAAAAAAGGCATATACCACAAAATTTGCGGAAGATAAACAACAGAAGATTTTAAGTTCTCAATTTTGTCTATACTAAATAACAGTTTCTGTTTACGGATTACAAGAATATTTAGATCAACCCCGGCCTCTTCTATTCCCAGAATTTCATTCAATATAAAATATTCAGTGGCTGAAGGAAAACGTTCCAAAATATAAGCTATCCGTAACGTATTACCTGTTACCCTTTGTTTCTGAATGTCTTTAAAGTCCATATTGTTCATTTTTACTCTTTATTAAAAACATTCTTCATAAAATAGTTGGCTAAGTAACTGCCTATAACCCGATGAGCGTGTTCATTATAGTGAGCATCATTTGGAAAATCAAACCTTTTCAGATGTATGCTGTAATCTTCCATAAAAGCCTGTTTTAAATTAATGATTGGGAATTGGTGTTCTATTATCAGTCCGTTTATAATTCTTTTATGTTTACTAAGATAAGTTAAGCTATAAGGTTTCTCTTCATTATCAGATGGAATTGTTACTGGAAAATTCATAAAATACAGCCTCCTTTTTTTATGATCAGAAGCATGCAATAAATCACTAAACTCTTTTAGTATGTATTTAATCCCTTTGTACACTTTTTCTGTATATGAAGGACATTTCAACATCTCATAATGGTTTTGCTCCAGGCATTCTGAGTTTTGGTGTTTTATTCTTTCACTTATACCCAATTTGATATCAATGTATTTAAGAACCTTTGAAAAGTATAGAAACGATAAAGCTGAATCATCCTCTTTATATTTAACTGGAAATATTTCTCTAACCAGATCATTATTAATGTTGAGAGCAACAAAATTTTCCTTATCAGTAAAATTATAGAGGAAATTATCAATAAAAGTACCAATAGCAATTATATCAGGATCAAATTCCCTTACCACATATCTGCTTACGTGTAAAGCCTGGGCCAGGTGCATACCTCCATGCCCAAAAGTATAAACTTCTGCATTGATACCATTATTCAACAGTTCATCTTCCAAAACCTTTGAAAGTGTGTTTGAGTATGATACACGTAACCCTTCAATATTTGAATGTCCTATTATTGCTATTCTGCATTTAGCTGAATCTTTAAAATTCCTTTTAAAATAATCGCGATGTGAATTCCATCCTTCATTATTTATTCTAAAATAACCGGAATTTGTGTATCGCGTTTTATATTCTCCATCTGTTTTGGATTTTCTTTTTATAATCTTTGTTTTCTTATCAAACCAGGGTTCACAGTAATTGGTAAATATTCTCAAATATATTTCCAGCAAAACAAATGAGATAAATATAAATGACATAACCATTAAAAATATTCTTCTCATTTTAAGCTTACTGCTCCGTATTAGTATTTAATAACCCTATCCGACTAAGTAAAAATAAGTAAACTATCGCTGAAAAAGTAAAACTAACAGCTATGAAGCTAGCTTTCATAATTAGTCCTGAACTGAACTCCTCATAAAAAAAGATTTTACCAACAAAGACAAGTAAACCAAAAATTAATGATGAACCTAAAACTTTAGATAAAAACACCAGGATATCCTTTTTCCTGAATTCAACTTTGAATTTAACCAGATAAAGCAAAATCATGTTCTTTACGGCTTTTTGAATTACATATGCCAGGGCTATCCCAATATATCCAATTGTATTCACAAAAACCCATGTAAGAAGGATGTTAAGAATTACACATGCAATTCCGACAAAAATGGGTGTTTTGGTATCTGCATTTGCGTAGTAAAATATTACAAGAATTGTTTCAATAGCAAAGAATATCATCCCAAAGGAATAAATCAATAACGGCCTGGAAGTAAGTACCGTTGAATTTGCATCAAAAGCCCCGCGCTCAAATATTATTTCAATAATTGGTGTCGCATAAAAAATAAAAAACATAGCTACCGGAAGAAATGCAATTGTTATCCACTTCAATGCTTGAGAAAGCAAGGTCTTGAGTTTCTCCGCTTGTTTTTCGATAGCCAACTGAGAAAAGTATGGGAAGATTACAATACTTATTACATAAGGAAAAATCACTACCGGTAATTCAACTACTTTTTTTGCATAACTCAATGCTGCAATAGCCCCTTCCTGAAGGTAAGAGGCAAAAATGTTATCTACAAGTCCACTGACCTGGGAAAAACCTACCCCAAACAAAAGTGGCCACGTCAGTAACCATAGTTTTTTCTTATACTCCGATTCAATGGTTATCTTTTTGAAGTTAACTCTTTTATAAAGCTTAACCATGTGTAACATTAATCTTCCGGCAGAACCTGCAACAATTCCTATGGTTGCCCCAACTATGCCATATTCATTGTAAAGCAATACCATAAAACCAATTATTACCCCTTTAAAAACAAGCTCACCAGAGGCCGGCAATACAAACATTTTCAACCCGTTTAAAGTAATGCTAGTAAGTGTTGATAATGCAAGAAATACGCAAGAAGGTACAGCAATTCTGATTAACTGCCCGGCAAGTGTTATTTCTTTTCCGTCAAAGCCAGGGGCAAATATCTTTATAAAAATCCCGGGAAAGAAGAGTGACATCAGGCTAATAACAATTGTAACCGGCAATATTAACCTCAAACCTTTATTGAACAAGTTCCATGATACTTCATCTTTACCCTTGCTTTTTGCATCAAGAAAAATGTTCAAAAACCCTGGCTCAACAACCTCCCTGAAGAAATAAAACAAGCTTAATATAATGGTTAACACTAATGTATAAACATCTACCTGATATGATGTACCAAAATATTTCGCCAACACGAGTTTTTCGACATATCCAAATACCTTGACAATTAATGTAATGCTTAGAAGTCCAAAAGAAGATTTAAGTATGTTGTTATTTAAAAGCTTTCCAACTACTGCTTCATTATTCCATTGCTTTTTCATATATTCTTTTTGTTTTTTCTGCAGTTCGTTCCCAGGTGAATTGTTTTACCCATTTCTTTCCTTTTGTAACATGGTTTTTTATTAATCGCTCATCAGTCAATAAAACTTCCATTTTTTCAGCTATATCTTTTATATTGTAAGGATCTGCCTGAAAGCAGTTCCCCCCCGTGACCTCTGGCAATGCTCCCTTGTCCGACACTATAACCGGCACCTCGCATGCCATTGCTTCTAAAGGAGGTATTCCAAACCCTTCATATAATGAAGGAAAAACAAACAGACTGCTCATTGAATATATTGCTGGCAAATCCTGTTCAGGAACATAACCGGTTAATAAAATCTCATGTCCAATATCCAGTCTTGAAATTGCTTTAAAAACTGACTTATATTTCCATCCCTTTTTCCCAGTTATAACAAGTTTATGCTTAAGGCAGCTTCTTTTTCTCACCAAAACAAAAGCTTCAATAAGCCGTTCTAAATTTTTCTTTGGTTCAATGTTTCCCACAAATAGAATATAATCCCGAGGTAATTGATATTTTTCTCTTACCTGTTCAAGGATAAGTTTGTCTGCAACTTTTTGAAAGTTATTATCAATTCCCAGATAAACTACCTCAATTTTCTCTTCCGGAACGTTAAAATGTCTTAAGATATCTTCTTTTACTTTATTGGAAACCGCAATTACTTTAACTGCCTTTTTTACAGAACTGGACAATAACAGTTTAAAATAAAGCACCGATTCCATCTGGCAAAATTCGGGATAATCCAGTGTAATTAAATCATGAATTGTAAGTATAGAAGGAGTTTTTATATAAAAAGGAAGGACATAATTAGGGGAATGATAAAGGTCAAAACTATTTTTATTTAGATAAGTCTGAAAGAGAAAGTTCTCATGTAATACGCGCCTGACACGATTCAAGAACGAAGACTCAAGACCTAAATCACTCTTTTTTAATAAGTTTACCACACAACTATCATCCTGAATATTTCTTAGGGTACTAAATAAGTTCTTTGCATAATACTGCACCCCGGTGTTTGTATCACCAATCTGCAAACCATTAATTAATACTCGCTGCACTTTCTTTAAAATTATTTTCCCTTTTTATTAATTAAACGCTTTCAAATACATCATCCATTTCGTTGACATACCTTTCAATATTAAAGTGATTTACAACCCTTCTCCTTCCAGCCTGTCCAAACTGTTCCCTCAGATTGATATTCCATAACAGCCTGGACACCCTCAGTGCTAATCCACTGTAATCAAATGGTTCAGCAAGGCATCCTGTAACTTCATCTATTATTATTTCTTTTGGTCCTCCACAATCATATGCAACAACAGGTTTTTCCATTGCCATTGCTTCTATCAGTACACGACCGAATGGCTCATTAATGGCTGGATGAACAAGTATATCAATTTCATTTATTATATCTCTTACATCCTCCCTATGCCCCAGAAAAGAAAAATAACTACTTAGGCCTTCTTCTTTCACCAGTTTTTTTAAATCAGTTTTATATACCTGATTATTTCCTGAAATGTCTTCTCCAATAATCAGAAAATGAACATTTGAGTATGTTCTTGTCAAAATCTTAGCTGCTTTAATAAAATCCTGATGCCTTTTCCAAGGCGTTATCTGACTTATTTGTGCTATGATCAGGGTATCTTTCTGCAGGGACAGTTCCTCTTTTAGCATCATCCTATTTTCTCCCGGCCGCCAATACTCAGTGTCAATCCCTCCATAAATAAGTACTTTTTTATCGGCAGGAACGTTTACCTGACTGTAGATATGTTGTGAGATACAAATAATCTTATCGGATTGTCTAGTTAAAAACCGGCTCAATATTCCCTGTTGAATATTATCCCTTACATGCCAAATGGTTTTCTTCTTTGTACAAAGTCGTAGAAACGCCCCATAGACGTGAGATTTCACTGTGTTAGAGTAAATGACATTTACAGACTCTCTTCGTATCACAATACGAAGCTTTATTATACCATTAAAAACCTTTTTTATGCATCTAATGTACTCTTTCAAAGTATTTAGTTTCACAAACCATTCGAAAGGAAAATTATCTAGTGTTTTTACATTATTAGGTAACGAACTTTTTTTTTCTATGTAAAATGTTACCAGAAAAAAACCCACCTTTCCAGAACTTTCTTCGAGAAAGGATATTAAGCTTCTCTCTGCCCCACAATATTGGTTCGCACAATTATTAATAACTAAAACCCGGGCTTTTTTCAATCTCTTAATATTATCTGATTCAACCTTTTTTCAAATGTTAAGTTTCTAACATCCGCGAGTAAAATTATGTATGGATAATTCGATGAATTTACCCACCATTCATCAACATAATCTGAACAAGTTCCAATTGTGTGTTTAATGCCTCCACTCTCATCAACATCACTAAACTGAATATACATACTCAGCTTTTGGTTAGTCTCTAACTGATGAGCTTTGCTTTGTTCTCTTCCTGACTTATCCCATTCACCCCATAATAACATACCTATTTCATAAACCGTAATATTCTTTCCTGTTTCTTTGTCTGTATAATTCTGGTAACCAACTTTAGTATATGACGCATCCTTTAAAAACCATTTTGAACCCGAAGCTAATTTCAATTTATAATCTTGCCCACTTTTAATGCCCCATATCGAAAAGCCTGTCATAAAAGAATTGTTTTGATTCCAGTTTTTATATTTAGTTCTTCGATTGAATGGATCTATTCTGACACTAACCTTATCCTTTTTTTCCGTATTTAATTGAAGATAGTCGTCCTGAACCTCTATGACGATATACAGCCAGTTTTTCAATTCATTCCATGCAAGTCTGAGTCTTACCGAAAAGTCATCTGAAGAAATCCCATTACTAATAGCCGGCTTACATAGGTCTTCATTTGTTAAAATAAACTTTTCCGGTATCCAATTCCAGTCTTCCGTTTCCCCATCAAGTTTTATGGTCATTAATTTATCATCAGGAATATTTATTACCTGAAACTGACCATTTACAATATTTCCCTGAAAAAAAAGAAATAGAGCTAGACAAACACTATACTTATATAACCTCATTGTTCTATCGGACTGATTCTGTTTTGGTAAATTGACGTATTAATATTTATACCCCTTTCTTTGAAGTATTTTTCGCTAAAAAAAATTTCCAACTCCTTGGCTGAGGAACATATTTCTTCAATCTTTTGCTCCTTGTAATCCTTTAATAACAAACGAAAAGCTACATCTAACCGGCTATCTGCTACAGAAAAGCCTTCTGGCAACTGATAACTTTTCAAATACTCTTTTACGAAAAGGTATTTTGATTTCTTCGAACGAATGTCTTCTATTTCGTCATTATATGATTTTATTTCCTCTTCGTATATTGAGAATAAATACTTATTCAATAAAAGTCCCTCGATATATTCTTTAAGATTACTTTTGTTGTTTAACTGTTCTTTTAACTCATCTGGAAGTGAGTCAATGTTTTCTCTTAAATCTCCTAATTTAATCTTTATACCTTCAAGTTTTCCAACTAACGAGGACTCATTATACGGATATTTTAACGCAAGAATTCTTTTGCTAACATTTATCTTATATAAACTTTCTTTATTGATCAATAGTTTACCCTCATAATCGGCCTTGTTCTTAAATGAAACTTGTTCCAAATACTTCACAACCTTCATTCTCTGTTTCAATGGAGTGATTAGCTCTAAGGTTTTTAAATCATAATTATCAATTTCATTTTCAAAATCCCCCACTGTAATTCTCCATTTACCACGTTTTGCTATTATTTCTTCAGATAAGACCCTTTTTCTTTTAAACTCCAAAGTGCTCAACAAGGATGTATTTATAGAAACTGGCAATAGGGTTTTGCAATTCCTGGTATCTATCCATTCCTCAGGATTTATCATTATATTGTCATCAGTTCCCGCCTCCTCTTTATTCTTTTTCCCTTTTACGGATTTCCTCTGAATAAAATTTAAAATAGATTCTTTCCCGAAACAATAATCACGCGAAAGCAGCGATTCTAGGTTCTCAATACTTTTATCTTCGTTAAGTTTATTACCTCCTTTATCAAAAACTAAGATTTTCTTCATCAGTTTCTGAGGTGCAACTTGCTCTTTATTATTTTTGTCCATTCTTTCATTCTTATCCTGATAAAAAGGATCGGCATCTTTTAATATAATAGCCTTCAGTGCATTTGGCCTTGTTTGTTGGTTTATAAATAAATCCTGAATACTATCCGGAAGTAGTATCACTTTCTTTTTGATATCCGCTATAGTATATGTTCTATTATCATAATATGCCAGAACTGTTTGGTCTTTTTCCTCATGGTCTTTAGAATAATCTGGGTTTAGAGGAATTATATTAAAATCTGTAAAAGATATTAAATCGTTGTTAAGCTTCACTTTCCTTTTTAACCTTTCTAAATCAAATAGTATCTCACCTTGTTCAAGCATAATAGCTGAAACCATTCGTTTTTTTATTGTTTCTTGCTCCATTTTATAAGATAGTTGCCTGTTTGGTTCCCTTCTTAATAGCTGAACAATATGGTATCCTCCTTTTGTGGCAATAAGCTTAACTTCATCCACCTTCATTTCAAAAACTTTCTTCTCAAGTTCCGGAATAAGTGTTCCTGGGTAAATTATTTTCCCTTCTTCAAATCTTGTACAGTCTGATTTAAAATTTAACTCACTATTTTTCTTTAGTTCAGATGGTTTTGCTCCAGCTTTAATATAAGTATGAAAATTTTGACTTATAGATTTATGATCGGGAGAACTCCAGATATAATTAATGATGAGCTTTTCTTTTCCCCTTTTATACGACTTTAAAATATCCTTCTCATTAACCCTTACCCGAGCAGTCTTGATAGTTCTTAATGCATTTAAAACAAACTCAATATCATCCAAATGCTTTTTCGGACTTACTTTCAGCGAATCATTACTTATAATGTGATTATACAATAGCCCTATCTGAATCAAATCATTAAACAATAACGTTTTCGCCGTATCCTCTGAATTTGAATAGAATATCAAATATTTAGAGAGAATTTCATTACACTCAATATTAGAGAATTCACATTCCCCAACTTTCAAAACAACAGTTTTACCTTGCTCATTTTCTCTGTTACAAGAAAACAAACCCGACACACAAACAAGTATAATTATAACAGTATATTTTGACTTCATTTATTATCTGGATTTTCAATCAATAATTTATTTATTGTTATACTCCCTTTTCCTGGTCCGGAATAACCAACACCCAGCTTTACTGAATCTGATTCGATTACATCTCTAAAAGCAAAGTATTCCTGACCATTCAGATATGTTTTCCATTTACCGTCAGCACAGGTTACCTTAATTTGATTTCTTTCTGATTTAATACTTTTCTCTAAAAGTGGGAGGTTATTCTTAAATATTACAAACTTTGAATGCCTGAATAAAAACTTGTATTCTGTGTTATTTCCCAATTCGGTAATTTTTATATACTCATCAACCTCCCTGGGAAGAGAATTAATGACCTTAATACCAAAACTGCTTCCAAAAACCATTCTGTTTTCCATGTATAAATCTTCAAATGCATATTTCTGAGTCTTTACCTGTAAACCAGCCGACACCCCTTTTAACATACGGGGAGATGAAATATTCCAATCAGATAAATCCAAAGCAGCTTTTAAACGAATTTCAAATTTGTATTCATGCCTGCTCTTATTCAATGAAGCCTGAAAATCACTGGTTGGTTCAACTATTAAATCATCAAAACCACCTGAGAAATCTCTTGCATTTGTCCAAAATGATATTTTGCCTTCTTTAAAGGTCTTGTCAGAAACAGAGAGTACCAACCTTTTATCAAAGTAACAGTTAATATTTGAATCTAATAATGATACATTTAGCCTATACCACTTACCTTTTATATATTCTATTTGCTTTTGCGAGATAATAGTCTCATTATTGTTATCTACTTTTAATAACTTCAAAATACTTACTCCATCTCCAATATCTTCCCACCTCAAAAGATAATAATTGCTTTTATTCTGCAGGTAAAAACATAAACCTATTGCTTCTTTTTTGAGTTTTGCCGCACAGGTTATTGTATAATCCTTAAAATAATGTTCTCCGGCAATATACATAGCCGGTTTAGTCTTAACTTTTGTTTTACCTTCAAGAAACTGTATATCTTTATGCTTTGCCTGCCAGATACCATATCGCTTCCAATCAGACGAGTTTAATTTATGAAACCAAAAATTTGATTTAAATTTCGGAGTTAGCTCTGTAATATACCTGAAATCATCGACAAAAACGTTACCTGTGGTCGTATAGACTCCTAAATCACCGTTTACTAAACTGCTATCAATAATCCGATGCAACACAGTACCATTACACTTTACAACAGTCTCAGGGAACCTTCGAATCACAGATATATCTGAAAAATCACTTTTTCCTGCTTTAAAACTACTTCTTGAGATTTCTTTTTCACTGCCTTCTATAACTTTATAAAAGGTACTTACTCCGTGCTTAAAGTTCAGTTTATAATAACTATCATTAGTTTTATTAAATAGTAAGCCCACATTATTTGAGAACCTACATTTAGTTGAAATATAAAAATCTTCGTTAGTGGCATTTACCTTCAGAATAGCACTTTCATAGGTATTCGGATTACTGAATGATGGTATAAAAAGAGCTTTATTTGACAACAGTGAATCCAGTACAACAATTTGCCATTTCTTTTTATCTTTTAATTCAAACGGTATATCGCCCTCATTAAAATCAATATTATAATTGCACTCATCGCCCAGACCATATGGAACATAGTAATAGTCATTGGTTAACATAATTCTGTCAATTTGGGTATTCGCCTCCTCATTCCAGACTGAAAGGTCATTTCCTCCTTTTTGCATTTCAAATAAACCATTTGCCTTTACCCAATGCCATTCATTAAAGTAAGGATCGTTCCCAAATTCAACCCGCTCTGAATTATTCACTTTTAATAGAAAAGTATTGGCACATTCATTACTCCATTTACATCGGGCCCAAAAGTTATACTTACCAGAAGTAACTATATGGGGATTAAATTTTATGTACGCCTTTACTTTATGACTTGGTATTTTACTATTATCTACTGCCTTACCTCCTGATGCATCATCATCATCTATAATTTCCAGGGGTGAAACAATTTCGTCTCCATCTTCGGCTTCCAACCAAATAAATAATTTGGTCAGATTTACTTTTTCAGTAGAAAAGGATAATATATACATTATACCACAAATCCCTGTTAGTGAAAAGAACAACTCCTTGGAACGAAAAAATCCATTTTTCATCTATTCTGCACATTTATGGGTAATAAAAAACAATATGATTAGAGGTACTATCATTGGAGCAATTAAGACATCGGAAAAATTATTTTGTATTGCGATAGCAATCAAACTACCAATGATCCCTGTTAAGATATATTCATTTTTCTTTCTGATAACATTGAGACTTGATTTAATAAAAAAGCCAAATATCCACATAAATGCTGCAAGCCCCAGCACCCCCGTTGTTGAAGCAACAACCAAATAACCGTTATGTTGAGCTGGTTCTGCAGTATTTATTTTCTTAAATCCTTTATAGAATGTACTTATAACATTTTGAAAATTACCTAACCCAACTCCCAGCAATGTATGCTCTGATATAAGGTTTAAGGATGCCTGCATTTCAAGATAGAGGTTCTTAATATGCATTTTCCCTTCTTCATCCTTATATGCATTCCCTTTTCTAATCGGAGGTAATTTAGCGGACATAAATAAATCGTTTGTAACCAGCAGATAGTTCTCTCCAATATTCTTTTTAAACAAAGTTGTTTTTTCCAGATTTCCCAAAATAGTCAGACGCCTGTAATAGTTTTCACTTAAACTGCCCTGCTCAAAGAACGATAAGGAGCCTCCTACTGCTGTTTTATTTTTTGCAGGCATAATAAAAGGATAAGTAACTCCCAATAAAACAATTAGCAACGATGTTCTTATAAAAACCTTTTTACCGTTAAGGTAACTTACGGCGAATATTCCAATAGCCATTGATATTATGGCTGTTCCGGAGAGGGTTACAAATATTGTAAGGATGAGAATTGCAAACATCCAAGCCTTCTTAATTACTGAGACTGTGGTTAATATTTCAGCATAAGCTAACGGAACAACAATACATAAAAATACTCCCAGGACATTCCGGTTCTCAAAAAGCCCTCTAACCAAATAGGGCGAACCATCAAGGATTGCGTATTGTATAAACCCTAGTACTAACACTAAAGAGGTTGTAATGAATAATAAATTCTTAAGTAGTTGAACTTTTATGTTTTTCAGATTATTTAATAATAAGATATAATACAGGAATAAATACTCTGTTAACTGCACAACCTCTTTTAGCCAGTCTGAAATTGAAAAAGCGTTAACAAAAGAAAGTATTCCAGCACCCAGAAACCAAAATACCGGCTTTGGGGGCAACTTAATTTCTCTTACATTTCTTTCATGTGTAACCTTAATAATCCATAAGAACAGCGTTATTCCTATTAACAGATCTGCCAGAGAAAAATTAACAGCTACAAGCGGATGTCCCGGATCTTTTGGCGATATTAAAGATAAATTAATTAAAAATGGAAAAATAATAAAAGTGGAAAGTAATAAGTAGTCTAAAAGTTTTTGAAGAAAATGATTGTTTTTCATTGCTAAAATTCCTTTAAAAAAATTAAATTGGTTGCATACATTATTTGATTAACCTATTAGGTTTTATTGAATTACATCCCCGAAATAAACAGCAGGCTATTAATATTTACAGGATTAAGCTTAAAATCAAGGTTATAGATAAACTTGAAATAAATGCTAGATTTACCTTTTGTAACCTTTCTCCACTTGACAAAAAATTCACGGTTAAGAGAATGAGCATGGAATACTTCAAAATGTTATTCAACAACATCTTGACACCCCCTAACGTTATTGGATAAAATAATTTTAAAACAAAATAAAATATCACCATTAAAACAAAAAGAAATGAAAATGCAACAAAAACGTAACGAGTAAAACGATGCCCCGCTAATTCAATTTTTCGTTCCAACAATACCTTAATTATAAATGCCACCATAGCCAGTGCCAATAGTATTGTAGAAAACGGGATTCTCATTTCGTTGCCAATATCAAGATTAAATTGCAGACTAAAATTTACTTTATCCGTAAAACTAAAAACAATAATAAATAGAATGGCATAAAAAACACCAACCATACTCAAGTCGATCCTCTTTCTTTTTAAGAAGTACATAAAAAGAAACTGTGCAATTAAAACACAAAAAATAAAAATCATCCATCTACCGGAAATTTCTACGGATGCAAATGGAAAAACGAATAAGATTGCACTAAGCAATAATCCATAAGCGTATTCAAAAAACTTTACTTGAAACATAAAAAAAGGGTTATCTAAATAACATTAACTGTATAATTGTAAATCTAACAATTTCTTTTCTATTATACCTAACTTTTCAGCATAAATGTTTTAAGTTTTAAAAAAAGTTCAAAATCTTACCTAATCCTTATAATTCATAAAAAAATATGAATTACTATATCAGGTATAAATAGTAAATATTTCCTTGCATTGTTTTGCTTATTTTAATATATTCCATATAGGGTCTTCTTGATCCGGAGGATCCAAAATAAACTTTGGAAGCCAACTTGCATTTTTAAGCCATTTACTTTCTTCGTCAACTCCTGTAACCCAAATTGTAGCCTCATTACCTGGAGTCATTACTTCTTTCTGTTCATCATAATCCGTAATGCAAAATGCCAAACCTATGATTTGATTTTCTTCTAACTGATGCCTAACACTATGTTCTTCTCCCTCGCTATTCCATTCATCCCATAAGCAAATTTCAATTTCACAGGTTATAACATTAACACCATCCGTTTTATTTTCTTTGATTAAGCACTCCCGATTTGCATATTTACTTTTCTCATAAATCCATTTGGGGCCAACTAATGCTTGCAATATAATTGTGCCTTTATCTACTGGTATGCAAAAGTCTGCGATTTTAACATGCCCCACGGAATCCTTTCTATTGAATTCGCCTCCCTTATTAGCAGGATCAATTGCAAACATGAAGTTATCATTTTCCTTATGACTTAATTTAGAATGAGATTTTTGAAAGGAAAGATAATCATCCTGAACCCTGATTACGAAATACAACCTGTTACTTGTCCAACTCCACCCGAGAATAACTTCTGCAGAAAAATCTTTTTCGTTTAGTAAACTCCCCTGTACTTTCCTTAGCTCATCTAACCGGATACGATATTTATCCGGCACCCAGTCCCAGTCTGAACTATTACCATCAACGGAGACTTGCTCCAGGTAATTGTCGGGAATACCTACAGCATGATATATAAAGTTTTCGAATGAATTATACTGAAAATACTCCTGACAAAAAACATTTACCTGGGTAAAATAAAGTATTATACTAAATATTATTACATTCTTCATTTTACAGAATGTAATTATTAAATATTCTAAGAGAGATTTAAGCACTGTAAAAATATTTTAAGTTCAATAAAGTTATCTGATCAGAGGACATAAATATTGTTTGTATTTTGACTGGGTTACATCAATTTCAATATCCCTAAGTTTGCTCTCGTTAACATAGATATGTGATATATCTTCTTTAAGGCTTTGTTGAATTATTTGCTCATATTTAACGAACATATATTTCTTAACTGCCTTATGCCAGAGAATATCGTATTCTAAACGGTTAAAACTAAAATCCAGAAGATTTCCCAGTTCATTGAAATATACCTTTTCCAATATATAGTGTTGTTGTAATTTCTCCGCCTCCATATTGATTTTCAGTTGGTCTAAGTTCGGTTCATCTGATAGATTTTTATACGCGAAGTCATCCAGAATACTTTTCTCTGTAAAACTCTTTATGTTAGAATAAATATTCTTTTTTTTCCTGTTAAACAAAATGGAATTTCCAATTCTTTTCCTAATCCAGCCAACTGAATAGGTTTGTCCTTTAAACCTTCCTATTACAACCGAATCATCAGTCTCTTGATAAAGGCTGTTCTTAAATACGATCCGTATCTTATCAATAGCTGTCTCATTAAAAATTATCTGATCAGTCGGATAGTTTACGCTGTTATAATAATACACAATCAGCTTTTCAATGTTATTGCCTTTAACTAACTCACGGATAGTTTGCGCTGTTAAGCTGTTGAGCAGATCTTTAACATCCTTCATATAGGTTTTAGTAATGGGTGTATGCGCTATTAACTCATCCTTACTTATATTAATTAGTTTCAAAGAACTGATTAGATTATGATTAATTTTTACGAATTCAAAATCCGGCCATTTTTCTAATTCAATATTGGATACCTGTTCTAAAATCAATGCCATATCCTTTTCCAATACACAGGTATATGTTTGATTTTCTGCCTTCTCAGTTCGAATCTGCATCCATTTTGATAAACACGCTATAGCTGAATCATTCATTCCATACTTTACAAAAGTAGTTTTGAGTTCTGACTCTGCCAGTCTTTTTTGTTCTACCATATTAACAGGATGAAATTGTTTCTTGTTCATATTATAAGCTTTTAACAGAAAAAGCTTAACAACAGTGTTGGTTCTTGTCTTTTTGTCATAAATCAACTGTTTTTGTTCCTGAGTTAATCTTTTTAAATCCGTGTGTAAATCGTTTACCTTATAGTCAATATCAAAAAGCTGACATATGATACTATCATTCTGTGACACATTGACTATTGGATTAATACTAAAATCTATTCCAGATAAAATTTCAGAGTTTACACTTGGATTTTCAAATGTTTTCTTTATTTCATTATCGTAAATAAATTCTTTCTTTTTCTTGATTGCTCCTTTATGTCTCAAATAATATATGCCATCATTAATTTTAAAAATCCCGGATCCATCTTTCTTTAACACTCTATTTATTCTTTCTGAAATTTTACATGATAAATCATTTCCCGTAAAAACCTTTCTTTCAAGAAACATATCTGATGAATTAATATGCTTCCTTAACCATTCTGCATTGTCGCAAAGATTCTTTAATTCAATAAGGTCTTTACCTTTTGGATTTTTTATAATACAAACATCAGCTGAATAAGCACTGTCAGATAACTCATACTTATTTTTCTTGTTCTTCCCTGCATGTTTTATAGTTACTTCTTTCTGAAGAAGGCTTATACCTTCACCCAAAGTCTCCTTATCAATATATCCTTCAGTAAAAGCATAATTATAAAGTAGACCAGAAGATATCAAATTATCAAATACTTCAGTTTCAGAACACTTCTGATTACCTCTATTCATCAGTTCCTCGAATTGTTCCTGATAAACTCTGAAATCTCCTATTTGAAGTATGAGATCCGATTTAGTCTCATTGTTCAATCGATTCTTCTGAATAATAAGAATAAATCCTAAAATAAGAATGAATGCAGGAACAGAGGCCAAGAACATCAATCTCTTTTTACTCATAATCCGTTAATTAAAAAATATACTATCTGAAGTTATCTGCATATCATTAAAACGAATGGATGATTTACCAATACCTTCGAATACCAATCCTATCTTATAAAACTTTAGTGTATGCGTTGAATCCTGAAAGGAAATAGTCTGGTTATCTGCAAAACTGAAATCCCATTTACTGTTATGATAGGTAATAAGAAATTCATCAAATGCTTGATTATGTTTTTTGACTTTAAGAGTTTTACCATTTTTTAGTAGCCTGACTAACTTATCTGTTATTTCATACTCTGTTTTATTAGCCAAGACTCTGCTAACCGTATCTCTGAAAACAATTTTTAAGGTTATGTCTTTGGGAATCGGGGAAAATAATGAAGCAGACCACTTTAAATCATTCATGAAAGTAAATCTATTCTCAAGATATACAGGTTCGAACATTTTCTTATCGATAAAAAGAAAATCTGATACATTTTTATTCAACGATTCCTTATAAGTTAAATGAGATTTAATTGCATCGGTTGGCCTCTGCTGCCATTCCGATAAATCCAAGGCACTTGAAGCCCTGATTTCAAACTGATATCTCAGGGTTTCTGTATCCAATGACATATTGTTTGCTGGATCAATATTCAAATCATCAAAGAATACCGGATGTTCAGACTTTGTCCAAAAACCAGACTTCCCCATAGTAAAAGTTTTATTATCACATTTCAGAATCTGTTTTCTGTTCACAAACACGACTATTTTTCCATCTAAAACTTTAACATCAAACCTATTCCATGAATTATTACTGATCACGATCTCCCTTTTTTTCAGAACCGTTTCAACTCCTTTCCGAACACAAATAAGTTCTACTTGTCCACTACTTCCCTTTTGCCGATTATCCGTGTATCTTACCAAATAATAGTTATTTTCATTTTGATAATAAAAACAGACTCCATAAGTCTGATTTGGTTTTGTCTGTCGAGTTGCACATGTTATCGAATAGTTATTCCAGTAATCTTCTCCGGCAAGAAAAAATGCTGCATTGCCGTTAATGGCCTTACCACTAATCGACCAATCTGATACATTCTCCAGTCCCCAAATCCCGTTAATTCTATCCAAATTATTCCAGTCATCTTTATTTTTCATTGCCCAAAAAAAGTTGTTTGAATAAACAGGGGTTAAATTGGATATATATTCTACATCATCAATTATCATGTCACCATTATCTGAACCGATTAGAATATTACCTGCACTGTTTATACTATCTTCTTCAAAAAACAGATCAATCCCTTTAAGTCTAACATTTACCACTGGATATTTACTAACAAGCATTAACGTGATGTACTCTCCAAATATGTTTCCGGGAATAGTTGTTATTTGTTTATTTTTTTCCTTTCCATTCCGGACTATTTTATATACTACTTTGTTTTTACCCAGGTCTATAAAAGAATAATTTAAACTATCCTGGTAACTGAACCTTATTTTCAAATCACTATCTGTTTTACTGTTCAAACCACTTTTCATTTTTACTCTGAATATATAATCCTCCTGATTAACATTCAGTTTAACAATATCGTGCTTAGCTATTTTCAATGGACTTATGTAAAACGTTGTATTCTCCGTTTCTTCATTTTGTAATAATGAATATAGGGTTGTATCTTCTGTCACCTGGTAGTAATCTGATGATTCAATACTAGAAAAATCTATTAATATATTATTCGATTCCCCCATACCTCTTGGAATGTAACTATCATCAGCCGATAGCAGAATTTTGTCAATTCTGGCATCAAACTCATCGTTCCATATAAATAATTTATGGTTTCCCTTTTCAAGTTTAACCCTGTTACCTTTAACCCAGTGCCACATTCTATTAAGAGGATCATTGCCGAATACAAACCTGCGAGTATTACCAATATTTACTTTAAAGGTGTTGTTGCACCCACCTATCCAGTATGTTCTGCCCCAAAAACTATATTCACCTGTTTGTGGGATATAAACATTATATAAAGCATATGAATCTACATAATGACTTCTGGCTATACTTTTAATAGCCTTACCTTCAGAGGCTTCTGTATCCTCAAAAATCTGTATAGAAGGTAATATCTCGTCTGCATTTTCTGCTTCAATCCAAATTAAATCAGAATTTCCAATCTTTTCAATTGAAAGCACTATAATAAGTACTATTGCTATGATACTATTAAAAATAGTGATAGCAATTTTTGTCCTATTTGTAATTTGAGAATTCATGGATATGATTGAACGTTAGATAAAAAACATTAACAGTAAAATTATAAATCAAACAATTTCTTTTATAAAAATCCTAATGTTTTCAGCAAAAAAAAGGTGCCCCCCTGCCATTTCTTCCAACCTAAATCCGGAACTGGATTGCTCTGCCCACTTTTTCAATGAATTAGCTTCTATTAGTAAATCCTTATTCCCATTTATTGTTAAGATAGGAATATCTAAAACTGTCTGTTTCTTAACAAACGTATAATTTTCTAACAGGTGAATATCATTCCTTATAACAGGTAAATACATATTTAAAACTTTCCTGTTCTGCAATATAAATTCAGGCAAACCTCCATTGGATTCCAGCCATTTAATAAACTCATGCTTTTCTAGTTTCGCAATTTGTTGTTCCCTAACTGCAACAAAACAAGGAGAATTTCGCCCGGTAACAACCAATGCTTTGAGATATGGCAATTTATTCTCCTGCACTAAACGCGCCACTTCAAATGCAACAGTTGCTCCAAAACTATGTCCCCAAAAAATATATTCTGCTTCTTCCGATAATATTGACTGTATCTGGATAAATGAATCATCTATGACCTGGGAGATATTTTCGCACAGCTTTTCTCTCAAACGCATTCCATGACCTGGATATTCAATTGCTTTAATCTCAATCTCATCCCCAACTATTTCACCCCACTTTTTAAAATATGCAGCATTACCTCCTGCAAAAGGAAAACATATTAATTTTAATTTACCAGTCTCCATTTTTAATCCAAAAGACCATATCCTTTCATCTTATTGAAAAGCGTCTTCCTACTTATTTTCAATAAGTTGGCGGTTTCTGTCCTGTTATTGTCACATTTTTTCAAAGCATTTAATATTATCTCTTTCTCAACCTTTGAATTTACCTGTTTAATTTTCTCATCCAGACCATCATCACCAATATTGACATCTTCACTCATCTCGGGATATCCCATTAATCTAATAGGCAAAGCTTCCTCGGTAATAATATCTCCCCTAGTCATAATCATTGAACTCTGAACAGCATTTTCCAAATCGCGGATGTTGCCCGGCCATGAATATCTCATTAATTTATCCAATGCGGATTTTGATATACTTTTAATGTTTAATTTGAATTGTGCATTATGCTTTGAAATAAAATGTTCAACCAAAAACGGAATATCATCTTTTCTTTCCCTAAGCGGAGGAATGGTGAGTGTAAAAATGTTCAGCCTATATAGTAAGTCCAGTCGAAAACTTGCATCCTGTACCTTTTCTACAAGATTCTTGTTTGTAGCAGAGATAATCCGAACATCAACTGGTATTGCCTTTTTCCCTCCAATTTTATTTATTTTCCTGTCTTCAAGAACTCTCAATAATTTAACCTGCGCCTCAAGAGGTAGTTCTCCAATCTCATCCAGGAATAAGGTCCCCTTATGTGCCTGCTCAAATCTTCCTGTTTTGGTTTCTTTAGCATCTGTAAAGGCCCCCTTTTCATGTCCAAAAAATTCGCTTTCCAATAGGTGTATTGGAATTGCACCACAGTTAACCGCTACAATTGAGTTATCTTTTCGCTCACTATTATAGTGAATTGCTTGTGCTATCAGTTCTTTACCCACTCCGCTTTCGCCCTGAATCAGCACAGTTGCATCAGTTTCACATACTCTTTTTACCTGCTCCAAAACATGCTGCATTCCTTCACTGCTGGCAATAATGTTATCAAAAGAATACTTTTTATCCAGCTTTTGTTTTAATTCTGTTACTTGTGAACTAAGTTTTTTATGGTCAAACGCCCTGCGCAACAATACTAAAAGCTTATCATTGTCAAATGGCTTCTCAATATAATCGTATGCTCCCCTTTTTATAGCCCTGACTGCAAATAATACAGCTCCATGAGCTGTTATTATTATAACCAGTAAAGACGGATCTTTTGACTTCATTTCTTCCATGGTTTCAATACCGTTTAACCCCGGCATATTTTGATCCATAAGCACTATATCCGGTTTAAAAGTATCCAAGGCATTTATCGCTTTTAAACCTGAGTCAACAGCCTTAACTTTATACCCTTCATCCGTCAAAAAATGATAAAGGATTGTTCTTATCTTTTCTTCGTCGTCAACTATTAATATTTTTTTCTCCATTATGCAGGCATTTGAAATTCAGACAACTTCATTAATTTTAATCTTCAATAAAACATGCTATCGGTAGTTTTACTTTAATTTCGGCACCTTTTCCCAATTCGCTTTCCACCTTAATATCGCCCCCATGTTTAATAATTATTCCATAAGATATAGAAAGACCTAATCCAGTTCCGTCATCTTTTGTGGTATAAAACGGATCAAACATTTTCTCCATATTTTCATCAGATATCCCTATCCCATTATCAATAAATCTGATTAAATACTCTCCATCAATATTATACCCTTCTTCTTCTTTATCGTTGAAATCAACAATAATATCTACCCTACCGCTGTCCTGTACCGCCTGAATAGCATTCATAACAATATTTAGAAAAACCTGTTTTAATTGTGATGAATCTGCCACCAGTTCCTCTTTTTCAGTACTATAATGCAGGGCTATTTCGCAATTCTTCTTTTTTGCGGTGTTCTTAATCAGAAGGACTGTCTGGTTAATCAAATGCTGAAGGTTGACTTTTTCAGGCTTTAATTTGTCCGGATTTGAAAAGGAAAGCAACCCGTTGATTATCTCGTTAATCCGGTCAACTTCATCTAACAGTTCTAATGTCATTTTGGCCTTTACCGGATTTTCTATGTCTTTCTGAACGTATTGAATGGTGCTTCTAATAGAGGTTAAAGGGTTTCTAATCTCATGTGCCGCACCGGCTGCTAATTGTCCCATTATTGCAAGTCTGTCGTTACGGTACAGTTTTTTCATCCTGTCTCTCTGATTTTCATATAATGTTACATTTTCAAAAGCAATTGCCGCCTGATCCAACAGGATATTCAATAAATCAATCTCCTCAGAAAAGTAATCTTTACCATCATCTTTTTGTCCGAGAAAAATTAATCCCGTAAGTCTGTTCATAGTTTTTAACGGATGAATGTAACTAACCCCCATACTTTCCAGCATGTTTTGTTCATGCTTTGTAAAAAATGATTTAATTCCGGTTGTATCTTTTGATAGCAATAAATGTTTTTCATTTACTTTCAACCAATAAACTAACTTGTCTTTCGATGAGAAATAATACTTAGAATATAGCTTCTTATCCACTCCAATCACATCGGTAAGCACATACCTGTAATAATCATCATTATATAAAAAAAGAAAAATCCTTTTTGCCTTTGTTATTTCCTGAATTTTTCCGATCACACTGGCCTTTAGTTGTTCCTTTTCAATAAATAATGAAATTGACTTATTGAATTCCAGCAAAGCAAGTTTCAGGTTATCATGTTCCTTTCTTTTTCTGTTAAATCCTATATTTTGCAGTAATCCCATGAATCAACATTTGCAAAAAGACAGTTGTCCTTATCCTGATATTAATTAATCCTTATTAAATACTTTACCTCTCGTCAAAAATTGAATTGCAATATATTTCGAACAAAGATAAAAATGATAATTATATAAAATCCACGTTGGGTAAAAGATTACACCATTCATAACCGATTTACTCACTATTCGCACAGTTAAAAACAACCTTTTACCTGTTATACAGACACATAACAAACCTACGGAATAGTGGCACCTAATTTGACTTTTCCGGAACGAACTCAAATTCAGTGTTACAAATGAAGATTAGTCTATTTATTACAGTACTGTTATTTCTTGCTTCAGTTGGCTTTACACAGGAAGCCAGAATCCTTACATATGAAGAAGCCATTAGCATAGCCTTAAACGAAAGTTTTACCATTAAATCTCATTATGAGAAGAAAAGGGCTATGCAAAACTATTTCATGTACCATAAAGCCCAATTTAAACCCAGGTTAGACCTAAAACTATTTGCTCCGGAATGGTCCGAGTCCATTTCTCAGGTAGACAGGTCAGATAGTCTCCCAATATTTAATTCGAAAGGAAGTTTAAGAGCCGGGGGTGATCTAAGTTTCACATATATTCTGCCCACAGGAGGAAACCTTGGGCTACATTCTATCTTTTATCAGAAAAACCTGAAAACCGTCCTTGCCTCCAAAAACTATAAAACTTTAACGACCGATCAGTTTTACACAAAGTTTGGAGTAAGTTTTGAACAACCCATTTTTACCAAAAACACTTTACGGGAAAACCTGAATGAAGCTGAATATGAATATCAAAAATCGAGTAATTTCTATACTCAGGGCCAGATGAATATTGTATATAACGTTACCCGGGGCTTCTATTATTTATATAAGGCTACCCGAAAAGTTGAAATAAATAAAGAAAAACTTTACAATTCACAAGAGGCATACCGTATTGCTAAATTAAAATTTGGAGCAAAAAGAATAGCAGAAGCAGAAGTGCTGATTTCAGAGGTTGAGGTTGAACAGGACAAAGCAAAGCTATCTGAAAGCGTTAGTACTCTGGAAAATGAAAAAGACAATTTTAAACAACTAATTGGTTTGGAACTCGGAAAAGATATTGAAATAGTTACCTCCATTCAGTATGATACTTTTTTAATTAATCAGGAATTTGCGATTGAACAAGCAATCAAAAACAGACTCGAAATTGATGATTCTGAGTTAGACATTAAACTTCAGGAAATTGAGGTCGACAGGGCCAAAAGAGAGCGGGAACTAAAAGGAAAGATTTCCGCTTATTATGATCTTGCCGGGCTGGGAACTTTAGAAGGTGGAAGTACAACTGAACTTATAGACAGATCCTTTGCCAACCTGGCGGAGCGTCCCCCCAATAGAGGAATAACTTTCACTCTTTCATATCCTATTCTGGACTGGGGAAGAGGCAAGGCTAAAATACAACAGGCAACTGCGAACTTAAAAAATGCTGAACTGGTAAGAGAAAATACAGAACTTACAATTGCAAAAGAGGTGAGAAATATTACACGTACAGTAAGGGAAACCAGGGAACGATTAAAAATTCACGAAAAAAACCAGGAACTTGCAACAAGAAGCTATAAAGTAAGTCAACTGCGCTTTGAAAATGGAGATATAACCAGCCAGCAACTTGCACAGGAGCAGGAAAGATTATCTGAAGTCCAGCTTGATTACCTCGATGCCTATATTACTTACCAACTTGCTGTTGCAGACCTTAAAAGAAAAACGATGTGGGATTTCAACGAAGGACGGAGCTATGTCATGCCTGAACTTGATGAAACATTGTAACAACATCCAAATCATAAATGTGACGAACAAAGTATTATACACTTACTGTCTCCAAGATAATTGAAATAAGCACATCCTAATACAGAAAAAACAAACTTAAATATCATGATTAATTATATCTATCAAAGAAAAAACTCCGGAAATTACTTAACCACCCTGATAGCTTTTGGTTATTACAGACTTAAGCATTCAATAAAATATGTAATCCTTACGGTCGGGCTATTTAGCATTCTATCGGTTCAAACCATTGCACAGGATAAGGCTTCCCTTCTGCTGGACTTAAAGAAAACAAGGGCTGCTTTTGAAATAGCAAAAGAAAAATTTGAAAATAATAAATCTCTTTTAGAAAATAAAGCCATTTCAGAAACTGAATTTAATCAGTCTAAAAACGAACTTCTTAGTAAAGAAGTAGATTACCAAAAGCTCATATTAAAGCTTATTTCAGAACAATCGTATGTAATTGTTGAGAAGGCAATAAAATACCAGAGCAAATCCGGAGAAAAGAGGGTAAAAGTAATCCTGCGAAGCACAATGGAAGGCAACCAGGAATATTTAAAACAATTTGAGCAACATTTTGATATTTTTACACCTGAAATGCGATCCAGTAAAATTTACAATGTTTTTGTTTCACTTGAGAATCTGGAAGACAAAATCATTATTGGCTCCCCGTACAAAATTAAAATCCCTTCGATTGAATTAGGAAAAACAGCTATTGTAGATTTCAAGCTACTAAAAGATGTTGAAAGCGTACAAGTTGCCCTAAAGTATGACGGGGGTAATGATGAAATGAATGTTTTTCTCGAAAAAGATGCAAGCACAAATATTGTTGATGTAATTTCGACTCAATTCTCCCAGGAAGCCGATTTGGGTTCGTCTGTTTCATATGATTTAACATTAGAAAGATTCTCCACATCAGATGATGTTTACCAGCTATTGGTTTTGAATTTACCACGTGAAGTAAGTTCTGATTTTATAGATGCACAAACAGGTGCCCGCTTATCTCAACTAAAGTTTAACCAGGGAGATAATGTACGAAAGCTTTCCCTGAAAACTTATTTACCAGACAGAGATGATGAAAACGTTAAGATTGACCAGCCTCTGGAATTTTATGCTGTTGTTCTATCGAAAGAAGAGTTTGATAAAATAAAGGACAAGCGAAATAAAACACTCACGACCAAGGAATTGAACAAAATACAAGGGGGCAAAGTGAAGCTTGAGCTTATTCCAAGAGGGGTTGGACGAATTGAAGTTCAGGCACCAAGCCTCTATCATGAAATATCTGTTGGTGATAGTGTTACAATGAAAGTAACCGTAAGAAATGATGGTACCCGGAGATTAGATAATATTAAAATATCTACCGATAATCCGCTTCACTGGAAATCGGTTATACAGCCCGATCTTATTAAATCACTTGAGCCGGAAAAAGAAGAAACCGTATTTATTTCTATAATTCCTCCTTCTGATGCAAATGTAGGTGCCCAGGAAATAAAAATAAAAACGCAGGCATTTGCCGATAACAGAAGAGTGAAAACGGAAGATAAAACTGTAAGGATACAAATTGATGCCAAAACACCAATTATGTGGACTATTTTCCTTATACTCCTGCTTGTTGGTATGGTCATCGGGATTGTTATTTTTGGAATTAGAATTAGTAAAAGATAATTCACTATTTATTTATTCGGGAACAGGTAACTTATTGTTACGATTTACTTGTTCCCGGATATTTTTCAATTAACCAGTCTTTAATTACATGAAATATTTCATCCTTCCATTCAAGCGAATAAAAACTATGGTTTGCATTTTTTACTGTATGCCCACTAAAAGAAATTGAATACTTATCTGCCAACCTCCTCACCTGCTCCATAGAAACTTCATTTTCAGGATCTTTCTCTCCATGAATGGCAAGAATACTTCCTTTGAAATTTTTAAAAACATCATCAACCCTTTTTGTGTTTTTTTGTACAGGTTTGTTCCCTCCTTTTCCAATAAGTTTTACAGATTTTAAAACCGGATCAAAGATTATTTTAGTAATCAATTTAAAGCGTATTTCGCCTTTGGTCAGTTTGAGCCAGGTTTCTTTCCGGGTTACTTTTCTACAGTATTCCGTAATTAAAGATCTTGAACGGTATAATTCCACCTTAAGTTTCTCATCGGATCTTAACGGCGGAGTGGAAAGCTCGATAGCGTGCTCTATAGGCTTTGTGCCCTTCATTGCATAATATAAACCTAGTTTTGCCCCGGAACATATTCCTATCAGCACAATTTTTCGTGACAATTCTTTTTCATAAATATATTCGAGAACATTTTCCAGATCCGACAACATAGTGTTGTTATTCGAGTTATCATTAAGACTACTTCCACCCTTCCCTCTAAAGTCAAACCGAATACAATTAAAGCCAAGAGTAGCCATTTTTCTTGCATAGTCAACAAACATTCTGTGCGGACCTATCCTGTAACCAGCCCATCCATGCAAAAACACTAAGGTGGTATTCTTTTGTATAAACTCTTTAGGAGTGGTAAGGATACCGAATATCTTATCACTCCCGGTTTCAATAGTAACTGTAGATTCTTTATACATTCCCATTTTCTTTAACCAAACATTACCACTCTATTATCTCGCATTTTTCGAAACACCAGCCAACAATAAGCTTTATTAGTTCTGAATAATCTGGTAAATCAATTTGTCCCCAGAAAGGTTCCAGTTTAACAACAGTATTTTTTATGGCTGGCACATGTTCCAGCTTTGCAATCAAACTTTGAAATGCCTTGGAAGGTTTGTCCTTCTGTGAAACATTTATTAATAATGTATCTGTTTTACAATTTTGCAGAACCTCTTCGAATGCTAATCCTGAATACTTTAATACGTCTTTATAAAAAAACGAACTAATCTCATGCCCTGAAAAATCAATAGAAACATTATTTTCCAACTGACTTAACAAATCTGCTCTTTTTGAAGAAACTTTTCCATCGGTACAAAGCTCTTTCATCAGCTTTCCCCTTAAAGAACGGTTTAGATCCTTAGCCGGATTAATAACTGGTTCTATTAGTACAAGTTTACTTATATCATTATGCTCTTTGGCATAAAGGGCTCCAATAAAGGCTCCTAATCTTAATCCAATCAAATTAATCCGTTTAGCGTTGACTTTTTCTTTCATTAATTCAACAGCCAGTCTTAAGTCATCAAGCCATATGCTAATGTTTGCTTCCGGTAAATCTCCCTCACTATCGCCACAACCAAAAAAATCAAACAACATTACATGGTTTCCTTCTGTGGATATTTTTCTTGCCAAATCAACAAGGACTATTTGCGAGCTTTTTTTTTCTTCTGCAAAAGGGTGTAAAATTATGTAGGTTTCAGATAGATTTAATTTTTTTTCCGGCTCATACAACATTGCATATAACTGATGTTTATCGCTTCCAAAAAAGAAATGACTTTCGTTCACACTCATCTTATCTTTGATTAACTATTTTTTTCAAGAAATTTATTTACCTTTTAATTAGTGTTTGTCTATAAACTACAGGAGTCTAGTGCCTAATTAAGTTGTTCTCTAAACAGTTCCCAAACCAGACCTTTTTTCTCAATAAGCTCAGAATAACTGCCTTTCTCAACTACCTGCCCTTTATCCATATATATTATTTCATCAACATCCCTGATAGTGCTTAATCTATGACTAACTATTATCATTGTTTTACTTTCATAGAGCTTACCCAAATTACGGAATATTAGTTTTTCACTCTCCGAATCTAATGCTGAAGTGGCTTCATCCAGTATTACTATTTCTGCATCCTTCAATGTGGCTCTTGCAATTGCAATTCGCTGTTTTTGTCCACCAGATATTTTCGTCCCTTTGCCGCCAATAACAGAATCAAAACCATCTTTAAGATTCACTGTATGTTCATAAATACCAACCAGTTTTGCAGCATTTTCGATTTGTATTTGTGTACTATCAAATTCTCCATATCGGATATTCTCCTGTATGGATTCATGAAATAGCTGATTGTCTTGTGTTACCAGGGCTATTTTTTTTCTTAGCTCTTCCAGTCTAAATTCCTCTATATTCTTATCATCAATTAATACATCTCCTTTTTGTGTTTCGTAGAACCTGTTCAGCAAACTGATAATCGTACTTTTACCGCATCCGCTTGAGCCAACTAAAGCATACTTTTTCCCCTTTTCAAGCTCAAGGTTTAAACCATTTAATATCCAATGTCCATCATATCTAAAACCGATATCTTTAAACTGAATTCTTTTCTCAAAGCTAAATTTGTAAGTAGCACATTTACCATCCTTTTTCAAAACGTTTTTAGCGTTTGTCTCAACAAGAGTATTTGTATTTTCTTCTGTAGGCTCTGACATAAATTCAAAAATTCGCTGCATGGAAACCGAGGAACGAACCAGATCCCAATAAAGGCTCATAACATCACGCATTGGATTAAACAACCGGTTGAGGTATTGAATAAATGCAATCAAACTCCCTAACGACATTGCCCCGGTCATTACATCCTTTCCTCCCCAGGTAAAAATAAGAACAGGAGATAACGTTACAAGAAATGTTGAAATACTCCTCGTCCCTGAAGACAAACGAACATTTGAGAGGTTAAGCCCAATAATGTCATTAACTTTTGACAAAAGCTTATTATCCTCGTAATTATAACTACTATTACTCTTAATAAGCTTTATATTTTCAAGTCGTTCCACAAAAAAATTTAAAAGATCGGAATCTTTTTCTCTTGCCTTCTTTATAATTTTGTGAATTTTCGGCTGAAAAAATCGTGTATTTATAAAAATAACTGGGGCAACCACCATAGAGATAGCAAATAACTTCCAGTCTAACCAACATAATGCAATAGTTAAGCCTAATATAGTTAACATGTTATTTGTAAATCGAATAAACGAACCTGTTAACATATTCTGCACAGAATTAACTTCGCTGTTAAGCCTGTGGATTAAATCTCCCGTTTTATTCTTATCATAAAATGACATAGGCAAGTTTAGTATCCTACTAAATAAATCCCTTCTTATATCACGAACAATATAGTTGCTTACCCATGCATAGAGATAATCAGACCAGTAAGAGATGGTTATTCTAAAAATATTAATCCCCACCAAAAGCAGTAATATTTTCATTAAATAGTTAAAATCTCCGGAGGGGAAAACTTTATCAATTATTAATTTAAGAATAATTGGAGAAACAAGTGATCCCACACTTGTAATAACCATTAAAAAGAAAAGCAGAATTTCCCTACTCCAGTATGGTCGGACATACTTAATAAAATGTCTTAACAACTTAATTGATTTCATTGAATATTGTTGTTTTCTTGTTTAAATTCTGTTCTCTAGTGTGGTAATTATTAAGTTCATTTACTAATATTTTAGTTCTGATTTTTCTTTATGCAAGGCAAAGTTTACAGGCATAGCCTTAGCTAAGGCGAAAAACTTTAACACAGCAGAAAGGAAAAAGAGGGCTGTAATCAGTGAATGAATTTAGTACTTACCACACTAGAACAGTTATACTAAAATAAAAAAATATGAACCCCCAATATTTATTTGCTACGGTATTATCCTTTTACTGGGATACGACAATAATTTGGTTTGAGTAAAAAAAGTAACATTGGGCAATAAAATACACAAAAAAAAAGTTAAGCACACAACATCCAAAGTCATACCCCGCTGTAAATGTTAAACATATAACAACACCTAAAAACTTTACAATACCTTGGTATTATTATTGGATAACTTAATTTATAACTAAAGCAAATTCCATGATAATTTCAATGGGTGTAGATATAGTGGAAATAGATGAAATGAAGAATTCTATTTTACAAAGTGATCGCTTTCTTAAAAGAGTATTCACTGAAAAAGAGATTAATTATTGTGAAAACAGAATTAATAATTATTCATCTTATGCAGCCCGGTTTGCAGCAAAAGAGGCTGTTATGAAGGCATTGGGTACCGGTTGGGATAAGGGTATACAGTGGAAGCATATTGAGGTTTTAAATATGAACGAATATAAATCAAATAAAAAAATTGACAATATAACCAGTGGAAAACCGGAAATTCTTCTACATGCTCAAGCTCTACAACTATCTTTGGAAATGAGAGTTAAAAATATTATTGTTTCTCTATCGCATAGTAAAAACTATGCTATGGCAACAGTGTTGTTTCAAATTTAAACATAAGAAATAGTTAAAATAAAAAAGTTAGGAGGAAAATATCTAAGTAAACTGTAATAAGTTGGGAACGTTGCTATAGGCTCCTCAAGTTTCAAAATTTAGAAAATGGAAATTCTCTGCCCATATTAGCTTATGGAACATACAAATCCACAACTTTCAGTTTAGTACCTTATAACTATGTTAGAAACATTTAATACCAAAGAAAAAACCATATCCTTATCGACAAAACCTAACCCACATCACATGCTTTAGTTGACAGATTAACAGAATTTCTTTATTTGTCAATAATTGACTCTTCCATAAAAAAATTTGATTTGAGGAACCTATCGTTCTTCTCACTTTTTTGCTTCTTTAAATTACTCTATATCTTTAAAGAAGTTCAAACATTACTCCTTTTTAAACTCGGCACTTTTATTTCATTATATCAGTTTATTCTAATTATACCGGCAAACCAAATTTAGTGATAAATTTATTCACCCCGCACACTATGTAACTAATATTCGGAAGGTAAGAATATTGAATTAGTTTACTATAATGAATCAGGCACAGTTAAATTTTACCTAACTCCTGCCGTGTAATTCGAATCTTCGGTTTGGATTTCATTTAATAAGTCAATAATTTTTTCTTCTAAGAACTTTATTCCTCTGGTATTTAGATGATTTCTTATTTTAGTCTTATACAACATTGCAGCTTCTTTCATCTTCTCATTGTTTAAAACTTCTTTTATCAAAAATTCGATATTAAATGTTTCCAAAGAGGAAGCAAATCGCCTGTTGACACCTAATTTCTCTAATCTAACTGCATTATCTTCTCTATCATAATGACCAGTAGGAAAAGTAATTGAAGGGACTCCATGATATAAACATTGATACAATAAGCCATGCCCACAATGATGTAATGCCAAATCTACATGCTCCAAGATATCACCCAAATTCGTAAACGATAGTATTAAAAAATTATCATCTAATTCAATATGTTTTAATATTTTCTCTCTATGCTTCTCGTTTGAAACAATAATTATAAATGATGCATTAACTTTTCTCACATTCTTTAATACATTTACATATAATCTTAAGCTCTCATCTTTAGCGGTTCCCAGGCTCATGAAGATAAGTTTTCTGTTTCGTACATATTTTTGATCTTGTATCCATTTCTTTATCTTGTCTTTGCCCAAATCAACTGAAATATTTGTAAATAATGGACCTATGAACTCTATACATTTTTTATCATACACATTTGGAAGCTTATCCGGAATAACATCAATTTCCGGAATTCCAGGAATAATTGTAATATCACCTGTCATCAATTCTCTTACATCTTTTCCAACGGGTAAGCCAAATTCATCAATTATTCCCTTTATGCTTCTTAGAGATTGTCTTGATAAGAATTGATTTAATTGGTAATTGATTACTTCATAACCTATAATTAATTCCGCCCTTAGTATGGTTATATTGCAACCTACCTTCTTTAATGTTGCAGCAATTTGAAATGACAATGACCAATCGCTAATAGTAATATCAGGTTGAATTTCTTCAATAATATCATGGTATCTCTGAATCGAGTTTTTGTCAATCAAATCATCTGATTTAATAGATTCAATATAGACACATTTAATATTATGCCTTTTCCTCAGAACAAATCCTTCCATCGAATGAAGAAAAACCACTTCGTTATTATGAGCAAAATATTTTGCGATGGTCAATGCCGGAATCATATGTCCCATAATTGAAGATGAAGTGCATAATATTTTTTTATTATTAAGGCATTTTTGTTTCATAAATTGTATAAATCTGATTTTATATCTATTGTGAAAACATACAGATGAAATATATAACCATAGATTGTATATCTACCTATCTTGCATCGTAACGAATAAACATGATAAATGTAAGTAAGAAAAGAATTATATTCCATATTAATAAAAGAAACAAATCCCACCTAATGAAAAATAATACTTCCTTTAGAGAGGGTCGCTTATATGTAAATTTGGGGATTTCATGAAAACCAAAACTTTCTTTTGACATAAAAAACTGAGAAGACCACCTTTCATTCCATATTAAATGATGGCTATTATTGTCATTCTTGTCTTTATTAATAATAAAATCCTTATACTGTACGTGGTATTTCTTTATCTGATTATAAAAATTATTATATCCGTAAAAACCATTATCTGATATTACTTCACTACTGTAGCGAAATACAGAATAGGGGGATAACTTAGAAACTAAGATACCCAGATGAGTTTGTTGAATAGCTTTGTTCCAGTAATCGCCCCATAGTTCATTATGAATTTTATCTATTTCATTAAAACCCGCTGCCCTTTTATTTAATTTATTATTGGGGGGATTACCTATCCATTTCGATTTCCAATGAAATGAGTAATCTTTTGAATTAAAAACGTCTTGCTGACGATGTTTCTCTTCCAGATACACCTTTGAAATTGCAGGAAGTCCAATCTTCTTTTTTGAATACAGCCAACTTAAATTAGGCATTACTATATTAAAAAAGATCCAAAAAGTTAAAATCATACTTATACTAACAATTGGTTTAGTAGTTGAAGCTGATATGAACAAACCAATTAAAGTATTAAAAGAAATAAAAAGTATACCAATAAATAAAAATAAAAGTATTAATTGATATTCGGATGAAGTTAGAGATATATTGGGATTAATATTTATGGACACTACCATTAAAAAAATCCCAAATATAAATGGCAATAAAATTACACATAAAATCCCCAGATATTTTCCAATAATAATTTTCCACCTTGGAAGTGGATTTGACAGCATTAATTTAAGTGTACCGTTTCTTTTTTCCCCAGAAAATGCATTATAGGAAAAACTTATACAAATAAAGCTAAGAAAAAATAACAGAATATTAGTACAGTCTATTGAAGTAAAAGAGGATAAATAATTATTCCTGGGTTTATAGCTTTGGGGATTTGATTTCAAGAAAAAATCTAATTCGATACCATTTGGTAAGAGACGTTCTTCTCCTTTTGCGATAAAACTCAGTGCAGAAGGCGATTTACTAATCTTTTGCTTTAAAAATACCAGGTCATGAAGATTATTAGACGATTCCTGAAGAGATTTATTATTGCTATTTTCTAAGCTATGATAATTCGTGATTTGATTTCCATAATCAGCTACATATGCAATAATATTGATAACAAAAAGTAATAAAATTATGCAATATGATACTAAAATTTTAGTCGATAAAATGTACTCCTTAATTTCTTTGATAAGAATATTTCGAATCATCTTTCTTAGATTAGTTTTCTATAGTTAAAAATTCTGACACCTGTCACAAATAATAATCCATTCATTATTAACAACATCAATAATTCGACTGGAAATATAAGCCTCGATTTTAATTGAAATTCGGGAATATCATTCAATTCAAGTCTTGGATAGGTATTTTCACTATTCCACCCGTATTTAGTTAAAATATCATTCGAGTATTCATTAAATTCACTCATCATCTCCTCCTTTAACATTTGTGTAAAAAATTTCAGTCCAAATGCGTTTTTCTTCTCCAAATAATCAATAATACGTGAGCGATAGTTTTTTGCTTTTTCAAATACTAGAAAATCACGATATTGTATGTCGGTATTAGACAACTTATTACAAGAAGCTTCCAACATATTCCCTGGAGATAAAATCAAGAAATAGAAAATAGTTTTTTTCTGTTCCAAAAGCTTATTCCTATAATTATCACGCACATCAATAATACTTTTTTGTCCTTTAAGAAAAAGAGGTATATTTTTAACAACCACCTTTTCCCAAGATTCAAAAACATCTCGCTCTGTTACTCCTATTAATCCAGGTAACCCTCGGTATCCCATTCCATCAGAAGGAGGTGATGATTGGTTTCTTCTACCTGGTAATTCTATGTTTTCTTCCATTCTTTCATAAACAACTGAATTAATTCCATCAATTTCATTATTTAGTTGATCTAGTGATGAAATTTTATTAGTTGCAGTAACCAAATAGTTAACAGAGCTGGGGTATAATAATGCAAGAATTATCCATATCATTAAACTGAATATTAATGATAATGAACTGGTATGGGATAATGTTGATATAATTAATCCAATTAAAACATAAATAGAAATAAAACCCAGACAACTTAGAAATATCAAGAATACCTTTAACCAGAATGAAACAGTCAATTCAATATCCAATTGAACAGTTATAAATACTGCAGTAATTATAAACATAAGACTTAAAGGAATAACGACTATATTTAAATTAGCCACAAATTTTGCCACGAAAATTTCTAATCGTTGTACATTATTTGAAAGCAATAGTTTTAATGTACCATTCTCCTTTTCTCCTGATATTGAATCAGTAACTAAAAAAATAGTCAACACACTAAAAATAACCTTTATAAATCCTACCAAATCGAGGTTTGAAAATATTACAAGAAATGGATTTCTAGTTTGAGAGGTAGATTCAATCTCTGGCGCCCACAAGGAAATATTAATTTTATTCCCAACTAGTTCTTCACATCCTTTTGAAAAAATGGACAATGGATTTGGAGGTACCAGTATATCAACATTGAATTCTGAAAAGACTTTAAAATTCTCTGTTTGGTTTTCACTTTTTATTTGTTCTTCATAATATACAGATTGTTTTATCTTAAAATCGTTTATTTGAGTATACGAATAAATTAGTGATACTACTAAGGAAACAGAAAACATTAGAACAAATTTGAACGAATGCAATTGTTGTTTAAATTCATGAAATAATAATATTCTGAAATTTTTCATTGTATTTACCTATTACAGAGTATGAGTTTTTATTATTCTGATTGCATATATTCTAAATATACTTTGTCTAAATCTAGCCCCTCAAATTCATTACGTTTTTTTTCCATTACCAGTCTTCCCTCCTTCATAATCCCTACTCTATCTGCTATCTCCTTTGCTCTAAATATATCATGCGTGCACATTAAAATGGATTTTCCTTGTTCCCTGAGTCCTTTTAAAATCTTTGTAAATTCATTTGCAGCTTTTGGGTCTAAACCTGAAGTGGGCTCATCCAACAAAATATTTGAAGCATTCTTAATAATTGCTATTGATAATCCAACCTTTTGACGCATTCCCTTTGAAAACTTCCTTAATTTTCGTTCAAAGGCATCTTCCTTCAAACCTACCCTTCTAAAAACCGAATAATAATCCTCTCTTAAAAGCCCTGTTTTACCACCTAGCTTTGCAAAAAAGTCCAAATTTTGTCTAGCAGAAAAATTATCGTACAGCATTACATTTTCCGATACATATGATATATGTTTTTTTGCCTCTAACGGATATTGCAATACATTAATATCATTTATCCTAGCCTCTCCATTAGTAGGTTCTATGAAATTTAGAAATAAATTAATTGTGGTTGTTTTTCCTGCTCCATTAGCACCTAGTAGGCAGAATATTTCTCCTTCCTCAATTTTAAGATTAAGTGTGTCAAGTGCCAAATTACCATCTTCGTAGCGTTTACTTAAACTAATAGCTTCTAGCATAATTCAAATATTAATTTAATAGGAGACCAATAAGTTGATATGACAGCAAAATATTTAATATATTCCTTTTATCTTATCAACAGTTTGAACACCCTGTCTATATTATTCAAAATAAATTCGTTTACGTTGTTTTATTTTTCTTTTATGTGTAAAGCCTGACAATTCTGCATTTTATACACATATGTATTATTTTTTTCGAACGTAATATGTTCTTATGATTCTAAAATCAATAGTATTCAAGTTTATACATCTGATTATATGCAGTTTAAACAATTTACTTATTAATTATTTTTAAAAGATAACATTTATAATTTCACTATCATACTCTTTTATCCCATCCCGATTCTAAAGTCTTCACCTAAAATTAACTTCCTTGCATTAATAAGGAGTTGATGTAGGATTAGTACTCTGTTTCTTTCAAAATAATGTTCCTTTTGGAGAACATACTTCTCTTATTAACTTTCTATAATATGATTAGTCATTATTGTACCAGTAATTATCAGCCATAGCAATAGCCAGCCTGTCAAAAAGCCTGTCCCCAAAGTATCTCCGGTTAAGTTTATAGCAAAACTCATCAAGATATAGCTGCAGGTATTTGCCTTTAATTTTATGGTAAACACCCAGTAGGTTACGCTTGGCATTACTTATTGCTATGTGTACCCAAGGGAGTGTCCGCACTGTTGTTTCTTTACTGGATTTCTCACTTACATGGACATCGACATAATTGGCAATGTCTACATAACTCGTGCTTTTATCGCTAAAGATTATGCTTTTTTCATCAAAGCTTTCTTTAACCACCTCATTAATCTCGTCGGAACAATGGCCTTCCAGCACTTTCATTTTAAAATACCGACAGTGCTTGCTTGTTTTACCACCCTCTATATCTTCCAGTGGCGTCGATTCTGCCATAACTGCTACATTGGACTGCTTTTGGCTGCCCCGTCCCCGCTTTAGGTCCTTTTTATCTTTTTTGCTGGTTTCTGTTGAAAAATACCCTTCGTCAAATTCGGCCATTCCTTCAAGGCTGTAAAGACTGTCTCTTTTACCCATGGCTTGGCGGATGCGGTGCATCATTGACAAAACCGTGTTGTATCTTTTGTGCCCCAATTGCCTTTGCAGTTCCATTGCCGACAGGCCCTTCTTGCTAAAGCTCATAAAGGCCATTGCCAAATACCACTTTCTAAAGGGGAGGTTTGAGTTCTCAAACATTGTACCGCTCCTTAATGTAGTCCTGAAATTGCATTTTGAACATTGCCACATATATTTGGATTTTAACCAATAGTGTTTTTTACATCCGCACTTCTTACAGGTAAAGCCCTCTCGCTCCCGTAACTGTTTGAAATGCAACCTGCAGCTCTCTTCGTTTGGAAACTGCTCTATGAAATTGATTATATTCACGTCAAATGTTTTTCAATAATATAATCAAATAATTCTAACTGGCACAATTGTGTTTATTCATATTCTATAATATCCATTCCGAAAGAATTAATCTTAATAAAGATTATTTTCCAAATTCAATACCAAAAAATAGATTCTTATAGTTTTGTCTATTTATATAACTGTAAATTATCCACATACAAATTATGTTAGATTAACAAAACTTTAAATAACGGGTAACTGTTTACCCTTTGTAACCTGTTTTTCACAAATCCTATTTATCTTATAGGTTGTAGTGTTTTTGCCTTATACTTGAAAAATAATTTAAAAGAACATCGTTCCTTAATAATCCCTGAACATAAAAAGCTACAATTTAAGATTAGTTAATTACATGAATTTGAACCTAATTCAACTTCATAATCGTAAAGAACCTCAATGACATCCATTTCAAATAATTCACGACACATTGAGACTATTTCTTGTTGAGCTTTTTCATAAGATGAAAAATTATCCTTCCATAAATCTATTAAATCTTGTATCGACTTCTTACCATCAATTTCATCTAAAAATGCCAATTGATTCTCATTAGCATTACTTATTATCCTATCGGTTGAAATAATGTCCTTTCCATTATTTAGATTATCCTTTATTGTTGTTGTTCGATACATTTTAGGTCTAACATTTAGAACCTCGTTATCATCATCAATTGGAAAGAAACAAATATCAGGTTTAATCTCTAAAGCCTTTCTTACCCGAATCGTATAACACCCTCCTCCGCATGAATTTTTCCAATAACTACATGTTTTGCATTCTTTGTATGGGTAAAGATTGTACAATATTTTTGCCCGTCTCGTAAAATATTTTTCTAGCTCTGATTCATTTTTAAATTTATCAATATGAGTTTTTAACACTGAATATAATCCATAACATCTCCATGTATTTCCACTATTATCAATATCTACAGGGGATCCAGTGCATTTAAAATTTGATTGAGTTTTGGAGCATAGCATAAACTCAAGTAATTCTTCTTTTTTGAAAAAACATGGTGGTATATATCCACAATCTTTGTGCACTGCAATCAACCTCTCATTAGCTTCCAAAAGGAAATTATATAATCTCGAAGAAATAGTTGTGAAATGCTCCTCCAAATCATATTTTGGAGCTGTAACATTTGGAGCTGTAATACTCCAACGAATTGAAGAAATATTATAATTTTCAGCGAGATCCAATAAATACTTATATTCAAAATCCTCCTTATAAATTGTAAATCCAAGAGTAGCGTTACTGGGATTTATTACACTTAATACCTTATTAATTTGTTTAAGTTGATTTGGTTTGTAAAAGGAAGGTTCTAAAATATTAAAAAGATAACGAACCTTATTCTTATACCGACCTTGTAGTTTAGCTATATAATTAATAAATTCCTCATACCATATTCCATTGGTCATAATCGTGATAGAATAGTCATTCCTCAATAGTAGCTCCATTGATTCTAACATATTTGAATTCTGGGTAGGCTCTCCACCACAATATCTAAATACCTTACTATTCAAAAAACTAGATATTTTCCAAGTATCTGCTATACTAAATTCTTCCTTATTATTTGTTCCAATATCAAGGTTGTTTTCTGTGGCAAAACAGAATGGACACTTAATATTACACTTATTTGTATAAATTATATTAGACATAAAAAACTCTATTTAGAGGTTAATGACTCAGATTGCCTTATTTTTTTGTTCACTAATGATTCTTACGATATTATTAAAACTCTGAAAGAAGTCTAAATCAATTTGCTCGTCATCAAATTCGATTTCAAATTCATCTTCAACAATATTAATGAAATTTATTACCTGCATGGACTCACTTAATAAAACGTGAAGGGCTTTATTTTCTGTTTCTTCAGTAGTTGTATCGATCGAATCTCCTAGTATTGACTCTGCGATTTCTAACAATTGTTTTTTCGTTTTTTCCATAGATATTTGAATTTTCAACTTTAGTCCAACATAAGTATATCATTATCTTGTATAGTAATTTTGAATTAGGTTTAATATTTCCGAGTTATTTGATTCATCCATAATATCAAAAACAGGAGCATTTAAAATACTTTGATATTCAAGAAGTTTATCAGCAATCTCTACTTTCGATAAAAACCTAAAATTATTTACAATTTTGCCACCATCATTTTTATTGAAATCCCTAAGCCAAGGAGTCATCACATAAAACAAGACTTTAGCGTTCGTTAATGTATTTATTGAATCTACATGTTTTTTAATCACCTCTATTGGATCGTTTGGATTAATAGCACACACAACAGCATCAGGCTGAATACCAAATAAGAATTCTAGTGCATTTAGTTCCTGACCTGTTGGATTAAGGTGAAAAGCTCTTGGTATTGTCCATCCTTGGGTGCCTGTAATTACAATATGAGGCTTTAAAACTGATTCAATTGCATTTAATAAGGCACGTAAAAATATTGACCAAGAATTTCTATCCATATCAATTGTACTATTATGACCAAATGGAAATGAATATACCGCTCCAAATAGTTCTCCGTGAGGTTCCGTAGAGATATGTGCTACATTATATCCTTCATTTTCAAGAATTTCTTTTATTCTAAGCTGAGTTGTAAATTTACCTTGCCGATTACTCGTACCTATAAGAGACAAAACTGGTGTAGTAATTGATTTCTGATAGCGAAAATGTTTTACTATCTCATAATGAGAATTTGATACACCTGGGAAATAATATTGACTATTTGAACCTGTTTCCTTTATTTTTTGTTTGATAAAATTCATCATAATTCCATCATAGCAAAAAATATTCTTATTCTTTTCAATTGCTTTCGTAAGTAAATTATATCCAAATCTCACATTAGCCTGAAACAAATGCTCATAGAAATATCCAAGAACAAGGCTGTCAATTTTATCAAAGTCTTCATCATCTAGCATCCAATCCTGAATCTGAAAAGTATTCCCAAATTTGACAAATTCCCTTGAACTTAAAGCCTTAGGATAATCCAAGTATTTTCTTACATTAAATTTGCACATTCGAGGGAAATCAAAGAATGTTTTCATCTCCTTTTCGCTTACAGGAAATAATGCGAGGTTTCTTAGCCATCCGAATTTTTTCTCCTGGTTGAATAATTCATCAGCTATATCATTTAAATCATGTCTAACTACAAGCGGTATTGAAGTATTTGTATGTTTTGGTTGAAACGGTACTACTTTGGGGTTGCACTTCTTAATTAAATCATTCTTTAGTTCACTAATATTTTGTTTAGAAGGATTCTCTATTAGATATGATGCAACAATACCTGTCAAATATGCACAGGCATAGCTTGTTCCATCACTAATTTTATAACCCCCATCCTTATCTGCAACACGTTGTGTGGTTCCTTTAGCAATGAATTCAATTGCGGAATTCTTAATATATCCAAATTCAGAACTATTTTTAATATTGCCACAGGTAACCCCAAATACTTCTGGGAAGTATGCTGGGTAGCACTCTTCTTTTAGGACATGATAAGCAGCAGCTATTACTATAATATTATTTTTAAATGCCAGTTTGCAAACTGTATGCAATTCTTTCTTTGGATTTGTTGTTCGAACACCCAGGCTTAAATTAATAATATCAATTTCATTATCTATACACCAGCGAATTGCTTCACAAATGTTTTCTTCCGTAGTAATCAAATCCTCATGAAATACTTTTATTCCAATTAATTCAGCTTCCGGATGTTTTTTATGAATTATTGCAGCAACACCCGTCCCATGCCCAAATTCATCACTAAAATCATCAGATTCTTTAAAACCACTGCTATTTCGAACTATAGACATTCCTTGAATTCTACAGTTCTTTAATCGTTTATGATTTTTATCAACGCCACTATCAATTATAGCTATTTTCATTTTATTTAATTGTTATTATGCATTTGGTGATAAAGATTACAATACCACATAATATTGGAAGTCCGCTTTATTTGATTATGTTATTCGGATATTAGTTAGAATTATAATACAACTAAAGTGAATAAGAGAGTACTAGTCATAATTGATGTAGTTTTAACTAACATTTCAATAATGTTAGTATTACCTTAACAAGAAGTACTTAAGATCAATTGACTCATAAAAAATAAGAGATATAATTATGGCCTTACCATGGCAAATATCTAATTCCTGTGGATTAAGAAAGTCCGAACTCTCTATAATTTGAAGAGTTCAATTACAGTGTAATTCAGGATAGAAAAAATATATAATTATGAAAATTATGTTCGTTTATTACTGATTGTCTTTTGCATTCAGTCTTACAACGATTCCTTGAATATTTCCACCATCAATTAACTTAGACCAAGCTCTGTATTTGGTAAGTTATGGAACATTTAAAGAAATTACCAGAAATTTACCGTTTAGTTATTATATGCGCAATACTCTCCTATTCAAAGATGGAAATATTAAATGTATAAGACTTTAACTTTTCTTTGAGTCATATTACTATTTGTTTGCCTCGGTCATTTCCTTTCTAACATCTTTTATTTTCTTGAAGGCATGAATCTTATCTGGATAATCAACTGAAAGGTTATATTGATATACAAATCTTTTTTCCAATAAAAACTTCCATTCACAATGTTGTTTATCACGATCTGGGTCTATATAACGGGCTACACAATTTACTTCACAAATCGGCAGGAATTTACAATCTGAACATTCATCTACTTTATTAAAATTTACCATCTCACTGAATCTAACCTTGTTAGCAATTTCGTTATAATCATTACTAATGTGCTGAATATTTTTTTCCGAATTGTTTAGGTATTCCCAACATTTGAATATATTTCCATATTGATCTATGGTTAATCCATATGGATAATGAGCAACTTTACAGATATAAGTTGTAATGTCCGGGTAGTAAAACGCACGTTTTGCTTTTTTTCTGTGAGGGTGCTCTTTTATCCATTCATTATAAAAATTGAACTTTGATAGCTGAAATTGATCATATTCATTAAAAAATTCTTCTTGAGTAAGAAGAAGTTCAGTTTCGTTAAAATTTGTATTCTTATAATGCTCTTTCCTTGCTAATTGTAATTGGACGGTTTTAGAATTATAAGGCCATATTTTATACTTTTCCAGATCAATTAGGAATCTATCCAAATATTTTACTACTTTTTTGTCTGCGTTAACTCTTATATTAACAAAAATATCTTCTGGCTTTTTTGCTAAATTTTCTAAGATAGTATGATAGCTATTTTTATTCTTACCCTTCAATGGTCTGTTCTCATCATGGGTAATTTTATAACCATCAATTGTTATTTGCACATTAGTTATTTTATATTCCAGTAATTTCTGCCATATAGCTGGTGTCATTAATGAACCATTAGTAACCATGTCTGCATCATATTCAAGACTATTTTTCTCTGCAAAGTGAATTAATCGCTTTGATAGTTTTTCTATGTTCTTAAAACTTAGTAAAGGTTCTCCTCCATACCATTGTATTGAAAGTTTTTTGAACTCTTTTACAAACTTCTTATTCTTGACCTCTTTTTCTAAAAACTCCATTATTTGATCAAGAGTAAGCTCACTCATTCCACCGCTAATTGGTTTGTCTTCCCCTTCATAACAATAAGAACATGCCATATTACAACTATTAGTAGGTGCTATAGTAAGGACAAATTCACCCGAATTATAAGCATTTTTAAGTACTGCCTCCTTTCTTTTATCAATTATTTCTTTTTCCTCCATATGGTGTTCTAATATAAACCCCCCGCTTAAAAGTAGTTCCCTAAACTCTGTTTCAATGGATTCAAACTCTTCCATAGAAATATTTTCCTTTTTCTCCATACCTTTAATCAACTCCCCTTCGCTCCAAGTCGCTTCATATAATCCATTATATAAGGAATTATACAATAGATACACCTCTTTTTCATTAACTGGAATAATAAAATTGTATTTACTTGTTTTGTACATTATTGTATAGTTTTAGTATTTAAATAGTAAAAAAACTGCTTATATTTTATCGCTAATATTGAATGTAATAGTATTATGAATAATACATGAAATCAATTAGATCAAATTGCCATTATACTTATAAATGTTATTTAAAACTGTGATATGCATTTAATTAATAGATATACTAGTGATGCGTCACTTTTGGCAAGGAGAATTGTTTTCCTTTGTTTTTGCTTCTTCCCAAATAGTATTTTTCGTCACTTTACTGTTGACATGACACTAGTGCATCAAATCATAAATAACGGTGCTTAATTTTAAACCTTTTTTCTCTTTCTACCGCATTCCAATTCTTAGCCGTAGCTATGGCTACGCTTTGCAAATCGCGCCTTGTAGAAATAAAAAAATGAGATAAAATATACAACACGATATTTACAACTTAATGCACTAGTATATTATAATATTTAATAAGAATTTTGTTGAAATCCTTTGGATAAGCATAACTAGAAAGTATTATATCCACTTTCTAAATATAAATGCCCTCTCTTGTATAATAAATGTCGTGAACGGTAGAAATGTATAAAATATGACCTATGATCAATAGGGTTTGAATGGAGAGGGTTATGAATAATTATTTTTATTTATTCAATATGGTAGAACAAATTAGATCTTCAGTAAAAAAATAAATGACAGGCGATGTAATTACGCCTGTCATAGTTATGAATTTTAGATTTATTAAAATAAAATCATTTAGAAAAGTATTTCATCATCATCAAGAATATCACCGCCATTACCATAACAACGGTCTCCTCTGCAATTGCAAGTTTCGTTTCCCTCGCAAAATAGAGAAACAATATTTTCAATTTCAGATGATTTCTTATCTTCTCTTTCTGGTCTAACTAATTCTTTCATAACGTTTACTTTTTAAATAAAACTTTTTTCTGATTTGTTTAGAATAAAATCTCGTCATCGAAGTCTTCTGTTGACCTATTTCTATAGCAGTCTTGTCCCTGACAATAACATGATCTATTTTCACACAATAGGGTCACCATCTCATCAACAGTATACTTCCTTTCACTTTCGTTAGGCTTTACTAATTCTTTCATAATTTTAATTGTTTATATTATTAAAATAAAATTTCATCATTTCTCTCACTATCAGCGCTATCATCATAGCAAGTATTACCATTACAGCCATAGCAACCCATTACATTTGGCTCACAAAGCAACTCGGTAACATTTGTATCATTGATAATATCACTTTGTTTTAAAGGCTTTAATAACTCTTTCATTACCTTAATGATTTAAATTAAAATAAGATTTCATCATCTGATTCTTTATCGCTATAGTGTTTGCTGCACCAGTCTGCTCTGCAACCACATGTTCCGTCTTTTTCACATAAAAAGTTCACTGCAGTTTCATCTAATGAACTATTTTCTGTTGATACCGACGGTTTTAATAATTCTTTCATACTTTATTCTTCTAAGTTTTATTTTAGAATAAGATTTCATCTTCCATGCTATTATCAGCAGAGTCATCTCTACAATGACGCCCGTCACAATAACAACTTCCATGCCCCTCACACAGGGTTTCAATAAAATCTTTTTGTATTAATTCCTTTGTTTCAGGTTTTACTAATTCTTTCATAACCCTCTTTTCTAAAAAAGTATTTCATCAGAAAGTTCACTATCTGAATTATTATCTCTGCAACCTCTGCCTTGGCATCTGCATCTTTCTTTTTCACATAATAACTGAAAGTTTTCAGCAAGTTCATAGGTAAGCTCTAAATTGTTGGGCTTAATTAATTCTTTCATTTCAATATTTATTTAAATTAATAATCAATACAAAGATATTTTCAACCACTAAATCGATCAATTGCTATTTTCTGATAAAACTTCCTATTTTTATTCGTTGCATGTCTATTTTTTAAGAAACACAGCTTCTGCTTGATTTTATTAATTATGTATAAATATCTTACGTCACTAAAGTGTGGTTATAATTAATAATAAATCAGTCCTTTCAAAATAAAAAAATGGTCTACCGTTAGTTTCTGTTTTGATCCTACCTTGGCTTTGGAATTAAAACCAAAGATTATTTAATTCAGAAGAGTTTATTTTTAATGGTCTTTATGATCAAGCTCCGCTGAATTGGCGTTAAATCTTTTTGTATGAGTTCCGCATTCGTCGGAACGAGTTTAAATGATTTAGACAAACGAGACGCAGTTTTTAAGTGAAACAGGCTCTGTCATGATTTTTTTTTGAGGTAAAAAAGAAGTGAGGCATATGGAAAACTCTTGATTATAATAATATTTTATGATTAGTCATTATTGTACCAGTAATTATCAGCCATAGCAATAGCCAGCCTGTCAAAAAGCCTGTCCCCAAAGTATCTCCGGTTAAGTTTATAGCAAAACTCATCAAGATATAGCTGCAGGTATTTGCCTTTAATTTTATGGTAAACACCCAGTAGGTTACGCTTGGCATTACTTATTGCTATGTGTACCCAAGGGAGTGTCCGCACTGTTGTTTCTTTACTGGATTTCTCACTTACATGGACATCGACATAATTGGCAATGTCTACATAACTCGTGCTTTTATCGCTAAAGATTATGCTTTTTTCATCAAAGCTTTCTTTAACCACCTCATTAATCTCGTCGGAACAATGGCCTTCCAGCACTTTCATTTTAAAATACCGACAGTGCTTGCTTGTTTTACCACCCTCTATATCTTCCAGGGGCGTCGATTCTGCCATAACTGCTACATTGGACTGCTTTTGGCTGCCCCGTCCCCGCTTTAGGTCCTTTTTATCTTTTTTGCTGGTTTCTGTTGAAAAATACCCTTCGTCAAATTCGGCCATTCCTTCAAGGCTGTAAAGACTGTCTCTTTTACCCATGGCTTGGCGGATGCGGTGCATCATTGACCAAACCGTGTTGTATCTTTTGTGCCCCAATTGCCTTTGCAGTTCCATTGCCGACAGGCCCTTCTTGCTAAAGCTCATAAAGGCCATTGCCAAATACCACTTTCTAAAGGGGAGGTTTGAGTTCTCAAACATTGTACCGCTCCTTAATGTAGTCCTGAAATTGCATTTTGAACATTGCCACATATATTTGGATTTTAACCAATAGTGTTTTTTACATCCGCACTTCTTACAGGTAAAGCCCTCTCGCTCCCGTAACTGTTTGAAATGCAACCTGCAGCTCTCTTCGTTCGGAAACTGCTCTATGAAATTGATTATATTCACGTCAAATGTTTTTCAATAATATAATCAAATAATTCTAACTGGCACAATTGTGTTTATTCATTTAATATTTTGTACAATCCCGATAAAAAGTGCCAAATATCCGTTTTAATGAAAAAAATTTCCAACAGTAACCTATATTTAATAAATGAAGCCCTCCAAATACCATTTTTCAAAATACTTATGATTAGTAGTTAAAGCTTCTATGACTTTTCTTCATATTCGTCGAAAAACTGGAATTTAAAATGGAAATGGCAGTCTGCAACATTTTATCATCATAAGGTGCTAAATCATTTACTTTGTTTAATTGGATATAAATATCAGGCTCTATGCCTTTCGTTTCTATTATTTCATTATCTGGAGACAATAGTTTTGCTAAACCATTTATTTGGCAGGAAAATCCCGAAGGAAAGGATATTTCAAATACTGATGCGTAAGCTCCTGCTGTTCGGTTATTGCCAACAAATAATGCGTTATGATTAGTTTGCATGAATTTAATAAACATCTCGCACGCACATGCAGTGCGAGCATTACCCAGAATAATAACCTCAAGATGAGATAAATCAAGATGTTCATTAGGATGAATCATTAAAGTTTCCTTTATTTTTTCTTTTTCACTCAATGAATATTCAGCATGGGAATATACTGCCGGATTATTAATAAAACATGAAGCAATCCTAAATGCTTCACTTTCATGACCTCCCCCATTATTTCTCAAGTCTATTATTAACCCTTTCATTTTTATTAACTCGTCTGATAAGTTAACAAAACGAATCCAATCACCCCTGTTAAAGTTGTTAAATCTTAAATATGCAATTTCATCATTTACAATTTTAAAATTTCCATGCTTTGCTTTAAAGTTATTGGGTATTTGAATGTTATCTTCATTATAAGGTATAATGGTATGAATAGTATCATTTGCAGCATTCAATAAAGTAATCTCAATAGAATCTTTATGAAAACCATTCATTAGTGATGCCACAGCCTTATGTCTTCTTACAGTTTTTGTTCCCGTAAATGATTTATTTGTCTTATTAACTATACCATTTATAGGCGTACCGTTCAAGCTTACAACCTTCATTCCCGATTGTATTTTATTCAAAAGCGTTGAATCAAAGACTGCTGCTATGTACAAATCGTTATAAAATTGATATACCCTTAAGGGACTAATTTTTTTTCTTTTATTTCGTTTTGCACTGGATTTTGATTTAGGTACATAAAAATGTGGGTCATGAAATTTTTTAACGATCCTACTTATTTCTTTGGATATTTCATTGATTTCAAGACTATCTCCACTTGTTCTCAAATCAAATTGATTCAAAATATCATCTTTACTAATTCCACGTTCTGAATAGAAAGGATATTTATTAAAAATATGATAGAAAACCTGCTTAACAGCATCAATTTCATCACTATCATCCTCCAATTCTACCTTAAATTGCCCATTAAGATTTTCATCAAAACAATAGTAAGAAAATGGCGTAATAATGGTTGGATAATTCCTTGTAATTGTTAATGAATTAGCATTATAATTACCTATAGAATTCCTTTTTACGAGTTGGTCAAAAAATGGATGTGTAAATTCAATCTTCTTAACAAATTTGTTATAAATACTAAATTCTCCTATTACAAAATCAATTTTAGTTGATGCTTTTATTGGTTCAGCTATGATAACTATTTGTTTTATATGCTGCCTTTTTCCGATATTTTTCAAACTATCTTTTTTATTAAAAGACATATTGAATTGTACCGTGTCATTTAATGGTTTCCATTTAGAAAGGCATTCTTCATGAGGAAGCTGATATTTTTCAAATTCAATGTCATATTCTTTTTTATACCACCTATTATTTTCATTAATCAAATAGTATATTGAATAACTTTTAATATTTTTAGTAAAAAATCTTTGATAGACAAAAGTAGTATCAATATTAATAGGTATTGGTGTTATAAATTCTTTAGACCAGGCGAACTGTTTCTTATCAGATAATCCCTTAATTTTTTGGAATTTCATAGGTCTTACACCATCATATAAAGCACTATCATTATCAAAACACTCAGGAAAATAATATCCAGAAAATGATTTATAATGATCACTTTGAATGGAATATAGTTTATCTGATATTGTATCTTGGCCTATCATCACCCTAAACTGAGCTAATAATGAAATATTTGAAAGTAAAAATAGGTTGCACAGAGCTAGCAATATTAATCTTTGTATCTTCATTTTGTTCTAACCTGATAATTATTAAACTAATTCTTTCAAATCACGTATTTCAATATTATAGAGATTAGACAAACTCTTTAACAACTGTTCCTGAATAAACTCTACTTGATCAGATGGTGTATAACCACTGTGTTTTGATCTGCAAATATCAATTAATGATGGTTTGATATTTTTCTCTTTTAATACATTAATAAATTTGTTTATGCGTTTGGTTATTTCATCTTCATTTACATAGTGTCTGCTAGGATATTTTTCTTTGAATTGGTTGATTACATAATAATATTTTCCATTCTCAGAGTAAGGTTCAATTTTTGTATTGGTAATATAATTTAATCGATGATATTTATCACTTCTAAATAAATTATATTCATCTTCCGTTATTTCTATTTTGATATCTTCTATTGGAAAATCAATACATGAAAAATAATCTAAATCAATATCCAATACTACTTTTCTTTTAAATGGGAGCCTATCATCTGTAATTAAATAATAATCAAACTCTTTACGATCTACATCATTAAAATTACTGGTTAGATTTTTACATTTCCCTGAAACAAGTTTATAACCTGCTTGGTTATATGATCGCACATATAATTTAATTGGTCTTATTTTGTTTTTAACATGAACTTGTCTGATCCAGTATACTTGATTGAAGATCCCCCTATATACTGATGGTATAATAAACGAGTTAATCTTTAAATCTTCATAAGTAAAATTAACGATCTCTTTTATATCGGAATTGAGATTATTAATTGAGTTATTAAACTGACGGTATCCAATATCCATATCAGAATGTTCATCAACATGGAATAGACAGTTTCCCTCTGGAGAGATAATGCCATTAATTATTGCATGATTCCAAATAATAAATGCTTCATGATGTTCTTCTATTATATACGTTTTAATATTATTATTCATATTTCTCTAGGATAAAGTAAATTAATATAATTATTTAAATTCATTAGTGTTAAAAGAGTTCCGAAGCCAATTTTGTACAAAGATTACAACTCCAACATTGGTACCTACAGTTTTTTATAGTATTTCTCCAAATGTCAATTAATTTTGGATCTTTTTGATATAGAGCAGTAATAATGTCCTTTTTCCCATTAATATTTTCAATAATACTTTTTGAATCCTCTTCCATTTTTCCAATAAAAAGAAGGGTACTTTTAAGGCTTCCGAAATTTCGTCTTCCACTAGATTTTATTACGTCAAAATATTGACATAGCTCATTAATATCTTCTTTGAAGACATTGAATCCTGTTGAAAACAATGGAAAAACAGCCCTGTTAACATTTTGACATTCTAACCTTTGTGGAATATCAAATATTTCAGCATTTCTAACAGAGTTTATTTCAGGATGCGTCATAGTATGTTGATAGTGTTCTTCCCAAAAACAGCAATTTCCCAAACAACCTTCTCCGGTAAGAAGTGAAGTCACAACTTTTTTTCCTGTTTTTTCATAAAACTGTTGCTGGGCCTTATGTATTTCTTTTAGTCCCTTCGTATCCCGCAAGAGAATTCTATCAATATTTACATAAGAAAATCCTGCTGAAGCATGATTCCAAAATTCTTGAGCATCTCTTACACGTCTTAAAACTGTGTTTTTTACTTCTAATTCTGGAAACTCTTTCTGTAATAATCCAAACTTCATCCACATAACATGAGGTATTGTTACGCTTCGAATCCCCCTCTCATATAAAGGTTTTAGATGTTTGACAAATAAATTAAGGGTTTCGTAATTATTAGGAACAAATATATTATTAAAAACAGGAGATACCTTAATATTAGTTTTTGCCTGTAGCTCTAACATTTGCCTCAGTAAAATTTCATTCTCAACAGAATCAATGGGTATACCCATTGCATCCGTTTCAAAGGGAGGTATTCTGCAAGCAAAATTTAAATCATATATCTTATGCTTATTTTGCTTTAATGTTTTAACAAGATTATCAGAGGTTAATACTTCAAGATTTTTTTTTATTAGTTGATTAGAAACACTAACTGTGTATTTCATCTTCTTAATATACTTATAATTAACTATTTCGTCATTATTAATTAGTTCGCTGTTTTCCATTTTCTTAAATATAATCAGTTGATAAAATTTTTCGCATTTATTATTATTGGGTAATAAAATTGATGTTCTTTTATTTCCTATTCCATAAAATTCAAACACTCCTTTTCTTTAGTCTCCTGTTAATATGATTTTTCCAAACGGCATCTACTCCTATTTCAAAGATTGCGTTTCGGATTAATCCTGGAGATTCTTCAAATATTCTATGAAAACACTCATTAAACCTTCGTTCATTAGTAAAACCCGATAAATTGGCAATTTCATTTAATCTTAGTCCCTTATTCTCCATAAGATACAATGCATGAATAACCTTAAAATAGAGCATTAATTTTTTGGGACTTATTAATTTTTCTTTATGAAACTCCCTAGATATTGAATTATCTGAGACATTTAACTCTTGAGCGAGTTCTTGAACGCTCATCAAGTAAGTATATTTTTGCTCTATTATTAATAATGATTCAAATACAATCTTTGATCCTTTATAATCATTAATATTTAACCCAAAACTTTTTAAGGTAATTTTAGTATTCTTTTTAATCGATATTTCATTAATTATCTTTGGTAGCTCTCTAATTTCATTTGAACAAATCACTCGGTTTACCCCCAGTTCTCCACAATATCTGGCCAACTCCATATTTTTCTCATACAATATTACAACCAGAGGTATATTCTTATAGCTTCTAATATATTTGTCAATATGATTAGTTAATAAATTATTATTTATATTGAAAACCGTACAAATAACTTGCTTAGTGTTTATTACATTATTAACCACATATATGTTCCTCCTAATAACCTCATAATTATTTTCATGCAATAGATGTACAACATCAGTATTTGTAAATGTATCTTCTATCAGAAGACAACAGGAACTATTTTTCATTTGGAAGAGTTATTTATTTTAGTTTAAAGACATTTCACTCAAACGAGTTGATAAACTATTCAATAATTACAAACAAAATAAACTGAGGTAATCAAATCTTAATCTTTTAACATGTGTACACTGGAACTTATCGTTCCCAGTAGATATTTATACCTCTTTTCTTTGACTTTTCTGCATTACCAGGTCATGAGGAAATTCAATTATTTATATAAACATATTTCGATATTCATACTTATTTAGCTTCTCAAAAATCAATAATATGCGTAATTAAGATATTATATTCTACTTATTGTTAATCTGAATAGTGCATAGACTGAATCATGGGCTTATAAAAAACAATGTACCCAACGTTTACATAAGCAAGTAATTTGTTTTTAATGCAACTATTATTAAATTTTAATAGATATTCACCTTAAAGAACAAAAGTTTTCAATTTGATAGCCTGTTAAACGAAGTACTTATTACCTGGTATATAGATTCATTCAAGCATACTAGTACAAATATCAATAAACACAGTTTGATTAATTTCTTTTAGTTGAATCCCAAACCTTGTTTTTCCTTTTTGTTTAGTTAATATACCTTCGTACCCAATCAATGGCCCAGATATTATTTTCACCCTTTCTCCCTCAGAAAATCCACACTGAACAGACACATCCTTATCCAAAGAAAGCATTTGCTTTATGGCATTAATATCTTTTAATGGAACAATTGAAGGTTTACCCGCTACATGAATATAAGTCATAATTTTAGATATGCTAATAATGTTATATATTTTATGATTAACGGTTTTCACAAATATATAACTTGGAAAAAGTACCTGTTCAATCCATTTTTTTTGTCTGTTTTTCCATACTCTTAATGATTTTACAGTGGGTAAAAATACTTCATATCCTTTTCTATTTAATTCCTGACACACAACTTTTTCAGCGCGTGGAGCAGTATAGAAAACATACCAGTTTTTATTATTATGAGAATTAAATGGATAATAATCCTTTGCTTCCTGTTGATGGGATGAAACTTGTGATGACATAAATAAAAGTAAATTACAATAAGGAAAAAATATAGCTTCGCTTGGTCAGTTAGCAGCTAAGGCAACGACAAACAAACAAATACAAAACAATACAACCTGTTAGGTTGATATTAAACTTTAAAAAATCTTAAATATTCACCTGATGCCCTGAAAAACATAATAAAAAGAAATCACTTCAACTTGCATTCAGATGATCCAGAAGTTAAATGTTAATTATAAAATGAATTCTCATTAACCTTCCTGTTGCGAATATAGGTGATTATTTTAAACGTCAAAAGTACATTAAAAATTTTCACTCCATTGCGATGATTTACATAATCAACCTGAAATAATTACATACTAAATGTTAGCCAGTTACAGAATAAAAAGCCCTTCTATTTATAATTCGTATAAATAACAACCAACAACTCCTTACTGATATTAGATCGGTAGCTTCGATAAGACAGCTTTTGTGGTGGATAACCTAAAATCCCCAGGAAAAATAATTTTCGACAGATTTAACCATTAAATTTCTTTGCTTTTTATTTGCCCGAGTAATTCATGAAAATCATCTCTGTCTTCAATAGCAACTAAAATATTGAGCTCTCACAATAGTTTCATCGGAATTAACCTGTGTTTAAACCAATAAAAGGTTAAAATACTTATTTGCATCACTCAACATACCATCACGGAAACCTTTTAATTAACCCTGAATCTATACTACCTCATTTAATTCAACCAGCTTTTACACCTTAATTTAACATTGATTACCTTTTATGTAATTATTTCAGGGATTCTGCTATCTTTTGAAAATACAATATGTACTGCCTATCATATCGTGCAAACCCTGCTTATTTTCTGAAAATGCAACAACAAGACAGGAAACTAAAAGGAAAACGGAACTTAGCATACGTATTAATGGCGAAATAATTTCATTTTGTAAATACCCTAATTCAGTCATCCCGGAGGTATACTCAAAATCGGGGTGTTGAAATAAAAGGATGGCAGTAAAAAGTGAAATAACCTGCCCGACTAACCAGGGTAAATAACGCAAGGTTGACTGTGGCAAAGTTATACTCTGGAAGTCATTGCTCACCACCTTGATTCCCACTGCCATTTTTCCAAGCGTTGCCCCATATCTAAATTCCATAAGAGGTTTGTACAACATCATAACTAAAAGACAAAATAACTGGAGATACAAGTTCTTAGAGTTATTTAGATTGTAAAAACTTAGACCCGCGAAAGGTAAATACACAAAGAAGTCGATAAGTGATGCACCTACCCGAACCCAAAATCCGGCCCATTCTACTTCAGGTTCTTCATTAGTTTTTTGTAAATCATTGTCCAAAACGTGATTTTCCATAGTGTTACATTTTATTAATTACTAGTTAAATATATGATATCAAATTACATACAACCCATCGTGTTTTTCTGTCTTATTCCTTAACCCCGTTTCTCATTACTTTCAATTCCGGGTCTCCATTTTACCTGCAAATCTAACGTGTTTAACGACATCTGGTAAAGATAAGGTGATAAATTTTAGGGTTACCTTTATACTTTACTGCCAAACCTGATAATTAAAACATTAAACACCTGAGGTTTTGGTGCTACCAAAACCTCAGGCAATTATAGGTGAACGCTCTCCGATAATATTAGCTCCACAATTTTTCAGGATACACACCTTTATCAATTAAACTACGGACGGCCTGAACGGCGCTTTCTTTATCTTCCTGGTAAGTAACCCCGAACCACTTAGAATCAGACTTCAATACTTTGAACTGGGTAATACCTTCGTTGATAAGATCAGCAACAACTGAGGGAATGTAAAATTCAGACTTCAACTCATTTCCTCTCTCCTTCATAAATTGGGTGAATTTGCTTTCAAGGTGAGCGAACAATCCAGGGGTAAATCCCCAGAAATTCATTGAAACAGTTGAATCGGCTGCAAGTGGGGCCCAGTTTTCATTTTCCAGATATGCTATTCCGGATTCCAGTTTCTCTATGTGTGTACGCTCGATAATATCTACCAGGTTTCCTTCTTCATTTGCAGAACATACTCCACGCGAAACCGAACCATTTTCAGAAATAGTATTCTCTAACCTGTACCCGAGCATACTGTTCTCCTTATCGGTGGCATGGTTAATAAGAAAATCTGCCATATCTTTATAGGCTTCGGTTCCATAAAAATCATCGGCATTAATTACTGCAAAAGGTTCTTTTATAACATCTTTAGCCACCAGAATGGCATGCCCAGTCCCCCAGGGTTTTTCCCGCTCCGGAAGATATGATGTTCCTTCGGGAATTTTATCCAGTTCCTGGTTTACAAACTCAAGCTCTATTTTTCCTTCAAGTTTTGAAACAAAACGTTCTTTAAATTCTTTTTCAAAACGTTCCCGGATAACAAAAACTATTTTTCCAAATCCGGCTTTTATTGCATCATAGATGGAATAATCAATTATTGTTTCATTTGAGGGGCCGATCGGATCAATTTGCTTTAACCCGCCATAGCGGCTTCCCATTCCTGCCGCCAGAATAAGCAATGTAGGTTTCATTTGTATATTTTTTATATTCATTAAATTCTTAAAGAAATTCTTTAAAACTGCTAAATTGAAAAATTTATTCCTTAAGAGGAATATTTACCAGAGATTTTCTGAATTTATTTTCTCGGGAAAAATCCCCTCTGTCATATAAAAGCACTACAAAATCTCTTAATAGCAACCATAAAGTTTATTTCAGCATTGAAATTTCAGTACTCAAGAATGTAATGATAGTTAAAACATTGATTTATCCGAACAAAATCAATCTTTCCGAACCAAGGTTAGAATTTCCTCATCGCCTGCCTGATTCATTAAAAACCTCAAAGTATCGTTATTTAACTTTGTAATTTCAACCGCAAATTGCATCTTTCCTTCTGGAGTTATATATAACTTTCCTTCGAGTATTTTATAATCCCCGGAATCTTTTGCACTGCCCAATTCCGAGTAGTAAGTTTTATCGGGACGGAAGTTAAAATATACATTGTCTCTACACTTATCAACTCCTTTGGCCTTGTTTGTCCAGCTTGAGCATTTCCATTCACCTGATATTTTCTCATATTTCCCATGAGTTGAGCAGGACATTATAAGAAATAAAATAGCAACAACTTTGAATAGTCTTTTCATAACCATAACTCTTATTTTTTATTTAGCACAAGCAAATATATCAATTCCTCAACTTATAAATACAAAAAACCTTCTCCCGGAATTTCTTCCTAAGAGAAGGTTGTAGGTTAGAAAAGCAATTTATTTTATTGGTAATTAGGTCTTGGTGCTTTTCCAGCGTTCGTACTTTAATGGAATAACTGTCTTTTATAGACAGTTATCCATTACTTAAGAAACCGACACCTTATTCTTTAATAAATGTTACTACCTGATTTGTACTCGACTTTATGAAGTACATTCCTGCAGGTAAATTCGTTATATCTTTAGTTGTTTTGTTGTCGGTAACAACGGCCGTACCCGCAAAGTTGTATATAGTGTATGATCCTGTTTTGTCCAAACCAAGAATAGTTAACTCACCTTTTGTCGGATTAGGATATACGATAAAGCTTTTCTCAGCGGCTACACTTTTAGCTGAAAGTGCGTTTTTATCCAATTCGGAGCTCTTTCCAGCTCCAACAAGTTGTGAATTAAGACTTGGACCACCATGTAGCCATCTTCCGTTTGCAATTTCCTTTTTCCACTGACTTGTAATATAGCTGTTAGCCTCTATTCGTGTGTCACCCCAGAATCCATTATTAGCATCAGGGAATTTCCACTGAGGCTGCGATTGCCAGTCGCAATTGATATAGGCTACAATTCTAACTATATCGTCATTTTCATATACAAATGGTAATAGCTGATCCACGAAGAACTGGTTCCACATTTCTTCAGAACTCATATGAACGCCTTGCAGAGAAGCTCCGTTATTCACCCAGTGGTATGTTTGCTGGTCAAACTCATAATACTGCGCTGAAACCTCAGCCATCATTACAGGTTTGTTTTTACCTCTTGCAAAATCAAGGGCATACTTCAGGTTGTCTCCATTGAAACCAGCATCATAGAAGAAGAACGATACTCCCACATAATCTACATAGTTATCACCAGGATACCAGTTTGGCATTAAGTTAGGATCATCTGCACCCCAGGTTGCTGACTGCCAAACATACGCCATGTTTTTCACACCCATTGCTCTCCATTTATCGACCATGTAACGATATGCTGCTTTGTACCGGTTTGCATCATAATGGTTCCAGTTTCCATCGAATTCATAACCAATTCTCATGTAAATTGGAGTTGGGGCATTATCGATAGCAAATTGTCCTAAACGTCTGATTTGCTCATCGTATCTTCCGTTAACTAAATCCGTCAGTCCATTTGAATAATCAACTCCCTGGTTCACACCTTCAACCATGTATAAACCAACTGAAAGCGTACTGTTTGGGTTTTGGTCAACAGCACACTGCAGGCAAATGTCTCCGGCTCCGTAGTTTGTTGTTGATGTTAAACCGGCAAGAGAATAAATATCGGTGTACTGAGTCACTCCACCCATTTCAGGAAAATGTCCACTATTTTTATATCCGTTTACAGAACCCATATCCTGACCAATAATCAGAAGGGCTTTTTTATCTTTTGGTGAAAATTTACCAGTGATGTAATCTCCTCCACCGCATGGAGCACATGAACCACCGCAATCTACGCCGGTCTCATCGCCATTCTGGATGCCGTCGTAACACGTTGGTTCGGTCGTACATGCCGGACATGAACCGCCACAGTCTACACCGGTTTCGTTTCCGTTCTGGATTCCATCGTTACAAGTAGGTTCAGTTGAACATGCAGGGCATGATCCACCGCAGTCTATGCCGGTCTCATCGCCATTCTGGATGCCGTCTGTACAGGTAGGTTCAGTCCCTCCGGTAAATGAACACTTGTCTTTTGTAAAGGTAACTTTCTCTACTGGCGACAGGTATTGCCCAGTGGCATTGTCCTCGGCTTTGAATTGAATCTCATATTGCTGGCCAAGGGTTGCATCGAAATCTTTATAATAGTATCCGTCTTTCTTTTCTCCGGTAACACAATATCCATCAAGGCATACATACTGCCATGATGCCGACCAGCCATTATCCTTATGATAAACCCTTACCGTGTTGTCGTTTACATGGCTTATACCAAACTCTCCACAGTTTCCTTCGCCCACTGCTGCACAACTGTTCGGGCATGAACCGCCACAATCTATTCCGGTCTCATCGCCATTCTGGATACCATCGCTACAGGTTGGTCCGGTTGTACACGCAGGACATGGACCGCCGCAGTCTACGCCGGTCTCACCGCCGTTTTGGATACCATCGGTACATGTAGGATCGGCATCGTTAACTACAAATGAACATTTCTCTTTTGTGAATGTAACCTTCTCCTCTGGTGACAGGTACTGGCCCGTCGCATTGTCCTCTGCTTTAAACTGGATGGTATACTGCTGGCCAAGGGCGGCTTTGAAATCTTTATAATAGTAACCGTCTTTCTTTTCCCCGGCTACACAATATCCGTCAAGGCATACATACTGCCATTGGGCCGACCAGCCATTGTCTTTGTGATAAACACGGATGGTATTGTCGTTTACGTAGCTTACGCCAAATTCTTTACAGGTCCCACTTGTTCCACAGCTGTTCGGGCATGAACCGCCACAATCAACACCTTCTTCGTCTCCGTTCTGGATACCATCGCTACACGTTGGCCCGTTTGTACAGGCTGGGCATGGGCCCCCACAGTCAATGCCTGTTTCCCCCTGGTTTTTAATCCCGTCGCTACAGCTTGGGGCTGTGCTTCCGTTGTAATGGATATAGCGCGGCTTGTTTACGTAGCTGTTCCAATGGCTTAATACCGCTGAGTTCTTCTCAACACGTGAATCGCCCCATTCCGGCCCCCAACCGTGTGAGTTCCAGTCTGAATTGATATAGGCAAGGGCCCTTACATCATTATTTTCCACAACGGCGAACAACCTGTCAAGGTAATCGTTAAAACCAGAAACACTTGCCGCTGCGGGTGACTGGACTGCTGATTCTGCAATAATGATGGGTTTACCTTTTTGTTTTGCAAAATCCATACTTTGTTGCAGGTTAGGGTCAACCTGGCTGCCCTGGCAATTAAAAGTCCCGTTGCACTCCAGGCATATATCGTTGTTGAATACCGAGAACCCTACAAAATCTACATACTCGTCACCTGGGTACAGGTCTCTGGTATCGTTAAACCCTCTAACCGGGTGATAAACGAAATCCACGTTTTTTGCTATGGCGCGGATACGCTTTGCCATGCGGTTGTAGGCATTTATATATGCCTGTGTGTCACCGCCGGGGGCAAACATGTAAAGGCTCACCTCGTAGCCTAAACGGACGTAGAACTTTAGGTTTGAATGATCGGCAAACGTTTGGGCAATCTTGTCGATTTGTGTGTCAAGGTTTCCTGAATTAATGGCCTGCAATGCACTGTACGTGTCCCCAAAACCGCCTGCCCCAGGATTGTCCTTGATGCTTATTGCTATTAATGCATAAGCCCCCGGGTAGGTGTTGTTCATGTAGGTCAGGAAACCGTTTCCAAACGCATCGTTGCCCTGGTTAATTTCCCCCGAGTAAATTTCTCCATAATGGGAAGAGCCCGCGGGGGGCTTAACACCGCTTACATAGTCCTGGAATTCCTGCTGCCAGGTTTGGCCAATTAACAAAACGGTTTTTCCCGATCCCGGATCGTATTGTTGTGCAGTAAGCGTTAAACATAATGCTAAAAATAGCACAGAAAACAAACTCTTTGTTCTCATAATAATTAAGTTTAGTTAGTAATAATAGTTATGGTTATTGGCTGTTAAGCCTGTTTATTGTAGTTATGAGATCAATTATTATTAAGTTTTGTGCGTTATTCCATTCAAAAAAGCAGTATATTTTGAATAAGAATTTCGGAAACAATATTAATACATAACGGGTTAATACATCGTATCCTTTACTACAATTCTAACACTCACGCTCCTATATTTTAACTCACTGCGCTAAATCCCAAACCCCATAAAACTTTATTTACCAACATATTATATAACACATTACTTATTGAGGTAGTTTCCAAAATTAAAAACAGGGCACAAAAAAATAAAATATTAAAATAGGATTCTATACCCGAACGATATAATACAGGTTATTTCACATTTGGCATAAACGTAGGCCGCTTATCCAAAAAATATTAAAGGCCTTCCCTGAACTACATGTGCAAGAGAAGACCTAATTATAACAATCGGAAAGGGTGTTGCTAATTATTATCGTTTTATAAACGATTCCGTTTTATTTGTATTTGTTTTGATAAAATACATTCCTCCCGGCAGGTCCGAGATGTCTCTGTTTGCTTTATTGCTCTCTATTACAGCACTTCCAGAGAAATTATAAATCGTATAGTACCCATTTTCTTCTAATCCGGAAATTGTTATTTCCCCTGTTGCAGGATTTGGATACACGATTAATTCGTTTTCAGAGCTGACTTCTGTACCAGAGAGTAGAGCATTTTTCATTGTTCCACTTTTTGTTCCTCCTACTAATTGAGAAAACAAACCAGATCCGCCATGGAGCCATCGTCCGTTTGATATTTCATTTTTCCACTGGTCAGATATATAACTATTAACTTCGATGCGTGTATCACCCCAAAAACCGTTTCCTGCATCCGGGAATTTCCATTGAGGTTGCGATTGCCAGTCACAGTTTATATATGCCACAATCCTTATTACATCGTCATTCTGATAAACAAACGGTAATAACTGATCAACAAAAAACTGGTTCCATATTTCCTGCGGGGTCATACTAACACCTTGTAATGATGCGCCATTATTTACCCAATGATATGTATTTTGATCAAACTCATAGTACTGGGCAGATACTTCAGCCATCATGACCGGTTTCTTTTTATTTCTGGCAAAATCCAGCAAATATTTCAGGTTGTCCCCGTTATAGTTTTCATCATAGAAAAAGAATGATCCCCCTACGTAATCCACGTAATTATCTCCCGGGTACCAATTGTTTATTGCACTTGGACTATCGTCGCCCCAGGCTGCCGATTGCCATACATAAGCCATGTTGTTTACCCCCATTGCTCTCCACTTGTCAACCATGTAACGATACGCATTTTTATATCTTCCGGCATCATAGTGGTTCCAGTTACCATCAAATTCATAACCGATTCTTAAATAGATAGGTGTATTTGCATTATCCAGTGCGAACTGACCGAGTTGATTAATTTGTGCATCAAATACACCATTTACAATATCAAGCATTCCGTTTGGATGATCCTGTCCTTGCCCATCGTTATCTTCCACCATCCACAGTCCTATGGACAATGTACTATTAGGATTTTGATTGATCGCACACTGCAAACACATATCTCCTGAACCATAATTTGTAGTTGTTTTTAAACCTGCCAAATCATAAATATTGGTATACTGTGTTATACCGCCAATTTCAGGAAATTTTCCACTGTTCTTATAGCCATTTACCGATCCCATATCCTGACCGATTATTAACAAGGCTTTTTTGTCTTTTGGAGAAAATTTACCTGTTAAAAAATCACCTTGTTGACATGCCGGACATGATCCACCGCAGTCCACGCCGGTTTCGTCGCCATTCATTATGCCATCGTTGCAGGTTGGTTCCGGACAACTGTTCGGGCACGATCCGCCACAATCAATACCTGTTTCGTCGCCATTCATGATACCATCGTCACAAGTTGGTTCAGTTTGACAAGCCGGACATGAACCGCCACAGTCTACACCAGTTTCATCGCCGTTTTGAATTCCATCGCTACAGGTTGCACCGCCGCCGCCCTGGCATCCGGCTGATTGAGCCTGAGCTTCGTTTTCAAAACACCTTCCACCGCATTTGTAAGGGTGTGACGCCGGACAATTTTGTGCTTGTAATGGCAGATATATGAATGCCATTAAACACGTAGCCAAAATAAAAGCTATTCTTCTCATAATTTTAAAAAGTTAGGTCGTTAGTTTAATACTTTATTAATCAACAGGTTTAAAAAAACTTGTTGACTTAGGGTTGAAATTGCAATTTCAAAAGAGGAGTTTAAATTCGTTATCTATTTAGTTTATTCATTTAAATAGTTAGCGAACACCACAATATTACTCGTTACACCACTAAAGACATAAAAAAAGACCTTCAAATAAATACTCACATTACTATATTTTAATTCACACATAACCTTTTTTGTATAAATTTTTGCGAGCTGTATTTATCTGGTATTCAAAATTAACGTAAATAAAAAAGACCTTCCCGGGAAAATTTTCCCGAAGAAGGTCTGAACACTATATCTGTAAACCCCTATTTTATTTGAACCAAAGCAAGCCTGAGAAAATAGCTGCCACTGCCAGACAGCTATTTCTCAGTATTAACTATTAAATTAACCTATACTATTACTTTTTAACAAAGCTGATAGTCTTATTTGTATTACTCTTAATGAAGTACATTCCAGCAGGCAAAGAGCTAACATCAATTTGTGTTTTGTTATCTTTCACAATTGCATTTCCTGCAAAGTTGTAGATTGTATAAGATCCATTTACATCCAGACCAGAAATTGTTATTTCTCCAGTTGTTGGATTAGGATATACTTCCAGTTCAGTTGTTTCTTTTACAACATTTGAAGCAGAAAGGGCATGTGCTGATTTAGTTCCAACCAACTGAGAAAGAAGGTTTGGACCACCATGCAACCAGAATGGTTTTGCAATTTCTTTCTTCCACTGACTTGTAATGTAGTTGTTGGCTTCGATACGTGTATCACCCCAGAAACCGTTATTAGCATCAGGGAATTTCCACTGAGGCTGTGATTGCCAGTCGCAGTTAATATATGCTACAACTCGAATTACATCATCATTTTGATATACAAATGGTAATAGCTGATCTGCGAAGAACTGATTCCACATATCTTCTGAACTCATATGTACCCCTTGTAACGATGCTCCATCACCTACCCAGTGGTAAGTATTTTGGTCGAATTCATAGTACTGAGCAGAAACTTCAGCCATCATAACAGGCTTGTTTTTACCCCTTGCATAATCAAGGGCATACTTTAGGTTGTCTCCATTGAAACCTTCATCGTAAAAGAAGAATGATACTCCTACGTAATCAACATAGTTATCGCCAGGATACCAGTTCGGCATTAAGTTAGGATCATCTGCTCCCCAGGTAGCCGATTGCCATACATAAGCCATGTTAGTTACCCCCATAGCTCTCCACTTATCAACCATGTAGCGGTATGCTGCTTTGTACCTGTTCGCATCATAATGGTTCCATTCTCCGTCAAACTCGTATCCAATTCTTAGGAAAATAGGAGTTGGGGCATTATCAATGGCAAATTGGCCTAATTCAGTGATCTGCTGATCGTGACGGCCATTTACTATATCTGATAAACCAGTTGGATGATCTTGTCCAACACCGTCATTATCTTCTACCATCCATAAACCAATTGATAAAGTACTGTTAGGATTTTCATCCATTGCACACTGAAGGCACATGTCACCAGCTCCATAGTTTGTCGTTGTTTTTAAACCAGCAAGCGTAAACATATCCGTATATTGAGTTACACCACCTAATTCAGGGAATTGACCACTATTTTTGTATCCATTTACAGAACCCATATCTTGTCCGATAATAAGAAGGGCTTTTTTCTCTTTTGGTGAAAATTTACCTGTAGTATAATCTCCTGAAGTGCCACATGGTGCACATGATCCACCACAATCAACACCTGTTTCATCTCCATTCTGGATACCGTCGTAGCAAGAAGGCTCATTTGAACATGCAGGGCACGATCCACCACAGTCTACACCTGTTTCGTTTCCGTTCTGGATTCCATCGTTACAAGTAGGTTCAGTTGAACATGCAGGGCATGATCCACCGCAGTCTACGCCTGTTTCATTTCCATTCTGGATGCCGTCGTTACAAGTAGGTTCGTTACCGCCACCACCTGTACAGCCTGAGGCTTGTGCCTGTGCAGCATCTTCATAACATTTTCCGTCACATTCGTATGGGTGTGAAGCAGGGCAGTTTCCTGAGTTTCCGCCGCCGCCGTTTCCGCCACCTCCGGTACAACCTGAGGCTTGTGCCTGAGCTTCATTGGTATAACAAGCTCCATCACATTCGTATGGGTGTGAGGCAGGACAGTTTCCATCTCTGTCTACTCTTGCACATCCGGACGATGCAGCCTGGGCAGCATCTTCATAACAGCTTCCGCCACATTCATATGGGTGCGATGCTGGACAGTTATTGGTTGTCTGACATGCAGGGCATGAGCCGCCACAATCTACACCTGTTTCATTTCCGTTCTGGATGCCATCGTTACATGTTGGTGTTGTTCCGTTACATGCAGGACATGAACCGCCACAGTCTACTCCTGTCTCGTTTCCGTTCTGGATTCCGTCGTTACATGTTGGTGTTGGTACTGAACCTCCACTGTGAAGGTACCTTGTTCCTTGTCCGAAAGTGCTTTTCCAGTAGTTCAGCACGGTGCTGTTTACCTCTACGCGTGAGTCCCCCCAGTTGGCATCCCAATCGTGGGCAGGCCAGTCTGAGTTGATATAGGCCAATACACGTACATCGTTGTTTTTAACTACTTTGTCCAAACGGTTAAGGTAGTCGTTAAAAGCTGACGGGCTCCCTGTTGCAGGGGCCTGACAGGCCGACTCTGCAATCATGAGCGGTTTGCCGTGCTCTTTGGCAAAATCCATACTTTGCTGTAAGTTAGGATCGACGTCCTCTCCTTCACAGTTGAACGTACCGTTACATTCAATACATACATCGTTGTTGAAAATTGAGAAAGCCACGAAATCAACGTTCTCATCTCCAGGGTATAGCCATTTGGTGTCGTTAAACCCGCGCACTGGGTGGTAAACAAACGATACATTGCTCGCTTTTCTCTTGATGCGGCTTGCGATATGGTTATAGGCCTCAATATATGCGTGCCTGTCCATCTGGTCTACTTTATCAGGATCCTCAAATACGTTTACCCCTGCATTGGCCTGTTCTTCCAACCAGGTGTTTGCATTTTGCTCACCTTTGTAACCAAACATGAACAAGCTAACTTCGTATCCGACCCTAACATAAAACTTTACGTCTGGGCGGTCAGCAAAAGTCTGTGCCATTTGATCGATTTCCGAGTCCCATTTTCCGTTACGGATGTCGTCACATGCTTCCCAAACAGCATTTGAGTTGAACTGTCCCCAAGCTGGGTTTATCATCTGTCCATAACCTCCGGCTGCTGTATTGTCTTTTATACTGATGGCAACCAACGCATAGTTATCGTCCTGTACCGAACGTACATAGTCTAAAAATTTTGCGTTTGGGTTGTCATCCCCTTGTTCAATTGTTCCCAGGTAAATAGAGCCATAATGCGAACTTCCGGAAGGCGCGAACCCTACCCCATTCACATAATTAATGTATTCCTGCTGAAAAGTTTGTCCGATTAGAAGCACTGTATTACCGCTTCCCGGGTCATACTTCTGTGCGTTTAGTGGCAAAGTTAGGATCGACAACAACCCTAAAGCCAGTTGAAAAACTAGTTTTTTCATAGTGTTTACGTAATTTTAGTTAGTAATTTATATGTTGTAAAATGCTAATACCTACCCCTTAATCAATGAAAGATTGACTTTAGATACAGATCAGAAGATATAAAACGATATTTACAGACTCTGTAATATTTAATACATAAAGATTATAAGTAATACAACTTATAACCACTATATAAATCACATATTCTTCTGATTTGATTACTAATAATTACAATTTATCGAAAATTAGTATGGCTAAAAGACCTGTGAATTATCCTGATATGTTAAGGGATAAAGGTCTTTGTGAAGGTATTTATTAATGTTCATAGTTCAATAGTTAGTTTGTAGTTATTTGTTACTTGTGGTCTTATCAACTCTATCAACGATTCATTTTCAATTACAAAACAACAAGCTGTGGTTAAATCCTGTTATTAGCGCAAAGAAGAACCCTGAGATGACACCCTTATTAACGTAATTCGTATAATAAATGTTACTTTTTTCACACATAATTTTTTATTTTTTCACCTAACGCTGTCTATAAAATATTCTATCTTATTGTATTTTTGACTATTACACTTTTTATTTTTTCCCTCACCTGCCTTATTCAGACGAACAATATTTTCTGTTCAGTTTTTTTCGTCGGTTAAGACAAATACCATTTCACCACCATTTATAAGCTCTTCATGCTTAAGCGTTAAATCCTCGACTGGTTTTCCATTTAACCGTACTTCTTTGATATATTTATTCTTTGAAGAATAATTTTCTGTTTTTATTGAAAATACCTTGCCGTTTGCAAGTTTTATCTCTGCCTGTTCTACCCAGGGTGCCGTTAAATAGTAAATACCGTCAGCCGGATTAACAGGATAAAACCCCAATGATGAAAAAATTAACCATGCCGACATTTGTCCGCAATCTTCGTTTCCGCAATATCCGTCAGGTTTATCGGAGTACTGAGTCTCAATTATTCTTCTGGTCAGCTCCTGTGTCTTCCACGGTTGCCCAACCAGATTGTAAATATATGGGACATGGTGCCCGGGTTCATTTCCATGTGCATATTGCCCAATCATCCCGGTTGAAAAAATCGGCAGTTTATCCTCCGGTTCCGGATAATAACTGAACATTGAATCAAGCTTACTTATAAATTTCTCTTTTCCTGTAACTCTAATTAAACCAGGCAAATCATGCTGAACATGCCAGAAATATTGCCAGGCATTACTTTCACAGTATTGTTCTGTGTATTCTTTAGGAATAAATGGTGAAAAAAACTCTCCCTTCTTGTTTTTTGGCCGCAAAAAGGTTGAACCTGAATCCCAATGGTTTTTCCAGTTTTCCGAGCGTTTTATAAAATAATTGTAATCCTCTTTTTTTTCCAACGCTTTAGCAAACTGAGCGACACACCAATCGCCATAAGCATATTCCATTGTCTTTGACACTGACCAGTGCCCGTCCTTTTTCCCATCGGAAGGAACATAGCCATATTTTTTATATTCGTCTATATTTCTCCCATCATCCATTGCAGAAGCTTTACAGGCTTCAAAGGCCCTTTCGTAGTCAAATTCAATTCCTTTATTGAAAGCATCAAGAATTACTGGTATTGCATGATAACCAATCATCATATTTGTTTCGTTTCCGGCAAGTTCCCAAACCGGCAACAACCCGGTCTCTTCATAATGCCCTAAGAATGTCTGTATAAAATCTTCTACCCGTTCAGGAACTAAAATGGTATACAGTGGATGAGTTGCCCGATAAGTATCCCATAAAGAAAAGGTATGATATCTTATATAATCTTTTGCTTCTCTTACTGTACTATCAGCTGCTTTGTAAAATCCATCTACATCGCTATGTACAGAGGGGGTCATATAAACGTGGTACAAGTTCGAGTAAAACACTTTCTTCTGATACTCTGTTCCTGTTATTTTAACTTTGGAAAGATATTCCTCCCAGACGTTCCCGGCAGCTTCTCTGGCTTTGTCGAAATCCCAGTCCGGCAACTCTGCCTCCAGGTTTTTCCGTGCGCCTTCAACTGATGCTGACGAGATAGCAACTTTTACTAAAACCTGCTCTTCATCTTTTGTTTCAAATGAAGCAACAAACCTTGTACGGACACCGTTTACCTGATTCTCCTTAATTCCTTTTTGCTCATCATATAATGCAGTTTTTTTCAAAGGTTTAGAGAATTTTGCTACAAAATAGACGCGTTGATCTTTCGCCCATCCCGTAGACATCCGGTATCCGGAAATTGTGGTACTGTCCTCTACTTTTATGTGTGTATCTAAAGGTTTGTCCCAATTGAGTTTATATCCCAAATCCAAGATTATCTGAGATGCATCGTCAGAAGGAAATGTATACCGGTGAAAACCCACTCTTTGAGTTGCTGTTAATTCTGCCAGTATACCTGAACTTTCTAACAATACTTTATAATACCCAGGCCTGGCTGCTTCCTGGTTATGCCTGAATTTTGAATATGGCCTGTATGCTTTTTCTTCGGGCCACAGGTCTTCCCTGAACCTGCTGTTCAATGGCATAAGCAACAAATCATACATATCCCCGGCCCCTGTTCCGGTCAGGTGTGTATGGCTGAAGCCGGCTATTGTTGAATCTTTCCAGTAATATCCGGCAATTCTGTCCCAGCCTTCCAGCCCGTTATCAGGGCTTAGCTGAACCATTCCAAAGGGCACCACCGCTCCGGGATATGTATTTCCCGGTCCATCCGTTCCAATGAAAGGATCGACATAATCGACCACTCGCTTTTCCATTTTTTGTTCCTTGTTCTGTTCTGAACAGCTTATCGATATGATAAAAACCAGAATGTAGAGAAGCTTTTTATTCATTTTTGTTTATTGTCATGTTTGTTACTTCGACCAATTTTCCAGTAAGCGCCCTTAGGATTTTAAGTGATATCTCAACTACAAATTATTGTCTTTCAAGAAGGCAATAATTTCGGATACTTTGCCGAATGCAATACCCGTTACGGTGTCGGCCGCCCCGTAATATATTGCCACACGCCCTTCATTATCATTCAATAAAGCACAGGGGAACACTACATTGGGGACATCTCCCATTAATTCGTACTCAACAGCGGGGGCCAACAAATATGGCCTTGAGCGATATAAAACTTTATCGGGCTGTTCCAGGTCGAGTAGTGCAGCCCCCATTGAATAACGATAACCACTACACGTATTTATTACACCATGATAGAAAATCAACCATCCTTCTTCAGTTTTTAACGGAACAGGCCCTGTTCCTATTTTAAGGCTTTGCCATGCACTTTCCTTAAAATCAGCAACGTTCATAACTATTCTGTGTTCTCCCCAGTAAACCATGTCAGGGCTATAGCTAAGAAAAATATCCCCAAAGGCAGTATGTCCGTTATCACTGGGACGACTTAGCATACAATACTTTCCGTTTATTTTCTCAGGGAAAAGCACTCCGTTTCTATTAAAAGGAAGAAATGCGTTCTCACACTGGTGAAATTTCTTAAAATCATAGGTATAAGCCATTCCGATGGTTGGTCCATGATACCCGTTACACCAGGTTATCCAGTATCGATCTTCAATAAACACTACACGTGGATCGTACCTGTAGTCGGAATGCAACAACTCTGTGTTCCCTGGTTCCATTTTAATGGGTTCATCCTCTATTTTCCAATTAATTCCATCGTTACTAAAACCAGCATGAATATTCATTTGCACTGCTTTGTTGTCACACCTGAACACTCCGGCAAACCCGTCACCAAACCGAGTAATTGCACTATTAAAAATGCTGTTCGATGTCGGGGTTTCATACCTCCCAATCACCGGATTCTTCGAATACCTCCACAATACATCAGTACAGTCTTCCGGCCTTTCTTCCCAGGGTATTTTAATATTATTCATATGTACGCTTTTTTTAGTTATCTGTTCATTACTATGACAACCTTTGTCATCATAACTTATCGTTTGAGAAGTTTTTTGCATTGGTATTGGTTATTTATCAGGGTTATCCTTTAATCTGTTGTACCAGTTAAACTTTAAGAATACCGAGGTTAACACAAACACCCCGATACATATCAGGAGCTCTGTATTTTCACGGATTAGGAAGAGGATAGGTATTAATACAAGTGTCATTTGCCAGGCAATTCCCACAACACAATTCAGCATGTCTTTGCCAAATTCTGTGTTGGCTTTTGCACTTGGGTTTTTTAGTTTTAGTTTTTCATATACAGGTTTCCAGAACCCCCATGGACGAACCTTTTCATAGAAGTCTATTAAAACCTCATCGGGTTCCGGCTGTGTGGCCAAACTAGCAATTACCGATACGGCGAAAGAAAACAGGAAGGTAAACGGGAAAATGTAAATCGGTTGAGTATCCGGAAAAATTAAAGGCACAACTACGGAAGATACCAAACCAGATATCATTCCCCAGAAATAGCCATAACCGTTAAATCTCCACCATATCCATTTCAGAAAGTTTGCTGCTATGTACCCTCCGAACAGAGCCCCGACTATCCAGTTTAGTATTCCATCAATATTGCTGGCAAAGAAACCAAATATTATTCCGGTAAGAACTACAGCAAAGGAAGCCAGGTAGCTCATTTTTACATATTTCTTTTCATCGGCATCCGGATTTATGTATTTCTTGTAAATATCGTTTATGATATAGGCCGGGCCTGCATTTACATTTGCTGCAAAGGTTGACATAAACGCTGCCACCAAACCAGCCAGCAATAAGCCTTTTGCACCAACCGGTATAAAGTTTCTGAGTGTATGCGGTAAAATCAATTCAAAATCTATATCATTTCCCATCGATTTGAATTCCGGCACCAGCCAGACCAAAGCAATAATGGCAAGGCCTGTTATCATAAGATACCGTGGTATGAATAATACCAGTGACACAATTCCACTCATTTTTGCTGCGTCTTTTGGGGTTTCTGTTGCCAGGATTCTTTGCATATCATACCCTGGAACTGGTCCGGCTATGCTTACTAAAATTCCTTTGAAAATCATCATCATCATCAGGGCAGAAAACAGTGTATAACCATCTTCCATTATCTTTGAATTCACCGCAGGCAAGGTTTCACTCCAATCCAAATCCAGCTTCCAACCAAATGCTATACTTTTCCATCCATCCGGAATGATGGCATTTATCTGCTCTGCCGATACCATATTATATGCTACATACCCCACCAGAAAACATGCAATGGTCATTATCAAGAATTGAAGTACTTCAGTAAATACGACGCTGTACATTCCCCCCTTCACAACATAAATTGTTGTAATGCTCATAATTATTATAGCGTACATATCTGCCGAAGAAATGGTAATCCCTGCTAAGCTGGTTTCCAGGTTCCACGGAAAGAATATCTCGGAAAATTTACCCACCCCTTTGAATCCATATGTGATAAAACCAATTACTGCCACTACAGCAAACACCACAACCACAATATGAGATAGTTGGGAGCCAAGGTTATTGCCAAAACGGGTTTTTAACCACTCGGCCCCGGTCATTACATTTGAGCGCCTTAACCAAACTGCCAGAAACATCATAAGGAATATCTGGTTCCAGACCGGCCATAACCAGGGAAGCCAGATACTTTTTAAACCATAAACAAACAGGATGGTCACTGTCCACATGGTTCCGGTAATATCAAACATTCCTGATGCATTTGAAACCCCGAGCATATACCAGGGGATTTTATTTCCTCCCAGAAAATAATTATTAATGTTTTTTGAGGCTCTTTTTGAGATAAGATAACCTATTAATACGGTAATGGTCAAATATCCTACAATGATTGATATGTCAATTGGTGCCAGCTTCATTTCCTGCTTTTTTGTGTTAAAATAGTTTCTACTTCTGCTCTTTGTTTATCTTCTTTATTTAAAGCCTATATATTTTATATTCAGCTAAATAAATCAAGACAACTCACAAATATCCCCTCGTTTCGTAAAGGTTTCTTTCTACTTTATTCAGAGAAAATAACCTTTAGTTCCCCTCCTTTTGTCAAATGGTTATGACTGATAAAATATCTGTTTATGTTTTTTCCGTTAAATCGTATGTTTTTAATAAATTCACCCTCTGTATATTTCTCCCTGATAATCTTTAATGACTTCCCCTGATAATACTGCTGATCCAGGGATATTTCGACTTTATCAAACACCGGAGCTGTGATAGCATAGTCCATATCCCCGGGACATACCGGATAAATTCCGATCATACTGAATGCCGCCCAGGCGCTCATTGTTCCGCAATCATCATTCCCGGGTAGCCCGTCAGGTGAATTCTTAAAATATGAATGCAGTAATTTTCTTGTTTCTTTCTGTGCCCTCCACTCTTCACCTTTTATGTAGTTAAACAGGAACGGATAATGCATATCGGGTTCGTTCGCCATATCGAACAGGCTGTCGTTAAATACTTTCTGAAGTTTTTTTGTGAATTTCTTCTCCCCTCCCATTAATCGGGCCAAGCCTGCTATATCATGTTGCACCCCGAATGTATACTGCCAGGCAGTACCTTCATGAAATCCGGGTACGGGCTCAAAATTCTCTCCCTGCATAGGATCAAAGGGGGTAAGGAATTTTCCGTTTGCCAATTTGGGGCGAAGCATTTTGTATTCCTTTTTGTCAAAATAATTCACGTACTGCAACGACTGTTTGTTAAAACGTTCATAGTCTTCTGTCTTGCCTAGCTCTTTTGCAAGTTGTCCAAGATTCCATTCGGCTATGTAATATTCAAGTGCCACTGATACGGAATTATCAAATTCATCAATTAATGGCATGTACCCGTTTTCCAGATAAAAATCGAAATCCGGCCTTATTTTATTTTTTCCCTGTGGAGTTGTTGCCGATTTTATCATGGCCTCATACGCTGTTTCTATATCGAAATCAGTCAATCCGCGCAAATAAGTATCGGTAATTACCGGAAAGGCAGGATCTCCATTCATCGTAAAGGTTTCTGTACTATTCAGTTCCCACTTTGGCAACCACCCACTTTCTTTGTACATATCTACCATAGAACGAACCATATCCAATTGTTTTTCAGGATATACAAGGCTCATGAACTGGTGAAAATTCCGATATGTGTCCCAGAGCGAAAATACCGTATATCGGTTTCTGCCTTTAACCTGCCCTACCTTGTAGGATTCCATTTCTGGATACTGCCCGTTTATATCGTTGATAATGTTAGGGTGAATATTCATATGGTACAAGGCTGTATAAAAAACCGTTTTTTGATCTTCCGTTCCCCCTTCCACTTTAATTCGCGATAGCGTTTCCTGCCAATCAGTTTCTGCCTTACTGCGGGTTTCTTCAAAGTTGAAGCCTGGTTGTTCTGTTTCCAGATTTAACCGGGCATTTTCTATGCTTACATAAGATACTCCCACTTTAACCATTATTGGTTCATTGTCTTCGGCTGCGAATGTAAAATATGCCCCCACACTGTCCCCTGAAACAGGCAAAGTAAATTTTTCGTATTGTTTAAACTTTCCATCTGTTGATGACCATGCTGCTTCAGCCTCAAGCTTTGCCATTTTCTTCCATGCCCCGTATGATACCGCAGGTTTACTGAACCTTGCCACAAAATAAACCGGACGTTCTGAATTTCCCTGGTAGCAAAAAGTTCCCGTCATACGCCATCCTTCCACTTCGGTACTGTTTACAACCCGTATGCTCCCACCTGATTCGTTTGTTAGTCCGTTACCCAAATCAATAAGGATATTTGACCTGCCTTTGGGAAATGTAAATTCTGACAAGCCTGATCGTTTAGTAGCCGTAACTTCTGCTAAAATATTGTACTTATCCAGTTTACATGCATAATATCCGGGGCTGGCTTTCTGTCCGCTCATTATTGAGCCATACTCTTTTAAATTGAAATTTAATTGCCCGGTGGTAGGCATTACCAGTATTACTCCCAGGTCGGGACAACCTACTCCGCTGAGGTTAATATGTGAGAAACCTGTAAGGAATTTATTGTCCCAAGAATAAGGTGTTGACCACCAGCGTTTGTCTTTGTCCCACTTGTTTTCTTTTGAGCCCGTAACATTGAACGGAACTACGGATACCATTCCATTGGGCACTATTGCCCCTGGGCTGGTTGCCCCAAAGTTTGTTGTCCCAATAAACGGATTAACATATTCAACCGGCTCTTGCGCCTTTAGGTTGTTTCCAAAAAGCAAAGCAATTCCCACTACCAGCTGTATTATCATTTCTTTCATCCTGCTTCTCAGTTAATTAATATTTCATCGATAAACATCCATGGCTCAAGGCCTGCAGCTCCATGCCATTCAGGTATTTTTCCCATATTCCGGGCCTCAACTTTCAGGTACCTTCCTTTGGCATTGTTCAGGTTCAATATCTGGCGACTTATGGTTATACTAGTTGAAGGAGCCTGCGGTTGAATTGTTTTTAATTCCGCAATTTTCCTGAATTTCGTGTTGTCATCAGAAATAAGGACAAAAATGAATTTTGGTGGAAAAATCCATACTCCTGTATTTGTTAGATAGCCTACGCTAATATTTTTAAAACTTGTTTTTTTCCCAAAGTCTATGGTTGCAACCATATCGCTTCCTGACCAACCCGTCCATTTCCCGTCGGCAAAATGATTGGTCCCGATTTCCTGATCCATTAAAAGCGAACCATCCGGGGCTCCATATTTTTCTGCCTTTGTTTCGAGCTGAAGTTTTGGGTATCCGGGCAAGTCTTTAAAACTCCGGCCGGCCAAATATTCTTTTTCAAACACCAGGCTCGGTTTCAGACTATCCGAAAAAGCTATCGCTTTTAATTCTGTTGTTTTTGTAATTTCTATCGCTTTTCGATATTCTTTTGATTTTTCAGTAGGTATTTCTCCATTCAATGTATAATGTATTCTTGCTCCTGGTGTATTGCAGGTTAAAATTATTTTATGTGTCCCCTCGAATACTATTCCCGGATCAGGATCATATGGTTTATACGTAACCGACGGATTATTTATCCTGTTGTTCTTATCTACTTTAACTGCTGAAAAAGGAATATCATTCTTACCTGTTCCCCAGTTCTTATTGGGGGTGTTTCCCAGAACAAATACAAGTTCTCCTCCATCCAGTATTTGCTTATGTGTTATGAAAGACTGATTATGAGGCTCTCCGTTAAGTGTTACGGATTGAATATACTTATTTCCAGGCTTGTTGTTTTTAGCCATTACCGTAAATGTATTCCCGTTTTCAAGGTTCACAACTGTTTTATCGTATTTCGGGATCCCAATTATATATTTAAGATCTCCCGGACAAACGGGATAAAAACCCAGTGCACTGAAGATGTACCAGGCCGACATTTGTCCCAAGTCTTCGTTGTTTATTAATCCGTCTGGTCTGTCGGAATAAAATTCGTCCATAATCCGCCGCACCAGTTCCTGTGTTTTCCAAGGCTCACCTGTGTAATTATACAGATATGCCATGTGTTGGGAAGGTTCATCGCCATGACCATATTTCCCAATAAAACCGGAAATATCAACATGAGTTGTCCCTTCTATACTTGTTGTATCGGCGAAAATATTGTCCAGCCATTCACTAAAAACCTGATTTCTTTCGACAAGTTGTTTCAATCCGTTTATGTCGTGCGGAACATAGCTTGAATATCCCCAAATATTGCCGGAGACGTAATTTCCCTTCAAGTCGTCCCAAACGTTTAAGTCCATTTTTCTCCACTCACCCGTAGAGTATTTCGGAAACAGAAACCCCGACTCATGGTGAAAAAGGTTTCTGTAACCCAAACTCCGTTTTCTGTAATACTCTGCTTCATCAGTATATCCAAGCTTATCGGCAACCTGACTGATACACCAGTCATAATAATTTTGCTCTACTGTTTTTGATACTGAGGAGTTTATTTCACCGGGCACATAATTAAAAAGAAGATACTCTTCCATTCCGTTTCTGTCGTAATTAGGAGAATGCTTCTCTGTTGAGTTTGATGCAGCCTTAATTGCCTGGTAAACCTTTTGTGCATCAATTCCCTTTATGTCTTTCAATACAGCATCTGCCAGCGGGGAAACCGTGTTATATCCAATCATGCAAACATTATCGTGCCCCAGCAGTTCCCAGACGGGCAAGCCTACTTTTGAGTCTGTATGCCTGCTCACCAGAGAATTCACAAACTCACTGGTTTTTTCCTGTTCAATAATTGTAAACAGTGGGTTTAATGCCCTGTATGTATCCCAGGTCGAAAAGTTAGAATATTGCGGAAATGACGATTGATATTCTTTCCCCTCTACAATGTACTTCCCGTCAACATCAGAAATCAGGTTTGGGGAAATGAAGCTGTGGTACATGCCTGTATAAAAGATTCTTTTTTGCTCTACCGATGTTCCTTCAATTTGGATTTTACCGAGTTTCTCTTCCCACATTTTAACAGCCTCCTGATGAACCTGGTTAAAATCCTTGTTCCGAGCTTCGGCTACAAGGTTCCTTTTTGCCCCTTCGTAGCTGACAAATGAAACGGCAACCTTTACTTCAATTGATTCTCCGGGATTTGTATTAAAGCGGACATATGCTTTTGTATTTTCTCCGGAACTATTCTTTGTCTGCTGAAAAACTGAATCTGCTTTCGAAACTCCAAAGTCGCCAAATGGTTTAGAAAACTCAGCATGAAAATATGCGGTTCTTTCCCCGGCTTCGCCACGTGATGTTTTAAACCCCCGGACCTCTTTTTCTGAAACTATTTCTATTCCGGCATTTAGTACTTTCTCCATTATCTGATGGGTTGGATCAATGATGACATTAACCATTCCTCCCTTTTCGAATGAATACCGATGAAAACCAACCCTTGGCGTGCTTGTCAATTCAACCCCGATATTATAGTCGTCCAACCAAACCGAGTAATACCCTGCTTTCGCTACCTCACGTCGGTGTGAAAATCTTGAACGGTATCCTTCATCCGGATTTTCCTCCGTTCCGGGGTTCACCCTCACCTCCCCTGCAGTCGGCATAAACAGGAAATCACCTAATCCGGCAAGTCCTGCCCCACTGACATGGGTATGTGCAAATCCTTTCAAGATGCTATCGGAATAATGATAGCCGGAACACCAGTCCCAACTTTTGAAATCGTTTGACGGACTGAGCTGCACCATTCCGAAAGGAGTAGTTGCCCCCGGAAAAGTATGTCCCTGCGCATCTGTTCCTATTAAAGGATCAACATAATCTACAGGATTTAATCCGGGTTTATTACTACATGCTGACAATATTGCCAGGCACAAAACCATTAAATAACAAATAGTAAACCGCATTTTGTTAAGGTTAATCTAAGAGGTGAATTATCGGGGATATTTTTTTCCAGTGTTCCTCCTCAAATAGTCTGGCCCCCCCAATAATAAATGAGTCATCTTCCAATTCCGTTATTCTGATTTTTGTTGAACAACTGTTCTTTTGCAAACACTTATAAAAAGACTTTTCAAACAAATGAAAATCGAGAGAAACCCTGCCACCAAACACACAAACATCTGCCCGGAAAGATTTAAATACTGGTAAAAGAAATTCAGCCAGTCGTTTACCAAATTGATTAAACATACGTGCTATTCTTTTATCTTTACCATAAAGGTTTACCAGGCTTTTTACCCGATGAAACTCCACGCCACTTTGTTTCTGGTAGTTTTTTAATAACCCTCTTGCAGAAAAATAATCATCGGCAATTCCCTTTTTGTAAGGCAGGTTGTAAATGATTCCTTTTTCAGGCACACCTTTAGCATCAATAACCGGTTTGCCATCCTCCACAAAAGCAGAACCAAAACCTTCTCCCAAAATAATCGCTATCTTGTTCGTATATCCATCGGAGTCGTTTATCAGCCCCTCTCCCAAAGTCATTCCAATGGCATCATTAATAAAGCGAATCTCTATAGTTTCTTCCAACGATAACCTGTCTCTTAATTCGTGTGCAATATTTACCCCTCTCAGCTCTTCATATTTTGGCACTCCTGAAAAATTCCCAACACCATTTACGTAATCAAAAGGACCGGGAACAGAAATCCCGATCCCTTTTACATTCTCCTTTCCGACCAAATCTATGGTCTTCCGCAATTTTGCTGACCATAGCATCAGAATTAACCCCGCTGAAGAATCATTTTCTATTTCAACTTTTTGATTCGTTTCCGGCACAATTTTGCCTGTATTAAGGTCTACAGCAGTACACGATATGTGACTTCCTTCTACGTATACTCCTATGGCAAATTTTTCAGGCATTTTATTTATAATATTTTATTCCGTAGTATTTAATTCTGTCGTCATTGAATAAGGGAAAGAACCCTTTTCGGTTCCCCGCTTTTTATTTGGCTGATCCGACATTTTAAATTGTATAATTCCCCCTTTAAGCAGATCGCTATGACGAAAATAATTTTTTTCATAGGTGCCTCCACGAATTGAAATCTCATCAATAAATACATTGTCCCCAGTGTTGTTATCTGCCTCAAGAATCAGGGTTTTTCCGTTTTCCAGGCTAAGCGTTGCTTTTTTAAATAATGGAGAACCAATTACATACTCGTCTGTGCCCGGGCAAACCGGATAAAAACCTAAGGAACTGAATACATACCAGGCAGAGGTCTGGCCATTGTCCTCATCGCCACAATAACCATCCGGTGCTGGAGAATAAAGTTTGTCCATAACTTCTCTTGCCCTTTGCTGGGTTTTCCATGGCTGTCCCGCATAATTATATAGGTATATCATGTGCTGAATAGGCTGGTTGCCATGGGCATAGTTCCCCATATTTACTATCTGCATTTCCCTTATTTCGTGTATCGGAAAACCGTAGTAAGAATCATCAAAAATCGGAGGCAAAGTAAATACCGTATCAAGCCTGCTGATAAATGCTTCCTTACCTCCCATCAGGTTTATTAAACCTTCAACATCCTGAAAAACACTCCATGTGTAGTGAATACTGTTTCCTTCTGTAAAGGCATCTCCCCATTTAAACGGATTAAACGGTGACTGAAAGGTGCCATCCTGGTTTTTCCCTCTCATCCACCCCGATTCGGGATCATATACATTTTTAAAGTTTTGTGCCCTTGTCTTAAACAGTTCTATTTCTTCTGCCGGCCGTTCTAATTCTTTCGCCAGTTTCCAGACACAATAATCGGCATATGCATATTCAAGTGTACGTGCTGTATTCTCATGAATATTGACATCATATGGAATATAACCCAGCTTGTTATAATGCTCAAATCCTAACCGTCCCACAGAATTAATCTTAGGATGAACACCCGCTGAATTTTTTAATATGGCTTCATAGAGCGTTTCTATGTCATATCCCCTTATTCCCTTAAGATATGAATCTGCAATTAATGATGCTGAATTTGAACCAATCATACAACCACGGTGCCCTGGACTTGCCCATTCCGGAAGCCAGCCACTTTCTTTATATGTGTTTACCAGCCCCTCCATTATTTGTGCATTTAGCTCGGGGTACATTAATGTGAAAAATGGAAATACGGCCCTGAATGTATCCCAGAACCCGTTATCGGTAAACATAAATCCGGGAAGTACCTTTCCATTATACGGGCTATAATGAACAATTTCGTCTTTGCTGTTTATCTCGTAAAACTTACGGGGGAACAATAATACCCTGTAAAGGGTAGAGTAAAAAGTCCGCAGGTGGTCTATATTGTCACCCTCAACTTTGATCTTTCCCAGTTCCTTATTCCATATTGCTTTACCTTCTTCGTTAATTTCATCAAATGTGCGATCCCCTATTTCTCTTGACAGGTTCAGTTCTGCCTGTTCCAAACTTATAAACGAAGAAGCAATTTTAACGTTTACCGTTTCTCCCCTTTTTGTTTTAAAACCAACAATTGCCCCAACGTGGTCATCTTCTGCAGATAAACTGTTTTCCTTCAAGATAGTATCGTTCCATGTATGGGTAATTTCAAAATCTTTATCAAAAACAGCCACAAAGTAATTATGAAAGTTATCCGGAACCCCACCATGGTTATTTCTACAATACCCGGTAATTTTTCTCTCTTCGGGTATTATTGTAACCTTTGAGCCTTTCTTAAAAGCATCTAATAAAATAAAAGAGCTATCGTTATCCGGAAAAGTTATGCGAAAAAATGCTGCTCGTTCAGTTGGTGAAATCTCTACTTTTGTATCATAATCTGCCAGATATACACTATAATAATGTGGCTTAACCGTTTCCGCCTTGTGCGAGAACCAAGAGCCCCTCTTTTCCTCATTATATTGAGGTTTCCCGGTTACCGGCATAATTGCAAAAGCTGCATAATCATTTATCCATGGACTTGGCTGGTGTGTTTGCTTAAACCCTTTTATTTTATGGTCCCGATATTTGTATGTCCATCCATCTCCAAAATTAGCTGTCATCGGAGTCCAGAAATTCATGCCCCATGGCCTGGCTATTGCCGGATAAGTATTCCCATTCGAAAGTGAAAATTCAGAATCGGTTCCCATTAATGGGTTAACATACTCTGTGAAATCTGAAATTACTATTCCGGTTTCATTATAGCTACATCCTGTGAACAAAATAACTGCGAGTAAAACTCCGCTCAAATTCTTCATACGCTAGATTTTTTTCAGTTTGCAAATACCCTCTTCAAAATCGCCACCCAATAATACGCTGTAAATGTGATTGTTACAATACAAAAATAATTGTGCAATTTAATTACATAAAAATAATTTCAAACCTGTTCTCCTGCAAATTGAAGTGTTGTGTCTCAACCTACATTTTTTGCTGTATTCCGGTTTTCACTTTTAGGCTTTAAATTAACCGGACTTAATCTATAATATACTTTACTGCCAATTTACAACATTTAATTACAACCGAAAGAATTCTTTTTATCAGGTATTTTCATTTAAAAAAAACTTTTCTTTACTATCTTTACATTTAAGAATCCGCTCGCTCTATTAAATACTGATTTAGCAGTCTGATTAACAAATTCTTTATCTTTATGCCAGATCAAAAAACACGGATTAGTTTACCTTCCTTCCTCCTGAAACCCAATGATTTATTTCATATTGTCCGGCGAACAATTACTTCTGAAGAAAACCTGGATTACCATGATCATGATTATGCGGAAATTCTTTGGATAAAAGAAGGTGAAGGCTTTCATATTATTAATGGTGAAAAATTACCCATTGGAAAAGGTACTTTGTGTATGATCCGGCCTGAAGATGCCCACACTTTTAAATCGACCGGGAACAATACCGGACTGGTCGTTACAAATGTTGCATTTTACCTGAAAAGCCTTAATTTATTTAAAGACAGATACTTTCCTAATTCCGACACTTACTTCTGGACGAAAGATAAGTTTCCATATACGAAACAATTAAATATGGATCAGTTGAACGAACTGTCTGGTATTACAGATTACATTCTTTCCAAACCCCGGAATTATATGCATCTCGACATAATGGTTTTGCATATTTTTAAAATACTTACCGAAGCCGAGACATATGATGATACTGATATACCGCACTGGCTCCGGTATGCTATGGAACAGTACAACACGCCACACCAATTCAGGGCCGGTGTCCCGGGCTTTGTTGCACTAACCGACCGAACAACCGATCATGTAAATAAAATTATTAAGTACCATTTAAACCAGACCCTTACTGATACGGTTACTAAAATTAAAATGAGCTATGCTGCTCAAAGGCTGACCATGACAAATGTCCCTATTAAAACCATTTGCTTTAACTGTGGCTTTAATGCTATCGGCCATTTTTACAAAGTTTTTAAAAAGTACAACGGAATGACACCAAAAGAATTCCGGGATATTAACCATAAGGTTTTTTAACTTAATGGATACTATAAATCTTTGTCCGTAAAAACAGGGTTGGGGCAGAAATTAAACTCAGAAAATTATCAAATGAGAAGCTTGAACAGGCAAAACGTGAGTATGAAAAATATAAGTCTTTTAAACAAAAAAAGTTAAATGAACCTTTAACCTTTTCTGAAGGTGCAATCTTTTTCTTTTTTCCTGTTTCATATAAGAAGGCTTCTTTAATCATCCAAGCCAAACAGATATTGAAAGAAAACGATTAAAAGAACATGGATCTGAAAAGAAATTGAGACAAGCGAATATATTAAGGTTATTTGGTATCTTATTATAATAGGTTTACTCCTGAAATTCTTTCCCATATTTTAAAAGACTTTTTAAGTTTTTTAGATCGAATGTTTAGAACATCCTCCAGGAACACATTCTAAGCTGTCTCAGAGTTTTTACGATGGCTTTTATTTTGTTAAAAGAGAGTGCCTGATTTTTAATTCTATGAGGAACAGATTTTATCATGTAAAAGGGAGGATGATCGAAGGGTAGATCCTGGTAATTAATTCGTTGCTCCCTTACGGACTCAATTTTATTTAAAAAGACTGTTTCTGTTCCTTTGGCTACCGCCCAAACGAACCCAAAACCCACCACGGATAAAAACGAAAAGCTTGTCCTTGTCGCACTATCCGTGGACAGCCCTCACACACGGCTACTTTTGAATGAAGCTTAAGGTATATTGAGAGACTCTTTTATTTGCCAGATCGAATGTTTAGAACATCCTCCAGGAACACATTCTAAGCTGTCTCAGAGTTTTTACGATGGCTTTTATTTTGTGAAAAGAGAGTGCCTGATTTTTAATTCTGTGAGGAACAGATTTTATCATGTAAAAGGGAGGATGATCGAAGGGTAGATCCTGGTAATTAATTCGTTGCTCCCTTACGGACTCAATTTTATTTAAAGAGACTGTTTCTGTTCCTTTGGCTACCGCCCAAACGAACCCAAAACCCACCACGGATAAATACGAAAAGCTTGTCCTTGTCGCACTATCCCCCGCCTATGTGCCGGCCAACTTTCCGTTCGCACTATCCGTGGACAGCCCTCACACACGGCTAGTTTTGAATGAAGCTTAAGGTATATTGAGAGAGACTCTTTTATTTGCCAGATCGAATGTGTAGAACATCCTCAAGGAACACATTCTAAGCTGTTTGATATGGAGTAGAATCTTTATAATATTTCTTTCTGAAGTTGTTCCAGGGATTTGCCTTTTGTTTCAGGGAAAAAATATAACACTACAAAGAATTGTATAAGCATTGAAGCCGAAAAAATTATAAATGCAATTCCACCACCATTGTCATTTCTTTCAGCAATTATTGGAAATACTAAAGACACTATTGTAGCCATAACCCAGTGTACAGAACTTCCAAATGACTGACCTTTTGCCCGTACCTTGTTTGGAAAAATCTCTGATAAAAACACCCAAATTACTGCACCCTGCGAAAATGCAAAAGAAGCCACAAAGCCCAACAGGTAGAACAAAACGATAATACCTCCACTGCTTTCTTCAAAAAGTGTTTTGGCAACCAGTCCCAGGAAAATTGTCATTCCTACTGAACCAACAAGTAATAATTTTTTTCGTCCGAATTTGTCCATTATTCTTATGGCAATATAAGTAAGAATAAGGTTTGTGAACCCAATGGAAACAGACTGTAATAATGCAGAGTTTGTGCTTGCCCCGGTCATTTGAAAGATTCTTGGGGCGTAGTACATTAAGGCATTAATCCCGGACATTTGATTAAATATTGCTAACAGCACCGCACACATTACAGGGAACTTATAAACGGAAGAAAACAGATTTTCTTTCTTTGAAAGGTTCTCTTCCCTGATTGATTCTTCGATTTCGCGAATCTCACCCTCTCCATTTTGTATAGAAAGTTTTTCAAATAATCTCAGGGCCTCATCTTTCCTGTTTCTTAAGATTAACCATCGTGGCGAAGCTGGTAAAAGGAAAAACAATAAAAAGAAAATTATTGCCGGAAATGCCTCAACCCCCAGCATCCATCGCCATGGTTCATCTTCTATGATTTGGGTAATAAGGTAGTTCGAGAAAAATGCGATTAATATTCCTGAAACAATATTTATCTGGAACAACCCAACTAACCTCCCCCTTATATTTGACGGAGAAATTTCTGCAATATACATAGGACCAATAACCGATGAAAACCCAACAGCCAATCCTCCAATAAACCTAAAAACCAACAAACTTTGCCATGTTTGTGACAATGAACTCCCGATAGCAGAAATTCCAAAAAATAAGGCTACCAGAACAAGAATAACTTTCCGTCCAAAAATATCGGCTGGTTTTCCGGCAAACAGAGAGCCTGTTACAGTTCCTATAAGTGCAATAGCAACAGTAAAGCCTATTCCTTTTTCATCGAGTTGAAATAGTTCCTGTATGGCCTGCTCGGCACCTGATATCACAGCAATATCGAAACCAAATAAAAATCCACCCAATGCTGCTATAATTGCATACCGTACAACTTTATTTTTCTTTTTCACACCGGTAATATTTTAAAGAGGGTTTAAAATACAAATTTTAGCTAACCCAACGGTACAGATCCTGTCCAAATTTCTTTTTTTATAATCCACTTCTGTCTTTTTTCTCCCTTTTACTTCGAAAGCTGAAAAATTTTATTGTCCTTTTTAACTATGTCCTGCAACATGAATAAAAAATACCCGATAAGTCCTCTCCCCTTTCTCAAACTTTTGAAAACCAATTCCTGCGGACCTACCGGATAGATTCTTTAAAATCTGTCTATAAAGTCGCAATGTTACTCATGCATCTAATTATCTTAATTGTGTTCTTGTCCTTCGGTTTTAGTTTAAACTTGTCATTGTTCCGCAGTATGATAAGTCTTTTTTTCAAATTAACCTAGTCCCGATGTGCTCGGGATCACGACTAACAGCACTGACAAACTTTCCGGGGGCAAGGTCCCGGATTGAATTAAGTCAGCCTTTCTGGCTGAAAACCTTAGTTTATAGACAGGTTCTATTTAGTGGTTATTAAAAAACACCGATAACTGCGTTATGCTTGCCAGAAAAACACTCATTTACAACCAGCAGACTCCGTTTTCCTAACTGCACAAGGCTTGTTTCCGGCGTTTTTAACACACCATTTTGAAACAATAACGTTTTCTTAATGGCACTATTTAAATAATTAGCGAACTAGAAGGTTAATATTCCTCCCGGTTCGGGGCCCAAACCTACCCCCCATTGACACCTTTCAGTTTGGTCCCCTAATACCCCGGAAAGAATTACATATTAAAAATAAAGGCTACTGAACAAAATATTTTCAAATAAACACTTCTCTGTTTTATTACATGTTGGGTTAAATGTCCTGTTAAAATAATAAGGCTAACAAATCCAATGGTTTTAAACCAACTCTGTTCTTTTACTATTTAATTTGTAAAGGCTTGCTTTGCTTGACCATTTTATATTCTCCTTGAACAATTCCATATTTAAACCGGCACGAAACGGCTTTCCCTGTCTAAATCGCTGTGCTGAAACACCTCTATCTGTTCATTGTCAAATTGTATTTCCAGATCATGAAGTAAATCCATTGCTGTATTTAATTGTTTCTCGGTCAATTGACCAGATTTTCCAATTAAGCAAATTCCTACCGAGTTGAAATTGTGCCCTCTGACATGGGTCCCCAGAGAATCAATCATATTGGTTCCCGTACCGGAAATAAACTGTGCGATTTTATTGAATAGTGCCATTATAAATATGTTTTTATGAATAAGGTGCCTATTGTTTCTTTATTTCTATTTTAGAATACTGGTTGGCTTAACTCGCCGCATATTTTGTCTGCTATTTCAGAGTATAACCGCTCTTTTTTTATAAATTCTTTTTAAGCTCGATTATGCACAACTATAGTTAACAGTAACCCTGTCCCTCACCTTGTAGTTATCCGAAAATTTATTTCAGCCATGTCCGTAGAATTTGTGTTTCTGTTCATCTTTATAAAATGCAATGAATAACCTGTATGAATAAAAATCAACGTTTTAAATTTCAGGAACTCTTATTTTGTTTATGTCAAAGTTACATTACAGATGCGTTGACCTATATAATTAATCCGCCTAATGCTTGTAAATTTCCGACAACTTCCCAACGGTAACAATCCGGTTTAAACCCAATATTCTTTTGCTTTATCTACTTTCATTCAGCGGCGGTTCTTTCTGTTTCATCGTTGTTACTTTAATACCAAGAATACCAAAGCCCGTTGTCAGTGTTACAAACACTCCAGTGTACGTAAGCAAAAACAAGGTTATGGTCACTTGGACCGCTACGGGTGAAGAGCTTTGTATAACTTTAAACACGTCGTCTCTGCCCCATGTTTCAACCAGTTTCATCCTGTTCCCATACATTTGCAGGCCTTCAGCCAGCTCACCATTTGACCATACAGGAAATAATAAGTCTCCGGTGTGTGGAATTTCCTCAACATAGTAGCCATACAGAAAAAAATATGTTGCAAGCAATACCACAAATAAACAACTTATAACAATAGTATTTCTTGTAATCCCCGACACAGTAAGCTGTCTTATTCTTTCTTTATTAATCCATAATGTCAGAAGAATCAATAAACATACCGATTCTATTATAGTTCCAAATACTATTTTTGAAGCCCCCGGAGGGACACCCAGCTCTGTAATTAATATGGTCATGCCGGGTATTAGGGCAAAACTTGCCGAAATTGATGTAAATACCTTACCTAATTCTTTCATTAAAAATGCACACTTACTGATTGTGTTGGTTCTATTGATTGGGGCTGTGGCCGATGGATAATGGTTTTGAATTCGCCTTGGGCATGAAAAACTATTTTATAAACGGTTTGATCGATTCGCACAAAGGTATTGGTCAGAGATGTATTTACTTTAAAAAACTCCATCTTATCAATACTTCGCCGAAGTTCAGTATTCTTAAAATTTTTTTCCCAAATTCTCATAGGTACCATATAAACCTCGGCTCCCTGTGGGTCAGATTTTATTTCCAATTTAATCACGCTTAAGTTAATACCGCCATATTGAATTATTTCCATTTCTTTTTTATATTTCAACCAACTCCACATTCCTTTATTTTTTTTTATCCAGGCCTCACACTCAAGCATATCAGCATTTTCCATGATTTTTTCAGGCACATCTACCTTGATCAGGAATCCGTAAACTGAATCTTCCAGTATAGGCTGAACCAGGCTCGATTTCCATGGTATTGGGGCATTTTTAGGGGTTTTAAGTTGAAAATATTTTACTTTTTTATATTTATCCGGTACGTCATTATACACATGTACAAAATAAGAAACAACACTGGAGCTGTCCATCTGTCCTTCAACCTTTGTATAAAAGGCACATAGGAAGAAAGAAAATATAATTATCTTTTTACCTATTCCTTTAATTGTTCTCAGTCTATCGTTCAGGTTCATTTCATATGCATTTTGATGATACGCTTTTCTACTGGTTGTAAAATGATGTCTAGTGACGCGTCACTTTTGGCAAGGAGAATTGTTTTCTTTTTTTGCCTCTTCCCAAATAGTATTTTACGTTACTTTACCATTGACATGGCATTCGTATCTTTCAATTAAGATTTTAAAGTAAAGATAGCAATAGCCTAACCTTAATAGTGTAATAAAAACGACTAATACTGGTAATTTTACGACATTGGCTAAAAACTGTAGCATTCCTCTTTTATTTTGTTCAACACCTTTTCTGTATCACTAATAAATCCATCCATTCGTCATAAGAAAATATAGCCTAAAGCCTATTCCATGTAAATTGTCATTCATCTGCCAAAATATTATATATACATTAACCGGTTGAAAGTATAAATTCAACCAACCGCCTATTTTCGAGCATATATATTATAATTCTCAACAGAAGATGAACGGATATCAAGTATTAAAAATTAAGAAGAACATTTACCAGGAAAATGAGGAACAGGCCCAATTACTAAGGGAACAACTAAAAAAAGACCGTGTATTCCTGCTTAACCTAATGTCGTCGCCCGGTTCGGGCAAAACAACTACCGTAATTAAAACGATTAACGCGTTAAAGGATAAGCTTGAAATTGGAGTCATGGAAGCGGATATAGACTCAGACGTTGACGCGAAAAGGGTTTCAGAGACCGGTACAAGAGTTATCCAGCTGCATTCCGGAGGTATGTGTCACTTAGACGCAACAATGACCAGGCAAGGGATAGATGCAATGGGCATAAGAGAGCTTGACCTGATTATTCTTGAGAATATAGGAAACCTGATTTGTACGGCATCATACGATGTTGGGGCAAATAAAAATGTCATGCTTTTAAGTGTTCCCGAAGGCGATGACAAACCTCTTAAATACCCTAAGATGTTCCGTATGGCGGATGCCCTATTAATCAATAAAATAGATGCTGTTTCTTTGTTTGATTTCAATTTTGATGCTCTGGAAGAAAGAGTGAAGAAGATGAACCCCGACATTAAAATAATTCCTGTGTCGGCAAAAACGGGAGAAGGAATAGACGTGTGGGCAGATTGGTTACTGAACGAAGTAAAAGGTGAACAAATGTTTAAAAACTAAAGCAATGAAAACGGACAAACTACAACATAAAATTCTTGAGGTAGCGAATAAAATCAGCCGCACTAAAATGGGATCGAAAAATGAAATACTTCCGGAATATCCCGAATATAAAGTACTGGAGCCAATTCTTACATACGAAATGGCTGAAGTGGCTCTTTTGCTTGAATTCAGGAATCCGTTAAGCGCAGATGAAATTAGTGCAAAATGTGGAAAGACGAAGGAAAAAACAGCAGAGATTCTCTGGAACCTGGCAGTAGCAGGTATTTCTTTTATAAATAACCACGATGGCACAGATAAATTTTGGCATGACCTGTGGGTACCCGGCCACATGGAGATGATTGTTAATCATAAAGAGAATGTCAGGAAATTCCCCCAGCTCGCAGAGGCGTTTGAAGCATATGGCAGAAGAAGGGGACCTTTAGGGGCGGGTAACATCCCGGTTGGCCTGGGGCCCATGCGCGTCATCCCTATTGAACAGTCAATTAACGGAGAAACCCGAAGGGCTTCTTACGAAGAAGTATCAAAATACTTGAACGAAAGTAAAATTATCTCCGTATCTGATTGTTCTTGTCGCACTTCTCGCGAAGTTATGGGTGAAGGCTGTGGACACCTGAAAGAAGATATGTGTATTCAGCTAGGGCATGCAGCCGAATACTATATCAGAACCGGAAGAGGCCGGGAAATTACACGAGAAGAGGCTTTCGAAATCATCAAAAAAGCGGAAGAAAACGGATTAATGCATCAGATACCCAATACAGAGGGGCCCGGAAATACCCATGCCATTTGCAATTGTTGTGCATGTTCCTGTTTTGCTTTACGTCTTGCAGGAATGTACGTAAATCCCGATATTATACGATCGAACTATGTATCAAAGGTTGATCCCACGAAGTGTGTGGCCTGTGGAGAATGTGTTGAAAATTGTCCGACCAACGCTCTAAAATTGGGTCAAAAACTTTGTGCTGAAACACTTGAAGTCCCCAAAAGAAAACAACTGCCGCATAACACTGAATGGGGCCCTGATAAATGGAATGTGGATTACCGGACGAACAAAGAAGTCGTCTCCGGCTCTGGCACCAGTCCCTGTAAGGCAGAATGTCCTGCACATATTGGCATTCAGGGATATATAAAACTGGCCGCCGGTGGAAGGTATACAGAAGCTTTGGAATTGATTAAAAAAGAAAACCCCTTTCCGGCCGTTTGTGGAAGAATCTGCCCCCGAAAATGTGAATCTGCCTGTACCCGGGGAGATATTGATGAACCTGTGGCAATCGATGAAATTAAGAAATTTATTGCTGACCAGGACTTGTACGCCGACACCAGGTTTATTCCTACGATCAAAAACGATTACGATAAAAAGATAGCCGTAATTGGTTCCGGTCCGGCTGGCCTTTCCTGTGCATATTATTTAGCTATTGAGGGGTATAAAGTGACGGTCTTTGAAAAAAGAAGCCTTACAGGGGGTATGTTAACCTTAGGAATCCCTTCGTTCAGGCTGGAGAAAGGTGTTGTTAAGGCAGAGATAGAGGTGCTTAGGAAAATTGGTGTTGAATTTAGAACCGGTGTTGAGATAGGAAAAGATGTTACCCTTGACGAACTGCGCAAGAAAGGGTTCGAAGCATTCTACCTTGCTATTGGCGCACAGGGAGGCAGAAAGCTTCATATTGAAGGAGAAAATGCCCATGGGGTTATAGCGGGGATTGATTTTCTATGTTCGGTAAATTCAGGCGAAACTTTAAGATTAACGGGTCCAACCATTGTTATTGGCGGGGGTAACGTTGCAATTGACGTTGCCAGAACGGCTGTTCGGGTTGGTTCAGGGGAAGTGAACATGTTCTGCCTGGAAAGCAGAGCGAACATGCCTGCCCTGGAAGAGGAAACAGCAGAAGCTTTGGAAGAAGGAATCCGTATAAACAATTCGTGGGGACCGGTACGGATATTAACCCGGGATGGCAGGGTATCCGGTATGGAATTCAGAAAGTGTCTGTCGGTATTCGACAGCCATGGCAGGTTTAATCCGGTTTTTGACGACGAAAGGAAAATGGTTGTCGATGCCGAAAACATACTTGTAGCTGTAGGACAATCCATTGAATGGGGTAACCTGCCGGAAAACAGTAAGATTGAGCTCAATGACAACCAAACCATTTGTGCCGATACAAAAACATACCAGACAGCACAGGAAGATGTATTTACCGGAGGAGATGTCCTTACAGGCCCCCGGTTTGCCATTGATGCCATTGCACAGGGAAAAGAAGGAGCCATTTCGATACACCGGTTTGTACAACCGGGTCAGAGCCTGGTCATCGGACGAACCTACAGAAATTACAGACCGCTGGATAAAAGTCACATCAACCTTAAAGGATACGATAATCAGCCCAGAGAGCATAATGCTCATATCCACGGGGAAATCACAAAAAAATCATTTAGCGATTTGAGGCCTGCGTTTACCGAAGAGCAGGTAAAAGCGGAAACAGAACGTTGTCTGAGCTGCGGGGCTACGGTTGCCGATGAGTTTATGTGTGTGGGATGCGGAAGCTGCACCATAAAATGTAAGTTTGATGCCATTACGCTGGTTCGAAAATACGACAGTGCCGGTGTCGAATTCGAGAAAATAAAACCAAAGGTGATAAAGCATGTGGTTAAACGTAAAGTTAAAATCGCGGTAAATAAACCCGTAAACCATTTTCGGTCATTGCTCGGTTCGAATAAAAATAAATAATATCTAATCTATAATTCAAGAGAGAAGGATAGATCCTCATCTCCCCATTCTATTTCTGAAACAAGATTTATGCACGAATTAGGAGTTGTTATACAGGTAGTTAAAAGCGTTGAAGATTTTGCAAAACTGAACAGTGTGAATGAAATTGATACGCTTGTTTTACAAGTTGGTGAACTATCGGCGATGATCCCCCGCTATATCGAAGCCTGTTACCCGGCTGCAGTTGAAGGTACAATGCTTCAGAATACCAAACTGAAAATAGAAATTATACCGGGAAATGGTTTATGCAAAAAATGCAACTCGGTTTTTAACCTCCTGTCCAACCATAATAAATGCGCCAACTGTAAAAGCGAAGAATGGGAGTTACTCAGCGGTACCGAGTTTATGATTAAAGAGATAATAGCCTGCTGAGTTGTATAAATATAGCCGATCTGATTCCCTATTTCCTACAGCTTAAATTGAAAGATCGAAGCAAATTTTTATAATTTTTAAATTCTATTACTATGGGACTATATGACGTTCCCGGCCTACACGGCTGGTTGATTTTAATTGTTGTTTTATTTGGATTAATGGCCTTTAATGAACTTTCAAGAACAACACGCTGGGGTGGCGTGGTTCTGTTCATTATTTTGCCAATTTTGTTGACCATTTTTGTCTGGCCCAAAACTGCGGCAATGGACAATGAGCATGGTACCGGATATTGGTTTACCTGGGTAAAAACTTACTCGGCACTTACCGGCTGTATTGGTTTTATGGCCATCCGCTACACCCCTTCACTGGCAAAGAAAAAGTGGGTATTACTGTTTCCTCCGCTTATTCTGTCAATAAACATTCTGGAAGCCTGCGTGCGCGATTTTCAGGTATATTCTTACGGTGCATGGCAAGGCGAATATATCGATCACCTTTGGATGATGTCCGGTTCGTGGAATATCCTAAACGGTATTGCCGGTATTCTTAATATACTAACCATATGCGGCTGGGCAGGAATTTATATTTCGAAAGACAAAACAAAAGATATGATTTGGCCTGACATGATTTGGGCATGGATTATTGCATACGATGTATGGAACTTTGCCTATACCTACAATTGCCTGGCCGATCGCTCCTTTTATTGTGGTTTGACTTTGTTGTTGTCGTGTACCATACCGGCTTTTTTTACCAAACGTGGGGCATGGCTTCAGCACAGGGCTGCAACGCTTTCGTTATGGGCAATGTTTGTAATGACGGTACCGGAATTTAATACGCAAATGGCCCCGGTCCATTCAACGCGCAGCCCCAAAGCTTTATTTATCGTTAGTATTTTGGCCTTTGTTTTAAACCTGGCGTTATTTGTATTTCAAACCATACGAATACGCAGGCACAAACTCAACCCGTTAAAGGATGAGCTTTATACAGAAACAAAAGCCTATAAAAGTGTTGTTGCGGAAACGGCTTAAGTTTCATACTTGACATTGCAGAGGAATAAAGCTGTTGGCCACATAACCATCATTCTTGATGTAAATCGTTGTTTTTTTGTTTTCAAGGGTGATGCAATTAACCTGCCTAGCACATTTTTCAGGTTATCATGTGAACACATATATGAAAGCCGCCCCCAAAAGAAAATGGAGGCGGCTAATAATAAGTTGGTTTATGTTGTTTTTATTTACAATAGTTTCAGCATTTACTGTTTAATCACTTTTTGACTAAGCATTTTTCCGTTAGGCAATTCGACTTTTAATAAATAGAAGCCTTGTTGTAAAGCGTTAATGTTAACCTTTCCGTTTAATGCATCTGTACCACTGAGCCAATCGGTGGTAGTGATTAAATTTTGTCCGGTCGCACTGTATAAACCAATTTTGACTTCTCCGGGTTGCTCACTATAAATGTTAAAGTTAACGTGCGATGTTGCCGGGTTTGGAAAAACCTGCATAACATCTTCACTTATTTCCTCAACAAGAATTTTATCATCAGGAAAATCATCTTCAGCATCTTTTAAGTTTGCTTCAGCCTTATTTTTTTGACAATTACAATAGGTTTCCATTATGGTATAGAAATCATCATCTGTACTATATAAATTATACCTGTCACCCAGCTGATAATCCATATTTTCCCCAAATGTATAATTGCTAAATTTATCGTCAACAATGGTTTGGGCTGGCTTCCCACCATCGAAAGCAAATTGCGTCTCTCCCAAATAATATTGCCTTGTATTTCCTAACACCCTTTTTAAATTTCGTCCTTTAAGGTTTGTCATGTTAAGTGTCCAGGCACTGTATGAAATTTTGATCCATTTATGAAGGTTCGCTTCAATATTTTGGTCAGATAAATTGGCCAGGCCCTTTATGTTTTCCTGGATTTGTTCCCAGTCCACCAGGTCGCTTATATCCATTTCCCCTGGTAATTTTGAAGCGCCTACAGTATTAAACCAGGTAGAGTACGGTTTGCCCACACTTGTATTTACTACTCTGGGGTGTGCATCGGCACTTAGTGTTTGCACCCTGATGGATAACATAACGATGTCGTTAATTTTACCCCAAGAGGTATTGTTATAAGCAAAATAAGGCTTTTCCTTAATTTTCAGATAAGCTTTTTGTTTATATTCAGCTTCCGGATTTATACCTACCGCAAATTTGGGCTGGTTTAGCATGGTAAAATTACCCATGGGTTTATTATACATAGGCATTCCCCCACGTGTGCCATTTTGATGAAACTCTGGTGAGTTTTCTGAATTTTTACCCCCAGGTGTAGCAATGTATTCATTGGGAATAATGGATGTTTCAATACTAAGCTTTCCTTTTAGTGCCATTTCTCCAAATACTAAGTTAGGCCTTGGGGTTGGGGCATCCAGTTTTATTTCCTGGTCAGAGTGCTTGGTTTTATCTTTAATATTATCGTAATACAGTTTTTTTGAATATGCTATATCCAACCGTCCATTTCCTTTTTCTATTTTAGCAATCCCTCTTTCTATTTTTATTCCACCCTGAACAACTTTTGCAGCACCTTCTCCTGCTTTACCAAAAACGGGAATCATTTTAGCGGCACCCTCGGCCATAGTTGCCACACCTTCTGCAATCTGAAAGCCTCCATCCCATATTTCAGCATTGGCCATTCTTTCGGTAGCCTGCCATTCAATACGTGCTTTTTCTTTTTCCCAATCGGCAATTTCTTTTCCTATCAATTTACCTCCAACACTTTCTTCAAACTTCATCAGATCAAAGTTGCTGTATTGATTAAATGTAATGTCTCCCAGGGTATTCTCAAGATTGCCAAACGGGTTGTCCATAACACCCGCTAAAAAGTTCTGATTGTTCTCCCGCCATTCATCGTATTCCGGTGTGCCAGCCGGCAGGCTTCCCCCTTCAAAACGGCCGACCATGGTAACATCTCCATCAGTCATTTTGTTGAGTTTAATTGCAATGCTGGATTCAAAAAAAGCAATACACGGATCGTATTCCATGGTAAAGTCGGTAAAATACCACTGACGGCCAGGCGCACTATAAAAAGGCATCCCTTTACTATACCAGGATGGCTGAATGGCATCTAAGCTTTTAAATTGCTGTAGACTCCCCCACAGTTTGGGCTCGTAGGCCGGATCACTTGAGTAATTGCCTGGCCTTCCTCTTTCCACTCCCAAGCTAACGGTAAGCTGGTTGGCTTCTCCATAGTTATTGGCGTATAAAAACACCCTTAACAGGGATGAGACTCTATTATAAAAAATAACATAGGGAACCTGTGGGGCGAGGCCTTTTTCCTGTCCATTGGCATAATATCCCAAATTGGCTTTTATCAACTCCCATCCTTCTTCGCTATTATAGTCTTCTCCTCCCTGATAGTCTCCTGAAGGTCCAAAGCTTGCAGCAATACCCGAAAAAGCGAAATTATTTTCGTAAAATGGGCTGTAAATAGAATCCTCTACTGTACCATTATCTCCATTGTACCGTACTTTCCATTTCGTGCCCAGCCAGTCAAACGAGTTGACCGTTGTTCTTCCCTGATTATAGGGAAAATAGGGATTGGTGGATATAAAATTACTTCCGTCATCATGGCCAAAGTCGTTCATGGAATTTAAGATACTGTTTCTCCGCGTATACGATAGTTCCACTTTACCGCTTTCTAAACGGGCGAGCATCCTTCCGCTCCGTGTAATTGATTGATTTAAAAATAGCTCTGCGGGCATTGTTCGACTTAGGGCATAGGTTTTTTCCCCTTGTGTTGCCACTAAAGAATACTGGCCATTAAACCCGAAAATAATCGGGGAACCAAATGTAAAACTGGTTACTATTTCATGGTCGATTCCCTCTGGTCCCAACGGAAGTTTTTGATCGCCCGACAGGTAAAACAGGGAAATCACCCCATTTTCAGCCCTTAGCCCAATTTGTGGTTTGGCATTGGCATAAACATACCGGTTTAAATTGTGATATGAATAACCTACAAAACCTACATCACCTTCGGAGCCATTTTGAAATGTGACCTTAAAATCATTGGCACCAAATCCACCAACAAAAAACTTTGAGGATACGAAATTATAAGGCTTGTCAGCAAGGGTTTGATTTATTTCAACATGATCACCTGCTATTTGAATTTCGCCCCCTGAATTGTTTTCTGTTTTTGCAAATTTAATAGGGATATACTCATCAGAAAAACCCTTGTTGGATTTATGAACCTTATACCTGGCATTGCCCAAATTCAAGACATTACAATTGCACGTATTATTCCCAAAGTTATTCTCTAATCTGTTGGTTATAATATGCCCGATAGCTATAATTCCATTATCCGTGTCCTGCCCTGACTTTACCGGTCCTTCTGCATACTGCTTAAACACCAGGTTAGATTCGGGATGAGGGGCATCAGCAATTTCTACCATTTGCGCAGAACCATCGGTGTTTATTTCGAGTAACTTATTGTTGCCTTTCGGGCTATGTATTTGGAAAGATCTTGTCCATACGTTTTCTGTTATCCAAAAATAAAAACTCTCATCCGTACGGTTCAGGGGAGCTTCTATAAGCTGACCATTTTCTTCCTTGAGGTAATTACTACTTTCATTATCTATTTCGATAAGATAAAGTCCTTTTACTATTGTTCCTGTCGGCAGGTGCGAATCTGATATGGTTTCAATATTTTGCCCGAAACCATTAAGAAAAATGCATAAGAACAAGATAGTAAGATATGTAACAGCTTTACTGTTAATATTCTTCATGTTTTATTCTTTAATATTTAAATAGAAAACTAGATGCTTATTTACCAGTGGTATATTTTTCCAATTCCTGTTGTAAAGCTTCAACCTTTTTGCTAAGCTCAATTATATGGAGGTACATGGTTTCAATATTTTCTACCGATTTTATGGTCACATCACTGATATCCATTCCGTTTTCTACCACTTCCTTCTCCGAAGGCATGTTAGGTAAATGCTTATGTTCGTTAACAAAGGATTCCAGTTCTTTTAACGGCATTACATGATACTCTTTTTCAAATACATAGTCGGGGAAACTTGTTGCAGAGCTAATAAAGTTGTCAGCCTTTACCGTACCGATAACATCTAGTTCGCAACTTGGAGAAGTTGTTCCGATACCAAGTGAGTCTTCAACTGACAAACCTTCAGTTGTTAGGCTTTCAAAACCGGCCTTCCGGCTAATAATCTCATCTGCCATTACCGTTCCTGCAACATCAAGTTCTGAACCTGGAGTAGTTGTACCAATACCTACTTTTTTTTCTACCAGTAAACTCCCATTTCCATAATTAGTGCCATTAGGTTCATAACCAATTAATACCGTATTTTTAGACGAAAACACCCACTTAGATACAGGGGCCTCATACCGCATTCCCCACTTATGAATTATTCTGGCTTGTGGTAAACCGTCTGAATGTTTTGTGCTAGGTGTGAAATAAAGGCCTTTTTTAAGTTTTAATTCTCCTTGTACTTCACCAAAAACTTTAAAATCATCATATACCCATAGCTCACCATTTATGTCAACATATTTATCTTCAAAATCCCCAAAAATTAAATTATGGTCATCTTTGTTCGCAATGATAAGCTTGTTGGAGCTACTTTTATTCTGACCGGCATGGTAACCAATAAATACATTCCCACTGCCTCTTGGAACGTTCATTCCTGCGCCACAACCAATGTAGGTGTTTCTGCTACCCTTATTTCTATACCCGGCATCATGGCCTAAGCATGTATTTGCGTCACCAATTTCATTAAAATACCCAGAATAACCACCAAAATAACAGTTATACTTCGCAGAAGAAGTGGCACTTTTGGAAACTTTATAACCAAACCCAGTATTATAAGAGCCTATACTTTTACTGCCCTCCCCATACATCGTATTTCCGGTTTGTGCAAAAGTTAAACTTGTCAGGCATAAAAATACTAGCCCAAGCACTAAAGTGTTTACGTTTTTCATTTGATAAGTTGTTGTTTGTTTAAATTAAATTTGATTAATGTCGGCGTGAAAATAATGGATGTTTATACATTTTTATGTGAAGTAAACACTAAATTTACGTTAGATAAAACTTTAGGAATTAATATGCGATTTATATAAAATTATTGTTTTTTTCACTTACACAATGCCCTTTTTGATTATTTATTTATTTTCAAATCCCAGTGAATGAGAAAAATAATAATCGTTTCTACATTTTCTCCTGAATAGAAACGTAAAATTTTCCATACAATGTTTTATTGAAATCAACATCCATTAAAATGAATGTTTATCCAACATAAAATCATATTAATCCGCAATGTGTTTTGGTGATTATGTGCTATTGATAATTATGCAGACCTATCAATAAACATGTTGTTAATGTAACTCGGATGGGTTTGTAGAAGAATCCTCAGAATATTGTACAAGGTATACCCGTAATTTATAATTAACGCTTAACGGAATTCTTGTATATTTTTTTATTATATGAACCCTCTGGATGACTTTTACTATTTATTTTCTTCGTTGTATAATTCGCAAAACGAACGGTACAAATTTTTCGCCTACTTTGTGGGAGAAAACTCTCCCACAAATCTATTAAATTGAGCCCGCTTTGTCGCAATTTTACTACAGGAAAATTATTAGTTCACTAAGCTATTATTCAGGCTAAAAATTTAAGTTTGTTCTTAGAGTTTCTTACCAGGTAATATAGAAACCTATCCAGACAACCTACAACCTCTTAAAATAGCCTAAAAAGCGCATTCTTTTCCTGAGTTCGTCTTGAAAAGTTCTTGGTTAGTTCTTAAAACTTAATTTTTGTAGTAATTTTACTACAAAATCTAGGTAATGAATATTACAATACAGCAACTAAAGGCTTTAAGAAGCATTCTAAGCCCAGAACAAAGAAAGAATATAGCAGACCAAGTCGGCAAATCGCCTCGTACTATAGATGCTATATTGCAGGGAGACAGGGTCAATAATGAGATTGAACAAGAAATCATTCTTCAATCCAAAAAACGCATAACGTATTTATCAAATCTAATAGCTGAGATTGAGGCTAAAAACATTATTACGATTAATATATCAAACTACCAGAAATACAAAAGTTCTCCCGCATGGGCTAACCATCCTTGTTATATGAGATACATGGATATATATATTGAATTATCTTCATTTTCGTTTAAATCAACTAAAGAGATTTGGGAAAAGCTTTATTTAAAATATAGAGATATAATACCTCACGGATATTATTGTATCGCTCTAATTGAGCGATTAGTAGGTATTGATGATGTAACGGCAGTGGATTTTTATAACAAAAAAGCTGCTTGTTAGCAGCTTAAGAAATGAGTATTTAGTCATTTTGTTTGGTTTCATAGTCGCCAGGTTCTCCTGGGCTTTCCGTTCCACCACGAAGACTGAGCATTTCTTTTTTAGAAATCATCTTTTTTAAGTTCTTTTTTGTTTTTTTCTTCATCTCATTATAAAGTTTTGAAAGCACTATTAATAATACATTTTATTTTAATTTATTCATACGTATTTCCGAATGATTCGGATACATCTTTCGCAATATATCATAATAACGCTATCAAGGCAAGAAAAAATGGCAATATTGCTGTGAGTATTAATATTTTAAACAAAAGCTTGGAGTTGTGTACTGATAATGTAGATTCATTTAAAGTGTACACTTCCCTTTCAGCGGCTTATATTGAACTTAGTGATTATGCTACAGCTCTAGTATTTTTAGAAAAAGCAAATTCTAAAGATGTTGATCTAAATCCGAGTATTTTATACAATAATTACGGTTTAGTATATTCAAACCTAGAACTATATGATAAAGCGATTAATTATTATAGGAAAGCAGAAAACTTTACTAGGAAGGAAGGACTAGGTAGGATTTACCATAATATGGGTAAGTGTTTCAGTTGGGCTAATCAAGAAGATAGTGCTATATATTACTTTGATTTAGCGTTTAAAACTAAATCTAAAACAATTGGAATAAACAGTTATTCGACCTTACTATCAGGGCTTGAACTTGCAGAATTCAAACCGGAAATACTAAATGATTTAGAGGCATATATTAAGGAGCAGAACAACAATCTTCTTTCTGGGATATATTATTCTTTAAAAAAGGATTATCATTTAGCTGAACACTATTATAGAGGCAATCATTACTATCTTCTAAAGTTATACACTAAAACAAGACAATGGGAAAAAGCAATAATAGCAATAGACTCACTAAGAAGTTCTTATATTTCATTAAAAGGGAAACTGTTTCGAGCTGAAAACGAACGAATGATTTATAAGAATGCTATTGACTCTGCGATTAAGACAGATACCATGCTCGCCTTTAATTATGCATTAAAAAGCCGGGCTAATATCCTAAAAGATAGAATAGATGAAGAAAAGGCTATAAACTATCCTGAAAGTTATAATTACTTTGAATTTGATAGCGTCATTTATTTCTTCTATCTAGGAAACAGAAACAACCTTGAATTTATCAAGATTAAAGCAGACTCAGTATTTTGGAATCACTATTATTCATACATAAGCTCTTTTAACCCCGATGTTTTTAAAAAAGATTTTTATAATACTTATTTAAGTTATTGTGAAAGTGGAGACTATCTTTACAAAAAATTAGTTCCTCATATCGCAAAAGAAATGCTAATTATCCCTGATGGATTATTGCACTTTATTTCTTTTGACTGTTTACCAATCCATACTCCAGACACGTCATTTCCTGATTACAGGAATATTGATTACTTATTTAAATATTCCTCTATTTCTTACGATTATGTTCTTAGAAATTATCCCCCCCCCCCTAGCGGTAAATTACAAATTGTCGCTTTTGCACCAGATCCAACACTAAAGTTTTCTATGAAAGAAGTAGAGGATTTAAGAAAAAACTACCAAGCCAATATTTTTACAAACACCATTAATATTAATGAAATTTATAATGGCGATATTCTTCATATATCAACTCACTATTCGCCTGCTTCAAAAAACTTTTTTTTTGGTACGGGAAGAGGGCTATGTGTTGATAGCTTACAAAAAAAAGATAGGGAGTTGGTCGTAATAGCATCCTGCTATAGTGGATTTGGCGAAGAATATACTGGCGAGGGAGTTTTCTCGCCAGGAAGAGCTTTCTATAATTCTGGAGCAAAAAGTATAGTTGAAACAATATGGCAGTCAGATGATGAATCTACATCTCTTATTATTAGGGACTTTTATAAATATCTTAGTAATGGGGAAAATAAAGCTAAAGCTTTAAATATGGCCAAGCTTAAGTTTTTAAATAATACAATAACTAATGAACATCCTTATTACTGGGGGCATATCAGAATCTTCGGGAAAAGAACCTCTTTAAAATTACCTAAAAGGCTAAATGCTTTTATTATTGTTACTACCTCACTAATGATAATAACTATTACTATAATGCTTCTCAAGTATCTTTCTCGAAAGAGGTGAATAGACTCCTTTTTCTGAATATATTTCATCAAAAGTTTTATATGCCAGGTGTAAATTTTCTGATGCTAATAAACAAAGTGCATATAGCCATTTCTCTTCTTCAGTACTGTAATTACTTAATAGTTCCGCTGCTGATTTGAAATCTTCTTCTTCAATGTAAGAATATATTTTCAACCAATTGGTGCGTATAACGGTCGAATCATTAGGAAGCGTCAAAATAGCTTTCTTATAATCTCCCTTCACGAAAGCTTGTATCCCTTCATTAATAGTTCGATCGTTAGTATAAGCCTTAAAGTACTCTTTGAATGTTTTTTGTGGATTAGGTTTATTGAAATACTGATGCAAAGTAGATAACGTAAATAATAGCACACAAATTCCCAATGTACTCGATATTAACCTTGAGCGAGTTTTAAACTTATCAAAGTTTTGGGCGTGTATATTTTTACTTTTGGTAACCTCATAAATTTCACTTTTTAATTTCCTATATTCAGATAATAACTCATCTTTTGAAAAATCATCATCCGTTTTAACGCGAATTCTTCTCTGCTCTTTCGGTGAAAGACTCATAACATATTTGATTTATTAATTAGTACTAATAATAAATAGTACCACTCAACGCTCAATTGTCACCACTTTTTAGTTAACTTTTTTCGTATGTTAACATAAATGTATTGACAAACAAAAGGTTATGTAATGGCTTTTTTTTATTTTTTGTAATGTTAGAAAAGCACCAATGAGGTGCTTTTGCTTAAATGTAGTTCGTTATTATTAGCTCCGGCTTTTTCTTCCGGTTTGTCTTGCTTGCTGATATTGTCCTTTCAATTGTTTTTACCTGCCACTTATTTTCCTTTATTTTTCGCTCTAACAACCCGTGAGGGTACATTGTGAGCATAAACTTTCCTTTAATGTTTTCGAGCAAATTTAAAAGCTTTTCAAAGTCCTGTAATACATAACCTTTGTAGTGGCCACAGTCACTGCCAATATATGGAGGATCGACAAAATGAAATGAGCCTTCAGTATCTCTCGAAGAAATAACCCGGAGGGCATCTGTACACTCAAGTTGTGTTTGCTCCAATCTTTTGCAAAGTTCAGAGGTAAAAGCATTTTTAGCGTTAAATACTCTCTTTGGCATGATGTTGCTCGCTTTATCGTACCCCCATGTACAATCCAATTTAGCCGCAAAACTTTGCTTACTTAAGACCCACACAGCCCATGCCCGGGTAACATTGTCAAAATACTCCGGGTAATTATAGACAATTTGGGCGTAATGATGATCGCGCCTACAATGCAAAGACTCTTCAATTTTTGTCTTTAGTTCCAGGTAATTACTTTTAGCGACTTTATAAAAAGTTACCAGGTTTTGGTTTACATCGTTTATCACTTCAATTTTGGCCTTTTCTTTTGCAAAAAAAACAGAAGCCCCGCCGCAAAAAGCTTCTGTGTACAGATTGTGTTTTGGGATAAGCGGCAGTATATGCTTTAACATGGTTTGTTTGCCCCCATAATAACTTATTGGTGTTTTCATTAATGATATATTGATTAATTAATTTGTCTTCTAACAGTAAACCTAAGTGTGGTATCGCTGCCATCAGGCGCAATGGTATCGGAATATTTGAAGTTAATTTGCTGGCTAAGAATTTCACTTGAAAAGTTTATCAAACAATCATCGCCATAAGGCATATATATATCTAGTTGATTATTAGGTTTTTTTGTTAATATGAGAGTTCCTCCACCTGACAAATTGCCACGAATAAAGGAGAAATAAACCGTAATCCGGCTGTTCTGGTCAGTTCTTCCAATACGAAAAAAACCTTTACTATTATTCTTTAACTCAACCACAATATCACTTAGTTCCTCCTCTGGGTACAAGAAAACATCTACATAAAAACTATTTTTTCTAACCGGACAAATATATCGATCCGGTCGGTTCTTTAGGGCTGATAATCCAACTTGCCCGTTTCTCCACTCTCCACCTTCTTTAGGCACAAAAACGCCCTTAGGTGTGCCTCCTTGAAACTGCCCAGGAGCAAAAACAAAGTGCATATTGTCTGTGCCCCCGTTTAGCGCGAAAATGTAATTATAGTTCCATGCACAAACCTTGTGCAGGCCGTACCACTCACTTTGCTGAAAACTCACATTACTGCCTTTAATGTTAAACAATACCCCAACATCTTCGAAATGGTTTGGATAGTGGCCGTAACAGTTATACACATGCGTGTTTGGCTCGAATTCCACTCCAATAGGAAAGCCTTTGACATAGTTGCGCATGTATCGGCCAGAGGAACCATGCTCATATCTTATACACGGTTTAAGGCTTGTTAGCAGTTCCGGACGTAAATGTTCAAAAAGGTTTGAAGTAAGGTCGTTTTCTTTTCCAGATACTACACTAATAAGCGGCTCTGCGTCGTTTTCTTGCGTGACTACCATGCAGCTATTTAACACCGCATTGTTTTTAATTCTTAAAGTTTTTCCAGGTTGTATCAAACAATTGTTAAACTGAATGCTATCTGTAAGAATGTTGAGGTTTTTCCCGTTATTGTTAGCTACCCTGCAATTATTAACAATTAAAGCTTTTCCACTTGAAAAAAAGTCAGTGGGGTCAACACGGTTGTCCGAAAAAAGGAGCATCGTCTCAATTTTATTTATTTCGACCGCCTCCAACCCCTCAGTGAACCTAGCACATTTAAGCTGCCCCTGGCCGTGGGTCCCTATCATTCCATATGTCCCGTTATTATACTTAGTCAAGTGCCCCCAATAAGAATTGTTATGCCAATCCATCTGCTGGCCAGTTTCTGCACTATACGCCTTCTTAACAAAACAATTCGACTCCTCTTCACCTCCGGGCTTTGTTTCAAAGTCATTTCGCACTAAAGAAATAAAGCCGTATAAAACCGGGTTCTTGCCCCAGTTAATAGATGCAATTAAATTCAAGAGTTTCTGGTTAAATATCACCATCCCTCCGTCCATTAGGTAAAACTTAACCTTTGCCGTTACAATTGGTGGAAATTGCAACAGCGCGTAATTCAGGGTTTTGTATGGTTTTTCCTCTGTTCCTTCTGCCATTTCATTGTCCAATCCTCCGATTGGAGCGATATAAATATCTTTGTCCTCAGAAAGGGCACCTTTCTTTATAAAGTTTCGTGCTGTAATTATTCCTGGAACATCTAAGTTTCCGTTATAATCTTCCGGGTTTAAAGCTTCGTTAAGCACCTGTTCAACATTTGTTTTTACCGGAAATGTTTTTCCTGGAGAAATTCCTGTGGTGGAAACCTTAACGGGTAATTCATTGTGCAGCACTCCACTTGCGGCCCCTTTAGAGGCTTTGCTATCTAAAGCCGTTTGCAACCCTTCAATTTTATCAATTCCCAGTTTGTCCTCGCTTCGATGAAAAAGTGAATCTATTAAATCCGAAAATTGCCCTTCTGTTGGGTATTTGCCTTTAGAGAACCAAATTTTTAGTTTCTTTCTTAATTGTATTGCCATTATGGTCTGTATTCTATGATTATATAGCCCCGGTTTTTACTTGTTGAGCTAAAGTTGTCGTCAATAAAGTGACTTTGAGCAAACCTTAATAACCCAATTGTCCCGTTATTTGCCACAACTACGTCACCGTGTTTGCCTTGCAAATTGCGGATCTCCGCATTATCATCGGGGATAATGCTTGCTGTAACCCTTATAATTTGTGAGAATGGTACGTTTGTTGCGACCTGGTGTATTAAATTATCCTTCATATTCCAAAAACCAATTAAAAGAACCTTTCTTTTCAAAGACTCGCCAACAAGGTTTACAAGATGACTTGGCTGTACAACCAATGGCCTCCCCTGATGTTTGTCAATGCCATGATTTACAAAATATTGACTTGCAAGCCTAACTGTTCCTTTATCCGTGGCTGTGGCATTGCTAATGTCCGCTCCATCATGTTGATGTTGCGAAGGTGGGTAAGAACCGGGTTTTCCCCCAATATCCCCCCATGAATGGCCGTGCCCCTTGTTGGATTTACTTTCAATGATTGAAAGTAAATCTTCAGCCCTTCGGAAGTTTGCCCAGGGGAGCTGTCCGGAACCGGAGCCAAACTGAAGCTCCTTCTTAACTATATTGTAAGAAGCATCTTCAATTTTCCGGGTTTCCTGGGTTTCAACAACCCTCACAAAATCCTCTTTTGTACCCCCGACAAAAGGCATTAGCTCCCCTTTTACAACAACATAACCGGAGGTAACTGCACTACCTGTTGTAGTACATCCTGAAACTATATAGTTACCACCTACAAGGGCTGTGATTTTTTCTAATAAAGAATATGAGTGCTGCATAAAATCCAGCACGGTACTTGTTATAGGAAAATTAAGTTTTATGAAGTCTGTTATCGTATTCATTTGTAAATTATTTGATAGCGTTTCCCTGGTAATTTGTTTTCGTTGAGTAAGGCTTTAAGCCTGTATTCTTCAGGTTTGTTTAATTGAAATGGTAGGTTTACAAAAAAGTCATAGCCTGAACCTATGTACCCTGCATCTGAATGGATAAGCGGTATTTCGTTATCTTTCCCCAAACCCTCGGCATGCGTAATTAATGGAATCTGGGCTTCATCGGGGTGAATGAAAGTTATGTCCCTGTCCCCGGTGTCAGTTATGGTTACCCTTCTTAGCTCACTATCGAAGGAGTCATTGACAGCCCTCTCCAGGCAACACACTTGCGGTGTAATGGCCAGTTTATAATTAGTTTCTTCACGATACCTTTTAAAATCGGTATATAAGACTTTAACAGGAGCAGTCAGCACCTTAAACCATTCGAGCCAAAATGTTATGCGCAATACAGGAGGGACCAACCAGGTTATTAACCTATTGAAGTTTATGCCATAAATCTTAGACATTAGGTATCCAGTTTATTGTTAAATCCCCGTCATACACTTTTAACCATCCAGCTTCCGGGGTATACTTTGCACTTATGCCCGACCATTCATAAGTGCCCCATCTTGATTCTGCACTTATTACCTGGGGTATTGCCACACCTTGCACCTTCTGTAATTTATCTGTAAGAGACATAATTGAGAATTCCCCGTTAAAAGGCAGGTTCTCCAAATATTCCGATATGGCATCCTGTACTGGCGTTGAGCTAGTACCGTCAAGCCTTTCTCCCTGTTCGTTGAAAACGAGCGGGTCATAATAAAGGTCAATGGTCAGTCTTAGTTGGTCTGCTTCCTGGCTTATTATTCTTAATTTAACACCAGCATCTTTTACACGCTTAATATAATTTTTAAAAGCCGCTAATTCCGGTGGTGTTAATTCGGCTAAGGAACCGCTGGCATCTTTAGCAACTTTTATTTCTAAAAGAAGACCGTTGTCGGTCTCAACTTCCTTTACCGAAGCATGTTTGATTATTCTTGCCTTTTCATCTTCGAACTTGTAATAATCCTCTTCATAAACCAATGAATGGCCAAACTGAAAGGCTTTAGCCTTATTACAGTACCAATTGACTTTATGCGCTTTTTGTTGCTGGATTGTATAATTGGTTTCTGCTTTGTGGTTATCGAACAGTTTTTCAAGTGTCCAGGAACAAACAGCAACGATGTAGATTGTCAGCCGCCAGATAGTTGTTTTGCTTATAGATGTAAGTTTCTTATTTAAGACGCTGTTTTCCTGTACCGCCTTAAACATGGTTTCCTGTATTTGCTCTACTGTTCTTGCCATTATGATACCATGAAATCAAGTTCTAAGCCCATATAATTAATCCCTCCAAGCACTTCAGTTATGTTTGTTTTGTTTGTTGCCGGGTTAATTCGTTTTAGGTTATAATAACCTGTTACGGCGTTGTTCTTTGGTTCAATTTCAAGCCGGGTTCCTGGAGGGCATTCTTCTGTTATTGATATTTCATTTTGCTCTGAAAATTCAAATAACCCTTCAATTGTACCCTGCTCACGCAAAAGAATGTCAAGAATATTTTGCCCAGGTTCCAGTATTACTTTCATTTTAACCTAAAGTTTTTATCCTGGCTGCCTTTGGAACTACCAAACAAAAAGTCTGTTATAGTCGATACTTTTATGCTTATACCTCCCCATATCGAAGACATTAAAGCAATAACCCAATCTGGCAATTCATATCCATTTTCAACAAGCTTATAAACCAAGAATATAAGTCCGGCGGTCAGCGCAGCATAAAACAAGAGGAACGCCAAAGCATAGATTTTCTGTAAAGACGAGTTGTTCTCGTACATTTCCCGCGCATCTTCCCTGTCAGAGTAAGTTAGTTTCTCCAGCTCCAGTTTGAGCTGGGCTTTTTCTTCTTTGGTCAGAACAAACTCATCGGCAGCACCCGCAATGCTGCCGATGAGTTTATCAGTTCCACCTACTTTTGTAATAAGATTAGTCAGTATTGACATTGGCTTTGTGTTTTATGAAAAGCTTCCATTTCTCAGCAATAATCTGGAAATTTTCCCGGAGTGTCTTTCTTTCATCTTCAGTGATTTTTCCATCATCCAGAACCTTGTCAAGCTCTTTACCTGCAAGCACAACACTTTCTGATAATCCAACTAATTCTTTGAACTTTCCTCTAACCAGGACCCATTCACGTCCAAAGAAAACAGTTAACACCAAAAGCCCAATGTTGATCAACGTCAGCCAATCGAAACCGCTTTCGGTTTCACTTGCCTGCTCCAGCTCCACCGTTGCCGGGGCTAAAGTTTCAGTCTGGCTTGAAACGGTAGTTAATGCCTCCGGAACCGTTGACGCTTCTACTGCCTGACTTGTCGCAAAAGCCGCCAGGCTAAAAATCATACTTAAAATCAAAATTCCTTTTTTCATTTTTCTTTTTGTTTTAATGGTTAATATTAATCGGCAATATTTATTTCCAAGTTTGTGAGGTCTTCATCAAAGTTTACCTCCGGGTTTTTAAAACCATCTGCCTCCAGTTCCACCTTCAGGTTTCGTTCAAACTCTTGAAGTTTTGCGGTTGAACTCTTCATATAATGGTCAATCCCGAAACCTGTTTGCGGGTTTTCTTTCCAGTCTCCCTTGTTGGTTTTGAGCAACAATTCAACATGTTGCTCCGAGCTTTCCCCGGTTACAAAATCTCCGTTTTCAATAACGGGCTCATAATTTTCGTTTAGTAAAAAATCTTCCATCAGTGTTTTACTTTGGGGTTTTCAATATCCTTTAGAATTATTGGTTTTTGTGTTGCCATTGTTCCAGTATAAGCAGTTGCCCCAGCTGTCCCGCTGGCGGCTGGTCCCAAACCGACCGCGTTAAACGCACCGGGCAAGGCGGAGTGTATTGCCTCCACGTAGGTTTTTATGGCTTCCAGGTTCTCGTTTATCTTTTCGACTATTCCGAGCCCCCCGTTTTTGCCTTCATTAAATGCAACCCCATCTTTGTCCAGGATAAAAGAATTTCCTCCAATAGTGGCCAAAATGCTTTCTATCTCGCTGTATTTTAATATTGCAGCTTCGGTCTTATTGTTGTCAACAAGATTGCACAACACCTCTGAACCTACTACCGGAAAAACCTCAATTTTGTCTGTTAGGCTTCCCGTAATTGCATTTAACCGAACCTTATACAAGGTTGGCTTATCTTCCCTCTCTACCGTTGCCGTACCTTCTTCTTTATCTAATTCCGCAACTGTACCTACAAAACACTGGACCAGCTTTTTTTTATCCTGGACTTTCCCAATAAACTCCTCGAATACCTCTTCTACCTTCATACCCTATAACTAAGTTTATTGGTTCTTGAATAACCGTTCTTTCCCCACTTTATAGCAACTGCCTCTATTAAGTACTTTCCATTTCCATCGGGCATGTTGCGAAGCTCCAATGTATCACCTGCCATAGTTCGCGGTATCCCGAAGCCCCTAATGGTTCCGGTGTAGCCATCGAACCTGATTTTTGCAAGTTCTTTGTTGGCAAGCTCCTTTAATTCTTCTTTGGTTTTGTCTCCAAAATTGAGTGTTCGTTGTTGAGCGTCCCGGTCTTTGCTGCCTACTATAACCTTCAGTTTTTTACCGTTTGGTTTATTAGCAATTGCAGTAACCCGGAGTTTTATATCTTCTTTCCGGTTATATTTAAGTTGGTTCCCGCCTTTGGGAATGTTTAGCCCGTACCTGTAAACATGGTTTACAGGGGCTTTGTCTTTAATATCCCAGGCAAATCCGCAATGCAAGGTTTTGCCCTTTGTCCAGGAATAAAAACCATATTGTTTTTTTAGTTCCTGAAGGACAATAAAAGGGCTTGCGCTGTCAATTTGGAACTTTCCTAGATTTACTTTCGGACACTCGGTTTTATAGCCAGGGGCAATTTCCGTAAGCAGTTCTTTTAAAGTTATTTTCTCCCAACTGTCAATAATATTGCCTTTCTTTAGTTGGTACATTTCATCATCTAAATGAATGACAAGGGGTATGCTGGTATTTATCTCACGCACATAACCCGAAAACTCTTCGTGTAGCTCCCCGTTATAACCGAGTTGAATAGTTGCCGGATCTCCGACTTTTATATAGTCCAGTACGCTTTTGTCCTTAAGCTTGTAGGCCCTGGGCAAAGTCAGTTTAGCCGTGTCTGTAAGTTGTATTACACTCTGTTTTATCTCAACAGAACTCACGTGTTCAAAAACAACATCACCTATAGTTACATAGGGCTGCATTGTAACATACATAATTGCTATGATTAATGTGCTCATACCTGGTTTAATAGGGAGAATTCAACGGGTTTAATGCTTCTTGCTGAAATAGTATACTTCTGAGTGTCGGTATACCCTTCAACCCCGCTTATTTCAATATCTTTAATGTAAATACTCCTAATTTTCTTTTCTTCGAACATTTGCCCGGAAACCTCCAATATTTCGTTAAGCTCAAAGAGTTCGTTTAGTTTTGAAACCTGGTAAGAAGGGTATTGGTGTTCTGCCATGTCTACAACAATTCCCTGCATCTGAATTTCAAAAGGTTTTAAACCAAAGTATTCGACAAATTCGGAATCTGCACCGTCAATTTCGGTAACCTTTAAGCTTTTGCCCCGCCTAAAGCTTAACATCGGGGGCGGGGCAAAAATATCGTTGCCACTGTTTTGCTTGCCTTCCAAAATTCCACTTAGAACACCGTAATTGCCGTGCAAGAAAGGCATGTCGCCGAATTGCAATTCAAAATCACTTCCTTTGATTTTTATGTAATCAAAATCGCCTTCCTCGGCTGAATAGGTTTCAATACCACCGTATATAAAGCGGCCATTATAACCTATCCCGGCACGGCCTGCAATATTCTTGTAGGCAAAACCGAAAGCATGGCCGAACCGGGCCCCTATGTCAATATTATAAGTTGGCATTGTTTTTAAGTCCTAATAAACCTTTATCTGCCAGCCATAGTAACTGGCGATATTTCATCATCCAAACATCATCGGTTAGTTCTTCCGGGAAAGGAATGCCCATAAATACAGTTAACAGGGCATCAATCTTTAAGATAGTGTCGCACTCGTCCCGGTAGTGGAGGCCGGGAAAGTGCGTTAGTAGTTTTTTATAATGCCTTGTCCTATGGGCATTAATTCACCGATTGTTGTCGCGCAGGCAAAGAACAGGTAATCATTGTTAGGTGCTAAAACCCTCTCTTTACCAAACAAACAGCAATGGTCAATCAATATCTTTTTAGATTTGTCCGGGTCTCTGTCCATAAATTTCTCCCACATTCCCATTACATGGCGTCCGGGAGAACGCAAAACCACCTGGTGAAATTCAGTATTGCTGTCATCAACGGGAATTGATGCAGGGACAATTTTAGCTTTTGGGTGTTCTGTGCGCCACCCTTCAATCATATCTTCGGTAACCCCAACAGGCCAAATGTTCTCAGCTTGTTCTTTAGTATTGTCGTTTTTCTTTTTTAAAACGTCTTTTCCGTTTACTTTTTTGTCTTCCATTTTAAGCATTATTGTATGTTATACCTATTACAAAAAGTTGATACTGTTTACTTAATCCCATGTCGCCATTAACTTCGCGGCCTGTAGATTCAAATTTGCAGTATATAGTGTCATTAACTATCTGGTTGTATTCATTAAGATAGGTTACGTTAATATCAAATGGTTTAATAGATAATACGTCCCCTTCGGCTGCATTCTCAATCAATATGGCTTCGTGCATAGGAAGGGTAATTGAGCCTGAATATTCCCTTTTCCCCATACTCCAAGACTTCGGGGTTCTACTTAATCCATAGTTTCGTTGATGTTCCAGTGTAGTTTCATAAACAATCTCCTCCACCTCATTTACCTCGTTTCCCAACAAGGTTATTTTAACATCTCCACTATCATATGATTTATTGCCTTGAACAACTCGCGCATCCATTACAAGCTCCTTTTAAGGTTAATCGTTCCGTTTATCACCCCAACTTTGCCATAAGGAATTATGGTGAATGAAATGTTCAGCGACTTGTCCCCTGTAAGCAGATTACTGTCCGGGTCTACAGTGGTTTTAAAGCCAGATAGTTCACCTGACATCTGGCTTAATGCCCCATCTCCAAGCCCCTCGAAATACTTTATAATCCCTGTGGGCAGTTTACCCGTTTTTGGATCAACTGGCTGTACTGATTTTACTTTCGGCATTAAAGCAGTTCTAAGCAGCCGGGAGGCAAGCTTTAATGTTCTTCCATAAGCAATGCTGCTTTCATTTAGGTTGCCTTCAGCGTCTTCCACCTCTGCCACGCAAACGTGGTCATCATTCCATCTGTACCCCGGAGTCCCAGTGTACGAAACCGGAAAGATGAAACCTTTCTTATCGAGTGTTGGAAGGTCGCTTTCAACATCTTCAATTCTTTGATGGGAAGAAAGCCCGGCCTCCAACCACGCGTCAAGCCCTGCATCCGTTAAGTTCCCGTCTTCCACTTCGGCAATGCATTCGTTTACCCGTTTCCGGGCAATATCCCCTAATGCTGTACCAATGTCTGCGAACTTTTGCCCAATTGCGTCCAGCGTATCGGCATACTTGTAATCTTGCCCGTTAACGATGCTAACATCGCATGCTTTCACGTTTGGAATGTCCCGTAAATTGAGGGTGACTGAAGAATCTCCGCCATAGTCGCGCCCTTCGAGCAGGATGTTAAGCGGCCTGTGTGTTGAAAAACACCAGTTACTATAAGCTTGTGCCTTTGCAATAGCAGCCGTTACTTCGCTGTTCATTCCGTCCAGCATTACTGGTGTATAACCAGAGGCCGGATTAATCCCGATTGCGAGTTGGTGTATCTCTCCTTTACTCTTAGCAATTAATTTCGGAGCGTATTGCCCTTCGAAGTTTACCAAGTCGGTCATTGTTTTTTCGCGAGGGGCAACCATCACGAAAAGCTTAATTCCCTTCCCTGTTCTTCGGTAAAACTCTTTTATATGCCTGTATAACCGCACCTTGTTAACAGCATCATAATCCGCTGTTATGCCTTTCTTTTCGACATCCTTAAGGTTAAAGAGGGTGTAAGTTTTGCCGTACTCCAGCTTTCCTGGCACTTCAACACCAGTTACCAGCAGCCCGCTTGTGGCGGTGCTGCCAGCAATGGTGTTTGTGCCTACCTTGCCTCTCTGTATGTTTGCACCTTTTAAGCTCATGATTGCTTTTTGTCCAGATTGATATTTTCGTTGTCGCTACTTTCCGCTTCTGGTTCTTTGTCTGGAGAATCGGCTTTTTTAATAAGAGCAATATTCTTTTTGTTGCCTTTTTCACTTAATAGGGCACGGTTTTCACAACTAAAAAACTCCCCCTTTGTATTTATAAATACTTCGTTTAACTCATTGTCTTTCATTACCTGAAAGGCTTTTTCTTTTTCTTTTGCTGTTATTTTCATCGCACGAATATTTTTGTTAATACTGTAATAATTAGAGAGCTTACAACACCAAAAAAACCTCCCTGAACCTTTGCCCTTGTTTCTAGTGTTGCAATCTTTACCCGGTTCTCAATTTCTTGCTCAGAGAGTTTATCGAACTTTTTATCCAAACTTTCTACCTTATTGTGAACCTGAACAAGTAGTTCCCTTTGGGTAAGCACCTTAGGGTTTATGGTGTTGTTAGTTTCCATTATAGTTTATTTTAAAAGTTTAAATCCTACCTGAAATTATTGACCCCATTGCATCTAAAAGCTTAGGAAGTACAATAAACCTGTGTCTAAAATTGATTTCACTTGCTTGATAGGCAGGATTGTTTTTTGCATCTATGTAGTACATTTTAGTACTACCAGTAGCCTTAAATATCCTCGGAGTATAGAAAAACACTGAAGCCATTGAGTCGGTTGCTCCTGGGATTGCCCCAAACGATAATTTCTCCCCGGTTTGACTGTACATAGGGTTTTTTAAATAACTAAAGATTTTAAATCCATAAAGTGGATTCACTTTTCCTTCTATGTGGTTTAAGTATTTAGCATAAAACTTATCGTCTTCATCTAATAGATCGTTCACATGCATGTTGCATAATACCAACCTTCTTTTATCGTCTGGTATAGCAGCATCATCAGCCTCTTTTTTAAGGTTAATAATATCCTTTCGCACCATTTTCCTTCTACCCGTGCCATCGTCTGGTCCGGTTGTCTTTATTACTGGGGTCTTCTTTGTGTGCTTATTAGGAGCTATAGAGTGAATAGCTTTGTCGTGCTTGTTTTTTGTTATTGAGTTTCCATGCCCTTCTCTACGAGTTTTAATCTTATCGTATGAACAGGCATGCAGTTCATCGTCAGTAACCCTTGTTCTTTTTGTTTGAAATTTATCCAGTTTTATTACTATGTCTTCATCATCTATTTCTTGAATAGGTATTGGATATGTTGTGTTGTTTACTAATACATCTGGATTTACACCAACTTCTACTAAATGGATTGCATCGTTATTAACATATTGAGACTGGTCTGAAATCCCCTCTAAAAATCCTGTTTGATCGGCATGGTCAAACTGCTTAACAAGTTCTCCCGTCCATACTTCTTCATAAACTGCCATTTTGATTCTTCGTTTTCTGGTTTAACAATATTTTGCTTTATGCAAGGCATCAAAGGTCTCCTTGTCTTCTTTTTCAAGCTTCTCTAAAGCTTTCGGGTCTTTCTCCTGGTAATCATCCCACGTCCACCCGTCACGTTCGCCTTTTAGCTTGCCGTTTGTCTTTTTCTTACCCTTTATATTTGCAGTAATTGGCTCGTGAGGTTTAAGTTTTGTAAGAGAGGTTTTTAATGCTTTAATCCCCATTTTATTACCTAATTCAGTATAGAAATCCCGTTCGCTTTCTGTTGTTAGCTGGTTTTCAATAGCCTCGTCAATCTCAGCTTTTATTTCAGCAGTTTTAAACTCAGCAAGTTCCGTTTCTGCCTTTATCCTGGCATCCTTTTCCTCTTTAATCTTTGCCTCCACAGCCTGAAAAATTGCTGTATCGGAAGATTCCGCCGTAACGCCTGTAATTTGGGCGTTAGCTATAAATTGCGCTTTAATAGCATTGTCCATATTGTTATTAATAATTGGTTTGTCTTCATTTTTCTTCAGTTCAGCCACAAAGCGGTTGAATACCGCTTCCTGTCCTAGCTGTGCAGCCTGTTGTTTATCGAGTTGCTTTATATCCGCAACCGGGTCAATGATTTCGTCAACAAGCCCCCATTCAAGGGCGTCTTTAGCCGAGAACCAATGGTCTCCACCATCGAACAGGTCTTCAATATCCTTTTTGTTTTTGGTAGACTTGGCCATAAATTCTTCTATAAAATTGGCTTCCATGTCTTCCAGGTGTTTGGCCAGATTTTTAAAATGAGAGGCTGTCCCACGCCCTCCACCTTGTGGGCTATGGACCATAACAAAACCATTTCTGGTTATTCTGCGTTTAGCAGCTTTTTGTAATACCAGGCCTCCCATACTGGCAGCAACCCCGACAACATCAATCCACACCGTAGCCCTTGCGGCTGCAATGGTATTCATAATCATGTTGCCCTCAAATACCTCCCCACCGTAGCAATGCATTTTGATAATGATATGCCGGTACTTAGCATCCAGCTCAGAGAACCATGAGTCAAAGTTCCGCCCCTGGAACTTTTCCCAGTGGCCAATCTGGCCGAAAAACTTCATTATTGCCGTATTTTCTTCGCAAGGCTTGCCATTTTATTGGCAAGGCTTGCCATAATCTTTTTTTGCGGGATGCTTTTTGGGCAGATTTGTCCTAAAAACATGGTATGGCGGGATTGTCGAATAAGAAGAAAAAAGAGTTGGCGGAGAGAATGTTTATTGAGGATGGCTTAACAGGAAAAGCCATAGCACAGGAAATTGACGTTGCCGAAGCAACCATTACCCGCTGGCGCAATGCCGGGAACTGGGACGAGAGGCGTAACCAGGCATTGGCAGCACCGCACAAAATAAAAGAAGTGTTGCTCGCTGAATTACAGCGAGTTGCTGGCGGCAAAAAATCCACCATTGACGCGGACGCGTTGGCGAAAATCAGTAAGGTAATTGACTCAGTTAGCGGCAAAGTTTCAGTTCAGGTTGTAATAACTGTATTAAAAGAGTTTGATAACTGGATGAGCATACAAGACCCGGAGCTGGCTATAAAGTT